>WLJO01000006.1 GCA_009701715.1 Actinomycetota bacterium
AGGATGTCGGCAACGGCCTGCTCCTGAATGAGGTGCAGGGTGGTCCAGGCCGTGCCGAGGCCGCGTGCGCGGGCGGCGAGCATGAAACTCCACATTGCGGGGAGGATGTTGCCCATCATCGAGGCGCCAACCATGCCGTTCTGGCCGTCGGTGCGAGCGCCAGCGGCGTTGCAGGCGATGACGAGCACCGGGGCGTCGCCCATGCGCTCGCCGAGGAAGTCAGCCGAGGAAGCGCTGCGCTGCTGTTGTGCGTTCTCCTCAGCCGTTGCCTTCTCGATGGAGCCGATGTAGCGCCCGTCCCAGGTCTTGTAGAGCTCGAAGCATTCGCGGTAGACGGCGCCTACCGCCTTTCGCTTCGCCGCGTCCTTGACGATCACGAACGACATCGACGGGTTGTTCGAGCCCGACGGCGACTGCTGGGCCATTGCCACGCACTCGCGGATCAGGGCGTCCGGCACGGGCTTGTCGAAATCGAGCCGCTTGCGCACGGCGCGAGTGGTGGAGAGCAGTTCATCGGGATTGAGCGGCAGGAGCGACATCTCCCGACCTTACCCCACCTGCGTTCTGACGGGACTTTCCCCACGCATACGGGGGGAAACCTTGCCCAGAACGGTCAGGGACTGCCTCAGGCCTCGGGCGTGCCCCGCCACATCGGGCTGCGGGGCGGCTCGAACGCTGCGGCGAGCTTTTCACCGCGGATGGCGGCGAACGCCATCGGTCCCCACCAACTGGCCCCGGCGGTCGGGAACGGGAGGTCGTCCTCGGCGAAGAAGCCAACACCAGCCGTCTCGAGCGGGTGTCCCTGCAGCGAACCACCGACGGCGCGGCAGTGGAACAGGATCATGTACATGCCGAATCGGGTGAACCCCATTCGTTGGCCGTCGATGACCGCAATGACTTGCTCGGGAACACACTCGATGCCGGTCTCCTCGAGCACCTCTTTCACCGCCACCTCGCTCGGCGAGTACCCGACATCAGCCCATCCCGTGGGATACAGCCAGATACCGGAGTCGGGCCGCTTGACCAGCAGGATCCGGCCCTCGTCGTCGTGACAGATGATGCCGATCGCGACCTTGGGTGTGACGTAACCAGGAACCCCCTCACCTACCGAGTCCATCCACTCCTGCACGAAGTGGTCCTGCTCCCGGCGCACCTCGAGCGCGTCGTCTGCTGCGGCCTTGATGTCTGCGGCAACGTGGAGCACCTCCTCGAAGCGCTCCTTTTCGTAGAGGCTCTGGGTGAAACCGAGCCCGGTCCGGGCGATTGCTGCGAGTGACTCACTCCAGCGGACGAGGTCCCTCGTGAAATCTCCGGCGCCCAACTGCTCGCTCATTCACCCGACCCTAATCCATCCCCTTTCCGGCAGGCCCAACCTCGGGTCCTTCTGGGCAAGGATTCCCCCTCTATGCGTGGGGAAAGTGCCGTCAGAATGCTGGGGTTAGGAGAGGGCGTGGAGGATGGCGCGCTCGATCTCCTTGAGGTGGAACGGGTCCAGCACCTTCAGCCGATCAGCCGTGCGTACGTAGAACGTGTCCACCACCTCATTGCCCATCGTCTGCACCTTCGCGTGGCGGATATCGAGGCCGAGCTCCCCGAGGGACTTGGTGATCCGGTGGAGGATGCCGATCTTGTCCGGCGCCCGAACCTCGATGACCGTCGCGTTCGACGACGCATCGTTGTGGATCCGGACCGATGGCGGGCTCACCGTTGCGGACAGCATCTTGCGGCGACGGTACGTCTTGGCCCGCTCCGCAAGGCGGGCCTCGATCGCCAGTTGCCCGTCGAGGGCACGCTGGAGATCGTCCACCACACGGTCCCACTTGATCCCCTCCTTGGGCGGGAGCAGCCGGAACTCGTTGGCCGCCATCGCCTGGCGACCTGCGACCGAATCGTCGGAGTGCGCCTCGGCATCGAGCACATCGAGACCGTGCAGGCTCAGGACGCCGGCGACCCGCGAGAACAGCCCGGGACGGTCCGGCGCCACCACGGTCACCCGGTCCTCGGTGGTGCGGATGGCGGTGGTGCCCTCCCCCATCAGCTCGAGCACCTCTGAGGTCGGGAACAGCCGCCAGTTCACCTGGGTGAAGTCCCCGCCACCGAGTACGTGGTGTGTCCGGTCGACGAGCAGCGTCACGAGCTCACGCTTCCACGACCCCCACGCCGACGGACCGGTTGCGAGCGAGTCCGCCTCGGTGAGCGCGGACAACAGGTCGAGCGTCACGTCGTTGCCCACGGCCTCGGCGACAGCGTTGATCGTTCCGTCATCGGACAGGTCACGTCGCGTCGCGACATCGGGCAGGAGAAGGTGTTCGCGCACCATTGTCACGATGACATCGACGTCATCATCGATGAGGCCGAGCCGCGGCCCGATCACACGGACGAGATCCACGCCGACATCGGTGTGGTCCCCCGGGTACCCCTTGCCGATGTCGTGCAACAGCGCACCGAGCACGAGGAGATCCGGTCGGGTTACGCGATGGACAAGCGCGGCCGCGTTGGCCGCCGTCTCCCAGAGGTGTCGGTCCACCGTGAAGCGGTGGTACGCGTTTCGCTGTGGCTTGGAGCGGACCGGTGCCCATTCCGGCAGGATGCGCACGAGGAGGTCGTAGTGGTCGAGTGCCTCGAACACCGGGATCGCGCGGTGACCCGAGAGCAGCAGGCCGACGAGGTCGTCAACCGCCCCCGTCGGCCACGGCGCCGGCAGCACGGCCGCTGACAACTCGAGCCGCTCGAGTGTCGCGCGGCTGATACGCGCCCCCGATTCGGCAGCGGTGCGGGCCACGCGCAGCATCAGCGTCGGGTCCTGCGACGGGTCGGCCGCCGCCTCCAGTTCCACCTCGCCACCACGCAGGAACACACCGCTCGCAAGCACGTGGTCGCTGGCCACTGGGGGCAGCCCGTTCACGCGGGACCAGGTCTCGTCGCCGATCCACACCACCCGTCGCGCGGCGACCGAGACGGCTGCCATGAGCACGTCGGAGTCCCGGAACCCCGCCTCGGGAGCAACGGTCTCCTGCTCCTGCAGCAGCAGCACGTCACCTGCCCGCCCGGTTGTTCGGTGCAGTGCAACCCGCACGGCCAGAAGGGTGTCCTCTGCCTGCGCGAGAGCAGTGCGGTCGGCCGGGGCGATGAGTGCTCCCGCCGCCTCTGCCCAGCGCAGCGCATGGACATCCCGGAGGCCCCCGCTGCTCTCCTTCAGGTTCGGCTCGAGCAGGAACGCCGCCTCGCCGGCCTCCTCATGGCGGGAGGCAACGCCCGCTGCGAGCACGGCAAGCCAGCGAGCCCTCCGGGAACGCCAGTCCGACGCGATGATGCCGAGCAGGTCCGAGGTCAGCGCTGCATCCCCGGCAAGGTGTCTGGCCGTGAGCAACGAGGTTGCGGTGTCGAGGTCATCGGACGCCAGCACCTTGGCTTCCTTGACGGTGCGGACGGCGTGGCCGAGCTTGATCTTGTCCGCCCCCTTGGAGGCATCCCAGATCGGGTACCAGAGCCGCTCTGCGACCTGGGCGACGGTCTTGGGGCTGTCGTGCAGCAGCAGCACATCGAGGTCGCTGTATGGCGCAAGTTCGCCGCGGCCATAGCCGCCGGTGGCCACGAGAGCGAAGCGCCCCTTGATCCCGGCCGTTGCCGCCCCGAAGAGACCGATGAGCCACTCGTCGGTGGCATCGGACAGCGCACGGCACAGCGCACGGCCGCCGACCGAACGGTCCGCGAGCACGGCGTTGCGGTGCTCAGTGCCGGAAATGACGCTCACCTGTGAACACCATCACGAGGCCGTGCTCGTTGGCTGCCGCAATCACCTCGTCGTCCCGGACCGAGCCGCCGGGCTGCACGACCGCACGCACGCCTGCTGCCGCAACCGCATCGAGACCGTCACGGAAGGGGAAGAATGCGTCGCTCGCGCACACCCCACCCACGGCGCGGCCCGCTGCACGGTCCTGCGCGATCCGGGCAGAATCCAGACGGTTCTGCTGGCCCGCCCCGACACCGAACGCCTGACGGTCCTTGACGAGCACGATGGCATTGGAGCTCACGGCTGCGCACACCTGCCAACCGAACACGATGTCGTCCCACAGCGAGGCATCGGGCTGCGCCTCGGTGACGACACGCCACGCCGAGCGGTCCACCGACACCGGGTCCACCTGCTGCACGAGCAGCCCACCGTCGATGGATCGCAGGTCCAGCGCCGCACCGTACGGCTTCGGCGCCGACAACACCCGCACGTTCTTCTTCGCAGTGAGCACCTCGAGAGCATCCGCGTCGTAGCCGGGGGCGATCACCACCTCGGTGAACACCGGAGCGAGCGCCTCGGCCATCGCACGGGTGACCGTCCGGTTCGCCGCCACGATGCCGCCGAATGCGCTCACCGGGTCGCACGCATTGGCCCGCACGTACGCCGCAGCGATGTCGTCGGCCACCGCAACGCCACACGGGTTCGCGTGCTTCACGATCACTACGGCCGGTCCGGCGAGGGAGTTGGCCAACCGCCACGCTGCCTCGGAGTCGAACAGGTTGAGGTAGCTGAGTTCCTTGCCGCCGTGCTGGACCATGTCGTCCCACCAGCTGCTGCGGCCCTCGATGCGGTAGCGCGCCCCCTGTTGATGCGGGTTCTCGCCGTAGCGGAGGTCCTGCGCGCGCACGAGCGAGTAGTGCAGGGACCTCGGGAGCACCTCCCCATCGCCGTTCGCAAGGTCGGTCTCGTCGAACCAGGTGACGATTGCGGCGTCGTAGGCAGCAGTGTGCGCGAAGGCGTCGCGCGCGAGCCGGCGGCGTGTGCCCGCGGCGAGCACGTTGCCGTTTGCGCGCAGTTCGTCGAGCAGCGGCGCATACTGCGCCGGATCGGTCACCACGCCGACGTGCGCGTGGTTCTTGGCGGCGGCCCGCACCATGGTGGGACCGCCCACATCGATCAGCTCGATCCCCGGGTTTGACGTGAACGGGTAGAGGTTGACGACGGCCAGCGCGATGGGTTCGTAGCCCATGTTCGCCAGATCAGCGAGATGATCGGCCTGATCCACGTCGGCAAGCAGGCCCGCGTGCACGGCTGGGTGCAGCGTGACCACGCGGTGGCCGAGGATGGCGGGAAAGCCCGTGAGGTCCGCGACATCAGTGACCGGAAGACCCGCCTCGGAGATCACCCGGGCCGTGCCCCCCGAGGAGATCAGTTCCCAGCCGAGGTCCACGAGCCCGCTCGCAAGCTCGACCACACCGGTCTTGTCGTACACCGAGAGCAGAGCGCGTTTGGCCACCCGGCAAGGGTAGGCGTCAGGCACCTCTGGACCCGAGCCGTTTACCGATCAGCAACAAAAAACTGACGGGCCCGGCCTACTGGCCGGGCCCGTTTCAGTAAGTCGTCCACCGGCTACTGCACGGCGGCGAGGGAAGCGCTAGCTGTGACAACCGGGGACGTTGTCCCTGCCGGTGGCTATGCCCGAGCATTACAAGCCCTTGACGATCTCCGCCATCAGTTCGCCGGCCTCGGTCGGGTTCAGCCCGATCTTTACCCCGGCGGCGCGCAGTGCGTCCATCTTGCCCTGGGCGGTGCCCTTGCCGCCCGACACGATCGCACCGGCGTGGCCCATCTTCTTGCCCTCCGGTGCAGTGACACCGGCGATGTACGCGCTCATCGGCTTGGTGACGTTGGCCTTAATGAACTCGGCGGCCTCTTCCTCGGCCGAACCACCGATCTCGCCGATCATGATGATCGCGTGGGTGTCCGGATCCGCCTGGAACTCGCGCAGGCAGTCGATGAAGTTGGTGCCCGGGACCGGGTCCCCGCCGATGCCGACGCAGGTGGACACGCCGATGCCCTTCTGCTTCAGCTCGTACAGCGCTTGGTAGGTGAGCGTGCCCGAGCGGGACACGATGCCCACGTTGGGCCCCTTGGCGGTCGGCAGTTCGGCAATCTCGCCGGCGGTGATGCCGATGTTGCACTTGCCTGGGCTGATGATGCCGGGGCAGTTCGGCCCGAGGAGGCGGGTGTTCGGGTAGTCCCGCACGAGCGTGTTGTACACACGGGCTTCGTCCTGGGCCGGGATGCCCTCGGTGATGCACACGATGAAGCGCACACCGGCCTCGGCGGCCTCGAGGATGGCTGCCGACGCGGCCTTCGGCGGCACCGCGATGAACGACGCATCCGCACCGGTTGCCGCAACGGCCTCCTTCACGGAGTTGAAGACCGGGATGCCCTCGACGTCCGTGCCGCCCTTGCCGGGCGTGACGCCGCCGACGACGTTGGTGCCGTATGCCTTGTTGCGCAGACCGTGGAAGCGGCCCTGGCCGCCCGTGAGGCCCTGCACGATGACCTTGGTGTTCTCGTTGACGAAGATGGCCATGTCAGTGCCTCAGTTTCCCTTCGCGAGTGCAACAGCGGCACGCGCAGCTTCGAGCATGGTGGGCTTGGAGATGAGCTTGGACTCGGGGATACCGGCCGACTTCAGGATCTCGCGACCCTCCTCGGCGTTGGTGCCGTCTAGGCGGATGACGATCGGTGCGCGCAGCTCGACACGGCCGAGTGCCTGCACGATGCCCTTGGCAACTTCCTCGCCGCGGGTGATACCGCCGAAGATGTTGATGAAGATGCTCTTGACGTCCTTGTCGAAGTTGATCACCTCGAGCGCAGCCGTCATCACGTCGGCGTTGGCGCCGCCACCGATATCGAGGAAGTTGGCAGCCTTGCCACCGACCTGGTTGACCACGTCGAGCGTGGACATGGCGAGCCCGGCACCGTTGGCGATGATGCCGACGTTCCCCTCGAGTCCGATGTACTGCAGGTCGTGCGTACGAGCCAACTGCTCGCGCTCGTCGAGCTCCTCGGTGGCGCGGTACTCGTCCCACTCGGGGTGACGGAACGCCGCGTTGTTGTCGAGGCTGACCTTGGCGTCGAGTGCGTGCACACCGCCGTCCGGGCGGAAGATAAGCGGGTTGATCTCCGCAAGGTCACAGTCGCCCTTGGTGAAGCACTCGTAGAGCTTCACAAGGATTTCGGCGGCACCGTCGACGGCCTTCGGGTTGATCTTCGCGTCCACACAGGCCTTATGGGCCTCGGCAGCGGACAGACCGACCACCGGGTCGATGTGCAGCATGATGATCGCGTCGGGGTCCTTCTCAGCGGTGACCTCGATCTCGACGCCGCCCTGTGCGGACAGCATGAGGAGGTGCTTCTTGGCGGCACGGTCGAGCGTGAACGATGCGTAGTACTCCTCGACGATGTCCGAGGCGTGCTCCACCCAGATGCGCTTCACGAGGTGGCCCTTGATATCCATGCCCAAGATGTTCCCGGCGTGGAGGCGGACTTCGTCGGCGTTGTTGGCGAGCTTGATGCCGCCAGCCTTGCCGCGACCGCCCACCTGCACCTGGGCCTTCACCACAACCGGGTAGCCCGCCTGCTCGGCGACCGTGACGGCTTGGTCCACCGTGTCGGCAACACCACCAGGCGACACCGCGATGCCGAACCGGGCGAAGTACTGCTTGCCCTGATACTCGAAGAGATCCACTTCAGTCTCCTTCTCTGGCGTCGAGCGTTTCCTCGAGCCATGTTCCGATCTTGCGCAGGGAGGCGCCGGGTGTGAACAGTTCGGACACTCCCTGCTCCTTGAGAATCTTGATATCCGCCTCGGGGATGGTGCCGCCGCCGAACACGACCAGGTCGAGGTCACGCTTGCGGAGTTCCTCCATCACCCGGGGGAACAGCGTGAGGTGCGCACCGGACAGCAGCGACAGCCCGACGGCATCAACGTCTTCCTGCAGAGCCGTCTCAGCGATCTGTTCAGGGGTCTGGTGCAGACCGGTGTAGATCACTTCGAAGCCATGGTCCCGCAGGGCGCGGGACACTGTCTTCGCGCCGCGGTCATGACCGTCGAGGCCCGGCTTGGCCACCACAACTCGATAGGGACGCTTCACGAGGGTGTGACGCTATCGCTGGGAGGGCCCTCCGGCGAAAGCCGGGGCGGCGGGGCCGCGCCGCCACCCTCACCTGACCGGCTTCGTGGTTGACTGAGGAGCAGATGGAACCCAAGCGCCGGATCCCCCGACAACTCCCCCGCCTGCGTACCCCGCTGGCGCGGGCTGTGGTGCCGGTCGTAGCCGGAATCCTGTTTTTTGCGGCCCTTGGGGGCATCACCTACGGCATCGCCGCGCTCCTCTCCGGTAACGGCGAGGGCATCCGGTTGGGCGACCGTGAGTTCGTCATCGGTCGGGTGGACATTGCAGCCGCACGGATCGTCCGGCACGGCCCGCTGCTGTACGCCGACCTGCGCGGCACCGACGGCAAGCAGGCGATCGTGGTTGATCACGACCCGAAGCTTCCCGATACCGAGGGCTGGGCGGTCTACTTCGCCTACCGGGCCGACCGGGGCCCCGAGTGCCTCATCTCGGTCAACGAGGCCACCCAGGCGCTTCAGGACTGCAACGGGACAACGGTCACAGTCGCGGACCTCGAGCGGGCCGAGCCCGCTGCCGAAGTTGTCGTGGAGATGACCAAACGCCCGACAGTGAAGATCCGCTTCGCCGCTGCGCTGCCGACGACGACCACAACCGACGCCTCGGTGTAACGACGGGACTGCTGTCCCCGCGACCGGTACTCAGGCAGTAGCAAGATTGCCGAGCAGTCGGGAGACGTACTCCTCGGCGTGCTGGTCCAGTTTCTTGCGGTGCAATGCCAGACCACCGAGCACCGTCGCGCCCTTGGACTCGAGCACACCGGACATCTTCGCGGGCACGTTGCCCGGGTTGAGCGCGTAGGTGCAGAACGCTGCGGCCTTCTTGCCGGCGATCGAGGGCATACCCCACAGGTGACCGGCACCGCCAGGGCGCTGGGCAGCAACGAAGATGCCATCGGTCCATGAGCCGAGCAGCACGAGGTCAGCGGTCTCGAGAGCGTGGAGATCGGGCTTGCGGACCGAGCAGACCGAACTCACCCCCCAACCGGACTGCCGCAGATTCGCAGCGATCTTCTCGCCGGCTTTCCAGGTGTTGCCGGTGAGGCTCTCGATGAGGACGATTGCGTTGCTCACGTCCCCTATTGAACCACGGCAGGGCGCGCGGTACCGGGGTCCTTCGTCCCGACGCTGTCCAGCAGCGGCGGCCGGGGCGCTCACGGGGCGACCGTGAGAAACTGTTCGCATGGATCTTCTGGGACGGGTAGCAGTAATAACCGGCGGGGCAAGCGGGATCGGTCTGGCAACGGCAAAAGGGCTGAGGGAGCGGGGTGCGAGCCTCGTGCTCGCGGACATCGAAAAGGGCCCGCTGGATGCGGTGGCAGCCAAGCTCGGTGCGCTCGGCGTGGTGTGCGACGTCAGCTCCAAGGCATCGGTCGATGCGCTGGCGGACGCCACGTTCTCCCGGTTCGGGCGCGCCGACATCGTCTTCAACAACGCCGGCGTCGCTGTCGGTGGCCCGACGGTGGACATGACGCATGCCGACTGGGAGTGGCTGATGGCCGTCAACATGTGGGGACCGATCCACGGGGTCGAGGCGTTCCTGCCGCGCATGGTGGAGGCCGCCAAGGCGAATCCCGGGCCGGCACGGGGTCACCTGCTCTTCACGTCCTCCTTCGCCGGGCTCACGCCGAACGTCGGGCTCGGTCCGTACTGCGTCACCAAATACGGCGTGGTTGCGCTGGCCGAGGTGCTGCACAAGGAGCTTCGCAACGACGGGATCGCCGTGAGCGTGCTCTGCCCGATGCGTGTGGCGACGAACATCGGCAAGTCCGAGCGCAACCGGCCCGAGGAGTTCGGCGGGCCGGACGATGTGTCCCACGAGGTGCTCGATCAGGACGAGGCAAACGAGGAGCTCGCAGGCCGGGTACTCCCGGTGGAGTTCGTGGCCGATCAGGTCCTCGCTTCGCTGTTCACCGACCGCCTGTACATCGTGCCGCATGACGAGGCCCGCAAGGCTGTGCGGCGCCGGTTCGAGCGGATCGACAAGGCGTTCGAGAACCCGCCGGCTTGAGCCGCGGGGCAACCGGGCCCGAATCCCCTTGAATGGCCCCATGACCACGTATCCCTTCACACGGGCCCTCGTCACCGGGGCATCGAGCGGTATCGGCGAGGCCATCGCCCGCGAACTCGGCGCGGCCGGTATCCCGCTCGTCGTCGTGGCGCGCCGGGCCGAGCGCCTGGGCGAACTCGCCCGGGCGTATCCGGGCACCGAGGTGATCGCCGGCGACCTGCAGACCCGTGAGGGGCGCTTACTCGTGGAGGCCCGGTTGGCGTCGCCCGTCAACCCGGTCGACCTGCTGGTCAACAACGCCGGGTTCGGCACGTCCGGGGACTTTGCGTCCGTCGACCCGGACCGCTCCGAGGACGAGATCGGCCTGAACGTTGTGGCGCTCACCCGACTCACCCGAGCGGTGCTCCCGCGGCTCATCGATGCCCGGCGCGGCTGGGTGCTCAACGTGTCGTCGGTGGTGGCCTTCCAACCGGCTCCGTACCTGAACGTGTACGCCGGCACGAAGGCGTACGTCCAGAGTTTCTCCGAGGGCCTCCACGAGGAACTCCGCAAGTCCGGCGTGGTGATCACCTCGCTCTGCCCGGGCCTCACCAAGACCGAGTTCCAGAGCGTGAGCAACACCGAGCACTACGCCAAGCAGTACCCGGCGATGGCCTGGCTCTCGGCTGAGCGGGTGGCACGCGACGGCCTGGCGGACTGTGCCAGGGGGCGGGCGATCAGCGTGCCCGGTGCCCAGTACAAGGGAATGGTTGCCCTCGTCGGCATTACCCCACGACGTCTGCTCCGGAGGCTCTCCGGGCTCGTACAGCGCCAGTAACTTCGTCGCATGTCGATGTCACCGCGTGTCCGCAACGGCCTCATCGCCGGAGTTTTCGGCCTCGTCGTCGGGGTTGGCGGAGCGATCCTCATGATCCTGCTCTCCTGACCCTGCTGTACTCAGTTAGGCCTTCTGGATCGGGGTCCATGCAAGCACGAACGTCTTGGAGCCCACGCCCGGGAACCGAATCGTTGCCTCGGTCTTCTCGCCCGAACCGCGCAGCTCGAGGATGACTCCCTCTCCGTACTTGGGGTGCCGCACGTCCTCGCCCACACGGAACCCGCTCTCGTGGGCGTTCGACGGCTTGGGCATCGCTGCACGCTGGCCCGCAGCGATGGCGGCGTCCACGACGCGCTCACGGTGCGCCGCGCCCTGCGGGTCGTCGTCCCGGTCCCACCGGCGACCGGCGTACGGCCGTTCGGCCCAGTCGTCGTCGTACCGGTCGCCGCGCTCGCTGGAGCGCCCATAGGTCTTGGGCGAACCACTCGACAGGATCAGGTCCGACGGGATCTCCTCCACGAAGCGTGACGGCGGGTTGTACTGCGTCGTACCGAACAGGCTGCGGCTCCACGCGTGCGAGAGGTGAAGCTTCTCCTCCGCGCGGGTGATCCCGACGTAGGCGAGGCGACGCTCCTCCTCCATCTCGTCGGGCTCGGTGAGGGCACGCACGTGCGGGAAGATCCCCTCCTCCATGCCGACGAGGAACACGATCGGGTACTCGAGGCCCTTGGCGCTGTGCAGGGTCATGAGCACGACCTTGCTCTCGTCGCCGCCGACCTGGTCCGTGTCCGATACGAGCGCTACCTGTTCGAGGAACTCGTCCACCGTCTCGAACTTCTCCGCCGAGCCAATGAGCTCGGTGATGTTCTCGATGCGACCGTGGGCCTCCACAGTGTTCTCGGCCTCGAACTGGGCGATCATGCCGCTGCGCTCGATCGCCTCGCCGAGCACCGTTGCGGGGCCGGCCGCAACGTACCCCTCGAGTGCATCGACGAGTTCGACGAATGCCCCGATGCCGCGCAGGGCGGACCCACCCACGCCGGCCTCATCGGCGCGCCGCAGCGCTGCCGAGAATGTCTGCCCGGTGAGGTTTGCCCATGCGTCGAGCTTCGCGATTGACGTGTCACCGACGCCGCGCTTGGGCTCGTTGATGACGCGCTTGATGCTCACCTCATCCGCAGGGTTCACCACAGCCTTCAGGTAGGCGATGGCGTCCTTGATCTCCTTGCGGTCGTAGAAGCGCGTGCCACCAACCACCTTGTACGGCACGCCCATCCGCATGAAGGACTCCTCCACCACACGGCTCTGCGCATTGGTCCGGTAGAAAACGGCGAGGTCTCCCCACCGGTAGCGGTCCGCGCTGGTGTAACTGGTGCACATGCGGGCAACCCACTGCGCCTCGTCCTGCTCGTCCTGCGCGTGGTAGCGCACGATCTGCTCGCCGCCGCCCTTGTCGCTCCACAACTGCTTCGGCGTGCGGCCGAGGTTCTTGTCGATGACTGAGTTGGCGGCGTCGAGAATCGTCTGGGTGCTGCGGTAGTTCTGGTCCAGTACGACCGTGATGGCATCGGGGTATGCCTGGTCGAACTGCATGATGTTGCGGATGTCTGCCCCGCGGAAGCGGTAGATGCTGTTGTGGACGAGGATGCCATTTGCGACGTAGGTGTGCGCTTCATCTACCTCGAGGTCGTGTACCGGACCGTCGTACCAGTCGGTGTCCGTCTCCTCGATCGATGCCTCGACGAGCTGTCCGTCCTCCTCCACGAGCACCACCATCCCGGGGCGGAGATGGGCAAGCGGTGTGAGCGGGTAGATCGTGCTGCCGACTTGGACCCGACGGTTGATCTCCATCCCCCCGAGGTCGGCCACGTGGTGCGCAAGGGCGAGGATCTCCCGGTACGAGGTGCGAGTCAGCTCGATCCGCGCACCGCCCTTTGAATCGGAACGCACTGGGAGGCCGGCAGCCGCTAGGCGCTCCGCACGGTCCGCGTTCGAGGAGCTCCACTGGAGGCGGTGCATCCCAACCTCTCGGGTACGCCGGTCCTGGTACATCGTGAGGTTGATGGTCTGGCGTCGCTCGCCGCCCTGTGCCCGTCCATGCGGGAACTCGAGGTGGAGATGGAGTTCGTCCATGAGCACCTTGGCGCGGGTCTCGGTATCGAGGGCGTCGTAGAGCCGCCGAATTGCAGCGTCGTCGAGCGCAAGCCGCCGGCCTACTGCGTGGAAACACGCTGTGGGGAGTCCGTACTCAGCGGCGAACCGTGCCTCCCAGTAGCCGGAATCAGCACGGCTCTCGCAGACCTTCAACACCCACAGCTTGTCGGCATGCTCACCAAGAAGACGCACCCGGAAGCCCACGTCGGGGTCATCGGGCTTGCGATATCGCGTGGCTTTGCACTGGCCAATGCGGTAACCGCGATCCGCCCGATACATGAGATAGACGAACCATCGGTCGTCGAGCGCCGGAAAGCGTGCCGGGACAAGGTGGTGTGGCGTGCCGACGAGCTCGCGCCCACCAGCGACCACCCGGTACACGCGGCCGCGGTACCGACCCGGGGCAACGGTCGATACCCCGCGCTCGACCATGCGCTCGGGGTTACCGCCCGTGGCCGTCACCGAGTTGCCGACAGCAACATCCTCCACCGCAACCCGGCCGCCCGGAACAGAGATCTTGGTACCAGGTACGAGGCACTGGTCGCTGTCGCCAACAACCATGACGTTGCGGTGCTTCTCCCCGAGCAGGACGACGATCTCGTTCTGCGCGGTGTTGGTGTCCTGGTACTCGTCCACGAGCACGTGGAGGAAGCGATCGCGGTAGTACTCGAGCACGTCAGGAGCCGTGCGGAACAGCCTCACCGTGTTCACCAAGAGGTCGTCAAAGTCCATCGCGCCGGCCTTAAGCAGCCGCGCCTCGTACTCCCTGTACACGTCGGCAATCTTGCGCTCGAAGATGTTCGCTGCCCGGTCCGCGGCATGGGGGGCCGAGACGAGGTCGTTCTTGAACGCGCTGATCTGGGCGTGCACACCGCGCGCGGGGAACCGCTTGGCGTCGAGACCGAGATCCCGAATGACGTAGCCGACCAGACGGTTGGCATCGGCCTGGTCGTAGATGCTGAACGACTTCGGGAACCCGATGCGCTCGGCGTCACGACGGAGGAACCGCACACACGCCGAGTGGAACGTGCTCACCCACATCTGCCGGGCGACCGGTCCGATGAGCGCCTCGACACGCCGCTTCATCTCGTCCGCGGCCTTGTTCGTGAAGGTGATGGCCAGGATGCGCATGGGGTGCACCTGGTGGTGCCCGATGAGGTGTGCAATGCGGTTGGTGAGCACCCGGGTCTTACCCGAACCGGCGCCGGCGATGACTAGTAGCGGGCCGCCCGCATGCACCACGGCATCGAGCTGGTCCGGGTTGAGACCCTCGGTGGGCGATGGAGTACGCATGGCTTGGGTCATCCTACGGACGGGGTGTTGTGCGCCCTGCGACGCCCCACAAGCAGGTGGTTCCCGGTATCTCGATGTCGATGACGGAGAATAGGGACATGTCCGGAATACCGCCGTCAGCACCCCCGTGGCTGGCCGTACTCGCACGCCGGAACCGGGAGCACGCCTATCTCGCCGCGTCGCTCGTGCGTTGGATCATCCTCGGCTCCGTGTCGGGCGGCCTCGCCGGGCTCTCCGGATGGGTCTTCCTCACCGTGCTCGACCGGATCACGGACTTCCGCCTCGAGCACGACCGCATGTACTTCATGCTCCCCGTTGCCGGCCTCATCCTCGGCGGGATGTACCACTTCTTCGGTGGCCGGGCCAAGGGCGGCAGCCCGTTGCTTATCGAGCAGATCCACGAACCCACGGAGTGGCTTCCCCGCCGGATGGCGCCGATGATCCTGCTCGGAACCTGGGCATCGCAACTGTTCGGAGCCTCGGTCGGCCGGGAGGGCACCGCACTCCAAATGTCGGGCGGTCTCACCGACACCTTCGCGCGCCTCATCCGGCTGAAGCCCGACGACCGACGAACCCTGCTGATCGCTGCGCTCGCCGGGGGTTTTGGTGCCGTCTTCGGAGTGCCCGTCGCCGGGGCCGTCTTCGCGCTCGAGGTGCAGTCGCTCGGCCGTGTGCGCTACGAGGCAATCGTTCCAGCGCTCAGTGCCTCGATCGTCGGCGACCTGATCGTGCGAGGTCTCGGCTACCACCACGCCCTTCGGGTACCTCTCGACCCGAGAATCGACACGTGGCTCATCCTGAAACTGCTGCTCGGCGGTGTGGCTTTCGGTCTGGCCGGTGCCGCGTTCATCGAGCTCACCGAAGGCCTCAAGTCGGCCACGGCACGGTTCATTCGCTTCCCACCGCTGCGCACGTTCCTCGGCGGCCTTGCTCTGGTGGGCCTCACCGCATGGGTGGGCCACGACTATCTCGGCATGTCGCTCGGCATTATCGACAGGGCCCTCGCAGGCGACCGTCTGTCGTTCGCTGTCTTCGCACTGAAGATCCTGTTCGCAGCGATCTCGATCGGGACGCTCTTCCCCGGCGGAGAGGTGACGCCGCTGTTTGCCATTGGGGCAACGCTCGGGGTTGCGCTCGCCACCCCACTGAACATCGAACCCTCACTGCTGGCGGGATTGGGATTCGTTGCGGTGTTTGCCGGTGCTTCAAACACGCCGCTGGCCTGCACCATCCTCGGTATTGAGATCTTCGGCGGGGGTGCTGCGGTCCCCTTCGCGGTGGTCTGCGTCGTTGCATTCGTGTTCTCCGGGCACCGGAGCATCTATCCAACGCAGCGCGTCGCGATCACCAAGACCGGCCGGAACCTCGAGCACCGTCCCAGGATCCACGGGTGGCACTCCCGACCCGAGTAACCCGGGTTGCTGGTGGTCCCCGCTAGTGCGCCTGCCTGCGCACGAACGTTATGTCGCACCGACGGGTGGCGAACCGCCAACCATCGGGTGTGCGCACGAAGGTGTCTCGGTACTCACCGACGAACTTCGGGGTATCGGAGGGCGCCGGCATCTCCGCCTCACCGGTGGGCGAGTCGTGCCGATAGTTGATGAGATAGCAGATTCCTGTGGCGCGATCGCCGTCGATCACGTCGATGAGCACGTTCGTGCAGAGGTGCCGTGACGTGCGCCGGGTGACGTCCTGGCGCTTTGCGAACTCCCGACGGATCCCGTCCTGGCCGACCATCCGGATCGAGTCGTTCTCCCACCAACCATCCTCGGTGAACAGTTCGGCGATCCGGCTCGCCTCTCCGAAGTCCACAAAGAGGCAGTACTGGTTGATGAGTCGCTCGCACTCCCGCTCGACGAGCAGTTTCTGGATGTCGTCCATGCCGTGATCCTCGCAGACAGCACAGGGGTAGCGTGGCGGCGTGGCGACCTGGCTGATGAAGAGCGAACCGAATGCCTACTCGATCGACGACCTGAAGCGGGACAAGAAGACGATGTGGGACGGGGTGCGCAACTATCAGGCGCGCAACTTCATGCGCTCGATGGCCATCGGTGATCAGATCCTCTTCTATCACTCGAACTGCGACGTACCCGGCGTCGTCGGCCTGGCCAAGGTCGTCGGGCTGGCCTACGTCGACCCGACCCAGTTCGACCCGTCGGACAAGCACTACGACCCCGCGTCCAAGCCCGAGGACCCGCGTTGGTCGCTCGTCGACATCGGGTTCGTCAAGAAGTTCAAGCGAACGGTGAGTCTTACCGAACTGAAGGCGCGCGCCGACGAGCTGGGCGACTTTGCGCTCACCCGCACTGGCAACCGCCTCAGCGTGATGTCGGTGACGCAGGCCCAGTTCGACCTGGTGGTCTCGCTCGCTGTCAGCTGATCCGTGCGCTCAGCACGACCGAGGCAGCACTCGCCGTCGTGCTGGTGAACCGGAACGCGAGCGTGTCTCCTGCGGCGAACGTCACCGGAGTACCGACGAAACTGCATGCTGTGGCAGCGGACATGCTGCACGTGACCGTGGTGGCTGCCCCGTTCTTGAAAACCGTGACCGTTCCGGTGATCGCGATGCTGGACCGGGCGAACAGCGTGCCCACGGCGCCGCCAGACACCGGCACGTTGGTCGGGGTTGTCGCTGTCGACGTCAGCACACCGGGCGCCGCGTACAGCGTGTTGTTGTTCAGTCCCGCTACACCTGCGGTGACCAGAACGGCACCGGTCGGGCCGGTTGCCCCGATTGCCCCGATCGGGCCCAAGAGACCGGACGGTCCGATGGGTCCTGTTGCCCCTCTCACGCCGGTCGCACCCGCGGGACCGGCCAAACCGGTCGCACCACGTACACCCGTCGCACCCGTGACGCCCGCGCCCGTCGCACCCGCCGGACCGGCCAAACCGGTCGCACCACGTACACCCGTGACGCCCGCGCCCGTCGCACCCGCCGGACCGGCCAAACCGGTCGCACCACGTACACCCGTCGCACCCGTGGCACCCGCAGGTCCAGTCGGTCCGAGCAGCCCCGACGCCCCAACCAGTCCGGTCGCACCCGTTACGCCAGCACCCGCAGCGCCCGTCGCACCCGCCGGACCCGTCGCTCCGAGATCACCCTTGGCTCCCGTCGCACCCGTGGCACCCGCAGGTCCAGTCGGTCCGAGCAGCCCCGACGCCCCAACCAGTCCGGTTGCACCCCGGTCACCGGTTGCGCCCTTGAGCCCTGTTGCGCCCACAGGTCCGGTCGCGCCCTGCAAACCCTGCACCCCTTGAAGTCCCTGTGCGCCAGTAGCTCCTCGGACACCGGTAGCACCAGTGGTACCGGCACCCGTGGCACCGCGCGCACCGGTGGCCCCCACTGCGCCGGTTGCCCCGGTGGCGCCGCCGGTACCCGGGTTGACCTGCCCCGCGGAAGCATCAAAGCGAACGATCCGGTTCGTGGTCACTCCGTTGTACTGGGTGAAACTGCCGACGGCGACCACTTTGGCGTCGAGTTGGACTGCCATTGCGTACACATCGCCGTTGAACGCTTGCCCAACATTCGAGGCGAACACGGTGTCCGTGCTCCCGTCGGTGTTCAGCCGGGCGACGTGACCCGCAAGCGTGCCACCGAGTTGCACGAAGGTTCCGCCCAACAGGATCTCGTCATCGGGCTGCACGACCACGCTGTAGACGTCGGAGTTGAACCCAGCGCCGATCGTGGAGAGAAAAGCGGTGTCGGGTGACCCGTCGCTGTTGAGTCGGGCGGCGTAACCGGCACCGGTTCCCGCCAGCGTCGTGAACACGCCGCCGACCACCACCTTGTCGTTGCTCTGCGCATCGAGTGCGTACACAGTCGAGTCGAGACCGGTGCCGAGTGCACTGGTGAACGCAGCATCGTTCGTCCCGTCGGTGTTCAGCCTCACCAGGTACTTCGCACTGGCGGAACCCAACTGGGTGAAGGCGCCACCGATCACGATCTTCCCGGTCGACTGCAGAGCTATCGAGTACACGTCGAGGTTCAGGCCGCTGCCGACGTTGCCGGCGAACGTGGAGTCCTTCGTGCCGTCCGCATTGAGCCGGGCTACGTAGGCCGGGCCACCTCCCTGGAACTGGGTGAACGCGCCGCCTGCGAGAATCTTGCCGTCCGACTGCAAGGCGAGCGCGTTCACGTCGAAGTTAAAGCCCGAGCCAACCGACGCTGTGAACGCCGTATCCGGCGTTCCGTCACTGTTCAGGCGGGCGATGTACTTCACCGCTGACCCGTTGAGTTGCGTAAAGCCACCCCCGATGACGATCTTGTTGTCAAGCTGAACCACGATCGAGTTGACGTACCCGTTTACCGTTGCGGTGAACGAGGTGTCTTTCGTGCCATCAGCATTCAGGCGGATGAGATAGCTGACTGCAGAACCGCTGAACTGGGTGAAATCACCGCCCACAACGATCTTCCCGTTCGACTGGATCGCCACCGAGTAGACGAAGTTGTTGAAGCCGGTTCCGGTGTTGGTGGTGAACGTGACGTCCCGAGAGCCGTCCAGCCCGACAGCCGGGCCGACCCCAACGAGTCCGACGACGGGCACCGCCAGCAGCGCAACCAAGGCCGCTGCCCAACGCCGCCTGCGCAAGAGCCCGTGCCACCTCGACATCTTCGATTCCGGACGTGCCACCATTACTCCTCATTGAGCCGAGCCACCGCTGCGACATGCACTACGACTCTAGACCGGCGCGAACGGTGTCGCGATAGGGGCACTCGCCATGGCCGGAGGCAGCACGCCCTCTGCCGAATGGGCAAGAATTGGGGGATGACCACCAAGAACCTCTTCGACATGTCCGGCAAGGTCGCCCTCGTTACCGGCGGCAGTCGCGGCCTCGGACGCGAGATGGCGCTGGCGTTCGCCGACCACGGCGCCGACGTCATCATCGCCAGCCGCAAGCTGGAGAACTGCGAGACCGTCGCCAACGAGGTTCGGGAACGCGGCCGCAAGGCTCTCGCTGTTGCGTATCACGCCGCGTCGTGGAGCGGGGCCGAGGCCCTCGCCAAGGCCGCGTACGACGAGTTCGGCCGGATTGACGTTCTCGTGAACAACGCCGGCATGTCGCCGCTCTACGAGACGCTGGAGGGCATCACCGAGGACCTCTACGACAAGGTGCTCGACGTCAACCTCAAGGGACCGTTCCGGCTCACGGCGATCGTCGGTACGAAGATGGCCGAGGGTGCCGGCGGCTCGGTGATCTTCGTGTCCTCCACGGCATCCCTGAAGGCATCAAAGGGTGAGGCACCGTACGGTGCGGCCAAGGCGGGCGTGAACAGCCTCACACTCTCCTTTGCACAGGCATTCGCCCCCAAGGTTCGCGTGAACTGCATCGTGCCCGGCCCGTTCCTCACGGATATCGCCAAAGCCTGGGACATGGAAACCTTCAACAAGAACGCAAGGGCAACCATCGGCCTGCAACGGGGCGGGCAACCGAGTGAGATCGTCGGGGCGGCGCTGTACCTCGCGAGCAACGCGTCCAGCTTCACCACCGGCGAGTGGCTCCGCGTGGACGGTGGCGTGTGGTGAGCGGGATCGTCGATTGGGTAGACCTCAAGGCCGCCGACACCTACGCGAACGGGCATCCGTGGGACGCGTACGCTCGACTCCGCAACGAGTCCCCGGTTGCGTGGCATCCCGAGAGCGACGGCCCCGGCTTCTGGGCGCTGTCGAAATGGGCCGATGTGCGTACCGTCTCTCGCCAACCGCAGCGCTTCTCGTCGTACCGACGCGGCGTGATGATGGAGGAGATCGACGAGGCCCAGCTCGGCGCGCAACGGTTGATGATGCTGAACATGGACCCTCCCCAGCACGACCGTTTCAAGCTGCTCGTCTCGCGTGGTTTCACGCCGAAGGCCGCTGCGGGTCTGGTGCCCCGCATCCACGACCTCGCGCGGGAGATCGTCGACGACGTCATCGGTCGCGGCGAGGGTGACTTCGTTGCGGACCTCGCCGGACGGCTTCCGAGCGGCTTGATCGCCGAGTTCATGGGCATCCCGCGCAGTGACGGCGAGCACCTCTACGAGCTCACCGAGATCATGCATACCACCGACGAGACGATCGCTCCTCCCGAGAGGAAG
Source organism: Actinomycetota bacterium (assembly GCA_009701715.1). GTDB lineage: Bacteria > Actinomycetota > Acidimicrobiia > Acidimicrobiales > Ilumatobacteraceae > WLJO01. The sequence goes on from WLJO01000006.1 coordinate 20,292, forward strand.
ATGGCGGCAATCGGCGAGATGCTCGGCTATGCGGCGGGGGTTGCCCAGTCCAAGCGGAGGAACCCTGGCGAGGACATCGGTACCGCACTCGTGCAGGCCGAGGTGGACGGCGTGTCGCTCACCGACGAGGAGTTCCAGTGGTTCTTCCTGCTGCTCGTCAACGCCGGCGGCGACACGACGCGCAATCTGGTGGCGGCGGGGATGCAGTTGTTGTTCGAACACCCGGACCAGAGGGCGCGGCTCACTGCCGACCTAGACGGCCTGATGGGTAGCGCCATCGAGGAGATGCTGCGCTACACCACCCCGGTCATCTACTTCCGCCGGACGCTCACCGAGGACACCGAGATCCGGGACGTACCGATGCGGGCGGGCGACAAGGTGGTCATGCTGTACGGATCGGTGAACCGCGATGAGGAAGTGTTCGAGGACGCCGACCGTTTCGACGTCGGCCGCACACCGAACCCGCACATGGCCTTCGGCGGTGGCGGTCCACACCTCTGTCTGGGCATGCACGTGGCGCGCATCGAGATCGACGCGATGTTCCGCCAGATCCTCACCCGCATGCCCGACCTGCGGCCCGCCGGCGAGCGTCATCTGATGGCCTCCAACTTCATCGCCGGTGTGCACTCGATGCCCGTACAGTGGACGCCCGGAGGCGTGTCCTGAGTGGATCTTTCGGGTACCTGGCGAGCGACGCTCGCCGACGATGAACTACGGCGAAGTGGCATCGGACCCGAGTTCGATGACTCGTCGTGGGAACCCGTCGCGGTGCCCGGGCACTGGCGCAGCACCCCGGCATTCTCCGACTCCGACGGCCCGTTGCTGTTCCGCCGTCCTGTCGAGATCAGCGCCGCCGCGCCGGGCGATCGCCAGTGGTTGGTGTTCGACGGGCTCTTCTACCAAGCCGATGTCTGGTTCGACGGCGTCTATCTCGGCGACCCCGAGGGCTACTTCTTCCCGCACTCGTTCGACATCACGTCCATCGCACGGCTCGGCTCCGAGCACGCACTCGCCGTCGAGGTGAACTGCGCGCCGCAGCGCAACAAGACGGCCAAGCGGAACCTCACGGGTGTCTTCCAGCACTGGGATGCTCTGGACCCCGATTGGAATCCCGGTGGTATCTGGCGCCCGGTCCGTATCGAGACCACCGGCCCCGTGCGCATCGACCGCCTTCGGGTGCTGTGCCGCGACGCGAACGCCGGCCGGGCGAACCTGCTGCTGCACGCGCGTCTGGACAGCGACGCGCCCCACTCGGTCCGCATCCGCACCACGGTCAACGGCTACACGCAGCGCGAGCGGGTGCAGCCCCTCGCCAAGGGCGCCAACGAGGTCGAGTGGACATTCGGCGTGGACAACCCACGTCTGTGGTGGCCGTGGAGCATGGGTGCCCAGGAGCTCACCGACGTGACCGTCGAGGTGTTCATTGAGGGGGGCGAGCAGGCGAGCGATACTGCGGTTCGCCGGACAGGGCTGCGCCAGGTTGCGCTGGACCGGTGGCAGTTGTCGGTGAACGGTGAGCGCCTGTTCATCAAGGGTGCCAACCACGGCCCCACCCGCATGCAGATCGGCGAGGCAACCGCCGCCGAGCTACGACGCGATGTTGAGCTCGCACAGGACGCCGGGCTCGACCTCTTGCGCATCCACGCCCACATCACGCGCCCGGAGCTCTACGAGGCAGCCGACGAGCTCGGCATGCTGCTCTGGCAGGATCTCCCGCTCCAGTGGGGGTACGCACGCAGCGTTCGCAAGCAGGCCACCGCGCAGGCGCGCGAAGCCGTCGATCTGCTCGGTCACCACCCGTCCATCGCCGTATGGTGCGGCCACAACGAACCGTTCCGCCTCGACGTCGAGCCGGGCAGGCCGACGAACATGCCGTTGCTCGCCGCAAAGTGGATCGCCGGCCAGCAACTCCCCACGTGGAACAAGACGGTCCTGGACCGCTGGATCAAGCGTTCGCTGGAGCGCAGCGACGGCAGCAGGCCGGTCGTGGCTCACTCCGGTGTCCTTCCCCACCTGCCGATGCTCGACGGCACGGACAGCCACCTCTACTTCGGCTGGTACCACGGCAACGAGCGCGACCTGCCGGGCTTCGCGGCCGCAGTCCCGAGCATGGTGCGCTTCGTGAGCGAATTCGGAGCTCAGGCTGTGCCAGCGAGTGCTGCATTCATGGAGCCCGAGCGCTGGCCCAACCTCGACTGGGCCCATCTGGAGCGGCATCACGCGCTACAGAAGTCGATCTTCGACAAGCGCGTCCCCCCGGCGGACTACGACACGTTCGAGGACTGGCAGGCCGCTACGCAGCAGTACCAGGCGATGCTCCTCAAGCACCACATCGAGACCCTGCGGCGCCTCAAATACCGACCCACCGGCGGATTCTGCCTGTTCGCCTTCGCGGACGGGAACCCGGGCGTGACGTGGAGCATCCTCGACCACGACCGGCAGCGCAAGCGCGGCTTCGACGCTGTCACCGATGCCTGTCGTCCGGTGATCGTCGTTGCCGACCGCATGCCCGAGCACACGAAACCTGGCGCGTCGCTCGCCCTGAACGTCCACGTCGTCAACGACCTCCGGCACGCGCTCGTCGATGCCGTGGTTGTTGCTCGGCTCTCGTGGCCCGGGGGTGAGCGATCGTGGCGATTCGCTGGAACCGTGCGTGCCGACGCCTGCGCCCTCGTCGGCACGCTGCAGTTCGTTACTCCCGATGTCACCGGGGCGCTCACGCTGGACCTCACGCTCGAGCACGCTGCAGCAGCCGCCACCAACCGCTACGGCACGCTGCTGACCGCTTCCTAAAACTGAAAACCGGGCCGGTTACCGCCGCGCAGGGCTTCGGCAACCGATCCGGTACTACCGGGACTCACTTGTTGCGAGCGAGTTCCTTGCGGTTCTTCAGCTTGGACTTGCGGTAGTCCTTGTCGGGATCTACTGCACAACCCGCACGGGCGTGCACAGATACACGGAACGGGTGGGCTCGGGCGATGAGTAGGTTCGACAGATTCGGTAATTTCCTGGCACTATCCGCGGCGGAACCGGAAGGACGACGCTCATCGAGTACGCCACTCCGACGCCGAGCACCTCCCACGTCGGCTGAGAACTGCTGAATCTGTGCACTTCGCTCCCCCATTCGTCTGCGATTACCCCCCACAGGGTCACCCATTCTCCACTGACTTGGGCATCGAAGTATGCGGCGACGCCTCCAATCCAAGCCTCTGTCGTGTCGGCCTGTGGGCTGACCGTCAGCGTCCCGCCGGGGCGCACCTCCGTGGGATTCACCCGGATACCGATCACGGCGTTGAGCGATTCCGACGATGCCGTGACGCCGTCGTTTCCGGCCGGTTGAGTTGTTGCTGCCGAACAACCCCCGATTAGCGCCAGTGCCCAGACGCTTGTGATCAGTCTGTGTAGACGACGTGCTCCTGCAGCGCCCTTCGGAGAGGAAGCACCCACGCCGCCGCTCCTCATCCGACTGCGATAGCGCCCGAGGTCGTATGCGCTATCCAAAACACCATTGAGAATCGGGTGAGGTTGGTGGTGCACGAGATAACCGTCCCAGCTGCGGTCGCTGTAGTGGAACTTGGCGTTGCGTACACAGGACCGCCGCTGTCGCCAAGGAGGCATGTTCTAGCGATTGTCCCGGTGTGTAGGTACATCACGCCGTTCACCATCATGTCCACGTCATTGCCCGTGACGGCCCCACAGCCGGTACCGGAGTTTCGGCCGCTCATGCAAAGACTCCCGGACGAAACGCCACCTGACCCGAATGCCCCCGTGATTGTCCGATGGCTATTGACAGAGGTGTATATGCGTGGCGTTGCATTGCCCGCCCGATCGAAGCGTCGTGGACCACTTCAACTGGAATGTTGCCCGCAACGCCCGAATCTTGGATCTGCTGTGCAACCTGCGACAAGTCGGCTGTCGCTCTTTCATCGACCCTGACGAGAATTCGACCGGCAACGACCTGCGGTTCAACAGACCAATTCACCCCGCGCCCGAGCAACGGGATCAACTGTGCTGTGACGCGAAGTTTGGCTGATCGAACGTCGTAATCGCCGTACGGTACGCCTCTCAGCCTGACGGGGGTTGTCTCATCGATAGACCCTCGGAGCGCCCAACGCGCATCCACCCAGTCTTGGGCCGTTGGCGAGACGAGGAAGACAAGTACCTGACTCCCGTCGGAGACTTGTTGTGCCGCTCCGAATCGACAATCGAAAGTCCGCCGAAGTACGGCCTCGACATCCACCCGATCCGGAGGTACCGATGCCGCGGGCGTGGGTGAATCCGCTAGGAGAGGCGCCTCAATCGTTGGTGAGAGCTCTTCTCCGCAGCTCGAAATCGAACTTGCCAGCGCGCTCGTGAACCCGGCCGAGGTCACCGTCACAAGCGACACGGCGACGAGACCCACGACAGCGCTCGTTTTCACGTCTTCCCTCTATCCACCGCCCGGGGCACTCCGAACACGCCTATGTTGAGCGCACGCGTGTAAGGGTGTCAACGATCAGTCTGAAAAACTCTCGACTGGGCGAGACGGGCAACTGCTACTAAACGGTCGTCGGTAGCGGTGCATGGAACCGCACAGCCGGAGCGCCACGACGAGTCGACAAACCACCCTGGCTGCCACCGCACCCCGTGCACTGCCCGGGGTGCGGTGGACATCGGCGAGTTACGCGGCCCCTCGGATGAACACACTCACTTGTTGCGAGCGAGTTCCTTACGGTTCTTCAGCTTGGACTTGCGATAGTCCTTGTGCATGATCGCGATGACGTCGATGCTGATCGCCTTCGGGCACGCTGCCTCGCACTCACCGTGGTTGGTGCACGAGCCGAAGTACTCGTTCATCGTCTCCACCATGGCCTCGGTGCGCTTGTAGCGCTCGGCCTGACCCTGCGGGAGCAGGTTGAGGTGCGAGATCTTCGCCGACGTGAACAGGTGTGCAGCGCCGTTCGGGCACGCCGCCACGCAGGCGCCACAGCCGATGCAGGCAGCGGAGTCCATTGCGGCATCGGCGACCGGCTTCGGGATCGGGATGAGGTTTGCGTCCGGCGCGCCACCGGTGGGGGAGGTGATGAAGCCGCCCGACTCGATGATGCGGTCGAAGGCAGAGCGGTCCACCATGAGGTCCTTCAGGATCGGGAAGGCCGATGCCCGGAAGGGTTCCACGGTGATGACGTCGCCGCTCGTGAACTTGCGCATGTGCAACTGGCACGTTGCCGTGGACTTCTCCGGGCCGTGCGACTGTCCGTTGATCATGAGGCCACACGTTCCACAGATGCCCTCGCGACAGTCGGAGTCGAACGTGATCGGTTCCTTGCCCTCGGTGATCAGGTTCTCGTTGACCACGTCGAGCAGTTCGAGGAACGAAGCCTCGTCGGTGACGGAGTCCACCTTGTACGTCTCGAATCGACCCTGGGCGGCGGGACCGTCCTGGCGCCAGATCTTGAGGGTGATGTTCCTGATGAGACTCACTTGTAGCTCCGAACCGCAAGATGGATGGCTTCGAATTCGAGGGGCTCGATGTTGCGGATGGACTGCATGGGGTCGCCCGTCCATTCCCATGCAGCGGCGTGCGCAAAGTTCTCGTCGTCGCGCATGGCCTCACCGTCTTCGTACTGGTACTCGGCCCGGAAGTGGCCGCCGCACGACTCCTGACGCTCGAGGGCGTCACGGCAGGTCAGCATGCCGAGTTGGAAGAAGTCGTCAACTCGACCCGCCCTCTCGAGCATCATGTTGAGCCCGTCGCCGCCCGTGATGCGCAGGTCCTTCTGGAACTCCTCGTAGAGGGCCGGGATCTCGCCGAGCGCCTTCTCGAGGGTTTCGGTCGTGCGCTCCATACCGCAGAAGTCCCACATGATCTTGCCGAGTTGGCGGTGGAAGTAGTCCGGCGAGCGGGTGCCCTTGATGTTCAGGTAACCCGTGTACCGGGCGCTCGCCGCCTGCTCGGCCTCCTTGAAGGCCGGGTGGTCTACTCCCGGGGTGGGCTTGTTCAGCATCGGGGCGAGGTAGTTGCCGAGTGTGTAGGGGATCACGAAGTAACCGTCGGCCAGGCCCTGCATGAGTGCCGACGCACCAAGTCGGTTCGCACCGTGGTCCGAGAAGTTGGCCTCGCCGAGTGCGTACACACCGGGGATGGTGGTCATGAGCTCGTAGTCCACCCAGAGGCCACCCATGGTGTAGTGCACGGCGGGATAGATGCGCATCGGGGTCTTGTACGGGTTCTCTCCCGAGATCCGCTCGTACATCTCGAACAGGTTGCCGTAACGCTCCTCGACGACTGGCTCGCCGAGACGGTTGATCGCTGCGGAGAAGTCGAGGTATACACCGTTCTTCAGGGGTCCGACACCGAGACCGGAGTCGACCGACCGCTTGGCGGCACGCGACGAGATGTCGCGCGGCGCAAGGTTGCCGTAGGACGGGTAGAGCCGCTCGAGGATGTAGTCACGTTCTTCCTCGGGGATCTGGTCCGCCGGGCGCTTCTCGTCGCGGTCCTTGGGAACCCACACACGCCCGTCGTTACGGAGTGACTCCGACATCAGCGTCAGCTTGGACTGTGTCTCGTCGCTCTGCGGGATGCAGGTGGGGTGAATCTGAGTGAAGCACGGGTTTGCGAAGTGCGCGCCCCGGCGGTGCGCACGCCACGCGGCGGTGACGTTGGAGTTCATTGCGTTCGTGGACAGGTAGAACACGTTGCCGTAGCCACCCGTGCACAGCAGCACGGCGTGACCGGAGTGGCTGCGGATCTCGCCCGTCAGCAGATCCCGGGTAACGATGCCCGCTGCCCGGTCGTCGACCGTCACCACGTCCACCATCTCCACCTTGGTCCACAGCTTCACGCCGCCGAGGCCGATCTGGCGGGCGAGCTGCTGGTAGGCGCCGAGGAGGAGCTGCTGACCGGTCTGGCCGCGGGCGTAGAACGTACGCGACACCTGCGCCCCGCCGAACGAGCGGTTGTCGAGCAGGCCGCCGTACTCCCGGGCGAACGGAACGCCCTGGGCGACCATCTGGTCGATGATGTTGACCGACACCTCGGCGAGGCGGTGCACGTTCGACTCACGGGCGCGGAAGTCGCCGCCCTTCACGGTGTCGTAGAACAGTCGGTGAACGCTGTCGCCGTCACCCTGGTAGTTCTTGGCTGCGTTGATGCCGCCCTGTGCCGCGATCGAGTGCGCCCGGCGCGGCGAGTCGTGGAATGTGAACGCCTCCACCTCGTAGCCGAGTTCCGCGAGCGTGGCCGCAGCCGATGCTCCGGCGAGGCCCGTCCCGACGACCAGCACCTTGAACTTGCGCTTGTTGTTCGGGTTGACGAGCTTCAGGTCTTCCTTGTACCCGAGCCACTTGTTCTCGACGGAACCCTTCGGGATCTTCGACGAGAAGCCCTTGGACTCGAGGGTCGGCCAATTGCTCATGAGTGAACCTCCACGACCTTGCAGAGAACCAGAACCGGGAATGAAATATTGCCGAGCACGATGACGGAGGCAAGGCCACCGGCGAGGTGACGGCGCCACTTGTTGAAGCGCGGGTGCGACCATCCGAGGGACTGGAACAGGCTCCAGACGCCGTGGAACAGGTGCACACCGAGCGCCAGGTTGGCGAGGATGTACGCCGCCGCCACGACCGGGCGGTTGAGCGAGTGCGCCACGTTGTTGTAGGCATCACCGCGGACGAAATTCCCGCCGTTCGCGGTGCCGGCCGTGAGGTCGAGGAGGTGCCACACGATGAACAGCAGCACGATCGTCCCGGTCCAGCGCATCGAGCGGCTGGCGAAGCTGGCAACCTGATAGTCACGGGCCGACTGGTACTTCACCGGGCGTGCCTGACGGTTCATCCGGGTCAGCGTCACGGCGGCGTGAAGGTGGCCGAGGACCGCAGCGATCAGGCCGCCTCGCAGGATCCAGAGCAGGACCGTGCGGGGAAAGATCGGTACGAGCAACTCGCGCAGGAACTCGGCGTAGTGGTTGTAGTCCTCCCGACCGAGATACATCTTGAGGTTGCCCACCATGTGGACGAGCACGAAGCCCACGCCCATCAGGCCGGTGAGGGCCATGACGTACTTCTTGCCCACAGAGGTGCTGTACAGGTCCAACAAGAAAGGTTGCTTCTTGCGGGCCCTGGTTGCGGTGCCCGATACGGGCCCTCGCTGACGGTTGATCACCTGCGCCATCGTTGCCGCCGGCCTCCCAGTCGATTCGATGTGACGTGGCCCCGACGAAGGAGCCACAATCTGAAACTACCGGGGACCGTGGCCGACAACGTCATGACGCGTCGGAACATGGACCGTAACCAGTCCGTAACAGGGGAAACTTCCCGGGCACCTGTCGATGGTTTCGGCTTATCGCGTCCGCTTCACCTACACTCTTGGCCGTTGCAACCCTGCTTCGTTCCAGATGGGACGGGCCCGAGATACCCGGAGATCACCGGTGCCAGCATTGTTTGCCGCCGAAGGCGGCTACCAGGTATTCACCCTGCGGGGAGGTGAGTGGGCCGTTCTGTTGCTCTCTGCAGCATCCGCGGTCCTCGCCATTCTCGTGGGCTTCTACCTCATGAAAAAGGTCCTCGACGAGGATGAAGGCACGCCGAAGATGAAAGAGATCGCCCTGGCGATCCAAGAAGGTGCATCGGCGTACCTCAAGCGTCAGTTCAAGACGATCGCTGTCATCCTCATCCCGCTCGCCGTGATCGTGTTCGTCACATCCGTGGCCGTGAAGAAGCCTGACGGCACCAATGCCCTCAGCTTCGCCGGCTCGGGTCTCGCCCGAACGATCGCCTTCGTCCTCGGATGTGTGGCGTCGGGTCTTACCGGCTACATCGGTATGACGCTCGCCACCCGTGGCAACGTCCGCACCGCTGCGGCCGCCAAGACCGGCTCGATGCCCAAGGCGCTCACCGTTGCGTTCCGCACCGGTGGCGTGGCAGGCATGTTCACCGTCGGCCTGGGCCTGCTCGGCGCAACCGTGATCATCATGATCTTCCAGAACACCGCCTCGGCCATCCTCGTGGGCTTCGGCTTCGGTGGTTCGCTGCTTGCGCTGTTCCTGCGCGTCGGTGGCGGCATCTTCACCAAGGCTGCTGACGTCGGTGCAGACCTCGTGGGCAAGGTGGAAGCGGGTATCCCCGAGGACGACCCCCGCAACCCGGCCACCATCGCCGACAACGTGGGCGACAACGTGGGCGACTGTGCGGGTATGGCTGCCGACCTCTTCGAGAGCTACGAGGTGACCCTCGTTGCCTCGATCATCCTCGGTGTGGCGGCGTTCAAGTCGATCGGCCTCAACCCGGCCCTCGGCCTCGTGTTCCCGCTCGCCTGCCGCGCAATCGGCGTGATCGCCTCGATCGCCGGCGTCTTCGCCGTGAAGGCGAAAAAGGACGAGACCGACGCACTGAAGCCGATCAACCGAGGCTTCCTCGTCGCCGGTGTGCTCACGCTCATCGGCACGCTCATCGTGGCCCTCGCCTACGTGGGCAACGACAAGGCGAATGCCGGCTGGAAGTGCTTCGGCGCCGTGGCCGTAGGCCTCGTCCTCGCCCAGGTGGTCAGCCGTCTCACCGAGTACTTCACCGGTACCCACTACGGGCCAGTGAAAGAGATCGCCGAGTCGGCACGAACCGGCCCGGCGACCGTGGTGCTCTCGGGCACCTCGAGCGGTCTCGAGTCCTCGGTGTACGCCATCGTCGCCATTGCTGTCGCCCTCGGCGTCACGCTGTGGATGGGCGCCGGCAACTTGCAGTTCTCGCTGTACCTCGTCGCACTCTGCGGCATGGGCATGCTCGCCACCACCGGCGTGATCGTGTCGGAAGACACGTTCGGCCCGGTGTCAGACAACGCGGCCGGTATCGCCGAGATGTCCGGCGAGTTCCACGGTGAGCCGGCCCGCATCATGGTCAGCCTCGACGCGGTGGGTAACACCACCAAGGCTGTCACCAAGGGCTTCGCCATCGGTTCGGCAGTCATCGCGTCCGTGGCGCTCTTCGCGTCCTACATCGAGACGATCGCCAGCGAACTCGGTCTGAAATACGACGTGAACAACATCGGCGCTCTCGGCAAGAAGGTCGAGGACATCGGCAAGGCAATCGAGGGTTCCGACGTCTTCAGGGTCATCCAGACCCAGATCAACGTTGCAGACGTGAAGACCTTCATCGGTTTGCTCATCGGCGGCTCGGTTGCGTTCATGTTCTCGGCGCTTGCCATCCGCGCCGTCAGCCGTACCGCCGGCGTCGTGGTCCAGGAGGTCCGCAACCAGTTCGCAGACGGCAAGATCATGTCGGGCGAGAAGAAGCCGGACTACGGCCCGGTCATCGACATCTGCACCGCAGCGTCGCTCCGTGAACTCACCACCCCGGCCTTGTTGGCGGTGCTGACCCCGGTCATCATCGGCTTCGGCATCAACTATATGGCACTCGGCGCCTTCCTCGCCGGCGTGATCCTCACCGGCCAGTTGATGGCCAACTACCTGAGCAATGCAGGTGGCGCGTGGGACAACGCCAAGAAGTACATCGAGGACGGCCACGAGGGTGGCAAGGGTTCGGATGCCCACAAGGCAGCCGTCATCGGCGACACCGTCGGCGATCCCTTCAAGGACACCGCCGGACCAGCGCTCAACCCGCTCATCAAGGTGATGAACCTGGTGTCGCTCCTGATGCTCCCCGCGATCATCAAGCTTCGCGACAACGACGCAGCCCGCTACTCGATCAGCGCCGTGGCGCTCGTGATCCTGATCGGCTCGATTGCTTTCTCGAAGCGCAAGAGCGAGGGCGTCAGCGGAGCACCCGTCTGACGCACTCCAGAAACGGTTACTCGAGCACCCCGGGCCAACGCCCGGGGTGCTCTCTTTTTTGGCGGCGGTCGGACGGGACATGACACGACACCCCGCAGGGCGAGCACTAGCCTCGCTCACGCATGCTCGCCATCCTCGCCCTGCTCAATGTCGAAAACATCCTCAAAAGCGGCGGGCTCGCCCTCCTTGCTGTCATTGTCTTCGCTGAGAGCGGCATGCTCGTCGGCTTCTTTCTCCCGGGCGACTCGCTGCTGTTCATCGCCGGGTTCCTCGCCTCAACCGCTGGCGGCAACAAGCTGCCAGCGCTTCCTTGGGTCATCCTCACCGTGGTGATCGCCGCGATCGCGGGCGATCAGGTCGGTTACCTCATCGGGCGGAAGCTCGGGCCGCGTCTGTTCAACCGGGAAAACTCGAGGCTGCTCAACCCGAAGAACATCGACAAGACCCAGGCCTTCTTCGAGCACCACGGACCGAAGTCGATTGTTCTGGCGCGATTCGTCCCGGTCGTACGGGCCTTCGTCGCGGTGATCGCCGGGGCAGGTCGGATGAACTACCGGACGTTCGTGTCGTACAACATCATCGGCGGTGCCCTCTGGGGCATCGGCCTCCCCGTTCTCGGCTTCTACCTCGGGGAGCGCAAGTGGGTGAAGGACAACATCGAGATCGTCCTCATCCTCGTCGTCGTGCTGTCACTCGTGCCAGTGGCGATCGAGCTCCTACGCCACCGCCGCGCCGCCGCGCGCACCCACTGAACACGCCCTCCGGGACTCACCCACGTACGCCGCGTACGCTCGGGCAATGCGAGCCGTTGTCTGCCACGAACTGGGTCCCGTCGAGAACCTGAGGGTGGAGGAGCTCCCCACACCAGACCCGGTTCCGGGTACGGTCCGGATCCGTGTGGAAGCGGCAGGCGCCTCGTTCGTGGACGCGTTGCAGGTGGCCGGCAAGTACCAGTTCGCCTCCAAACCTCCGTACACGCCCGGAGGTGAGGCGGCTGGCGTCGTCGATGCGCTTGGGGAGGGCGTGACCGACATCGCAGTCGGGGACCGCGTGCTGGCCTCCACCTTCACCGGGGCGTGGGCCGACACCCTGATAGCGAAACCCCACCAGCTGTACCGCATCCCGGCAACCCTCGACGCTGCCCGCGCAGCAACGTTCCTGCAGGTGTACGGAACAGCATGGTTCGCCCTCACGAGACGGACACAGGTGAACGCCGGCGAGACGGTGCTCGTTACCGGTGCAGGCGGCGGTGTGGGTCTCGCGGCCATCGACGTAGCCCGGTCGTTCGGCGCACGGGTGATTGCAGTTGCCTCCACCGAGGAGAAGCGTTCGCTCGCGCTGCGTGCGGGTGCCGATGCGGCGATCGCGAGCGACGACGACGTGAAGTCCCGCTCGCGGGAGTTGACCGACGGCCAGGGGATCGATGTGGTCTACGACGTGACCGGTGGTGATGTTGCCGAGCAGGCACTTCGTGCACTGCGCTTCGACGGGCGGTACGTCGTGATCGGGTTCACGGCGGGAATCCCCCGCATTCCCCTCAACCTGGTGCTGCTCAACAACCGCACCGTCGTGGGCGTGGAGTGGGGTGGTTGGGTGCAGCGCAACCCGCAGACGAACCAAGTGCTCGTGAACGAGGTGATCGACGCGATCGGGGCTGGGCGGCTCTCCCCGATTGCCCCGTTCGTGCGCCCGCTCACCGACGCAGCCGAGGTGTGCAGCGAACTGCTGACACGCAGGGCGGTCGGCAAGATCGCGTTCGTTCCCTGATTCTCAGCCGAGAAAGTCGAGCAGGAGCTCGACAGCACCGACGAGTTCGGGCTCGAGGTCTGCGTAGGTATTCACCCGGTTGCGCAGCTTCGGCCAGAGGCCGGTGAGCTCGGTCCCGAGCGCGCGGGCCATGCCCTCCTTCCACGGGATGCCGCGGGGGATGTCCGGCCATGCCTCGCGACCGATCGCCTTCGGCCGGATACCGGCCCACACGTCCACGAACGGGTGGCCGGTAACGAGCACGAACTCTCCCCGTACCGCTGCCGCCAGCCGCCATTCCTTCGAGCCGTCAACGAGATGGTCAACGAGGATGCCGAGCCGACGCTCCGGCGACGGACCGAACTCGCGCACGGCATCCTCGAGATGATCGATCCCGTGCATCGGCTCCACCACGATGCCCAGTTCGCGCAGGTCATCGCCCCACACGTGTTCGAGCAGTTCGGCATCGTGACGGCCCTCCACCCAGATTCGGCTCGCGCGTGCAACGCGTGCAGCGGCCGGCCTGCCGCTCGCCACCGAGCCAGAAGCGGTGAGTCGCGGTCCCGTCGGCTTCGCTGCTTCCTCCCGCACAAGCGTCACCCGCTTGCCCTCGACGAGGAAACCCCCGTCTTTCCAGGTGAAGTGCCGCAACTGTCCCTTGCGGTCGCGCAGCGTCACCGCCTCGAACGTGGCCTTGACGATGTCGCCGCAAAACCCGCTGGAGCGATCCTCCACGACGAGACCAGGAACCGCCGTCACCTTGGGGTAGGTGGGCTTTCGCCGCGGGTCGAAGTTCTCGAGGACATCACGCTCGTAGGCCACGGCACTATTGTCCGTCATGTGGCAGGGTGAACCCATGCATGCCAGCCGTCGGCAGCGAGCACCTGCTCCACCCCGCTGCCGTCGCGGCGGCGGTATGGGGCACGCAGCCCCCAACCTGTCGGCCCGCTCGGGGACTGCGGCAGCCACGGGCGGCCCCACACGTGCACACGGCGGCCTGGGCCGGTGAGGCGGAAGATCCCCTCCCGCAACTCGATCTCCGCGTCCACCTCTCCGCTCTGCTCGTATCCCCCGTCGACGGCTACCGGGCCACCGGACGCGTACCACTCAACATCGAACGTGACCGGAACCAGTTCGCCGTACGCGCGCCCGAGCGCCTCGTCCGGTTCGTCGAGCAGCACACCGTGCGCCTCGTTGCCGAACGACCATTGCTCGAACGGTTCGTCGCAGGTGTGTCCCGCCCACATCTCGGGTGGCTTGATCTCGAGCCCGGCGCGCAGACCGGTGCCGTCGAGTTCGACAATGTGCAGGTAGGGCTCGCCCGCCCTCACGAGACCGGCCCAGTAGTCGAATCGCTGACCGGTGATCTCCAGACCCACGTACAGCCCGGCCGATGCCGCAACGTCCCAGCCCCAGAACCACCACGCCTCCACCGGTGCGCTCGGGTGGCGGCCTTCATCAGACGGCCGCCACCGTGCCGGCAACCCAACCGGCTGGTCCGCGTGTTCGGTCATGGCGACGAACGGTACCCGACGGGCCAGAATAGGGGCCGTGCGATACCTCAGTCTCGAATGGATCGATGCCCTGACCAAGGCCGTTGCGGCCGACGCGGCGATGCAGCGCGCTGCGGCGGAGAACACCATCGCCATCACCCAGGTCGTCACCGGAACGCCCGAGGGCGACGTGACCTATCACCTCGCGGTGTCCAACGGCAGAGCCGAGTTCGGTGCCGGACCAGCGACCGACGAGGACCTACGAATGATGCAGGACTGGGACACCGCTGTCGGCGTCGCAACCAGAACGGTCAACCCGCAGGACGCGCTGATCGACGGGCGCATCCGGCTCGGCGGCGACCCGATGAAACTGATGGCGGCCGAGTCGCTGTTCGTGGCGCTCGACGGGATCTTCAACGAGGTCAGCAAGGTCACCACCTACGACGTTCCCGACAAGCCGTGAGGCCCGAGCGGGTGTCGGCAGAGGGGTAGCGCGATGCCCGAACTGCCCGAACTGCAGGCCCATGCCGAACGGTTGACGAAGGCGTTTGGCGACAAGGTGCTCGAGTCGTTCACGCCGTTCGGCTTCACCGTGCTGAAGACGGCGACGCCACGACCCACCGAGGCGGTTGGCGAGGTGCTCCAGCGGGTGTGGCGCCGCGGCAAGTACCTCCTCGTCGAGTTCGAGCCAGTGACGTTCGCCGTGCATCTCATGCAGGGCGGCCGCCTCCACCCGGACGACAAGCACGCCATCAAACCGCGCGGCGGCCAGGCGCGCTGGCGCTTCACCGACGGGTCGGCGCTGCTCCTCACCGAACAGGGAACGGAACGTCGCGTCGGGGTGTGGTGCCTGCCGACGGCCAAGGCGCTCGCCAGTCCCCCGCTCGCCTCGCTCGGCCCGGACGCCGCCGAGGTGGACGCCGAGACGCTCAGCGACCTCTTCCTCATCCACCCGATGCGTCTGCACGGGTTCCTCCGGGACCAGCATCAGATTGCCGGTCTCGGCCGACGCCTCGCGAACGAGGTCTGTCACCGGGCGCGGCTGTCGCCATTCGCGAACACGGCTCGGCTCGGCATCGAGGGCGCCACCCGGGTGGTTGACGCGATCGAAGCCGCCTGCGACGAAAGCCTTGCGCACGAACGCGAGCAGGACGAGATGAGTGGCTCGGCCACGAGACCGAGCAAGGTGCACCACCGCGAGGGGCAGCCGTGTCCGGAGTGCAGTGACATCATCCGGGCAATCGAGTATTCGGGGTACACGATCAATTACTGCCCAGCGTGCCAGACCGGTGGGAAGGTGCTCGCCGACAACACGACGAGCAAATTCCTTAAGTAGACCCCAGAACTATCGGATCAGCAGGGCTGGATCAGATGAACCCGAGGTCGCGAACGGCGTCGCGCTCCTCGGCAAGCTCGGCCACCGTCGCGTCGATCTTGCCGCGGCTGTAAGCGTCGATGTCAAGGCCCTGAACGATCTCGTACTTGCCGTCCTTGCACACGCAGGGGAACGATGAGATGAGGCCCTCGGGCACACCGTACGAGCCGTCGGAGGGGATGCCCATCGACACCCAGTCACCGTCCGCGGTGCCGAGCGACCACGACCGGATGTGATCAATAGCGGCGTTGGCGGCCGAGGCGGCCGACGAGGCGCCGCGTGCCTCAATGATCGCTGCACCACGCTTGGCGACGGACGGGATGTACGTGCCGTCCACCCACGCGTGGTCGTTCACCTGCGAATAGGCCTGCTTGCCGCCGACCTCGCAGTGGAAGAGGTCCGGATACTGGGTGGTGGAGTGGTTGCCCCAGATCGTCATCTTCTTGACGGCCGTGACGGGCTGACCGAGACGCTGCGCGATCTGTGTGACCGCACGGTTGTGGTCGAGGCGCGTCATGGCGGTGAAGTTGCGCGGGTTCATGCCCTTCGCATTGTTCATCGCGATGAGCGCGTTGGTGTTGGCCGGGTTGCCGACCACGAGCACCTTGATGTCCTTGTTCGCGTTGCGGGCAATCGCCTCGCCCTGCGGCTTGAAGATCCCGCCGTTGGCGGACAGCAGGTCGCTGCGCTCCATGCCGGCCTTGCGCGGCATCGCGCCGACGAGCAGGGCAACGTCGGCGTCGCCGAACGCCACGTTCGCGTCGTCGGTGCCCACGACACCGGCGAGCAACGGGAATGCGCAGTCGTCCAACTCCATCCTCACGCCCTCGAGCGCCTTGAGGGCAGGGGTCACCTCGAGCAACTGGAGGATGACCGGGGTGTCTGGGCCGAGCATGGCACCCGAAGCAATACGGAACAGGAGGCTGTAGCCGATCTGGCCGGCGGCGCCGGTAACGGCAACTCGAACTGGGGTCTGCATAGGTATCCCAGCGTACTCATCCGCGCTGCAGGCTCCCCGAATCGGATGCATGGAGAACAGGCGCAGCGCGGCCCGCGGGGCACCTCAGCCAACGGCTTTGGTAATAGCGCCGACGATGAGTGAGGTGAAGTACCGCTGACCGGCTGGCGCCAGGTGGATGCGGTCCGCCCAGAAATACGCGCGCCCCGGCGACGACACCCCCTTGGCACCCCAGTAGTAACGCAGTTTGCTCTGCGTCAGCCGCTGCCAGTCGAGGATCGTGACGTTCGGGAAGCGGTCCCTCGCGGCGAGCAGCAGCCGGTGGTTCCTGGCCTCCTTGGGCAGGCCGTTCACCTGGGGGGTGACCACGATCACGTGGTCCACGCCGGTCAGCTTGCCGAGGATGACGTCGATGAGGCGGGCGCTCAGGTTGTCGTTCCCGCCGAGCGCGAGCACGACCACCTCCCCGAGTTGTCCCGACGCTCGGTACCGGTCGATGAGGCCCTCGGCCTTGCCGAAGCGCCTTGCCTCACCGGCATCCACCCGTATTCCCGCTGCCTCGAGGCGCCCCTTGGCCCCGAGCATCACTGAGTCGCCGAGCGCGAGCGGCTTGATCGGCATCAGTGGCACGGTGACCGCAGCGGGGGCAGGTGGCGGGGTGCCACCCTGCAAGGTCGCCACCGGCTTGGTCATAGTGGTGGTCGGGGCGGGAACCATCGTGGTCAACGGTACGAGGGAGGCATTGGTGGGCGACGCCGCTGGCGGCGCGCTGGTGGGGACACCGATGGTTGCGGGCACCTCGGCCGTGGTGGTTGGCGCCGCGGCGGGCTCGGTATCGGTCCCCAGCATCTCGCAGGCAGCCGGATCACGGTTACACGCAGCCTGGTCGGCGAGAACGTCCGCTGCGGCGAACGACGACGCCGTCGGCACGACGGTGACGAGCATCGCGACAGCAGCGACAGCAGCAAGCACCCTGCTGCGCGCGTAGCCGAGGCCACTGCGCACCGGCACCTCGAGCAGTCGGTACGACAGCTCGGTCAGCACCACCGTGATGAGCAATCGCAGCACCAGCGCGGGTAGCCATCCCCAGCGAACGTCCGGGCTCGACGGGTCGAGGAGCGACAGGTCGCCGCGCGGCCGTGTCAGCTGAAAGACCGGCCAGTGCCACAGATACAGGCCGTAGGAACGCTTGCCGACCCACACGAGCGGTCGAGCGGAGAGCACACGTGACGCCAGCAGCGAGCCGGGGTGGGTGACCGCCACGATCGTCATCACCGTGGCGATCCCGATGATGAGGAACCCGCCGCGGAACAACAGGTTGTAGCCATGCACTGCGGATACACCGTCGACAACGAGGTGCCAGCGGAGGAAGGCCCACACGAGCACGCCGAGTCCTACCGTGCCGGCGACGTCGGTCCAACGACCGTGCCGAGACACCGAGGCCGTGGCGAGGCGCCACGGCCTCCAGAAGATCGCGAGTGCGGACCCGAGCAGCAGTCCCGACAGACGCGTCGGCGTGGACAGGTACAAGAAGTTGATGCGCCCGAGGTTCTCAGACCGGTACACGAGCGCCACCACGAGCGCGATGGCACCGGCCAGGGCGGCGAACACCACGCCAACTGCGGGGAGACGGTGCCGGAAGCGACGCAGCACGAACCACATCACGATCGGCCACACGAGGTAGAACTGCTCCTCGACCGCGAGCGACCAGAGGTGCCGGAGCAGGGACGGGCGCCCGAGCCGGTCCGAGTACTCGAGCCCGGCGATCACCTGGTACCAGTTCGTCAGGTACAGCCAGGCAGACACCCACGTCCCGCGGAATGCGCGTACGTGCTCACGCAGCGAATCACTGCTGCTGCCGCCGATCCCCACGATTCCCATCGTCACGATGAGCACTGCGAACAGGGCGGGCAGCAGTCGGCGTGCTCGACGCGCCCAGAACTGCTTGATGTCGATCCGGTCGGTTCGTTCGTGCTCGGCTACAAGCAGTGTCGTAATCAGGTACCCCGAGATCACGAAGAACACCTCGACACCGAGGAACCCACCGGGCATCCAGGACGACGGCATGTTCTGCTGCGCGTGGTACAGCACGACTGCGGCAACCGCTATCGCGCGCAGGCCGTCGAGGCCCGGGACGTAGGCGAGCGATGCACGCGCCCTCCCGAACAGCGAGGTGCCCGCAACCGGTGTCGGGTCCACGGTCAGGAGGTGGGCAGCCCGAGCCGGCCGTAGATCTCCCGGGTGGCGTTCGAGCGGTTCATCGTGAAGAAGTGCAGCCCGGGTGCGCCTCCGTCGAGGAGCGTGGCGCACAGTTCCGTGGCCACCTCCACACCGATACGCGCCACCTCGGCCTCGTCGCCGGAGTCCCCGATCCGCTCGGCCAGCCAGGCCGGGAACACCGAGCCGGAGAGCTCTGCCATGCGCTTCACCTGGTTCTTGTTGGTGACGGGCATGATCCCCGGGATGATCGGCTTGTCCACGCCGAGCGACGCGAGTTCGTCGACCATCCGGAAGTAGTGGTCCGCCTCGAAGAAGAACTGGGTGATCGCGAAGTCCGCCCGCTTCAGCTTCTCGGCGAGGTGCCGACGGTCACTGGCACGGTCCGCCGAGCGGGGGTGCATCTCGGGGTGCGCCGCGACTCCGATCGAGAAACCGTCTGCGGAGGCGATGTGCTCGACGAGGTCGAGCGCATAGGAGTAGTCGCTCGGCCCCGGGTCCGCCCCGGCGGCAGGTGGGTCTCCCCCGAGGGCGAGGATGTTCTCCACTCCCGCATCGGTGTAGTTGGCCAGGATCTCGCTGATGTCGGCGCGGGTGTGGGCCGTGCACGTGAGGTGCGCCATCGGCGTGATGTGGGTCTCCTTGCGGACCCACTCCACCACTGCGTGCGTACGGGCGCGTGTGCTGCCTCCTGCGCCATAGGTAACGCTCACGAAGCCCGGCGAGAGCGACTCGAGCTCCGCGATCGTTCTGCCCAGCGTTAGCTGTGCGTAGTCGGTCTTGGGTGGGAAGAACTCGAAGGAGAAGGTGCGGCCGCGCGCAAGGAGATCTGCAATGCGGGCCATTCCCAAAACGCTAGCGGTGCCATCAGTACCCCGGCGGCGATGGTCAGCCATGACCAGGACGGGGCGAGAGCCGAGTCGTATTCGGACCACACCCGATGGGCAACGCCAACGGCGATCACCGACGCAGCAACGAGCGCGACTGCCGCTCTGCTGGACCTCCCGAGCGCGATCACCGTCGCGGTTGCGGCGAGCGAGAACGATGCTGCTGCCATCCCGCCGTAGTGGTACCGCACACCGTGGACATCACCACCGGAAACGTTCTGGAAGCGAAGGTACGCCGGCGCGTTCACGATGGCAACCCACCAGAGCAGGCCGGCGGAGACGGCCGCCAGCAGAGCAAGGCGGTCCACCCGGACCAACCATGCACTCCGTCGGTCCTCGACGGGCCACAACAGCAGCATGGTGCCGAGCGGCAGCCAGGACCCGGACCCGAGGGCATCACCGGTGCAGAGCGCCACCACAAGGATCACAACGGCACTGGCAAGTGCAAGGCGCCACATCGAGAGGTCGTGACGCCGGTGGGCCCAGACGAGGACCGGCACGGCCCACAGCGGCAGGTACTGCACCGAACCGACAGTGTCGTGGATGCGGTGGATGACCTCGGTGCTGTCCCAGAACCCGCGGAGCGGATACGGAGCGACTGCGACGATCATCACACCGCCGATGCCGTAGCCCCAGAGTCTTCTCAGCAGGGTGAGACGGCGCGCCCACCCCACCGATTCAGCCAAGCAGTTCCTCGACCGGTGTGATCATGCCCACGTAGAAGGTACCGAACTCGGCGTACACGGCGGAGGCCTCGTCGAAGCGCATCGTGTACACGACCTCCTTGAGGTCGTCGATGTGCACGCCGAACAGCGTGACACCCCACTCGAAGTCATCGAGACCGGTGGATCCAGTGACGAGCTGCAGCACGCGACCGGCGAAGGTGCGCCCGCTCCTGCCGTGCTCGTGCATCAGTGCTTCACGGCGCTCGTATGCCTCGGTGAACCAGTTTGCGTATCCCTCGCGCCGCTTCGACATGGGATAGAAGCAGAAGGCGGGCTTATCTGCCGGGGGAAGCTGCGGGTATAGGCGTGTCTGCTTCATCGCGTCGGGAACGCCCTTCGCGTACTCGCTCACCTCCGTGATGGACACGTAGGAGTCGACCACGTCGAGACCGGCGTGCTGCAGCGCCGTCTGGAGACGGCGCAGCTCGCGGAGGTCCGGACCGAGGGCAAGCACGCACACGTCTGCCTTGTGGCCAAGCATGTCCGCGCAGATCACCTGGTGATCAGCGGCCTGGGTGGCCTTGACAGCAGCAACTACCGCCTCACGGTCGACGCTGGCGGTGGGCTTGCAGAACAGGTGGAGGACGCCCCACCCAACGCTTGGGCTGATCGGTTCGGTCACCCCACCGAGGCTACCGACCGGGGCGACTGGCCACAGGCCGCTATCGGTCGTTGCGCAGTTGGTGATCGACGCGCTCAGGCGAATAGACGTTGAAGCGATCGTCACGGACGAAGCCGACGAGAGTGATCCCCGCCCGACGCGCCGTATCGACTGCGAGGGCAGTTGGTGCGCTCACGGAGACCACCGTGCCGAATCCGGCCGCCCAGGCCTTCTGCACGATCTCGAAACTCGCCCTCCCCGACACGTACAGAGCGAGTGCGGAGGCAGGCAGCGCGCCGTCCAGCAGCAGGCGCCCCACCACCTTGTCCACGGCGTTGTGTCGCCCCACATCCTCTCGGGCGATCACCACCGAACCGCTGCTGTCGAACGCCACGGCCGCGTGAACCGCACCGGTCGCGTCGAACAGAGGCTGGCTGGCAAGCGCCCTGTCGGGCAGGTCAGCGAGCAGCGACAGGTCGAAGCGGGTGAGGCCCGTCGGGTCGATCGGGGCCAGTCGCCCGGCCAGGTCGTCGAGGCTCGCGCTGCCGCACAGCCCACAGCTCGAGGTGGTGGTCGTGAGGCGTGCAGTGGGTCTCGGGGCGAGGCCGCCGCTTGAGACCGTGACGATGTTAAAGCCGGACTCCACCGCGGAGCCGTTCGCGCAGTAGCGCACCTCGGTCACCGGCGCGCCGGCGAGCAACCCCTCGGTGTGGAGGAAGCCTGCCGCTAGCTCGAAATCGTGACCGGGTGTGCGCATCGTGGTGGAGACGCGTACGTCGTCGAGCTCGATCGCCATCGGCTCCTCGACGATGAGATCGTCCGGCACGCGGCGGCCCGACCCGCCTTCCATCCTGGTGATCAACAGACTTGCCATCCGCCGCCGTGCCATCGCCGGAGACTACCGGCACGAGGACCGCAGCGACCCGCCGCGCACCGCACGCGCAACGGCCCGGGCGCTCGCCCGGGCCGTTATCAGTTCTTGTTGGCAATCGGGGACTAGAAGTCCTCCATGCCCCCGCCCGGCATCCCGGAGGCGCCAGCAGGCTCGGGCTTGTCCGCCACGACTGCCTCGGTGGTGAGGAACAGTGCAGCGATCGACGCAGCGTTCTGCAGCGCCGAACGAGTCACCTTCGCAGCGTCGATGACGCCGATCTTCACGAGGTCCACATACTCGCCGGTGGCGGCATTGAGGCCCTCGCTGCCGGACATGTTGCGGACCTTGTCGACAACGACACCGCCCTCCATGCCTGCATTCTCGGCGATCTGCTTGAGGGGAGCCTCGAGCGACTTGGCAACAATGCGAGCACCGGTTGCCTCGTCGCCGCTCAGCTTGTCGGCAGCGGCGAGCACAGCGGCCTGCGAGCGGAGCAGCGCAACGCCACCGCCGGGCACCACACCTTCCTCGATTGCAGCCTTGGTGGTGGACACTGCGTCCTCGATGCGGTGCTTCTTCTCCTTCAGCTCCACCTCGGTGGCGGCGCCGACCTTGAGCACCGCAACGCCGCCGGACAGCTTGGCGAGGCGCTCCTGGAGCTTCTCGCGGTCGTAATCGGAGTCGGTGTTCTCGATCTCGGTCTTGAGCTGGGAGATGCGGCCCTTGATGTCATCCTCGGCGCCGGCGCCCTCGATGATCGTGGTCTCGTCCTTGGTGATGACGACCTTCTTGGCACGGCCGAGGAGGTCCAGCGTGACATTGTCGAGCTTGAGACCGACTTCCTCGCTAATGACCTGGCCACCGGTGAGAATGGCCATGTCCTGCAGCATCGCCTTGCGGCGCTCGCCGAAGCCGGGGGCCTTGACCGCGACCGACTTGAATGTGCCACGGATCTTGTTGACCACGAGGGTGGCAAGTGCCTCCCCCTCGACGTCCTCTGCGAGGATGACGAGCGGGCGGCCGCTCTGCATGACCTTCTCAAGAACCGGGAGGGCATCACGGACCGACGAGATCTTCGAGGAGGCGAACAGGATGTACGGGTCCTCGAGCACGGCCTCCATGCGGTCCGGGTCGGTGACGAAGTAGGGCGAGATGTAGCCCTTGTCGAAGCGCATGCCCTCGACGAGGTCCATCTCCATGCCGAAGGTCTGGCTCTCCTCGACGGTGATTACGCCGTCCTTGCCGACCTTGTCAATGGCGTCGGAGATCATGGCGCCGATCTCGGGATCAGCAGCAGAGATGGCGGCCACCTGGGAGATCTGCTCCTTGGAGTCGACCTCCTTGGCGAGTGCCTTGATGCTGGCGACCGCAGCGACGACGCCGGCCTCGATGCCCTTCTTCAGGCTCATCGGGTTGGCGCCGGCGGCCACGTTGCGCAGGCCCTCGTGGACCATGCTCCAGGCGAGCACCGTTGCCGTGGTGGTGCCGTCACCGGCAACATCGTCGGTCTTCTTCGCGACTTCCTTGACGAGCTCCGCGCCGATCTTTTCGTACGGGTCCTCGAGGTCGATCTCCTTGGCGATCGACACGCCGTCATTGGTGATCGTGGGGGCGCCCCACTTCTTTTCCAGCACGACGTTGCGGCCCTTGGGCCCGAGCGTGACACGGACGGCATCGGCGAGCTTGTTCATGCCCGCTTCGAGCCCACGACGAGCCTCTTCGTCAAATGCGATCATCTTCGCCATTTGGTGGTTCCTCCGTTGTTGATCCAGCGATGGTTCGAGGCGTCTGAACGGCTGTTCGCCGACATTCGCACTCGGGTCATTCGAGTGCTAGCACTCTACGGGTGTGACTGCTAATGCGACAACCGTCCACCCAGCCCAGCCCACACCCCCTGTGGAATACCCCGGGCCGGAGGCGAGTTTCACCCAGCATGGCAACGTCCCGCGCAATGCAGACCCGGTCCGGCAAGCGGGTCATCGTGGTCGGGGGCGGGGTGTCGGGGCTCTCGACAGCCCTAAAGCTCGGCCGGGCGGGGTTCGCCGTGTCCGTTTTGGAGCGCGATCCTGTCGAGATGCCCTCCAGCGCCGACGAGGCGTTCGAATGGGACCGACGGGGCGCCCCTCAGGTTCGCCACAGCCATGCCTTCCTCGGGCGGCTGTACGGCCTGCTCCGGGACAGTGAACCGGATCTGCTTGCGGCCCTGCTCGATGCCGGCGCCACCGAGATGCGCTTCGGCGACAACGTTCCTGACACCCTCGAGGACTTCCGACCCGAACCAGGTGACGAAGACCTCGTGATGCTCGCATGCCGCCGCACCACCTTCGAATGGGTGCTGCGCCGCACGGCGCTCGCCGAGGGCAACGTGGAGTTCCGCGCCGGGGTCGCTGCGGAGGGCTTCACCGTCGCACCCGGCCGAGGCGATGGCGAGCCCCCGTTGGTGAACGGTGTTCGGCTCGCGGACGGCTCGAATCTCGCAGCCGACCTTGTTGTGGTGGCCGCCGGCCGGCGCTCGGTGCTGCCCGAGTGGCTGGACGCAATCGGTTGCGCGCCGATGCCCGAGGCCGTCGAGGACACGGGGATCATCTACCTCTCACGCTTCTACCGACTCCGCTACGGTCACAACCTCCCGCCCCGCAACGGCCTCATCGGCGGAGACCTCGGCTACCTCAAGTACGGCGTGTTCGTCGGCGACAACCGCACCTTCTCGCTCACGCTCGCCACACCGTCCGACGACGATCACCTGCGCAGACTGCTCTCCGACGACGAGACCTTCGAGCACGCTGCCCGCACACTCGACGTTGCCGAGCCGTATGTGGACGGGCGGGCCGAAGCGCTCACGGACGTGCACGTAATAGCCGGCCTGCTCAACCGGCGCCGTGAGTTCGTGGTGGACGGCCGGCCGCTTGCGCTCGGTGTCCATCCCGTCGGCGACTCCATGGTGTGCACCAACCCGCTCTACGGCCGTGGCTGCACAACCGGCTACTGGAGTGCACACCTGTTGTCCCGCTCAATCACCGAGTTCCCCGATGACCTCGAGGCCCAGTCGCTCCGCTTCCACGCACTCGTGGCCGACGAGATCGTGCCGTGGTACGACTCCGGTGTCGCCCAGGACGCCGAGGCCCGGCGCGTGGCGACTGCGTTGATAGCCGGCGAGGACCCCGATGCGGACGCCAGCGACCCGCGGGCGTTCATGCGCGGCGTGTTCCGTGACGGACTGGCACCGGCGCTGCGTTTCGACCCGGTGGTGCTGCGCGCCTTCATGCGCACCGTGAACCTGCTCACACCGCCCGATGCCTTGCTCAAGGATCAGGACGTGATGGCACGCATCTTCGCGATCTGGAACGACCGCGAGAACCGGCCGCCCGAACCGCAACTGGGGCCCAAGACCCGCGCCGAGATGCTCGATCTGATGGACGCGTTCGCCGCCTGACGCTCCCCGGTAGGGGCGAGGGTCAGCCGCCGGCGACGGCGGGGATGATCGAGACGGTCTCCCCGGCCGGCACAGCGGTGTTCAGGCCGTCGAGATACCGAACGTCGTCGTCGGAAACGAACACGTTCACGAACTTGCGCAGCGCGCCGTTGTCGTCGAGGAGACGGTCCGAAAAACCCGGGTGGCTAGCGTCGAGGTTCTTCAGGACCTCGGCCAGCGTTGCACCCTCCACGGACACCGTGGCGTTGCCGCCAGACAGGGGGCGCAGGGTGGTGGGGATGCGAACGGTGACGGCCATAGGCGATTGAGGCTAGCGGTGAAAGACGACGGGTGCGGTCGGGATTAGGCGCGGGTGGGCGGGCGCAGGTTCCACCACGGGAACATCGCCTCGAGTTGCGAGGCAACACGGATCAGGAGGTCCTCGCGAAATGGTGCCGCAACCAGTTGCACACCGATCGGCAGCCCGGCGGTGTTCCAGTGCAATGGGAGCGAGATCGCCGGCTGGCCCGTGACGTTGAACTGTGCGGTGTACTGGAGCCACGGCACCATTCGACGACCCGCGCCCGGACCGGCGAGCACCCCAATCTCGGCCGGTGGTGCACCGAGCGTGGGAGTGAGCAGCAGGTCGTACTGATCCCACCACGACACCACCCGACGGCTCCACAGCCGCAGCCACTCAAAGCTCTCCAGATACTCGAGGCCGGTCAGCGAGCGACCCCACTGAGCGAACTCGAGGGCATCGGGCTCAATGTCGTCGTCGCCAGCCTCCCGTCCGAGGATGGCTGCGATCTTGTCAATCTCGGAGGCCGTGCTCACCGCCACGATGTTCGAGAAGTGCTTCATCTGAGCCTCGTGTTCCTCGAGCGCACCAGGGTACGAAGGCTCCACGAGATGTCCGACGGCGGCGAGCATTCGTGCGGCCTTGTCCACCGCATCCGCGCAGTCCGGATCCCGCGGGAGATCCGTGGGAATCGGGTGATCGAGGAACCCGATGCGCAGTTGCCCGGTTGCGACCCGCATCTCTGAGGACAGCGGCCGTGTGAACGGCGGGGCAGCGAACGGGTCCCCCATCTCATAGCCGGATACGAAGTCGAGCATTGCTGCACTGTCGCGAACGGTTTTGCTCACGATGCCGTCGGTGGTGCAACCGGCCCACGAGTCGTAACCGGGAGAGCCGGAGATACGGCCCCGGCTCGGCTTCAGGCCCACCAGTCCGCAGGCCGAAGCCGGGATTCGAATAGATCCGCCGCCGTCGCTCGCATGCGCCATCGGAACGAGGCCCGCGGCCACGGCGGCCGCCGAACCGCCGGACGAGCCGCCGGTGGAGCGATTCGTGTCCCACGGATTTCTGGTGGGACCGAACGAGAGCGGCTCAGTGGCGATCACGCTGCCCAACTCGGGAGTGTTCGTGCGGCCGAGCACCACGAGCCCGGCCTCACGGAAGCGGCGGGCGAGCGCCGAATCCCGGTCGGCGCGGTAGCCGATGTTCTTCAGTGCACGGGTGCCCGCGTAGTACGGCTCGTCGGCCATCATGAGGCCGAGGTCCTTCACGAGGAATGGCACACCGCGGAACGGGCCGTCGGGAAGCGCGCCCCTCGCCTCGGCGCGGGCGCGCTCGAAGCGTTCGCTGATGACGGCGTTGATCGTGGGGTTCACGCGCTCGATGCGCTCGATCGCTGCGTCCACGAGCCCGAGCGGGCTGATCTGGCCGGAACGAACCAGTTCGGCCTGCCCCACACCGTCGAATGTGGTGAGGTCCGACATGTCATTGGTCTGCATGTCGTGACCCTAGAACGCGGGACGGGTGTGGGCCCACGGCGGCCACCACATCCGCACGGATAACGTCCTAGACGTGCGCGTGTTGGCAGCGGTGGACAAGTTCCGGGGCACCGCAACGGCGCGCGAGGTCGCCAAGGCGATCGGTAGCGCCTGTTGGGACCTCGGCCACGACTGCGACGAGGCGCCGCTTGGCGACGGTGGCGAGGGAACGCTCGAGGTGCTCGGCGGCGCGAACCGCACGACACGCGTGGACGGGCCGCTCGGTGGGCCGGTGGAAGCTGGGTGGCGCATGCAGAACCGCACCGCCGTGATCGAGATGGCGCAGGCATCGGGGCTGCTGCTCACTGGTGGGGCCGAGGGCAACGACCCGGTCAACGCCTCCACCCGCGGCACGGGGCAGCTGATTGCTGCGGCACTCAGCGCCGGCGCCCGCAAGATCATCGTGTGCCTCGGTGGTTCTGCGACAACCGACGGTGGCCTGGGGGCGCTGCAGGCCCTGCCGTCCACGACACGCCTGCGCGGGGTGGAACTGCTCGTTGCGTGCGACGTCACCACCCGGTTCACGGACGCGGCGCGGGTGTTCGGTCCGCAGAAGGGCGCCTCAGCCATCGAGGTGGAACTGCTCACCAACCGTCTCGACGCGCTCGGCGAGCGCTACCTCGACGAGTTCGGCGTGGACGTTCGCAGCATCGCCGGTGCCGGAGCCGCCGGGGGTCTCGCCGGGGCACTCGCCGCTGTTGGCGGAAGGCTCGTTCCCGGCTTCGACCTCGTGGCGGACGAGATTGACCTGCACGACCGGATTGACGCGGCGGACCTCGTGATCACCGGCGAGGGTTACCTCGACGAGCAATCCTTCGAGGGCAAGGTGGTGGGCGGTGTGCTGACGCTCACCAAGATGGCGCACCGGCAGGCGCACGTGATCGTCGGAAACGGCGACCACGAACTCGTGGAACGTCTCGGGGCGATCACCCTCGTGGACGAGTACGGCGAACAGGATGCGTTCGCGCGGACCATGTGGTGCGTCGAGCAGGCGACTCGATCGATCTTGTCGACGCTGCGCTGAGCCGCACGGCCCCGCGCCGGACGCTCAGGAACCGGTCGTGATGGTCTCGGCAGCGGCCGTGATCGACACTTCGGTATTGGGCACACCCGCATCGCCGGCGAGAGGCAGCAACGACTGACCTGCCTTGTCCAGACCGAGCAGGATCACCACGGTTGCACCGCTGACATCGGACTGCTTCACCGGAGCGCTCTCGTCAAGCGGGCCGGGCGTTCCGTCGAGCCCCATCTCGGCCATGACGGACTTCGCAACGGCGAGCGCTGCTTCGTCGCCGGGCGCCACGAGCACCTGCGTGGTGTCGTTGAGGGTGCCGGAGTTGGCGGTGAACGCCTTGCCGGCGTCGTACCCGCGCGCCTTCAGTTCGTCGGTGAGCGCACCAGCGGCGCCCTTCTTGCCCGAGGCATTGGACACCACGACCATCGCGCCGGTACGCACCAGCACCGGAAGGGTGACGTCGGGGACGCTGCTGTCATCGGTGAAAGTCGTGTCGTCGGTCGGTTCCGTGGTGTCGGTGATCTCTGTCGTGTCGCTATTCGTGTTGCCGGCGTCGCTCTTCACGTCGCGCAGGACGATGAGGCCGATGAGGCCAGCGACCGCAGCAATAACAACGGCGATGATCGGTGTTGCGGGCCGGGATGCGGGCGCGGACTGTCCCGGTCGGGGCCGTGCCGGCCGGTTGGGGTCCTGCATGCTCATGTCCGGCTACCTCCTGGATTATTTCGCGTGTGCTTCGGTGCCCGAGCCATCCACACGTGCCCGAAGCCGTCGGTCCCGAAGTCGCATCAAACGGCGGACTACGAGAGGGTCGGCTTCCAGCGCAGCGGGGTCCTCGAGCACTTGGTTGAGTTCCTCATAGTACGTGTCCGGGGCACACGCGAACCGTCTGCGGACGAGGAGATCCTTTTCGCCATCCATCGTCCACCAGGTGCGCTCGAACTCGAGGATCGCGTGTTGCCGCTCAGATAAGCCCATCATGACCATCCTCCCGCGTGCGGCAGCACGTTACAAGCACCCCCTCTGAACAGGGCTTTTGTGCTCTAGACGCGCCGGACGGCCGCCCCCTGGCTCCGGGGAGACCAAGGGGCGACCGTCGACGGTCAGGCGGAGATGGACTCCTTGCCGAGATGGAAGCCGACGTAACCGGCGGCAGCGACCTCGTCGCACTTCTGGCGATAGGCGCCGACACCGCCGACGTACGGCATGAACACCCGCGGCTTGCCCGGGATGTTCGCCCCCAGGTACCACGAGTCGGCCTGCATGAAGAGCGTCGTTGACGCGAGTTCGTTGACGTGGGCAACCCAGTCCGTCTGGGCCTGCTCATCGGCCTCGAACGTCGCGAGGTCGTCCTTCTGCATGCATTCGATCACGCCTGAGATCCACTCCACGTGCTGCTCGATCGAGACGGGCATGTTGCTGAGCACCGACGGGGAGCCCGGTCCGGTGATCATGAACAGGTTCGGGAAGCCCGCCGTGGACACGCCGAGATAGGTGAGCGGACCTGCGGCCCACACGTCCTTCAGTGCCAGACCGTCGTGGCCCCGGATGTCCATCTTGTTGTAGGTGCCGGTCATCGCATCGAAGCCCGTGGCGTACACGAGAACGTCGAACTCGTACTCACCATCTGCGGTACGGATGCCGGTAGGCGTGATCTCCTGAATCGGCGCGCTGCGGATGTCAACCAGCGTGACGTTGTCACGGTTGTAGGTGTCGAAATAGTTCGTGTCGATCAGCGGGCGCTTCGAGCCGAACGGGTGATCGACGGGAGACAGCTTCGAGGCAACCGCGGGATCCTTCACGATCTCGCGAATCTTCTTGCGGATGAAGTCTGAAGCCGTGTCGTTCGCCCGGATGTCGGAGCCGATGTCGTTGAACGAACCGAACAGGAACTTCGCTCCGCCCTCTTCCCACCCTCGCTCGTAGGTTGCGTTGCGCTCCTCCTCGCTGACCTCCAGCGCCGATTGTCCGCTCTGCTCGTAGTGCATCCCCACGGCAGACGCGCGCGCCTTGGCCATGATGTCGTCGTACTGCTTCTTGACCTCGTCAAGGGATTCCTTCGTAACGGTGCCGTGACGGGCAGGAACCGAGTAGTTCGGCGTCCGCTGGAACACGAAGAGATGCTTCGCCTGCTCTGCGATTACAGGGATCGACTGGATTCCGCTCGAACCGGTACCGATGATCCCGACGCGCTTGCCCGTGAAGTCCACGCCCTCGTGCGGCCATTCACCCGTGTGGTACGACGGGCCGCTGAACGAGTCCTGACCGGTGATTTTCGGCTTCTGCGTCGACGACAGGCAACCAATACCTGTGACCAGCCACTTGCACGACACGGAATCACCCTGATCAGTGCCCACCGTCCATCGGTTCGTCAGATCGCTCCAGTGGGCCGACGTGACTCGCGTATTGAACGTCATGTTGCTGCGCAGGTTGTAGCGATCTGCGACATGGCCTAGGTAGCGGAGGATCTCCGGCTGTTCCGGATACTTTCCGCTCCACTCCCAGTCCTGCATCAGCTGCTTGTCGAAGGTCAAACAGTAGAGGAACGACTCGGAGTCACAGCGGGCTCCGGGATAACGATTCCAGTACCACGTACCGCCCACGTCGTTGCCTGCCTCGAAGACACGAACACTCAATCCCATCTCGTCACGAAGCCGACGGTTCATGCCCAAGCCTGCAAAGCCGGCACCGATGACTACCGCATCGACTTCTTCGGTCACATTGCTATTACCGCTCATGTCGCACCCTTTCTGGAGTGTTAATCAATTGTCTTTCGTGCTGCGCTTACCCCTTGCCGGGAACTGTTTGGTGGCCCCGAGAGGCCGGCCATCGCGACAGGGCTCCGAGAACTCCGGAGTCCCTGTCGGAACAACTTGGTTGCAACGCCCGTGTCGATGCTGTGGTGAAGACTTCCGCTACTAGGCGGAGACGGACTCCTTGCCGAGGGTGAAGCCCTCGTAGCCGGCGGCCGCGACCTCGTCGCACTTCTGGCGGTACGTACCCACCCCGCCCACGTACGGCATGAACACCCGCGGCTTGCCCGGGACGTTTGCCCCCAAGTACCACGAGTTCGCCTGCATGAAGAGGGTCTGCGAAGCGAGGTCGTTCACGTGGGCCACCCAGTCGGTCTGGGCCTGCTCCTGGGCCTCGAACGTGGAGATCCCGGCCGAGCGCATGTGCTCGATGACGCCGGAGATCCAGCCAACGTGCTGCTCGATCGAGACAGGCATGTTGCTGAGCACCGACGGGGAACCCGGGCCGGTGATCATGAACAGGTTCGGGAAGCCCGCTGAGGTGACACCGAGATAGGTGAGCGGACCGGCCGCCCACACGTCTTTCAGCGCGAGGCCGTTACGGCCACGGATGTCCATCTTGTTGTACGTGCCGGTCATCGCGTCGAAGCCCGTGGCGAACACGATGATGTCCAGGTCGTACGTGCCGTCCTGTGTGCGGATGCCCGTCGGTGTGATCTCCTCGATCGGGGCTGCGTGGATGTCCACGAGTGTGACGTTGTCACGGTTGTAGGTGTCGAAGTAGTCGGTGTCGATGAGCGGGCGCTTCGACGCAAACGGGTGGTCGACGGGGGCCAGCTTGTCGGCGACTGCCGGGTTCTTGACGATCTCCCGGATCTTCTTGCGGATGAACTCCGAAGCGGTTGCATTCGCGTCGAGGTTGACGGCGATGTCGTTGAACGTGTCCTGGAGGAACTTGAAACCGCCCTCCGCCCACGCCCGCTCGTAGATCGCTTCCCGCTCCTCGTCGCTGACCGACATCGCCGAGATCTCGCTCATGTCGTAATGCGAGCCGCCGGTGGACCAACGCGACTTCTCCATGATCGCGTCGTAGTTCTTCTTCACCTCGTCGAGCGAGGCCTTCGTGACCGTGCCATGGCGGGCGGGCACGGTGTAGTTGGGCGTGCGCTGGAAGACGTACAGGTGCTCGGCCTGCTTCGCCATCACCGGGATGGACTGGACGCCGCTCGAGCCGGTGCCGATGACGCCGACACGCTTGCCCGTGAGATCTACACCCTCGTGCGGCCACTCACCCGTGTGGTACGAGGGGCCGGCGAAGGAGTCCCGGCCCTTGATGTTGGGCTTCTGCGTGGAGGACAGACAGCCGACGCCAGTGATGAGGTACTTGGCAGAGACGCTGTCCCCAGCGTCGGTGCCGACAAGCCAGCGGTTGGTGCTCTCGTCGAAGTGCGCCGACGTGACACGGGTGTTGAACGTCATGTTGCTGCGCAGGTCGAAGCGGTCCGCAACATGGGTGAGGTAACGGAGGATCTCGGGCTGCTCGGGATACTTGCCGCTCCACTCCCAGTCCTGCATGAGCTGCTTGTCGAAGGTGAGGCAGTACAGGAACGACTCGGAGTCGCAGCGCGCCCCGGGATAGCGGTTCCAGTACCAGGTACCGCCGACATCGTGGCCGGCCTCGAAGACACGAACGCTCATGCCCATGTCGTCACGGAGGCGTCGGTTCATAGCGAGGCCGGAGAACCCGGCACCAATGACGACAGCGTCGACGGTCTCGGTGATTGGTGTGTTGCTCATGATCGTGCCTTTCATTGGAACGAATATCGGTCGCAGCGAGAGCGCTGCGGCCGGGATGACGTGGGACGAGACACGAGGGAGCAATCGGGAGATGGCGCGACGCAGCACGGGCGAGCGATGTGCTCGAGCCGATGTCCAGAAGCGACATGTACCACTCAGACCCCCCAGTCCGAAGGGTGAGCGACGGCAGCACCGCTGCTCACGGGGCGAACCTAACAACGATTCGAGAAGTGGGCAAGGGGCCAAAAGCCCCTAGCGGGGGCGATCACGTGGCCGCTCCCGCCGGGGCCGGGGCAATTCGGTCGCCACAGCGCGTCCGGGCCGGTTCGTGTAGAACTCGGGGATGGACACCGAAGCAACCCGCACCCTCGTCAAGCAGTTCCTCGCCGCCCGATCGGCCGGCGACCTGGCAGGAATCACGGCGGCACTGGCAGATGACGCCGTGTGGGTGCTGCCGCAGTCGTCCTCCTTCGGCCCGTTCGAGGGTCGCGATGCGGTGGCCAAGGCTCTGGGCGGTGGGGTGTCCGGCACGCTGTTCGACCCGGCAACGATCCGCCGGGACATCCACAAGATGGTGGTGGAGGGCGACACGGCCATGGTGCAGCAGCGCCTGAGCGCCACCACCCTGAAGGGCGCTGAGTACGTGAACGAGTACTGCTGGGTGTACACGTGCCGAGACGGCAAGATCGCCCGGCTCGAGGAGTACGCCGACACGCTCCACGCCGGCCGCGTGTTCGGCACCGTCAGCTGAGCGGACTAAACTTAACGGCGAGGCCGTTTGATTGCGCGGCCTCAGGCCGTGTGAAGGAACTGTCGGAGTGCCTCACGAATCACTTCGCTGGCGGTGCGGTGGTCGGCGCTTGCGCGAGCGTCGAGAGCGGCCCGCAGTTCGGGATCGAGCCTGACCGGCACGACGGTTGCGGGGCCGGATCCGATGGTTGGCCTGCCACCGCGCGACTTTGCCACGGTGACGTCGTAGCCAACCTCTGCCTCGGCATTCATCAACTCGATATCAGCCTCGGTAACGGCTTGGTCGCGTGATCTGCCCACGATGGGGCTCGACTTCTTCGTCATGTCGGGTCTCCGTGGTTGGGCAAGAGGTCTTGGTACAGGGTGCGCATAGGCATGGCGTGGATCACGATGTCGCGTCCGTCGTCGAAATGGAGCCCGTCGTCTTGCTGCACGCCGTGTTTGGACGCTGCTCGGTGAAACTCCACGCGGAATCAATGTATTACGAAACCTCGATTCCTGCGACGCTCCCCACCGGTCGGCGTACGGCAGAGACGGTCCTGTGCTTCGGCGGGCACACGCATCGTGCGGGGCTTCCTGCCGGGCGGCGGCGCGAAGTATCTACATGGAGGGCAGAAGACTGCCGTCTGTGCGCACAGTTCCCCGAGTCATGTAGTCATCGACGGGGCGTGTGAGATTTCCCGCGGGAAATTTCGCGGTGGTCGGCGGGGCCCGTTCTGCGCTCCACGATCCACGACGCAACCCAAGCGGCTAAGCACCTCGAACTGCGTAGCCAGGGTGCCGAAACGGGCACTCCTCCCACACAGTTCGTCGCGTGGAGCCGGGTGCGAGATCCGTCGCTGCGCTCCTCCCGATTCTGTCGGGCCGTCTGGAGGCGACTTCGTCGCGTGGAGCCGGGTGCGAGATCCGTCGCTGCGCTCCTCCCGATTCTGTCGGGCCGTCTGGAGGCGACTTCGTCGCGTGGAGCCGGGTGCGAGAATCGAACTCGCGACCTCATGATTACAAGTCAAGTGCTCTGCCAACTGAGCTAACCCGGCGGGGACTGTGCGTAATCCTGTGCGATATTCGGTGCGCAGGTTTGTGCAGGCCGGTTGTCAGGCTAACGGGTGGCTCGAAGGTCCGGAAATGGTGCTTCGAGGGGGCTTCGACCGTGGTTACGGGAGCCGGTTTGGGTGTTTGGGCGCGCCGGGGCCGGTGCGGGTCAGACTGCGGCTGGCTGTTTCGGCTTGCGCGTGGGCTCTGGCGGTTTGTAGTGCCCGAATCTGGAGCTGATGTCGCCTCCGGTGTGCCGGTACCACTGGATCATCGCGAGCTGATTCGAGACCATGATGTACGAGTAGTTGTGAACGGTCCTGTCGGCGAGGCCGTAGGTGCGGGCCCGTTTGTTCGGGCGGCGCTGCTTCATGTTGTGGTTGAGGGACTCGGCGAGCTGGCGGAGCCCGTAGAGGTCGGGGAAGTCGGGGTCGTCCTCGGGGATCGGCCGGAGGTGGGTGCCTGCTCGTTGGCCGGCGGCAAGTTGTTCGTCGGTGGAGTTGTGGCGGACACGGACGATCGCTCCGTGCTGGCGCTCGGGGATGGCGGGGTGGGCGGGAACTTTCCACTCGACGTACAGCGCGTAACGGCCGTTCTCGGTGTCGCGGGGTTCGTTCCACTGGATCTTGTGGCGGTCGAGGAGGATGAAGTGTTTGCCGTGCTCGTCAGCGACCTGGATCGCGGGGTGACCGTTGACGGCCCACACGGTTTCGTTGAAGGAGGTCTTTCCCGACTTGCGGAATGTCTTGTCGCCGAGGTTCTTGTAGGGGACGTTGCCGCCCTTGGCGCGGGCCACGCCGTTGATGACGAGGAGCCGGTGGTCGGCTGCCCGGCTGTGGTGTTTGGCGGTCGCCGACTTGTCGTGAACGAGTCCTTGGAGGCCGGGCAGGCGGTCCTTGAGCCCGACGACTCGCCGAACGACGCC
The DNA here is from genome assembly GCA_009701715.1 of Actinomycetota bacterium. Classification (GTDB taxonomy): domain Bacteria; phylum Actinomycetota; class Acidimicrobiia; order Acidimicrobiales; family Ilumatobacteraceae; genus WLJO01. Next base: position 55,457 of record WLJO01000006.1, read on the forward strand.
GAACGGCTTTACGCCGCGGCGTGCTTGCGCCGGCGAGTGACTGCGGTGCCGGCGGCAGCACTACCCACGGCCACTGCTGCGATCACCACGATCCAGACACCGTTGCCTCCCCCGCCTCCCGAGATGGTGCCACCGACTCCGGAAGGGGCAACGCTGTAGAGGCGCTTGATCCCCCCGGTGAACTCGCCGGCAATGACGATCCTGCCGTCCGTCTGCATCACAACCGCCCGGACAGCACCATTTAGCGTCGGAACGCTGAACGAGGTATCCACGGTGCCGGTGGCAGCGAGGCGCTTGATCCGCCCGGTGAACTCGCCACCGACAACGATCCTGCCGTCCGCCTGGATCGCAAGCGCCCGGACAGCGCCGTCGAGCGCCGGTTTGGCAAAAGTGCTGTCGATGTCGCTATTAACGTTGTAGCGCGCGATGTTGACGAGGGGGGCGGGACGCGGATTTGGCCGGTCAAGAAACGACATCGTGAAGCTACCCCCGACGATGACCTTGCCGTCGGCCTGCAACGCGACCGAGTACACGCTGCCGGTGTCGTCGAAGCCGCTGGAGTACCAAGCTTCGTCTCGTGCTCCGTTGGATAGGTAACGGGAAAACGTCGAGTTGTCGCCGCCGAGATAGATCTTCTGATCGGCCCGTACCGCAATCGCCCAGACCGGGTTTGACACGCCCTCCGCCCCAAACGTGTCGTCGTTGCTCCCGTTGGTGTTGAGGCGTCGCACGTTTCCGGAGAAGGTGCCGCCGATGATGATCTTGCCATCGGCTTGGATTGCAACCGAAATCACTGCGAAGGAGAGGTAAGGCGCGGTGAAGGTTGCGTCGATGGTGCCGTTGGCGTTGAGGCGCTTCACGAATGCGGGCAGGCCCCCGACCACGACGATCTTCCCGTCGGTCTGCACCGCAATCGCATTGACGGGACTGGTGAACGACTGTTGGGCAAAAGTCGTGTCGATGGTGCCGTCGGTGTTCAGTCTCTTCACAAATGCCGACTTGGACGTTACATAGATTCCAACGATGATCTTTCCGTCGGCCTGCACCGCGATCGCCTGAACAGTGCCGCCCAGTGCCGGTGCGCTGAACGAGGAATCCACGGATCCGGCTGCCACTTGAGCAACGACGGGTTCGGTAGCGAACAACATGGTGGCGCCGATGGTCACCATCAGCACGGCAAGTGTCGCAAGGTTGCGTCCGGTGACTCTCCAGAACATCGCTTGACTCTCCCTCGGTCGGCCAATGTAGCCCCGACGGAGCTGAACCTCGGCCAGATCGTATCGGGAGTGCCTTTCGCCCGGTGGAGCGTGCAGCAACCAGTACGAGCACGTTGCCAAGAACTACCAAGCCACCACCCGTGCCCGGGTGAACGTCGGTGTCTGCGTAACCCAGCTGCGTCGTCACTGGCAGTAAGTTCCCCTCAGTAACGGGAGGTCAGCGCGATGTCTCTCGGGGGGATCGATGATGAAGCACACTTTCGTTCGCACTGGGGTAGCCGGGCTCGTCGCCTCAGCGCTTGTCGTTGTGGTTCCAACGTTGGAGGCATCAGCGGCCTCAACGTCGTGGTCGTGGGGTGACACCGCGCAAGTATCGGACGCGCCGCAGTTCTCGTATCGACCGAGAATCGCGATGTCGGCTGATGGTTCGAGAGCAATTGCAATCTGGTTGTGGAGTGACGGCGGGAATCTCAAGCTTCAGTCGAAGTCCGCAACGATCGTCAACGGTGTCGCAACATGGAGCACTGCCACTGTCATCGCTGATCGACTCCATCAATACGGTGACGACCCACAGATCGTGATGTCTGCCGACGGCACGTCTGCGGCCGCTGCATGGCTTACCTCTGTGGGCGGCAACTCGGTGGTCTACTCACGGGTGGCAACGGTTACCTCGAGTGGGGTCGCTTGGGGTTCGGTGGCGGGGCTATCGGATGTCACGAGCATCGCGAGGCGTCCACGCATCGCCCAGTCCGCGAACGGAGCGATGCTCACTGCCGTTTGGTTGCAGCAGCGAGATGGTCGCTCAGTCGTCCAGTCACGTTCAGCCATAGTGGGCGCCTCGAACGCGTCGTGGGGAACCACGAGTGATCTGTCGGATCCTGGGGGCGATGTTCGAGACCTCTCGATTGTGTTGTCAGCCGCAGGAACAACGTCGGTCGCGACGTGGATGTGGTTGGAGGAGGAGCGGTACTACGCCTACCTCGTGCAGACGAGGCCCGCCATGATTGTCGACAACGTCGCCACCTGGGGCCCGACCACAGATCTGTCGGATGGCGCCGAAGGTGACGGGAATTATCCGCAGGTTGCGCTCTCGGCGGACGGTGCTCGGGCTACGGCCGTGTGGAGTGGCTGGGACGGACAGAGCAGCACGATGACGGCCCAGTCGAAGTCGGCGACGATTCTCGGCAACGTTGCTACGTGGAGCACGGCGACCAACCTGTCCGACACTGCGCAGAACGCCCACGACACTCAGGTGGCGCTCTCGTCCGACGGCACCAAGGCGACTGCGTTGTGGTCCAGGTTCAACGGAAGCGCGATGGTGCTTCAGTCCTGCTCGGCAACGATTGTCGGCACCGCCGCAACGTGGGGTGCTGTGAGCGACCTTGGGGAGACCGGCGAGCCGCAGGATGCAGCACAGAAGGATCGTCCACAAGCAGCGATGTCGGCGGATGGCGCACGGGTTACGGCGCTCTGGCTGCTGGTGGGCAGCGAAGGTGAGTCCCTGCTGCAAACAGGATCAGCGACGATCGCCGGCACCGTCGCCGCGTGGACCGACGTCAGCACCTTGTCCCAGCCGGACGAGAACCCCGGCTACCCGCAACTTGCGATGTCCGCCGATGGCACCACCGCCACTGTCGTCTGGTACGGATCGACGGCGACTCGCGATTACGCCAAGATCCGCGCGCGCACGGGCAGAGTGGTCGATGGCGTTGCTCCATCCCGAGGCGGCACGTTGACGGGTAGCGGGAGCAGCAACACCGTGTGGATTGTGCTGATCGCCGTCGCAGGCGGACTGCTGCTGGTGTCGGGCGGCTTTGCTGTGGCGCGCAGACGCAGGTCAGCCAGTCAGGCCGCCCAGTGACGTCGGCCGAATCGACGCGCGACCAACTGCCGACGTCTAGCCACCGTCGTCTACATGCACCCCGAACGACAACCTCGGCGCCTGCCCCTGTTCGTGCAGGCCGGCGCTCCGGCTTCCGGAATGGTTCGTTGCCGAGGTTCGGGTTGAGCAAGCCCCCGAACAGAACCTGCTCGGTGGCAATGCACCGGTTGAGTTACTCGATGCGGGCACGGGCCTCGGGGAGTTTCCGGCACTTCTCGCGGAGCCAGTACACCTGAAACCGGTGCGGTGCCGTGTGGTGCAGCCGCTGCCCGAACCGCAAGACTCCTCCACATGGCGCACCTCCCCACCCCTCCCTTCGATCGGGCTGCCGACTGGGTGGGGCAGCACCTCGGTCACCTCGTCTGCGACCCGGGCACGCCGGCTGAACCGGCGCGGCGCGGCGGCCAGCGCGCCGCTGATTCCGCGCTGGCATCACTTGACATTGCTGGCTACGCCAAGCGGCGCAGCCAGGTGCACCCTGCACCCAGCCGCGGGGCGACGGTGCTGTCGCCGTACATCCGGTACGGCCTGATCTCCCTCGCCGAGGCGACGGCCGCCGTTGCCGATGCACCGGCCGCCGATCGACGCAAGTTCGTGGACGAACTGTGGTGGCAGGAATACGCACGCCACCTGTACGCACGCGTCGGCACCCGGAACGCCGCACCGCTGCGACGTGAACCCGCGGTGGCCGCCACCCCTTGGCCCGAGCCGCTCCGCGACGACATGGTGTGTATGCGCGAGACGCGGGATGAGCTTGAGCGAACAGGATGGCTGGTGAACCAGACCCGGATGTGGCTGGCATCACACTGGTCGGTGAGGGCGGGCAACGACTGGCGTGACGGCGAGGAGTGGATGTTCCGTCACCTGCTCGACGGCTCACGCGCAGCGAACCGGTACGGGTGGCAGTGGTCGGTAGGTGCCATGGCCGCGGAGGCCTACGGCTTCTCGCGATGGCAGGTGGACAAGCGTGCCCAGGCGTGGTGTGGTTCGTGCCCGCTCGCTGAGAACTGCCCGATCGAGGACTGGCCCACGGCCACACCCGGTGGGGCGGTGGATGATGCGCTGTTACGTTCCGGGCCGGACCTCGCCGGTCCCGAAGCGGCAGAGATAGCCGGGATACCCGAGCAGGTGTGGCTGACCGCAGAGTCACTCGGCGAGCGGGATCCGGCACTGGCCGCGTGGCCGCACACCCCTGCGGTGTTCGTGTTCGACGAACCACTCCTCCACCAACTCCGGCTCAGCACCAAGCGCCTCGTGTTCCTCACCGAGACCCTCGCCGAGATTGCCGAACAGCGTGAGGTGCGCATCCTGTTGGGCGACCCCGTTGCCGAACTGGCCGGCGTGGCGCTCGCGTCCACCTTCGCCCCGGTGCCCGGCTACGAGCGACGGGTGGCGAAGCTGAACGTGGTGGCTGCCTATCCGTATCCGTGGGCCCGACGACCGAGCGGTGGCGATGTGCGCAGCCACAGCGCATGGATACGCAACAGTCCCTCGCGTCGCTAGCAGGGCAAGCGACTCGCACCGCCCTGTTTCGCTCAGCGTCCCCCAGGGAGCGAGGTACTCGCCCCGATATCGGCATGGTCTGCCGCTGCCCGACCCGCCCACCATCCGGCCGCGTCGTACGAACGTGACCGCATCGGCTTCACGTTCGGGAATGCGGCGGTGTACGCGGCCTCCACTGCGGTGGCACGGTTCGCGAGCACCGGTGCGAGCGCTGAGCCGTAGGTTGCCTCCGCATCACTTCGGCCCGCGCGCCCTGCTTCCTCCAGGCGCTCAGCGATGCGGTTCGCGAACGACACGAGGAAGGCCCGCTTGAAAGTGGGCGCCTTGCGACGGGGGTCCTTGCTGACCGCCTGTGCGGACGACTGCGCAGCCTGGACGAGCAACGACGTGAAGAGCAGTTCGGTGAGCTGCAGGTCCACCGGGAAGCCCATGAGCGTTGCGAACCCACACCAGTCGCTCCATACACACCGAACGCCGTTGACCTCGGCGAGCATCGAGAGAAACGTTGCCTTCTCGGGGGCGTAAGGGTTCTCGATGTGCACGCGCCGCGAGGTGATGCCGGCCCCGCCCACCGCGCCGGCGGCGTGTGCATCTACGGCAAGCATTGCTGCATCGATGCTGTGGCGAGTCATCATCTCCTGTGCCTTTGCGGTGAAGGTGTCTGCCTCCGCCTCAAAGTCGGTGCCCTCGGCCTGGGCAAGCAGCGCGCGCACCGTGCGCAGCACCTTGGCATCGGCGGTGCTGGCGACGGGCTCGCTGGACAGGCCACGGTTCGTTGCGGTCCACAGCCGCGGCGGGGTGAGGAGCACAGCGATGCGTGGCGCCAAGCGCAGCAGTTGCTCCACCTGGAGCACCGCGGCTTGCACGTCATCGGGGTGTATGCGCTCGGTGTTCGCCCACTTTGCAGTGAACCCTGCGTGACCGCCCACGACGCGATCGGCAGCAGGGTCGAACACCCCGATGTCGACAAGCTGTTGTACCCAGTGGTGCGGCGCACGGTGCGGCGCATCGGTACGGCGGGCGTGATGAGCGATGGCGCTGGCGACGAGCCGGGACTGACGCTGCGTGGTGTGCTGGCGTGCGAGGTGCACGAGATCGGCAGGTTGCCACCCGTGCTCGAAGAGATGCTCGATGCACGCGGCGAGACGCTCGTCGGTCTCGGGCTGTTGAGGGGCGTGAGTAGTCATGGTGAGGATGGTGAAGGAGGGGTGCGCGCCGGTTGCTGCCGTGCAGTGGCGACCCACCCCGAATCTGTTCCCCCAGCGTGCCGGGAGCGACACCTTGGCGACAAGCACTCGCTCCACTCGGCACAGATTGCTCAACATGGTGTACATTTCGTCGTACCATTCTGCGGATTGAGCCATGAGCGGCCCCGGCGCAGCCGAACGAAGGGCCAACCATAGAACTTCCGCAAGTACCTTGCGGTAGCCGTTGCTGCCGCTGCTGTCTCTGCATTCGCGGCCGCAGCACCCGCACACGCCGCAGCCGGTGACATCAGCACCGTCGCCGGCACCGGGGTGCTCGGGTCCAGTGGCGACAGCGGACTGGCCACCGCCGCACAGCTCAACGGCCCGTCGGACGTAGCCATTGATACTGCCGGCAACCTGTACATCGTCGACTCCGGCAACAACCGCATCCGCAAGGTCACTGCGGCCACCGGCATCATCACCACCATCGCCGGCGACGGCACCGCCAGCCACACCGGCGACGACGCACTCGCCACAGGCGCGACACTGAACACTCCGGTATCAGTGTCGCTGGACGCCGCCGGGAACATCTATATCGCCGAGTACGCGGGCAACACCGTCCGCAAGATCACGGCCTTCACCGGCATCATCACCTCGGTCGCCGGCGGCGGCAGCAGTGGCCTGGGCGACAGCGGCCTCGCAACCCTCGCCGAGCTCAACGGCCCGGAGGATGCCATTGTGGACGCCACCGGCAACCTCTACATCTCCGAATACGAGAGCAGCCGGATCCGCAAGGTCGCTGCCGATACCGGCATCATCACCACGATCGCCGGCGGCGGCAGCAGCGGCCTGGGCGACGGCGAGCTCGCAACCGTCGCCGAGCTCAATGGCCCCGGCTATATCACGCTCGACGGTGACGGCAACCTGTACGTCGCCGACTACAACAACAACCGGATCCGCAAGGTCACCGGTCTTGTCGCACCGTTCACCCTGCCCCCCACCGGGGCGAGCACCGATGGTCTCGTGTGGCTTGCCGCAGCCCTGCTCGGCGCCGGAGTGGTGCTCGTCACCACCCGCCGCCGCCACACCGTCTAACCAAGAAATCCCTGGGTTCTGTCCCGGTGCGAGCACCGGGACAGAACCCGCCATCAGCTTCCTGACAGACTCCACTCCATGAACTTGCGCCCCGGTGAGGTACTCCCGGGGCGTGAGTCTTTTTTGCAGCGGATTCCGGTGTGGGTGCTGTTCTGCTCCGTGGCGTCGTTCTGGGGGATGAACACTGTCGCCATGCGTGTCGCCGGCCGCGCCGTGCCTCCGCTCACCGTTGCCGCCGCCCGTGCACTGATCGGGGCGGTGCTGTTGCTCACCATCGCACGGCGCAAGCGTGCCGACTGGCCACGAACCCTCGAGGAGTGGAAGGGCGTGGTTGCAATCGGTTTGGTGATGACCGGGCTGTCCACCGCCTGCCTGTTCCTCGCGGCGAAGAACATCCCGGCCGGCATGGTGTCGATCCTCACCAACACGATGCCGATCTGGGTGGCGATCCTCGCCCCACTCATGCTCGGCGAGCGAGCCACCGCACGGAGCATCACGGGCCTTGCCGTCGGCCTGTGCGGAACGGTGATCGTTGCCTGGCGCGCCATCGAGGGCAACGTGCGCCCGATCGGCATCCTCTACGGATTGGGGGCAGCGGCCACGACCGCGCTCGGAAGCCTGCTGTACAAGCGCTACCCACTCGCGCGGCTGGACCGAACGATGGTGGTGGCGATGCAACTCTTCGCGTCCACCGTGCTGCTCGGACTGCTCTCGATCCCTAACGACCTCTCCCACGTGCGCTTCCCGTGGACGTCGACGGTTGCCTTCGTGTACCTGTCGATCATGGGCTTGGCGCTGTCGTTCGTGCTCTTCTCCGAGTTGATGCGGCGCGGCTCAGGGCTGCAGGCAAGCGCAGTGTCGTACCTGTCGACGGTGCTGGGAGTCTCGTTCGGCGCGATCTTCCTGCACGAGCGCCTGTCGTGGCTCACCCTGCTGGGCGGCGCGATCGCGATCGCCGGCGTGGTGATCGTGCAGAGCCCGTCGTTCGGCAGTCGCCGCCACCGCTGACTACCGACAAGCGCTCGAGCGGCGGGCAGCCCGTCTATCGTTCGAGACCAACGAGCCGAGCGACGAAAACCAGCAGGATCGTGAGAGACAACGACGTCTGCAACATCATGAGCAGTTTCACGTGGCGGGACTTCACCAGTTCCGCCGTGGGACCGAAGGTGGAGTTCGTGTTGAACGAGATGAATACGTAGTCGACGAGGTTCGGACTGAAGGCCGGATTCACGTCCGCCTCCGGGAAACCGAATGCCCCGCCGGGAACGCTGTGGTCGAGCAGCCAATACCACCCCGCGAACACCGCGACTATCTGGAGGTAGGCGCCACCCAGTACACCGACGCCCCACAGAAGTGACTCCCCGTACGGTCGGCCGCTCGACACGAGGTAGAAGACGTTGGCGATCGTCTGCACGGTGGCGAACGCCAAGTACACGATTGCGAGTCGATTGATGGCGACGTTGCGGCCACTCCGGACACGCAGCACAACCACCACGAACATCAGAAGGAACACAGCGGCCGGGACGGCGTCGACCACGATGAGGACCACAAAGTCGGTACCTGGGAACCGGTAGCCGGCGAGGATCCCCAACGAGGCAACCAGATTCACCAGTTCGAGCGCGAGGAGTCCGATACCCACCCGGAATCCTGCACCCCGCTGCGTTGTGGCCACGGTGCGAGGGTAGTCGGCGGCGCTGCAGCATCTTGAGCCCGCTACGTCAGCGGTGGCGGGCCACCTCGAACACCGCGAGTGCAGCGGCGGCCGACACGTTGAGCGACGAGAGCCTCCCGCGCATCGGGATGTGCACGATCACGTCGCAGCGCTCACGCACAAGTCGGGACAGACCCGCACCCTCGGCCCCAAGCACGAGGCAAATACCCTCGGCAGCAAGATCGCCAAGTTCGAACAGGTTTCTGTCGCCACCGTCGTCGAGCCCAACCACCCAGATACCGGCGTCCCGCATGCGCTGCAGCGCGTTTGGCAGCCCGGCAACCAACGACATCGGCACGTGCTCCACCGCACCCGCCGCCGCCTTGGCCACTGTGGGCGTAACGTGCACAGCGCGGTGTTTCGGAAGCACGACGCCAGAGACACCTGCGCCGTCGGCACTGCGAAGGATTGCACCGAGGTTGCCCGGATCGGTCACGCCGTCAACGGCAACGATGAACGGCACCTTGCCGGGACGGCGCTTGATGAGTTCCTCGAACGGTGTCTCCGGCAGGGGCGCCGCCCAGGCGATGACACCCTGGGGTGCCTCGCTGCGCGCCGCCATGTCGAGACGCTTGCGGTTCACGTCGGTGATCTGCACCCGCTGGCTGTGGGCAATATCGATGATGTCGCCGACCACCTCGCTCTCCTCCAGCTCGGTGGCGATCCACAGTTCGCGCACCCTGCGCCGGCCGGCGATCAACAGCTCACGTACCGCCTGGCGGCCCTCGACCTGTTCGCCACCGAGGTCCTTCTCGGGCTTCGGGGCCGGCGCTCCGTCGCGTCGAACGGCACCGGTGCGACCGGCACCGCCACCCACGCCACGCTTGCCGCCACCGGAACCGCCGAAGCGCTCACGGCTGTCGGGGCGACCGCCGCTGCTGCGGGCACTGCTGCTGCGCCCGCTGCTACCGCTACCGCTGCTGCGCCCGGTGCCAGCGCCGCGACCGCCCTTCGCACTTCCGCCGGCCCCCGCGCCGCGACCGCCGGCCGCACCGCGCCCTGCCCCACCACTCGTTCCTGGACGTCGTCCGCTGGCCATCGTCATCCCTTCAACAACACGGCAACCGCAAAACATGCGATGCCCTCGCGGCGCCCGAGCGCGCCCAATCCCTCGGCCCGACGGCCCTTCACACTCACCGATGCGCCGACAGCGTCCGACAGTCGCTGCTGCATGGCGTCACGCATCGGCGCGAGCCTCGGCGTTTCGCAGATCACCGAGCAGTCCACGTTCCCGATCGTCCAACCCTGCGCAGCCACGAGGCCGGAAACGTGACGCAACATCTCGATGGAGTCCGCGCCAGCCCACTTCGGGTCGGTATCCGGGAAGTGTTGACCGATGTCGCCGAGACCGGCGGCGCCGAGCAACGCGTCGGCGCACGCGTGCGCAACTGCATCCGCGTCGCTGTGACCGTGCAGGCCCACCTGTCCCTCGAACACGCACCCGCCGAGCACGAGTGGCCGCAACTGGTCGTCGCTGAAGCGATGTATGTCGAACCCCTGGCCAACGCGGACCTGCGGGATCGCGCTCATCGCCCCACCTCGGACCGAGCCCATGCGAGGTCGTTGGGTTCGGTGATCTTGCGATTGCGGGGTTCCCCGGGCACCACGACCACTCTGCCGCCGAGTCGCTCGACGAGCGCAGCGTCATCGGTGCCTTCTGCCCCAGCGGCATGCGCTGCGCGCAGGCAAGTGGCGCGAAATGCCTGCGGGGTCTGAACAGCCACGAGCGTCGAGCGGTCCGGAGTACTCATCACCGTGCCGTCAGCCGCAACCACCTTGATGGTGTCGACGACCGGCACGCCGGGCACTGCGGCATCCGCACCGCCGGCAACGGCGCCGATCACGGCTGCGAACACCCGGCTCGATGCAAAGGGCCGGGCGGCATCGTGCACGCACACGACAGTGGCGTTCTCAGGAACCGCTGCGAGTCCGTTGCGAACGGACTCGCTCCTCGTTGCCCCGCCAGCCACCTCGAGCGGGTTCGAACGGTCAACGTCGGCTGCAGGCAGCACGAGCACTACGCCGTCGGACGCGTCCGAAGCAGCAGCGACTGCCCAGTCGAGCACCCTGCGTCCACCGAGTTCCTCGAACTGTTTCGGCTTCCCGAAACGCTGGCCCGAGCCACCCGCCACCACGATGGTCCACACGGCTTCCGGCACATCGTCCGAGGGTAGCGGCACTGAACATGGTTACCGGTTCCCCCGATGTTCGGCGGTCGGGTGACGGGTAGTACCCTCAATGGTTCGTGGCTTACGAAGAACTGCTCGCTCACACCGAATTCTTTGAGGGCGCCAGCACCGAGGTGCTGAGCGCCCTGCTTCAGCACGCCACCGAGGTGAGCTTTCGCCGCAACGACGTGCTGTTCACCGAGGGCGACTCCCCGGACTCGCTGTTCGTCGTGCTCCGGGGCCGCATCGCCATGGTGAACACCTCCACCGACGGGCGCGAGAGCGTGCTCGCCCTCATGGACCGCGGGGACCTGTTCGGCGAGATGGGAATGCTCGACGACCGCCCGCGCTCGGCAACCGCCCGCGCGCTCGAGCCGTCGACCCTCCTGCGACTCCCCTACGAACCCGTGGTGGACCTCCTCGAGTCGTGGCCCTCGCTGCTGTGGGGCGTGGTGCGCCTGCTGGCCGGCCGCATCCGCAATATGGACGAGGCACTTGCAGACTCGGTGTTCCTCGACGTGACCGGCCGTACGGCCAAGCGCCTGCTCGAACTGAGCAACGGCAACGACGAGTTCACGCTCCCGCTCACGCAGGAGGAACTCGCCGGCATGGTGGGGGCGTCGCGCGAGAGGGTCAACAAGGCGATCTCGTCGTTCATCCGGCTCGGGTGGCTGGAGCAGACCGACCGCCGGTACAAGATCGTGCAGCGCGACCGTCTCGCGCTCCGCGCCCGCTGACCCTCAGCACCGCTCTCACCGCTTCTCGGTACCCAAAACGCTCGTTTTGAGCACGTTGGGGACCGAGAACGCACGGGGGGGTCAGGGTGTGTGCACCCAGGCCTGCGCGGTTTCCCAGGCGATTGCGGCATCCGCAGCGCGGTACGAATCCCGGGTTGAGTCGTGCACAAAGCCGTGGGCTGCCTCGGGAAACCGAAGCGTGGACACCCCGAGTGCCTCAAGCGCAACCACGTCGTCGGCGGGCGTGTACGGGTCCTGCTCGCCGATGACTGCCAGCACCCGCTCGGGGTGACCCGAGGCAATGAGGTCGAGCGGTTCGCGCTGGTCGGGCGAGCGCCACGACACCGGCATGCGGATCATCCCGTAGAACGCAACGATGCGGTCGAAGGTGCCGAGCGAGGCCGCCTTGAACGCGTACATCCCGCCCATACAGAACCCGATCATCACGACGCGGTCGCAACCGGTTTCTGCTGCCGCCTCCTCGAGATCACGCAGACGGTCGCGGTCGTCGGCAACCCGCAGCGCGGCAACCCGGGCATCGATCTCGAGGGGCAGGTCCTGTCCGGGGAACGGCTCGGGCACGCACACCGACATCGCCCATTCCGCGGAGAGGCGCTCCGCTAGGTCGTCGAACAGCGGGCGGATTCCCCAGATATCGGGAGCGATCACCAGGCCGGTGCGGGCTGTGGACCGGTGGACGGAAATGGCCGGCGACCCGGACGGGAGCGTGATGCGCATGGCCCCATTGTGCCGCGCCGGGCAACCCTGTTGTTACGCGTCGCGTCGCTCCACGAGCCACCAGCCGAGCACGACGAGCGCAAGGGTCCACGAGCCGAAGTACACGCCGGACACGATGCGGCTGAACCCGACCCCCGGCCCCATGGAGTCCTCGCCGAAACTGGCGAGCTGTTGCCCCGAGCGGAACGGGAGCCAGCGGATGAGGTCCTCGTTGACGGCCGAGAAGATGGCCCCGACGATGCTCTCGACGAGCAGGGGCCAGAGCAGGAACACCGGGATCGCCCCGGCGGGCTGGCGCATCACGCTGCCGAGCCCGAATCCGAACAGCGTGGTGAGTAGGCACAGGACAGCCAGACCGATGAGGGCCGCTCCGTCGGCCTCGTAGGGCACGTTCCTCGACCGCATGATGATCGACGACAGCACAAGGCACAGCATGGGCGTGACGATGCCGACCAGCAGGCCGAAGGTGCCGTACACGACGGTCTTGGCGGCGAGCACGCGGGAACGCCGGGGCTGGGCGGCGAAGGTGACCCGGATGGTGTTGTGTCGATACTCCTGACCGATCCCCAGCACACCGAGGACACCGCAGAGGTACACGGCCACCATCGAGGGGGCAATGACCGCTACGCCGAAGGAGTTGCGCGGATCGGTCATCGAGTTGTTCGCCACGAGCGCGAGCACGGCCGAGAGCACCAGCGGCAACCCGAGGGTGATTGCTATGAGGATGACGTTCGCCCGCACGGTGCGGAACTTGATCCACTCGGAACGGATCGCGCCGATCACTTCGGTGCCCCCCGGTACTCGACGGTCTGGTTGGTGACCTCGAGGTACGCGTCCTCCAGCGAGCCGGTCTGGTCCGCCAGTTGGTGGAGCACGATGCCGTTCGATGCGGCGACCGTTCCGATGTCGGTTGCCGACGCGCCATACACGTGCGCCGTGAGCGGGTCCTCGAACTGCAGCGTGGCACCCATCGCCTGTAGGTGCTGGCTGAGTGCCGCCATGCTCGGGCTCTTCACCCGGACCCACGAGTGGCCGAACTGCCGGACGAACTCGTCCACCGTGGTGGACGAGATGAGGCTCCCCTTGCCGATAACGATGAGGCGATCCGCCATGAGCGCCACCTCGGAGAGCAGATGGCTGCTGACAAGAACGGTCCGCCCCTGCGACGCGAGGTGCTTGAGGAACTCGCGGATCCAGCGCACCCCTTCGGGATCGAGGCCGTTCGCCGGTTCGTCGAGCAACAGCGTGCGCGGGTCGCCGAGCATCGCGGCGGCGATGCCGAGGCGCTGCTTCATGCCGAGTGAGAAGCCGCCGGTGCGCTTTTCTGCCACCTCGGTGAGGCCCACCATTGCGAGCACCTCGGAGACCCGCCCCGGGGACAGGCCGTTCGACGCTGCCACGGCGTGCAGGTGTGCACGGGCCTTGCGGGTGGGGTGCAGGTAGGCGGCGTCGAGCAGCGCCCCGACCTCGCGCAACGGTTGCGCGTACGAGGTGTAGGGCTTGCCGTCGAAGGTTGCCACACCGGCATTCGGTCGATCGAGGCCGAGCAGCAGGCGCATCGTGGTGCTCTTGCCCGAGCCGTTCGGCCCGAGGAACCCCGTCACCACGCCCGGCTGCACGTCGAACGACAGGTTGTCCACCGCGACGCGGGCGCCGTACTTCTTCGTCAGTCCTCGCGCTTCGATCACGTGAGCACCCTACGCCGTGGCGAACACGTCGATCATCAGGCGTACGTCACCCTCCATCGGGTACAGGATCGGGCACGTGCACCCCGTTGCCGTGTACTCGGCCACCTTGGCCTGCACCTCGTCGGGGGTTCCGGATGCCGTGATCATCTGAACCACCTCGTCGGGAACCAGCTTCGACGCCGCTACCACCTCGTCGTGCGTTGCGGGCCACGTGAGCACCTTGCCGATCTCGTCGAGGAGATCCTGGTTGACACCACTGGCCTTCATGATGTGCGGCTGCTGGCCGAGGTACTGCGTGACAAGCAGACGCGCGCCGTCGAGGGCCTTCTTGCGGTCACGGTCCACCGAGCACACGATGAGCTGCGGGCGGTCGATGTCGGCGAGCGTGCGGCCCGACTTTGCGGCGCCCCGCTCGAGGGCAGCGACGGCATCCACGTTGTAGGTGGGTGACACGAGGTAGTTGAGCACTGCACCATCCGCTATCTCACCGGTGAGCTCCATCATCTGCATGCCGGTGGCGCCGATGTAGATTGGGATGTTCTTCGGGCGGCGCTCCTGGTACACGTAGTCCAGTTCCACGCCGTCGAGGTGCACGTACTCGCCGTCGAAGGTGACCTCCTCGTTGTTCAGGAGTGCACGGACCGTCGTGACCACTTCGCGCATCACCCGCAGTGGGCGGTCACGCTTGATGCCAACCTTGGCGGCGAGCGGGTCCCACCAGGCGCCGAGGCCGCAGATGACGCGCCCGGGCGCGAGGTCGTCGAGTGTGGAGAAGGTGGACGCAAGACGCGCGGGGTTGCGGGTCCACACATCCATCACCCCCGAGCCGATCTTGATGGTGTCGGTGACGGCCCCGAACGCAGCCATCGGCACGATGGCGTCCCGGACGAGACGACTGTCCGCCTGCCAGACGGCGCTGAAGCCCTTCTTTTCTGCATACTTGACGATGTCCATTCCCTCACGAATGGGATGGGCGTCCTGGAGATACAGCGCTGCGGGGGTCCGAGTCATCTTTACAGTTTGTCAAAGGCGCCCCGACAAAACAACGACATGATCCGATCCGGCCTCCCCATAGATGGCATCCTGCCCGACCTCGAGGCAGCCCTGCGCGACTCCGGTGCAGCGGTCCTCACCGCTCCCCCGGGCTCCGGCAAGACCACCATCGTGCCGCTTGCCCTCCTGGAGTCCGAGTGGCTGCTCGGCCGGATCCTCGTGCTGGAACCACGTCGTCTCGCCACCCGAGCGGCTGCAAGGCGAATGGCGGACCTGCTCGGCGAGGACGTCGGCATGACCGTCGGCTTCACCACACGGGACGAGCGGCGCGTGTCGCCGGCAACCCGGATCGAGGTGGTCACCGAGGGCGTGCTCACCCGGAGGCTGCAGAACGACCCGTCGATCGAGGGCACTGCGCTCATCGTCTTCGACGAGGTTCACGAGCGCAACCTGCAGACCGACCTCGGTCTCGCGCTCACGCTCGACGTGCGCGGCTCGCTGCGGCCGGACCTGCGCATCCTCGCCATGTCCGCCACGGTGCAGGCCGACCGCTTCGCGGAACTGCTCGGCACACCCGGTTCACCGTGCCCTCGCCTCGATGCGTCAGGTCAGCCCTACCCCGTCGACATCCAGTACCTGCCGATGACGAAGTCTCAGCGCCTCGAGGAGGCCGTGGCGAACGCCGTCATGCGGGCGAAGCGGACCCATGACGGTGACCTCCTCGTCTTCCTGCCGGGGGCCGGTGAGATCAATCGGGTGGCCGAGTTGCTCGGCGGCGCCCTGCGCGACGAACCGATTGATGTCCGACCGCTGTACGGCATGCTGCCGGCAGCCGAGCAGGATGCGGCCCTGTACCCGTCACCGAGCGGCCGGCGACGCGTGGTGCTCGCCACCGATATCGCCGAGAGCTCGCTCACTGTCGAGGGTGTCCGCGTCGTGATCGATGCAGGTCTGGCCCGCGTCCCGCGCTACGACGTCCGCACCGGCATGACGAGGCTGCGAACCGTCGCCGCGAGCCGCTCCTCGGCGGACCAGCGATCCGGTCGTGCCGGGCGCCAGTGGCCGGGTGTGGCGTACCGGCTGTGGTCCAAGCTTGAGCAGGGAACCCGTCGCGCCTACCTCGAGCCGGAGATCACCCAGGTGGACCTCTGCGGGCTGGCTCTGGAACTCGCTGCCTGGGGAACCGCCGACCCGTCGGGGCTGCAGTGGCTGGACACCCCACCGCTCCGCGCCTACAACGAGGGGCGATCGCTGCTCACGATGCTCGGCGCGCTGGACACGGGCGGTCGCCTCACGGATCTCGGTCGCCGCATCAACTCGCTCCCGCTGCACCCGCGTCTCGCCCGCATGGTGATCGAGGCCGGCACACCCACTGCTGCTGCGATCGGTGCGCTGCTCGAGGACCGGGATGTGCTGCGCGGGCGCCCCGACGAGGTGCCCACCGATCTCGGTCTGCGCCTCGAACTGCTCGACAATCCGTCGCGCCGCCACCCGGCCGCAGACGGGCGTGCGCTCGGCGGGGCACGCCAGCGCTGGCGCGACATTGCCCGCCGTGCCGGGATCTCACTCGAGCGCGGCATCGACGCGTCCGAGGCCGGCCGGGACCTTGCGCTCGCGTACCCGGACCGTCTCGCAGTGCGCCGCGGCACAGCGGGAAACTTTCAGTTGCGCTCGGGCACTGCCGCAACCGTGCCCAAGGGTGACCACCTCGCCGAGGAACGTTTCTGCATCGTCGCGGACCTCGATGGCGATCGGCAACGCGCCAGGGTGCGGATCGCCGCCGCGCTGTCCGTCGAGGACGTCATCGAGCGCTTTGCCCACGACATCGAGCACCGCGAGTCCCTCGCTTGGGACCGCGGTCGCAACGAGCTCGTTCTCCGCGAGGAGGAGCGCCTCGGGGGCCTCGTGCTCGCGGAGCGCAGCAGTCGACCGAACGCCGGGCCCGACACCGTCGCTGCCCTGGTGGAGCGCGTGCGGCAGGACCGCCTGCAGACCCTCAACTGGACGGATGCGACACAGGCCCTGCGGGCACGCGTCACTTTCCTGCACCGCACCCGTGGCGAACCGTGGCCCGACTGGACCGACGCTGTGTTGCTCAGCACGCTGGAGGACTGGCTCGCGCCTGCCCTACACGGGATCACGAGTTGGGCAGGGGTGCGTTCGCTCAACCTCACTACCGTGCTGCGCGCCACGCTGGACCCGAGCGTCGGGTACCGCCTCGACGAACTTGCACCCCCAGTCATCACACTCGCCAGCGGCCGCTCCGTCACCGTCAACTACACCGACGACGGACCGATGATCTCGGCGCGGCCGCAGAATCTCTATGGCACCAAGGTTCATCCCACGGTGGCGGGCCAGCCCGTGATCGTCGAACTGCTGTCGCCGGCCGATCGCCCGATCCAGATCACGCGTGACCTGCCCGGCTTCTGGTCCGGCTCGTGGAGCGAAGTGCGCAAGGACATGGCCGGCAGGTATCCGAAGCATCCGTGGCCCCTCGATCCGGCCAGCGCGGAGCCGAGGTAGCACCATGGACATCAGCGTGATCATTCCGGTTCTCAACGGGGCCACCACGATCGGCGAACAGTTGGAAGCGCTCTCCGCGCAGCGTTTCGGCGGCGAATTCGAGGTGATCGTGGTCGACAACGGGAGCACCGACGCGACGACCACCGTGGTGCGGGCGCATGCCGCGCAGGACCCGCGCACTCGCCTCGTGGACGGCTCCCATCTGCCGCGCAGCGGTGGCGCGGCCCGTAACACCGGCGCGGAGCAGGCCAGTGCACCTCTGCTTGCGTTCTGCGACGCCGACGATGTCGTGCAGCCGGGTTGGCTCACCGCGATCCACGGTGCCCTCGAGCACGAGTCAGTTGTGACGACAGCGCTCGAGTACTGGTCCCTCAACCCACACCTTCTGCACCTCACGCACCCCCAGTTCCTCGGCGAACACCTGGTGTGCGGCGTTCCTGGTATCCCCGGCGGCGCGTTCGGGATCCGACGGGACGTGTATGTCACCGTCGGGGGCTTCGACCCAAACTTCAGCGCGGCAGAGGACTCCGAACTCGGCGTCCGACTGGCCGTCAATGGCTACCGAATCGTGCACCTTCCCCATGCGCTGGTGTCCGTCCGGCTCAGGTCCACACCGGTCGCCGCATTTCGTCGGGGGCGCCTCCTGCGGGGTTCCGTCACCCGTATCCGCGAACGTCACGGGCTTCCCCAGCCCGGGCCGTTGCTCGTCACCAAGCGCGCTTTGTGGTGCTTGCGTTACCTGCTCGTCACCGCACCGTGCTGCATCAGTTCGCGAGGACGCTGCACCTGGATGAATCGGGCTGGCGAGGCACGGGCTGATCTGGACGAGATCGTGCGGCGTCTCCGCTCACGCTGATGGGCGGCGAGCACCCACTGCGCGCCTTTCCTAGAGAAGGCGGAAGAGGCGGACTGCCTGCTCTGCGGCCTTCGCGCGGACCTCGTCGATGTCCACGCGTGTCGGCCTTCCTTCGCGCAGCAGCACCTCACCATCAGCACCCACGACGTCGAGCACGCGCATCCCCGGTGTGAACGCCACGTGCCACGCCGAGTCCGCGTGGTTGTAGTTCCAGTTGACACGGTCGCCCCGCGCCTCGGGCACGAGCGCGTAGCCGTTCTCGAGCCACGACCACGCGGTGTCCGGCGAGGCGAGCACGTCGTCTGCACGGTGGGCCACGTACGCGAGGCGCATCTCCTCGAGCATGTCTGCGCCGATGCCATCGGTGCCGAGCACCACGCGCTGGCCCGGGAACCGCCGTGCCGGTGCTGCGTACCCCACGGCGTTGTTCATGTTGCTGCGCGGGTTGTGGGCAATGGTTCCGCGCAGTTCACGGTCAAGGTTCACGCAGTGCACGATGAGCCAGTTGTCGGCGGCAAGCGACTCGAGCCGCGCTCCGGCGCTCACGTCGACCGGGCCCTCGGCGACGTGGATGTGCACGCCAACACCGAGATCCTGTGCCAGACCGGCGGCGGCGCGCAGTGTGCTGTCGGTGCAGGTGAACGCCGCGTGCACGCCGACCATTCCACGGCCGCCAGCACGCACGAAACGTTCGTTCTCCGCGAGCCCGCGACGAGCGCCGTCCGCACCGTGGCGATCGGTGACGCCGTACGCGCACACTGCCTTCACGCCCACCTCGGCACACGCATCGGCGATGACTGAGAGCGACCCCTCAATGGCGTTCGGCGACTCGTGATGGTCCACGATGGCCGTGGTTCCGCACATGAGCGCCTCTGCCGCACCGAGCAGTGCAGACCAGCGGAGCATCTCGAGGTCCAGTGCCGTGTCGAGACGCCACCAGACCTGGTCGAGTATCTCCTGGAAGTTTGTGGGCTGCTTCGGCGGGGCCGGCATGCCGCGGGCGAGCGCCGAGTAGAGATGATGGTGACTGCAGACCAGACCCGGTGTGACGGCACTCATCGACTGCTCAGTCGTCCGACCCGCTGCGCGGACGCATCGGCAGTACCGTGCGCCACTCGCCGTCGAGTTGGTACAACGCCGCCGCCACTGCACCGGCAGTCGGCACGAGGCCAATCTCGCCGACACCCTTGATGCCGTATGGGGCATTGGGTTGCGGGGACTCGACGAGGATCACCTCGACGTCGGGCATGTCCTTGGGACGGATGATGCCGAGGTCCCGCAGCTTGGCCGCCGTCGGGAACCCGGTCTCGGGGTCGTGCGGGAACTGCTCAGTGAGCGCGTAGCCGAGGCCCATGTGCACACTGCCCTCGATCTGACCCTCGCACAGCACTGGGTTGACGGCCCGACCAACGTCGTGCACCGCGACCACACGCTCGATGTCTCCGGTGTCCCGGTCCATCACCACCATCTGTGCCGCATAGCCGAACGTCGAGTGGATGGTGGGGTTCTCCACCGTGCCGAGCTTCTGCGTCCAGTCCACGACGTACTCACCGAGGTAGTCAATATCGGGTTGGCATCCGTCGGCCCGTGCGGCCTCGCACGCGCTCTTCACCGCACCCGCTCCCATGAGCGTGCCGCGTGATCCGGTGGTCTGCCCGATGCCAAGTTCCCGCGTGGTGTCGATGTACACGCGCACGCGAGACGGATCAATGCCGAGTTCCTCCACCGCAACCTGCATCGCGACGGTGTTGATGCCCTGCCCCATCTCCGTCCAGCCGTGGCGCACCTCCACCGTGCCGTCGTGCGAGTTGAAGCGCACCGCGGCACCGGTCCACTCCTTGAACCCGTTGCCGAGCCCAGAGTTCTTCAGGCCGAGACCGAGACCGACGGCCTTGCCGGCAGCAACCGCTGCGTCGTACGCGGGCCGGATGGTGTCGAGGCATTCCTCCGCGCCGAGGCAGCCGGCGTCCAT
The DNA here is from genome assembly GCA_009701715.1 of Actinomycetota bacterium. GTDB lineage: Bacteria > Actinomycetota > Acidimicrobiia > Acidimicrobiales > Ilumatobacteraceae > WLJO01. Next base: position 75,727 of record WLJO01000006.1, read on the forward strand.
CCGCTGGCCGGGGCCCCAGATCTCGCCGGGACGGATGACGTTGCGCTTGCGCATCTCCCACCCGCTGATGCCAACCTTTGCGGCAAGGCGGTCCATGACCCCCTCCATCGCGAACTGCGCCTGGTTCGCGCCGAAGCCCCGGAACGCGCCGCACACCGGGTTGTTGGTCCGTGCCGCAATCGCGCTCACATTGATGGCCGCAAGCCGGTACGGACCACTCGCATGCCCGGCCATCCGCTCGAGCACCTTCATGCCGACGCTCGCGTATGCGCCCGAATCACCGATGGCCCGCACCCTCAGCGCCGTGAGCACCCCATCGGCGTCGCAGGCAGCCTCGTAGTCCATCCGGATCGGGTGGCGCTTCGCGTGGATGCGGAACGACTCGTCGCGTGACAGCGTGCACTTCACCGGCCGCTGCAGGAGCCATGCAGCGAGCGCTGTCTGCGCCTGGTTCGACATGTCCTCCTTGCCACCGAACGCGCCACCGTTCGTGACGAGTTCCACGGTGACGCTCTCCCGCGGCAGGCCGAGCACGGATGCGATGTCGTTGCGGTCGTCCCAGATCCCCTGGCCCCCGGAATACACGTGCAGGGAACCGTTCGCGGTATCGGGAACGGCGAGCGTGGACTCGGGCTCGAGGAACGCATGCTCGATCCGCTGCGTGTGGAAGGTCTCGCGCACGAGGTGGGAAGCGGACGCGAATGCTGCATCCACATCACCCCGCCGGTACTCGCTGACACTCAGCACGTTCGAGTCCGTGCCCCACACCGCAATGTCCTTCGCGAGCGTGGAGGCGACAGCGGCATCGGGGTCGGTGATGGGCGGGTGCACGAGGTACTCCACGCTTACGAGGTTGGCTGCAGCACGTGCCTGCTCGCGTGTTTCCGCCACAACGATGGCGAGCACGTCGCCGGCATAGCTCGTGCGACCACCCTCGGGTATGAGGATCGGCCAGTCCTTGTAGATAATGCCGACGCGCAGTTCGCCCGGGATGTCAGCGGCGGTGTAGACGGCGTGGACGCCGGGAGCGGCCTGTGCCGCGACCGTGTCGATGCGCAGGACGTCCGCACGGCTGTGGGCCGTGAGGTGCAGCGCTGCGTGCAACATGCCGTCCACGCGGAGGTCGTCGACGTAGCCGCGATCCCCGAGTGTGAGCTCCTTGGCCTCGTAGCGAACCCCGCTCGACCCAATTCCGCCGGGGACCTCCGGTGCGCAGACCGTTCCCTTGGCCACGCACTCGATGGCGTCGAGCACCTTCACGTATCCGGTGCAGCGACACAGGTGTGCGCCGAGGTGCCGTGCCATGTCCGAGCGATCGAGGTCGGCGCCCTTCTTGTCCACCTGGGCCTTCGCGCGCATCACGATCCCCGGGATGCAGAAGCCGCACTGCAGGCCGCCGCACGCCGCGAACGCGTTGGCGTATGTCTCCCGCTCGGACTCGTCGACACCCTCGAGCGTGAGCACCGACTTGCCAACAACCTTGGCGAGCGGCTGCTGGCAGGCGACGACTGCCTTGCCGTCAACATGGACGGTGCAGCAACCGCACTGGCCGGTCGGCGAGCAGCCATCCTTCGGGGAGGTGATGTTCAACTCGTCCCGGAGGGCCGACAGCAGGTGTGGATGGTCGCCGCGCACCTGTACGGGTACACCATTGACGACAAAACCGATCGACTCGACCACGTAGACATTCTGTCAAAGCACAGGGCAATACCCGTCATCCCGCGCCCCGGGCGACGAGGGATCAGTCCGGCAGGACGGCACCGCGCTGGCCGGTAATGCGCTGATACACCTCGGGACGCCGATAGCGATTGAAGTCGAACAGGGTGTTCTTGTACCGGTAACACCAGTCGAGGTCGCACCGGGCGACGATGAGTTCGTCGTCGGTTGTGTACGCCTGGGCCACCACCTGACCGCTCGGCGCCACGATGACCGACTGGCCGAGGGAGTCCACGCCCTCCTCCACCCCACCCTTCGCGACTCCCACGACCCACGTGCCGTTCTGGTAAGCGCCTGACTGCATCACGAGAGAGTTGTGGAAGCCCTGCAGGATGTCCTGGCTCGGGTCCGGGACGTAGTGGATCGGCGTGTTGTAACCGCAGAGGATCATCTCCACACCCTGCAGGCCCATCTCGCGGTAGCTCTCCGGCCAGCGCCGGTCGTTGCAGATCATCATGCCGAACAGGCCGCCGAAGGCCCGCCACACACCGAACCCGTCCGGGCTCGGCTCGAAGTAGTAGCGCTCGGCGTGCTGGAAGGGGCGGTCCGGCTCGTGGTGCTCGTGGCCGGGGATGTGCACCTTCTTGAATGTGGCGACGATGCTGCCGTCTTTGTCCACCAGGGTCTGGACGTTCCACCGCCTGCCGTCCTCGGCGAGCAGTGCGTACCCGAGGCAGAAGCCGATGCCGAGGCGCTTGGCCTCGTCGAACAGCGGCTGTGTTGCCGCATTGGGCATGGAGCGCTCGTAGTAGTGGTCGTACTCAGTGATGTCCTGCACGAACCACCGGGGGAAGAACGTGGTGAGCGCGAGTTCGGGGAACACCACGAGGTCGCAGCCCTGCTGGGCGGCCTGGCGGAGCAGTACCAGCAGGCGCTCCACCACCTCAGTGCGGGTGTGCTCTCGTTGGATCGGACCCAGTTGGGCAGCACCGACGGTGACAATGCGACTCATGGCCGCTCATGCTGCCACGAAGGCGGCCGAAGTGGTGAACAACCCGGTGAGGTTGCCGGTGAACGTGGCGGTGATGGGCGTGCGGACGATGCCCCGATGCGCATCATTGCCTCCCCCAACCGACCGGCCAGCAAGCGTCTCGGCCAGGACCTGCTCGACGACTGGGCCTCGCTGGTGCGGACGGCCCAGCCCGCCGACCTCGAAGCGATGCTGGCGTCCACCGGATACCGGCCGTACCCGGGTGCGCTTCGGTGTGGGCCCCGCAACGCGGCAGGAACCAGCCCGGCCGAACACCAGGACACTGCAGAGGACCTCGACCGGCTCGACCGCCGTCTCGCGACCCTCGTGATTCAGGCTGGTACGGACCCCCAGGCCGCCCGGGTGGTGCTGCAGCGGCTCCTGCCTGGCCTGCTCGCGATCGCCCGGAGGCGGAGTCGGGACGACCGCCGGCTCACCCCCGAGATGTACGACGAACTCCTTGCGAACGCCTGGATCGTGATCCGTTGCTACCCGATCGAGCGTCGACCCAGCCGGGTGGCCGCCAACCTGCTGCGCGACATCGAGTACCAGACATTCGTGCGGCCAGCCCGGTTACGACGGGTGGCAACCACCCCGATCGACGAGGAGATCCGCTCCGGCAACGACGAGCGCGACGAGTTCCGGTTCGAGGAAACACTGGGCTCCTTCGCCGAGGTGGTTGCGCTGCTGCGGGCCGCTGCCGATGCCGGCATGGAGCAGGACGACCTGCGCCTCGCGGTTGCACTTGCGAGCGGGCGCTCGATCAACGACCTCGCCGCGCAACGGTCACGGACACCCCGGGCGGAGCGCTACCGGCGTGCTCGGGTCGTGGCCCGGCTTCGGGAGATCGCCTCCGAGGGGGACAACGCGGTGTAATCCATAGCGCTGCAGCAAGCGTCGGGGTGCTTGACTGACACCTATTCGCATGCCCGGGCCGGGCCCGCATCACCGCCGGCGGGGACACCATCCATGACCGGGAGCCATCCATGACGGGGAACCATCCATGACCGGAAACCAGAGCGGCGAGCCGCACGTCCCGGCGAATCACCTCGCCAGTGCCCCACTTCCCGCGGACACCGTGGGGCTGCTCGAGGGACTGAACACCACCCGCGCCATCCGCCGCTATCACGACGAGCCGGTACCCGCCGAGGTCCTGAGAGCGATCCTCTTCGCCGCCACCCGGGCACCAACCGGCTCGAACCGCCAGCAGTTCCGGTTCATCACGCTTACCGACGGCCCGAAGGCACACGCCGCCAAGGAACTCATTGCGGGTGCTGCCCGTGACCTGTGGAAGCGCAAGCAGGACAACGACGGTTACCAAACCGGATCCGGGCTCGTGGAGAACTCACCGAAGGCGCGCATGGCGGCCGCGATGCAGGACTACGTGGACCACTTCGACCGGGTACCGGCACTCGTGCTGCCATGCCTCATTCGATACCGCGAACCGAGTTCGTTCGAGGGCAGCTCTGTCTATCCGGCCTGCCAGAACATCCTTCTCGCGGCACGGGCACTCGGCTACGGCGGGGTGCTCACCGGGTTCCAGGCCTTCGTGGAGAGCGAGTTGCGCAGCCTGCTCGACATCCCCGACAACGTGTTCGTCGCCGCCACCATCACACTCGGCAGGCCAGTCGGCCACCACGGCCCGGTGCGGCGTCGGCCGATCGGCGAGCTGGTCTACGGCGAGGGCTGGGGCGAGGTGCCCACGTGGGCGGTTGACCCCCCTGGCACCAGCCACACGGCTGCCGGCCCGAAGAACCCGAAACCGACGTACTGACTCTGCTTCCCCCGTTGGGGGCCTATCGGCAGAGCGCGACGAGGTGCGGTACTGCTCCGGCGAGGCTCACGTCCTGCTTCACACCGGTCTTGCGGTCCTTCACCTCAACGGTGCCGGTGGCGACACCACGGCCCACCACCACGATCGTGGGCACGCCGATCAGTTCGGCATCGTTGAACTTCACGCCCGGCGACACCCCTGCACGGTCGTCGAGCAGCACCCGCACCCCTTCGTTGTGCAGGTTCGCGCACAGGCTCTCGGCCGCGGCGATCAGTGCCTCGTCCTTGCCGGCGATCACGACGTGCACATCGGCCGGCGCAACCTCGCGTGGCCAGCACAGGCCCTTGTCGTCGTAGCACGTCTCGGCGATCGCGGCCACGGCGCGCGAGACGCCGATGCCGTACGAGCCCATGGTGACGACCACCTGCTTGCCGTTCTGGTCGAGCACGCTGAGACCGAGTGCCTCGGCGTACTTGCGGCCGAGTTGGAAGATGTGACCGATCTCGATGCCGCGGGCGATCTCGAGAGCCGAGCCGCACTGCGGGCACGGATCCCCTGCATGCACCTCGGCTGCCTCGATGTTGCCGTCCGGGGTGAAGTCCCGACCGCACACGAGGTCCACGATGTGCTTGCCGTGCTCGTTCGCACCGGTGACCCAGCGCGAACCGGCGGCTACGCGCGGGTCGACGAGGTAGCGCACGCCGCTCGTGCCGTGGACGCCGAGCACGCCCGGCCCGATGTACCCCTTCACGAGGGACGGATGCTTCGCGAAGTCCTCGTCGCCGAAGGGCTCCACCTCGGCCGGTGATACCTGTGCCTCGAGGCGCTTCATGTCCACCTCCCGGTCACCGGGGAGGCCCACGGCGAGCGCCTGGGTGGTGCCATCCGGGTAGCGGAGCCTCACGATCACGTTCTTCAGCGTGTCGCCGGCCACCCAGTCACGATCCGAACGTCGCAGGCCCGGCTCGTGGTTCAGCAGCGACACCAGCGCTGTGATGCTCGGCGTGTTCGGGGTGTCCTCCACGTGAGCGTTCGGGACACCATCGGTCGATGCGACCCCGGGGGCACGAACCTGCACTGCCTCGGTGTTCGCTGCGTAGCCGCACACCATGTCCGAGCACCGCACGAAGGTGTCCTCGCCGACCTCGAGCGGCGCGAGGAACTCCTCGGAGGCCGAACCCCCCATGGCGCCGGAGACCGCCGAGACGATCACGTAGGGGAGACCGAGACGGTCGAAGGTCCGCTGGTACGCCTCACGGTGCGCGTCGTAACTGCGCTGCAGGCCTTCCTGATCAATGTCGAACGAGTACGAGTCCTTCATCGAGAACTCGCGACCGCGCAGCAGGCCGGCACGCGGCCGCGCCTCGTCCCGGTACTTCGTCTGGATCTGGTAGATCGACAGCGGCAGGTCCTTGTACGACGAGTACAGGTCCTTCACGAGCAGCGTGAACATCTCCTCGTGCGTGGGCGCGAGCAGGAAGTCGTTACCCCGGCGGTCCTTCAGCCGGAAGAGGTTGTCGCCGTAGTCCGCCCAGCGGCCGGTGGCCTCGTACGGCTCACGCGGCAGCAGTGCCGGGAAGTGCACCTCTTGGAAACCGGCGCGGTCCATCTCCTCGCGGACGATGTTCTCGACGTTGCGGTACACGGACCACCCGAGCGGCAGCCAGGTGAACCCACCGGGTGCGGCACGCCGGATGTACCCGCCGCGGACGAGCAGGCGGTGGCTCGGCACCTCGGCGTCCGACGGGTCCTCTCGAAGGGTCCGGAGGAAGAGGGTCGACATTCGCTGCAGCACGCCGCGAGGCTACCGGCCCACCACCGGGCCGCCGGAAGGTGCCGCTGAGCAGCCCGAACACTGCCAGTGGTGAACGCCGGAAGTCACAGCAAACCCACAGGAAACCCCCGGCCCGCTGCCAGCCAAGCGGCGGACACTGGGCTGTGTGAGCGACAATGGCAACCGAATGAGCGACCGTGCCCCCCGCATCCTCGTGGTGGACGACGAGGAGAACATCTCCTTCCTCGTCGAATCGGCACTCCGGCTCGTCGGGATGCAGACGCAGTGCGCTGCGACGGGCCGGGATGCCATCGCGGCAGCCACGTCGTTCCAGCCGGACGTCATTGTCCTCGACGTCATGCTTGCCGATCTCAACGGTTTCGACGTGCTCCGAAGGCTCCGCGACTCCGGTCAACTCATGCCGGTGATTTTCCTGAGCGCGCGCGATTCCACCGATGACCGTGTGCAGGGGCTCACCATCGGGGGCGACGACTACATGGTGAAACCCTTCGCCGTTGCCGAACTCGTTGCCCGCGTCCAGCTCGCCCTGCGACGAGCCGGGATGGGTACCGGACCGAAGACGCTGCGCTGCGCCGACCTCGAGCTTGACGACGACGCACACCGGGTGACACGCGCCGGCCAGGCCGTCAAGCTGTCCGCCACCGAGTTCAAGCTGCTGCGCTATCTCCTCACGAACACCGGCCGTGTGCTCACCCGCGCCCAGATCCTCGACCACGTCTGGGACTACGACTTCGGCGGCGAGTCCTCCGTCATCGAGACGTTCATGAGCTACCTCCGACGCAAGGTCGACTTCGTGGAGCCCAAGCTCATCCACACCATCCGCGGCGTTGGCTACTGCCTGCGTGACGAGGGATGAGCCTCCGCTCGCGCCTGCTCATCGGACTCGTCGCGATCTTCGTGGCGTTCGGCGTTGCGGCCTGGTTCGTGATCTCCTCGCAGCAGCGATACCTCCTCCGCCAGGTCGACCGCCAACTCGGGCTGGTGACCGACGGAACGGTCGGTGCGCTCAACGTCCGCCCGCGACCGGGAAGCGGGACCGGCGCCGACGGGAGGCCGATCCGTCCCGGCCGGCCCGCCAACGAGTCCGACATCGTGTCCGACATCGAGGATGCCCCGGCGGACTCCCCGTTCTCGGAGATGTACGCCGCGCGACTCACCCCGGCGGGGGTGCTCCGTCCGATCATCACGAGTGGGCTGCTGTCCGACACGCCCCGCATCTCTCTCGCTGACATCCGGGCGCGTGCAAGCACCTCGGAGCGAGTACTCATCACGGTTCGCGGTGTTTCCTCGTCGAACCGGTTCCGTGTGGCCGTGGTGCCCCGCCAGAACGGTTCGTGGGTAATCGTTGCGCTCCCCCTCACGCGCACCGAGGCAGCGATCAACCGACTGCTCGTCGCCTTCGGTGTCGCAGCGCTCGTGCTGCTCGCCATGAGCGCGCTCGTTGCGTGGTGGTTCGTGCGGCTCGGACTGCGGCCCATCAAGGAGATGACCCTCGCGGCCGACGCAGTGACGGCCGGCGAACGGGGTCACCGGGTGGGGTTCGACGACACCCGCACGGAGACCGGACGACTCGGCCACGCATTCAACGTGATGCTCAACGAGCGTCAGGGTGCGGAGGACCGTTTGCGCCGGTTCGTGGCGGACGCCTCGCACGAGCTGCGCACGCCCATCACGTCCATCCGCGGGTACGTGGACCTCTACCAACAGGGCGGTCTGTCCGAGTCGGACCGCCTCGATGATGCGATGCGGCGCGTCGGGCAGGAGGCGGGTCGCATGGGCACGCTCGTAGAGGACCTCCTGCTGCTCGCGAACCTCGACCAGAAGCGACCGCTCGCGCAGGAGCCCGTGGACCTCGGCCAGGTGCTCAACGATGCAGCCGCCGACGCGCTTGCGATGCAGCCGACACGTTCGGTACTCCTCGACGCGCCCGCACCCGGCGAGCTGGTGGTGACCGGAGACGACCACCGACTGCGACAGGTGGTCGGCGTACTGGTGCACAACGCACTCGTGCACACCCCCGGCACGGTAGGCATCGCTCTGTCCGCACGGCGGACAGGGTCCACCGCGACCGTCGAGGTGGTCGACCACGGTGACGGTATGACGGCCGACGAAGCGGGCCACGCCTTCGAACGCTTCTACCGCGGGGATCCCTCACGCTCGCGCCACAGCGGCGGGTCGGGGCTCGGCCTGTCGATCGCGAAATCCATCGTGGAGGCCCACCACGGGACTATCACCCTCAACACCTCACCAGGGGCTGGTTGCCGCTTCACGATCACGCTGCCGGTCCCCTGAGCAACGAGGTCAGGACAGGTTGACGATGTCGCCGTTCTCGAGAAGATCAATGATCGCCGCGGCCGGCTGTCGCCCGAGCCCGGGCATCGTGCGCATCTCCCCGCAGACGGGATAGACGAAGCCTGCCCCCACCGAGGCCCGTACCTCCCGCACGCCGAGCGTGTGACCGGTCGGGGCACCGAGCAGCGCCGGGTTGCCGGAGATCGACAGGTGTGTCTTGGCGATGCACACCGGCAGGCGGCCGAACCCATTTCGCTCGTAGTTGTCCAGTTGCTCGTTCGCCAGCGGCGAGTAGTCCACCGCACCGGCCCCGTAGACGGCAGTGGCGACACGCTCGATCTTCTGGCGCAGCGTGAACTCGTCCGGATAGAGCAGGCGGAAGTCGGTCGGCTCGTTGCACGCCTCCTCGACCGCGCGAGCGAGCCCGACGGCACCGCGCCCGCCGTCGGCGAAGTGCGTGGTGACCGCCACGCGCGTGCCCGCCGACTCCGCGATCTCGCGAATCACCTGATGCTCACTGGCGTGATCGCCGGGGAACGCGTTGATGGCGACCACGGGCGACACCCCGTGCAGCCTCACGTTCTCGATCTGCTTGAGGAGGTTGGCCGCGCCCGCGCGGACGTCGTCGGGATTCTCGGCGAGCAGTTCGGGTGGCAGTGGCCGCCCCGCAACCACCCGGAACCTTCCTGAGTGCACCTTGAGCGCGCGCACGGTTGCCACGAGCACAGCAGCGTCCGGCTGCAGACCGGACACCCGGCACTTGATGTTGAAGAAGCGCTCGGCACCCATGTCCGCCCCGAAGCCCGCCTCGGTGATCAGGTAGTCACCGGTGCGGATACCGATGAGGTCCGCGATGATCGAGGAGTTCCCGGTGGCGATGTTGCCGAACGGTCCGGCGTGCACGATCACCGGGGTGTTCTCGATGGTCTGCAGCAGGTTCGGCGCGAGGGCGTCTTTCATGATGACCGCCATCGAGCCAGCGCCGTGCAGCTGTTCAGCCGTAACCGGGGCGCCGTCCGGCGTGTAACCCACCACGATCCGGCCGAGCCGAGAACGCAGGTCCTGCACCGAGGTAGCGAGCGCGAGGATGGCCATCACCTCGGATGCAGCGGTGATGTCGAAACCGCTCTGGCGCACGACGCCGTCCTGGGGGGAACCCTGGCCGATCGTGATATTCCGCAGCGCACGGTCGTTCACGTCGAGCACACGGCGCCACGTGATGTTGTCGAGATCGAGGCCGAGTTCGTTGCCGTGGTACAGGTGGTTGTCGAGCATTGCGGCGAGCAGGTTGTGGGCGGAGGTGACCGCGTGGAAGTCGCCCGTGAGGTGCAGGTTGAGCGACTCCATCGGCACCACCTGGCTGTAGCCGCCACCGGCCGCCCCGCCCTTGATCCCGAAGGTGGGGCCCATCGAAGGCTGGCGCAGCGTGAGCGTGGCGCGCTTGCCGATGTGGCGCATGGCCTGACCGAGACCCACCGCCGTGGTGGTCTTGCCCTCACCGAGCGGTGTGGGCGTGACGGCCGTGACGAGTACGTACTTCGCCCTCGGCCGGTCGGCGAGTTCGTCGATCGCGCCGAGACGGATCTTCGCGACGTGGTCGCCGCGCAGCTCGAGGAGGTGCTCGGGCAGCCCCATGGACTTCGCTACCTCGGAGAGCGGCGCGAGCCGGGCCGTCCGGGCGATCTCGAGGTCCGTCGGCATGGTCACCGTGTAAGTCTCGCCCATCCCGGGGTCCGGGCAGTCGCCGCGACTGTCCCGATCCGGGGAGGGATGCGCTTGCTCGTTACGGCACACTGTGCACATGAGTTCAGGTTCCCCGGAGCGGGTCGGTACCCCGGTCGCGTCCCTCCCGGTCGACCGCACGCCCGGCGGTGCGGTGCTCATGGACGGAAACCGCCTCCGTGACGAGATCGTGGCCGGGCTCCGGCACACCATCGAGGCGGCCGGCTCGCCGGCGGTGTGCCTTGCCACCGTGCTGGTCGGCGACGACGGCCCGAGCCAGATCTACGTGCGCAACAAGCACAAGAAAGCCACCGAGGCCGGCATGGTGTCCCGCGGTGTCGTGCTGCCGGCAACGGCCACTCAAAGCCAGGTCGAGGACGCTGTGGCAGCACTCGCCGCTGACCAGGACGTGCACGGCATCCTCTGCCAACTGCCGCTGCCGGACGGCCTCGACCCCGAACCCGTCCTTGCGCTTATCCCACCGGAGAAGGACGTCGACGGTCTCACCGAGCGCTCGATGGGGCGTCTCGTGCGCGGGCAGGCCGGCCACATCGGCTGCACCCCACTCGGCGTGATGCGCCTGCTCGAGCGCTACGGCGTGGAGACAAACGGCAAGCGAGCAGTCGTCATCGGCCGTTCCACGCTCGTGGGGCTGCCGATGGTGCTCCTGCTCGGCCGCAAGGGTGTGGACGCCACCGTGACCCTCGCCCACTCCCGCACTCCTGATCTCATCAGCGTCTGCCGGGAGGCCGACATCATCGTGGCGGCCGCCGGTTCGGCACGCATGATCACGGCCGCACACGTGCAGCCCGGGGCAGCCGTCATCGACGTCGGCATCTCGCGCACCGAGGCCGGCATCGTGGGCGATGTTGACTTCCATGCCGTGCAGTCCGTAGCCGGGGCGATCACCCCGATGCCCGGCGGAACCGGCCCGATGACCATCGCCTGCCTGCTCGAGAACACCCTCTCTGCGGCCCGGATGCTGGGGGCGTTCCCGGCCTGACGGCGCCGGGAACACACGGATCATGGCACGCCGCGACCGCACCGAGAACTACCCCAGGCTCACCACACCGCTCGTGCGCGACAACGGTGTGCTCCGCCCCGCAACGTGGGACGAGGCCATTGCCCGGGCGGCCCTCGGGTTCCGCCGCGTGCTCGACGCCCCGGGCGCAGACCCGACGCGCAACGTCGGAGTGTTCTCGTGCTCGAAGGCGACCAACGAGGTGAACTACCTCACCGGGAAGTTCGCCCGCTCGGCGCTCGGCACCAACAACGTCGACTCCTGCAACCGAACTTGACACGCTCCCTCCGTGATCGGTCTGATCACAGCGTTCGGGGCAAGCGGTGGCACCTCCTCCTATGCGGAGGTGGAGAACACCGACGTGATCGTGCTGTGGGGATCGAACGCGCGTGAGGCGCACCCGATCTTCTTCCATCACGTGCTGAAGGCGCTCCACCGCGGTGCCCGTCTCTACGTCGTGGACCCGAGGCGCACCCCAACGGCGCGGTTCGCCGATCGTTGGATCGGGCTGAACGTCGGAACGGACATTGCGCTCGCCCACGCGGTCGGCCGCGAGATCATCGCCAGCGGGCTCCACCACAGCGAGTTCGTGGCGAACGCCACACAGGGCTTCGAGGAGTACCGGGCGTGCGTGGAGCCGTGGACGCTCGAGCGGGCCGAGCAGGTAACCGGCGTGCCTGCCGAGGCGATCCGCGAACTCACCCATGCGTACGCAACTGCGGCACACGCCCAGCTCGGCTGGACCCTGGGCATCACCGAGCACATCACCGGCGTCGACAACGTGCTCGCCCTCATCAACCTCTCGATCCTCACCGGGCACGTCGGCCGCCCCTACTCGGGTGTGCAGCCGCTGCGGGGGCAGAACAACGTGCAGGGCGGCGGCGACATGGGCGCGCTCCCGAACCGCCTGCCCGGCTTCCGTGATGTGGAGGACACCGAGGCGCGAGCGAGGCTCGACAGGGTCTGGGGAACCAGCATCCCGCCGCGCAACGGGATGCACCTCACGTCGATGTTCGAGGCGATGGAGCGCAAGGAACTGCGGGCCGTTTACGTCGTGGGCGAGAACCCTGCGCAGTCCGAGCCGAACTCCGGTCACGTCGTGCCGCTCCTCGAGGGTCTGGATCACCTCGTGGTGCAGGACCTGTTTCTCACGCGGACGGCGCAGCTAGCGGACGTGGTGCTCCCGGCGAGTGCTGCATGGTGCGAGTCCGAAGGCACGGTCACCAACTCCGAGCGACGCGTGCAGCGCGTCCGCAAAGCGGTCGAGCCCCCGTCCGGCGCCCGCGACGACATCGACATCATCACCGCGCTCGCCCAGGCCCTCGGCGCCGACTGGCCCGATCAGACCGCGCAGCAGGTGTGGGACGAACTGCGATCGGTGTCGCCGGACCACTTCGGCATGACGTACGAGCACCTCGAAGCAGCAGGTGGCCTGCAGTGGCCCTGTCCGTCGACGGACCGGGAGGAGGTTCCATACCTCCACGCACGACTCTGGGCGGCGGAACCGGCCGATCGTGGTCGCCCCGCACCCTTCAGCAGCGTGGAGTGGAAGCCACCGCTCGACGCGCTCGACGCAGACTTCCCGCTGCGCCTCACCACCGGGAGGCGGCTCGACTCCTACAACACCGGCGTGCAGTCCGGAGCGTTCAGCACGCCGCTCGATGCCGGCGAGACCGTGGACATGAACCCCGATGACGCCTCCGCGCACGCGCTCGCCGAGGGTGACCGCGTGCGGGTGTCATCACGTCGCGGGTCGATCGAGGGCCCGGTGCACCTCGACCCGTCGCTGCGCCCCGGCCTCGTCTTCATGAGCATCCACGCACCCGACGTGCTCGACGTGAACGTGCTCGTGAGCGAGGCCTCGGACCCGCGCTCGGGCGTCGCCGAGTTCAAGGCAACCGCTGTCCGGGTGGAGCGGGCCGATCCGGTACCGTCACACACCTAGTCATGGATCTCCGCTTCCCCGACCTCGACCCCTCTCCCGAGGAGCTCGAGGCACTCCAGTCCGTGCTCGGCCCGGCAACCCCCACGGAGGGCTGGACGCGTGAGCAGGGCGGTCCCCACCGTGCGGCGGCCGTGCGGCACCTCCTGCTCCCCGCGCTGCACGCGCTCGTCGACCGCGTCGGGTTCGTCAGCGAGGGCGGTCTCACCGAGATCTGTAGGCGGCTCGACGTACCGCCCGCCGAGGCCTACGGCGTTGCCACCTTCTACTCCATGCTCCCCGTGGACCCGGTGCCGCTGACCACCGTCTACGTCTGTGAGGACCTTGCGTGCAGACGGGGTGGCGTGCCAACCGGCCCCGCTGCCGAACCGGGAACCCGCGTGGTCCACGCACCGTGCATCGGCCTCTGCGAACAGGCACCCGCGTCGCTCACGGTCCGCTCGGGCCCCAAGCCGCACCACGGAATCGCCTCAATGCCGCCCGCTAACGGTTCGGTACCGCAGATGGGTGACCCGTCGCTCGTGCTCCTCCGCCGCATCGGTACACCGCCCACCCTGGACTCGTACCTCGACAACGGCGGCTACGTCGCGCTGCGGCGCGCGCTCGACATCGGCCCGGCCGCGGTGATCGACGAGGTCACCGCCTCGCGGCTGGTTGGTCGCGGCGGCGCTGCCTTCCCCACCGGCAGGAAGTGGGCGGCCGTTGCCTCGCAGCCTGCAGGCCCGCGTTTCATCGTGGCGAACGCGGACGAGAGCGAGCCGGGCACCTTCAAGGACCGCGTGCTGCTCGAGGGGGACCCGTTCGCGCTCGTGGAGTCCATGACGATCGCTGCGTTCGCGGTCGGCGCGGAGCGGGGTTACCTCTACCTCCGGGACGAGTACCGCTCTGCGTTGGGCACCCTCGAGGCCGCGCTTGCCAGCGCCCGCAGCGCAGGCTTCCTCGGCACAGCGGTCCTCGGGTCGCCGCTTGCGTTCGATATCGAGATCGTTCGCGGTGCTGGCGCGTACATCTGCGGTGAGGAGACAGCGATCTTCAACTCCATCGAGGGCCACCGCGGCGAGCCGCGCAGCAAGCCCCCGTACCCGGTGGAGGTGGGACTGTTCGGCAGGCCCACACTCGTGAACAACGTCGAGACCTTCGTCAACGTGCTGCCGATCCTCGAGCAGGGCGGCAACGCCTTTGCCGGAATCGGGACCGGCGTGTCCACCGGCACCAAACTGTTCTGTCTCTCGGGGGCGGTGCGTAACCCGGGGGTCTACGAGGTCCCGTTCGGCGGCACGCTCGAGGAACTGATCGAGCGGGCAGGCGGCCTTCCCGACGGCCGGGAACTGCAGGCCGTATTGCTCGGCGGCGCGGCGGGTTCCTTCGTCACGCCGGCTCAGGTGAACCTCCCGCTCACGTTCGAGGCCACCCGCGCCGCAGGGGTCTCGCTCGGCTCGGGTGTAGTGATGCTGTTCGACGACACCGACGACCTCGGCGATGCACTGCGCAGGATCAGCGCGTTCTTCCGCCACGAGTCGTGCGGCCAGTGCGTCCCGTGCCGCGTGGGAACGGTTCGTCAGGACGAACTCGTCACACGCCTGACGCTCGGCCGGCGCCGCGACGGAGACGAGCAACTGCTCCGCGACGTCGGTCAGGCAATGCGGGACGCGTCCATCTGTGGGCTCGGCCAGACCGCATGGAACGCGATCGAGTCCGCCATCGACCATCTCGGGGTGCTGCAGTGAGCGATGTCCGCACCAGCGCGCCCGGGACCCCCGTTGCGCCGCCGCGCCGCAAGGTCACCCTGACCGTCGACGGCACGGAAACCGTGGCGCGTGAGGGTGACACCATCCTCTCGGTCTGTCGCTCGCTCGGGATCGACGTGCCGACGCTCTGCTACGGAGACACCCTCGAGCCGGCGAATGCGTGTCGCCTCTGCATGGTGGAGGTAGAGGGTGCCCGGGTGCTGGTGCCCTCGTGCTCGCGCGAGGTCGAACCGGACATGAACGTGACCACCGACTCCGCGCGGACCCGCCACGCACGCCGGATGGTGCTCGAACTGCTCGGGTCATCGGTTGACCTGTCCACCACACCACGCGTCGAGGCGTGGATGGCCGAGTTCGGTGCGGACCCGACCCGCTTCGGCGCAGACGTTGCCACCGTTGCCCAACCTGCAAAGGTGGACAACAACCTGTACGTGCGCGATTACGCCAAGTGCATCCTCTGCTACCAGTGCGTGGACGCCTGCGGCGAGCAGTTCCAGAACACCTTTGCCATCTCCGTGGCCGGGCGTGGGTTCGATGCGCGCATTGCCGTGGAGTTCGACGCTGCCCTCCCGGACTCGGCCTGCGTGTACTGCGGGAACTGCATCGCGGTGTGCCCGACAGGGGCCTTGATGCCGTCGACGGAGTTCGACATGCGGGCCGACGGTACGTGGGACGTGTCTCGCCAGAGCGAGACCACCACCGTGTGCCCGTACTGCGGTGTGGGGTGCAACCTCACGCTGCACGTACAGGACAACCGCATCGTGAAGGTCACCTCCCCGAACGACCACAGCATCACGTCGGGCAACCTCTGCGTGAAGGGCCGCTTCGGCTTCACCCACGTGCAGTAGCCCCACGGGCGATGTGCCTCGCGCTCTCGGTGCGGCACAACCCCCCTGCGTGGCGATTCGGGACCTTGGTCCCGGTAGCGGGTGACCAAGGTTTCCCCGACAGTGCCAAACCCCGGACCGGTCGTCGACGTGTCCCTGACGGAGTACGGTCATCGACCGACAATCGGATCGAGACCCGCGGAGGGGAACATGGCTTCGACAATCACGCTAAACGTCAACAACCAGAACTACACGGTAACCATCCCGAGCACGGGAATCCCGTTGCTCTGGGTGCTGCGTGACTTCATCGGCCTGACGGGAACCAAATACGGCTGCGGCATCGAGGTGTGCGGCGCGTGCACCGTGATGGTGGACGGCCAGCGCGAGCACGCGTGCGTCTTCAACGCAACGTCGGCCGTCGGCAAGAAGGTTGTCACCGTGGAGGGGCTGTCCACCGACAACTCGCACCCGGTGCAGAAGGCCTGGGTGGACAACCAAGTACCTCAGTGCGGCTACTGCCAACCGGGAATGATCATGGCGGCGGCTGCCTCCATCCGAGCCAATCACCACGGCACCGAGATCCTCAACGACTGCAAGCACCTCTGCGTCTGCGGCACGTACCAGCGCATCAAGCTCGCCGTCACGGCACTGTGAGGCGGACGACACCATGACAAACACGAACAACACCACCGTCAACGACGAGAACATCAACCCGATGAGGGCGGCCCTCTCCCGGCGCACACTGATGAAGGGATCCGTCGGCGGCCTCGTACTCGGGCTGTTCCTCAACGAGGGAACCGGTCTCCCCAAGGCCCTCGGCGGCGCAACTGCTGCCGATGCGGTCATGCCGAGCCCCGCTGCCGCGGGATCGCAGGTCAACTCATGGCTCGCCATCGGTACCGACGAGAGCATCACGCTCACGATGGGTGCATCGGAGATGGGCCAGGGCTCGAACACTGCGCTGGCCCAAGCCCTCGCGGAGGAGTTGTACCTCGACTTCTCCCGCATCAGGATCGTGCAGGGCTTCCCAACGACGGCAAGCCCCGCGCCGATCGGCTGCTCGATCAACACGGTCGGCAGCGGCGTGACCCGTGGCAACTTCTGGAAGATGCGGGACGCCGGTGCGATTGGGCGAGAGATGCTCGTCCAGGCTGCCATGAACGCCAACGGCGACCAGACCCGGTCGAACTACGCCATCACAAACGGCGTCATCAAGCACACACCGTCGGGTTCCACGTACACGTACGGCGCGGTCGCGGCAGCGGCTGCCCTCCTCACACCACCCGCATCTGCGCCGCTCGTACCCGACGCCGAGTTCAAGGTGATCGGCAAGACCGTCAAGCGACCCGACATCCCCTCAAAGGTCAACGGCTCGGCCATCTACGGCCTCGACGTGCGGCTCCCCAACATGGTGTACGCCATCATCAAGCACAGCCCCACGTTCGGCGGAACGCTCAAGGCGCTTCCGACCAAGCCGTCCGGCATGATCGCTGTAGTGCCGACGAAGGTGTGGACGGGCACCGCGCGGGGTCTCGAGGCAGTGAACAACGTGAACGCCATCGCGTTGGTCGGTCCCGACACGTGGAGCACCATGCAGGCCGCGCGCAACCTGAGCGTCAGCTGGAACCTCCCCGCCGGGTACACGACGGTTAACGACGCAGCGATCAAGGCGGCCTCCACCGCGCTGTTGACGGGCGGTACTGCGTACGCGGCAGGTGCGGCGAACGGACCGGGCACCGTGTACCAGGTGGAGGGCGACGCAGCCACCGCCAGCACCGCGCTCACCGGCGCGGCCAAGAACGTCACCGCGACGTACAACCTGCCGTACGTCGCGCACGCCACGATGGAGGTGTTGAACTGCACGGTGGACTATGTCGCCGGCGTGAAGTGCGACATCTATGCACCCACGCAGGGCAGCAAGGCCGTACTCACGCTCGCCCAGAGCATCACGGGACTGCCCGCCTCGGCGATCAAGGTCACCACCACCCTCCTCGGTGGCGGACTCGGCCGCAAATGGGAGTCCGACTTCGTCAGCCAGGCCATCCAGGTCGGCATGGCGATCGGGAGGCCCGTGAAGCTCATGTGGCCGCGGGAGGAAGACTTCCGCCACGACCAGTACCGCCCGGCCGCCGTCATCGGCGTCTCGGCCGGACTCGACACCAACAACAACATCGTCGCGTGGAAATACCGCAACGTGTCCCAGTCGTTGTCCCAGCAGCGCGGCTCAACCCTGTCGGCAACGGGCGACGGAATGGGCCACGAGGGAGCAAGCCACCTCCCGTACAACCTCGGCACCCTCTCCACCGAGTACGTATCGGACCCGGCCCGGATCCCGGTTGGGTACTGGCGATCGGTTGGCGCATCGCTGAATACGTTTGCAGTGGAATGCCACATGGACGAACTCGCTGCACTCGCCGGCGAGGACCCGTACCTGTTCCGACGCAACCGTCTCACGGACCCCCGCTGGATCGCCGTGCTCGACGCGGCAGCAGCAGCGGGGAACTGGAACGGCCCGCTGACAGCCGGCAAGGCACGAGGCATCGCGATCGGCGGGGCATTCAACAGCATCGTTGCCGAGGTGGTTGAGGCGAGCCTCGTGACGTCCACCTCCTCCACCGGCGTAGTGACCAAGACCCTGCGGTGCGAGAAGGTCGCGGTAGCGATCGACGCGTATCTAACGGTCAATCCGGGCCAAGTGGAGCAGCAGATCGTGGGTGGTGTCGTTCACGGGTTGAACGCAGCCCTCTACGGTCGCCAAACATTCACCAATGGTGAAGCACAGAATGCGAACTTCAAGAACAACCGTATGGTCCGTGGCAGCGAGGCCCCCACCGTCACGGTGGTGCGCATCCCCAACCCGGTGGTCCTCGACCGGACCAAGACGGTTGGTGGCGTTGGCGAGGCCGGCGTACCCACGCTCGCCCCCGCGCTGATGAACGCGTACTTCAGGCTCACGGGCACCCGCCAGCGTTCGCTGCCCCTGTACC
>WLJO01000060.1 GCA_009701715.1 Actinomycetota bacterium
AGCCTCGAGAACCTCGCACTGCTGTGCAGGCACCACCACAGGGTGAAGCACAGCCCGGGCACCGAAGCCATCGGCGATGCTTCCACGCTGCGGATGCGACTTCCGGATGGCACGGTGGTGAACTGTCCACCCCGGCCACTCCCGCAACGACATTCCCGAACGGCTTCAGCGGCGGCTTAACGCTCGGGCGCGTGCATCTGCATGCGCCTGTCTGCATCCAAAGCGGGCCCGCGGCGCGAAGAGACAGGTATGCGGATTCGTCTGGCGCTCATCGCCCTCGTAGCACTGACAGCCTGCGGCTCCCCGAGCACTCGTTCAGCCTCGGAGCCAAGCGACGGGTGCGACCCGGCGAGTTGTGTCACCCTGCCGAACGATGCCAGCACAGCCGGCGAAAGCCGTGCAGCGGCCGCCGACAGCGACGACGAAACCCCGCTCGACACCGAGGCCCTCCGCGTCCAAGCCCTCGGCACCGACGACACCGTTCCCACCCTCCCGGGCGACACCGTCCCGGGAGACACTGTCCCGGCCGACACCGCCCCGGGCGACACCGTTCCCACCATCCCCACTGTCCCGGGAGACACCGTTCCCCCCGACCCCATCGTTGATCCCGCGCCAGGCGGCTACACCATCTCGAACGTGTCCGTGCCCAGCAGCGTGACGGCAGGCAACACCATCACCTTCGAGTGGACCGTGACCGATCCCGACGGCGTTGAGGTAACCACCGCACGAGTCGGCGGCCCCCCCGGCTGGGTCACTTGGTGCCCGTTCCCCATGATGGGCACGCGCATCAGCGGCGACGAACTGTCCGGCACCTTCCGTGCGAGTTGCGACGTGCCGGCAAACGCGCCCAACACCACCTACACCGTGTTCTTTATGTCCGACGGCGCTGCGGGCCTCGACGTCCAGCGAGACTTCGTTGTCACCGGCGGCAGCACCGACACCGGTGCGCCGAGCATCACCGAGTTGTCAGCCCCCGCCACCGCATCGCTGGGCGACTCGATCACGATCACGTGGCGAGCCGCAGACCCGTCGGGCGTGAAGTACTCCTTCGTGTGGTTCGCCAACGGTGGCTTCGGCTCCAGCAACGGCGTAGCCGTCGTGGACTACGGCGACTACGGCGTGACCAGACTGTCCGGCGACGAATTCGACGGTGTGTACTCCCAAACCGTCCGGTTCCGGGACGACTCACCCACCGGCACCTACACGCTGTGGGTGAGCCGGGCAGACCTGCCCGGCAACAAGGTGTTCGACGACACCCCGGTTCGCATCACCGTCTCTGGCTAGCGGTTCAGTCCGCCACGAACCCCTTGAACGACGTCTTCATGTACGTCACGAAGTTCGGCGACAGTCCCTCACCCAACAGCACCTCGGGTGCCACCGGTGGCCGGCGCGGCACGAACTCTCCGGCGGCCATGAGGTTCACGTAGTCGTGGTGCAGGATGGCTACGCGCCCCAGCACCGGTACGTCCACGCCGAGGTCGAGCACACGCTGCACGTCGGCCGGGTCGTGGATCTTGCCCGCCACCCCGAGGCGGGTGCCACCGCGGGGCAGCCCCGCAAAGATTTCCGTAAGCGTCTGCCCGCCAAACACACCCTCCTCCAACGGCATCTTGTACACGTCCCACAGCGACATGTCGATGAGGTCCACGCCGGCATCCACCAAGCGCCCGTACACCTCGACGATCTCAGCGATCTGCATCCCGAACCGCTCGGGTGACAGCCGGACCGCCAGCGCCAAGCCCGGGCACGCCGCGCGAATGCCCGCAACGATCTCGAACAGCAACCGACTGCGGTTCTCGAGCGACCCGCCGTACTGGTCCGTTCGCCGGTTGAGCTCCGCCGACAGGAACTGGCAAATCATGTAACTGTGCGCGCCGTGCAGCTCCACACCGTGGAAGCCCGCCTTCTGCGAACGCACCGCAGCAGCCACAAAGTCGGCCACCAACTGCTCCACCTCCTCGGTGGTCAGCGCACGTGCACCCGAGTCCTCGCTGGGGCACACCGCCTGGCCAACGAGGTCCGCTGGCGCACGGTTGCCGGCGTGGTGCAACTGCACATACGACACCGTGCCCGTTGCATTGAGTGCCGACGCCAACCGCGTCAGCCCCGGCAGGTGCTCGTCGCCGAACACACCCAACTGACCGGGGAACCCCTGACCCACCTTCTGCACGTGTGCCGCACAGGTCATCGTGAGACCGAACCCACCCTGGGCCCGCAGCGTGAGCCAGTGGAACTCGTCGTCGGACAACGTGCCGTCCGCATTGCTCTGGGAGTTCGTGAGCGGTGCCAGCATGAACCGGTTCTTCATGTCCAGACCGGTATTGAACGAGAGAGTGTCGAAGGGCGCTGCCATGGGTGACACTCTGCCAGAAACCCCCATTACAACCCCGGGTTCACCAATGCCTTGCAGTGCTTGTCGGGAGAAGGGAGATCACGGAACGGGCTCGAACACCACGGTGTTGGGCCGCTTGCTCCCGTTCCACAGCACCGACGGCATCGCCGGTTCGCCAGCCAAATCGCTCCACGCCGTGTGCGGACTGTTCACCGCGGGGTCGACCACCATGTCGGCACCGGCTCGGCAATGTCCTCCACGGCGAGTTTTCCCGCACGGGCCATCACGGCGCGCGTTACTTCGCCCCGTCCGTGTCGACCATCCGCATTACGTCGAGCCCTGCGAAGTTGCCGTTCGGGTCAACGCGTTCACGCACCGGGTCGTCCACGTCGTCGAACTCGAGCCGCAGCGCACGGCTCATCGTGGCGTGCATGGCGTACGTGCACGTCACGTAGGTGAACTCGAGGATCTCCTCATCGGACAGGTGCTTCTTCAGCTCGGCGAATAGTGCGTCGGGCACACGGCCGTTCTGCAGCGTGAGGCAGTCGGTGTACGCAAGCAGCGCACGGTCCACCGGCGTCCAGCAGTCGTGCACGGACCACGACGGCAGTGCCTGTACCTGCTCCTCGGTGAAGCCGACGTCACGACATGCCTTGCAGTGCTGGCTGAACACGAACTGGCTGCCGATGTTCCAGCCCGCACGGGTTTGCCCAAGCTCTCGCAAGCGCGGTGTGAGCTTGCGGTTGGGCGAGCGGTAGAACTGGAAGCCGGCTGTTGCGTGGTCGAACGCATCGGGCACGAGCGCGAACACCGTCCACCAGTTGCCCGGCGTACCGGTAGCGGTGCCGGGTTCGTCCACCGGGTCACGGTCCCCGAAGAGCATCGAGTACACCTTCTGGGCGTACGGGTGGGCGTCTTTCGGGTGAACCTCACGGAGTCTGGGCATGCCCGGACGATAGTTCGTCCCCAAACGTCGCGTTTTCTGCCCTGTACTAACATCTGGTCGTGCAGATCTTCGTGAGGACAACCACCCACACGATCACGCTCGAGGTCGAGCCAAGCGACAGCATTTACCACGTCAAGCTGGAGATCCAGAGCCGTGGTGGAGGGGCTTCGCCAAGTCAACAGCGGCTGACTTACTCCGGCAGGGAACTACAGGATGACCGTACGCTCTCGGACTACAACATCCAGAAGGAGAGCGTCCTCGACCTCGAGTTGGTGACCGTGGAGACGACCACCTCCACGGCCCCAGTCACCACGGATGCTCCAGTCACCACGGATGCTCCAGTCACCACCGACGTGCCCGTCACCACCGACGCTCCGGCATCTACTGAGGCCTCAACAACGGTTGCCGATCGTGCCGGCGCCATGACGTCTGGTAGCGGAGGCTTCCCCTTCGCTGTTGTCGGCGTCGTGCTGCTCCTCGTGGTGCTCGCGTTCGCCGCCCGTCAGTACCGCCGGCGTCACATCTAGCTGCGCCACCCGGCAGACTCAGCGTTGTGAAACGCATGATCGGGCTCACCCGCTACATCGTCCTCGCCGCTGTCGTCGGTTTTGCGGCGCTCTCCATCGCCACGTTCGTTTGGGGTGGGGCGAAGACCGTGCTGCTGTTCTCAGACCTCCTCGACGGCGCATGGCGCAAGGACTTCTCTCTCGTCAAGTTGCTGCAGGTCATCGACACCTATCTGCTGGCCATCGTGCAACTGATCGTTGCCCTCGGGCTCTACGAACTATTCATCGGCGACCTGGACCTGCCCGAATGGCTGCACATCCGCTCCCTCGACGACCTGAAGAAGTCCGTCATTGACGTGCTCGTGATCTTCGTGGCGATCAAGGGCGTTGAGGTGCTCTTCGACAGTGGCAGTTCGGCCGACAGGCTCCGGTCTGTCGGCGCCGTCGCACTCCTCATCGCTTCGCTCACGCTGTTCCGCTTTGTGAAAACGGCGTCGGCGAAACAACGCCCGACCATCTAGCTGTCGCGCCTACTCAGGTGTGCGGGGCGATATCAAGCGCAAATAATTCCTGGAAGCGCCGGAAGTAGGTGTCGTCGTCCTCGATGGTGCCCAGCCCCACCCAGTCCGCATCGCTCATCCGGGCACGGCCTGCGACTGTCTCCACCCCACCCCACGAGCACACGTAGCGCAGCGTCGCAGCCTGGTCGAGATACGCCTCGTGAACCACTCGGCCCACCACCGTGGCGTCCGTCGGGTGCACGAGCCCGGCCGCGTAGAAGCGCACCATGCGCCGGTAGTGCGCGTCGTATGCACCGCTCTCGTTCGGCATGTCGCTGTTCTTGGCCTGGATAGCGGACTTCGTGATCCCGGGCTCGAGGATCTTCACACGGACACCGAACGGTGCAACCTCCTGGGCAAGCCCATCGGTCCATCCCTCGAGCGCAAACTTCGACGCTACGTAGGCGGACTGGGCAGAGAGACCGGCCTTCCCGGTGATCGAACCGATGTTGACGATGCAACCACTGCGCCGGGCGCGCATCCCGGGAAGCACCGCCTGCACACAGCGGACCGCACCGTAAAGGTTCACGTTCATCGTGTCTGCGTACACGCTCACCGGGGTGTGCTCCGCAACGCCGATCGGGCCGACGCCTGCGTTGTTCACGAGCAGGTCCACGCGGCCGGCCCGGGCGAGCACCTCGGCGAACCCGTCCCTCACCGACTGGTCATCGGCAACGTCGAGCTCGACAAGATTCACGGTGACGCCGCCCTCGGCTGCCATCGCAAGCAACTTGTCCGCCTTTGCCACCGAACGGACCGTGCCGTACACGGTGAGGCCCTGACCGGCGAGATACAACGCGGTGGCGCGCCCGATCCCCGAGTTCGCTCCCGTAACCACTGCAATGTCGCTGCTCATGCGCCGACACTAGGCGTGCGTGGCCGGTTGCTCCGAAGTGACCGGCTGTTCCTGCAGCCAAGTGTGTCTTCAGGATGTCGTTTTCGACACTGTGGCGCCACACCTTCGGGCAGGCGTTGGGGCGTGTCAGCGCTCGGGGTTGGTGGCGAACCAGGCCGCGAGGCGCGCGAACCCCTCGTCGAGGGACACGGTGGGCACCCAACCGAGGTCCTCGCGCGCCGGGCGCGGATCGAACCAGTGCGCTGTGCCGAGCTGTTCGGCAACAAAGCGGGTGATCGGCGGCTCACCCTTGCGCAACCGCGGCCACACGCGCTCTACGACCGAGCCGAGCCCACGCGCAACTGCGGCCGGCACGTGGCGCGGCTCGAACGGCACACCAGCCGCGCGACAGATCCCCTCCACGAGCTCGTGCACTGTGCGCGGCTCGCCGTTGGCCACCACGTACGCCTTGCCCGCGCACGGTGCACCGGGCCGTAACGCGTCCAGCGCCGCAACGTGCGCGCTGACCGCGTTGTCGAGGTACGTCGTGTCCACCAGCGCACTGCCGTCGCCCACCATCACGAGCCTGCCCGCCCGTGCGCGATCAACGACGCGGCCGACCAACTGCGTGTCCCCCGGTCCCCACACGAGGTGCGGGCGGATCGCCACCACTGCGAGGTCGTCACCGTTCGCCTCGAGCACAACACCCTCGGCGATCGCCTTGGACTCGGCGTAGAACGCGCCCTTGCGCCCGGTGACGGCGGCCTCGGCACCAACACCAACGAGCGAGTGCCCGGTATGAGCGACCGATGGGGTGGAGACGTACACCAAGCGCTGCACACCCTTGCGCTGGGCGGCGTGAAGCACGTGGTACGTGCCCGCCACGTTGACGGAATGGAACTCTGCCCACGTGCCGACCACACCGACCCGGGCGGCTCCGTGCACGATCGCATCGCACCCCTCTGCAGCGGCGAGCACACGGTTCACGTCCCGGATATCGCCCTGCACCTGGGAGACCGAACCCACCTCGGGCAGCGCGACCGGCCGCCGCTGCAGGCACACAACGTCGTCCCCCCGTTGTGCGAGTGCTGCCACCACCCCGCCGAGCAGCGCGCTCCCGGCACCGGTAACGAGCACCCTCATCGGGAGGAGCCCGACAGGATGCGCTCCATCGTGAGGCCGAGCGCAGTGCGGTCAATCTTTGCGTTGTGGCGGATGTCCACCGGCAGATGCTTGGACACCCAAACGGCGGCAACTGCCTGGGGGCCAACCGCCGCACGAACGGCTGCCGCCAGCGACGTGGGTGCCGGGCCCTCAGCACCCTCAGCGGTCTCGAGCACGAGCACGACTTGTTGCACCCCAACCGGACCGATGCCCACGGCGGCAGCGCGCACCACGCCGGTGATGGTCTCGGCGGAGATCTCGAGCGGTACCGGTGTCACCGGGCCGTCGGGCGTCGTGATCACGTGCTGCACGCGCCCCTCGATCCAGAGCCGACCGTGCTCGTCGACGTGACCCACATCGCCAGTCCGGTGCCAGACACGCTCGGTACCGCCGGCCCTCACGAGGGGTCTCGCCCTCTGCTGGGTGTGCCAGAGACGGTCGTATCCGTCGGACATCCACGGTGCGTGCACCAACACCTCGCCCGTAGCCTCCACCGTCACCTCACAGCCGTCGACCGGTACGCCCACGCACACACCGCGCCCGGGGCCGATCAACTCGAGTTCGGCGAGCGCCACGTCCGCAACCGGCAGCACCTCGGTCATTCCGTACGGCGTGTGCAGCGCTGCCCCTGGGCACAGGCCCCGCATACTCCACAGCGTCTCGATCGGGACTGGCGCACCTGCGGACATCACGAGCCGAATTGCGCCGAGCGCGGGCAGGGTTCCGGTTGCCGTGCGGACGACGTTCGCGAGCGCTGCGGGCGAGGCGAACACCATCGTGGCCCCGATGCGGGCGCATGCCTCGTCGAGCGCGCCAGCGGTGAGCGTGGCGGGAGCGGTGACGTCCATGTCGGCGAGGCCGGTCACCATGCCGAGGGCGGGCCCAAACACAGCGAAGGGGGCGAATGCTGCAACAAAGCGGTCTGCCGGCGTGATGCCGTACATCCGCCGGAGCGCGTCACGCTGCGCGCACAGTTGACCGTGGGTGTAACGCACACCCTTGGCCGGGCCGGTGGCGCCAGAGGTGAACACCACGGCGGCCGGATCGGTGGGCTGCGGCTCGGGAAGGGCGAGGCCTGCGAGATCTGCCGGTGCCCCGTCTGCCCCCAGCGAGCGCAGCGACAGCATCTGCGCGCCCGGCGCCCAGCGGAGCACGCGCGCCGCAGCGATCGACTTGGCGGGCCCGACCACGTGGCGCACTCGGGCCGAGCGCACCGCAGCACCGAGGCCGTTCAGGCCCAACCCGCGGTCGGCAACCACGGTGATGGCGCCGATTCGCCAGCACGCGTACACGGTTGCCAAGAGGTCCACCCCGGGTGGCACGAGCACAGCAACCCGGTCCCCCGCACGCACACCGGTCGCGCTCATGGCGGTGGCGAACCTCGCAACACGGCCGGCGAAGGCGGACCATGTCACGCTCTCGTCCGCCGCCGCATCGCTCACGGCCAGCGTGTTCAGCGACGCGTTCGCCACGACCTCGGACCACAGCGGTCGGTACGGCGCTGCCGCGTCGGACCGTTGTGTGGCTCCCCCGGCTTGATCGACACGGATACCGACATCGGCCGCCTGCCCCGCAGTGATCGCTGCCTCAACATACGGGGCGATCGACATCTCCAGCACTGCGAGGTGGCCGGCGCCACCGAGTCGGTGCAGAGCCACGTCGCGGAAGCGCCCGAGGAGGTCCTCGGCGAAGTCGTCGTTGAACACCGGATCACGGGCACCCCACACCAGACGGACCGGAACGTCGAGGCTGCCGAACCGGGACGCCACCGAGGCGAGCGCGGCTGCCGATGGATGCCGATCGTCGAAGGGCACGTCGCCCACGAATTCCGCCACCGCTTGCCGTGAAGCGCGTGTGCGGTAGGGCAGGGCGAGTGCGCGTCGCTGTATCCGGTTGAGTCGGCGTCCGGACAACAACGCAGTGCCGCGCACGAACAGCGGTGTGTCACGCGTGGCAAGCCGGTGCACGCCGTTCGCCGCCGCCAGTCGGATGAGCCACGGGGCGCGCCTGCCCTCGGGCACTGCGATGCCGGTGTTGGACAGCACGAGGCCCACCACGAGTTCGGGGTGCTCTACTGCGACGCCCATGGCGATCGCCCCACCCCAGTCCTGCGCAACGATCCATACCGGGCCCTGTAGGTCGAGTGCGCGTAGGAGGTCATTCACATCGGCAACCCGGTCCGCGTAGCGGCGGGGGCCGACACGCTCGGACCACCCCATCGACAGATGGTCGGGGGCGATCACGCGCAGCGCAGGATCGAGTTCGCGGAGCAGACGCGACCACACGAAGGACCACGTGGGATTCCCGTGCAGGCACAGCACGGTCGGCGACGCGGGATCGGTTCCCGGACGGTCAAGGAGGTGCCAACGGTGAACAGCACCGTCATGGCTCGGTACGTCCACGGTGCGGG
The DNA here is from genome assembly GCA_009701715.1 of Actinomycetota bacterium. GTDB lineage: Bacteria > Actinomycetota > Acidimicrobiia > Acidimicrobiales > Ilumatobacteraceae > WLJO01. The sequence goes on from WLJO01000060.1 coordinate 8,754, forward strand.
ACCAGAACGGGGGGCACCCGAACTGCTCGAGCGCGGCAGCGGACGGTGCCGCTGTCATCACCAGACGATCTCGGTCATGCTCACGTTCAGCCCGGAGCCGATGCCCATGCAGAGCACGCGGTCTCCCTTGCGCACACGGTCCTGCACGCTCGCGAGCGTGATCGGCATCGCCGCCGGGCCGACGTTGCCGTAGTGCTGCAGCGTGAGCGGGGCGCGCGCCGGATCGATTCCCAGACGGTCACACAGCATCGAGGTGTGCACCTGGCTCACCTGATGCAGGATGTACCAGTCGATACCGGAACCCCACGAGAACTCCGCGGGCACGTTGGTCCAGGTATCGGCCGCGAGGTCGAGGCCTGCCACGAGCAGGCCCTTGGTGTCGGTGGTCATGCGCTCCAGCGTTCCCACGCACAACTCGTTGTGCTGCGTAGCGGCGCGGGCAACACCCCCGACAATACGGTGCGCATCCGGGTGCAGGTCGGTGCGACCGAGCACCATCGCGGCTGCTCCGGATCCGAGCGTGAGCGACGCGAACTCTGCGAAGACGTCATCAGCGGTTGCGTCGCTGCGGCGCAGTCGCTCGATCGTGCTCTCCTGCGTGTACCGGCTTCCCTCGCCGTCGACGATGAGCGCGTACTCGATGGTGCCCGCGTCGATCATCGTGGACGCAACATGCATTGCATTCGTGAACCCGAGACAGGCGTTGGCGATGTCGAAGTTCATGCACAACGTGGATAGGCCGAGTTGGTGATGCACATTGCAGGCGATCGACGGCTCAAGGTGGTCCTTGCAGACCGAGGTGGACATGAGGAGCCCGATCTTCGACGGATCGACGCCCGCCCGCTCGATGGCAGCGCGCCCAGCGAGCGCGGCCGCGTCGGCGAACGTGACGCCCTCGCCCCACCAGCGGCGCTCCTTGATCCCGGCAACGCCGGAGAGGAGACCCGGTCGCACACCGGTGCGGTCGTAGGTCTCGGCAAGCTGCTCGTCGATCCACTCGGACGTGACGACCACGGGGGCCTCGATTGCGGCGATGCTGAGCACCCCGCTGTGGCGGTGCTGAAACACCGAATTTCCGCTCATTTGCCGCTTTCTTGAGTCAGTCACTCAATCTACGCACCAGATCCGCCATTGGGACGTCGCGCAACCAGATCAGGAGGGGTTCCGGACCGGATTCAGGCCTCCCAGACCTGCACAATCGGGGTGCCGGAGGTTGTGCCCGCAAGCAGGTCAACGAACGCCTGCGGGGCAGACTCCAGCCCTGAGTACCCAGTGGTCAGCGCCCGCAGGCTGCCCGCAGACATCCAGGCCGACAGCTGCCGACGTGCCTCGTCGTACCGGGGCTCGAAGTCGAACACCAAGAACCCCTCCATGCGAACACGGTTGTTCACGAGCAGTCCGGGCACTCCACGGGGCCCCGGCCCGGGTGTGCTCGTGTCGTACTGGCTCACCACGCCGCAGCACACCACCCGGCCGCGCTGGTTCATGCGGAACAACGCGCTCTCGAGCAGGTCTCCTCCGGTGTTGTCGAAGTACACGTCGATCCGCTCCGGCGTCGCTGCGCGGAACGCGGTACGGAAGTTCTCGCTCTTGCGGTTAAGCCCGACGTCGAAACCGAGCAGGTCAACGAGCATCGCGGCCTTCTCGTCGGACCCGGCAATACCCACCACCCGAGCGCCCAGCGCCTTGGCCACCTGACCGGCCACGTGGCCGACCGACCCGGCTGCCGCCGACACCACAAACGTCTCGCCCGCTTGCACCCGGCCCACCTCGGTGACACCGAAGTAGGCCGTCACTCCGTTGAGGCCGAGTACGCCGAGATGGTCCGACGCCAGCACGGAGGGATCGAGCACCGTGAGGGCCTCGGGTTGCTGCACCGAGTACTCCTGCCAGCCGGTCTGTCCCCACACCAGGTCACCGACCCGTAGCCGACCCCCCGATGCGCTTACCACCTGGGCCACACCGGTGCCGCCCATCACCCGTCCGGCCTCGGGGGCACCGGCATAACTGGCGCTCCCCTGCAGGCCGGCGCGCTGGCCTGCGCCGATCGTGATCGCAACTGTCCGGCACAGCACCTTGCCATCGCCGGGCACCGGGAGCGGCGCGCTGCGCACCTCGAAGTCCTCCGTTCGGAGTCTGCCGTTGGGCAGCGAGGCGATGAGAACCTGTCGATGTTCTGTGGGGAGGGCCATGGGGGCAGTCTTGCCGACCCCCATCGACAATGCAGCAGCGAGCTCAGCCCCCACACTGCTGCGGTCCGGGTCAGGCCTCGTCGTCCTAGAACGTCTCGTCGTCCTCGGCAGACGGGTTGGCACCACAGTTTGGGCAGTGGCCCGTCGACTCGGGGATGTCGCCGATGTACTCACCGCACTCGGGGCACAGTCCGCTGTCGCTCATGGGTCCTCCTCCGCAGACGGTCCGGCTCATGACGAGTGTCGCAGATGGGTGTCACGTGCCACCCGGGCCGTTCGTCACCGATAGTCAGGCGCACCTGCGCACGGTACGAACTTAGCGCGGAGGCCGTCACGGATGGACCCTGCTGTCCAACGGAGGTATTCGGTGGTGGTTGCGCGCGCGGCCCAGTACCGATGGTTGGCACGCGCGGCTTCGTGGTCACCCAGTCGTTGGAAACAGTGCTCCTGAAGCCGGGCGGACAAGCGCGCCTTAGCGAGCGCTGAGTCGACGTCGAAGTCAATCTCGGCGGTGGACATCAGCGAGGCAAAGCGGTCAATGTCGAGCAGGTTCGTCGCTGTGCGCTTCAGGCGCGACGTATCCGAGGCAGCAAACTGACGGTACTCGGCAAGCGGCTCGTCGATACACGCCAGACCAGTAGAAACAACGAGGCGCATCCACATGTCCCAGTCGGCTACGTGAGCGAGGCCGGGCCGAAACCCGCCGACTGCTTCGTAAGCAGCGCGGCGAACAACCGTCCCCACGAACTGGATCGGCGTGCCGCACGCGAAGGCCCGAAGGTCGGTTGAGGCGGCGCGTGTGTACGCGGCGAGAGATTCACTCATCCACGACCGGCAACCACCCTCATCGATAGCGTGCACACGGGTTGCGTAGAACCCCGCGTCCGGAACGTCAAGCGCCAATTGGTCGATCGCTGCGTAGAAACCCGGGAGCACCACATCGTCTCCGTGCAGTATGTGGACCAACTCGCCTGCGCTTCGTTCGATGCACGTGTTGAAGTTCCCGACCGCACCCACGTTCTGCGGCTGCCGGCGGAAGCTGACACGGTCGCCAGCGAGCTCCCGCACCACCGACTCAGGGTCGTCAAGCGTCGAGCAGTCGTCGATCACCTCGATCTGCATCGTCTCGGGCCCGGGGTCCTGTGACAGCACGCTCTCCAGGCAGATACGAAGGTAGGCGGCACAGTTGTACGTCGGGATCATCACGGAAAACCTCGTCGGCGGCCGACCCGGCGCACAGGCGGCAATCGCAGGTGGCATGAACTCCTCGCCCTCGGTAGACGGAAGGCGTCGTCGGTGTCTCGACATCGTCACGATTCCCACTTCTCGAACGGCCACGGGTGCCGACGGGAGTTCGCATGGTCAGGGTCGAATGCGGTGATCTCCTGCCGGCTATTCACCAACCGCTCCACCACCTCAACTCCTTGCATGAAGGAGTGATCCTGATTGCTCACCTCGTACCGCCACATGCCAAATCGTCCCCTGCTGAATACACCGTAACCCTCGAAGAACGGGATGATCTCGGCAAGCGTCTCGTCGCGATGGAGACCCGGTGTGGGATAGCCAAATGCCGCGCGGTGCGACCAGGTAGACACGATATCCCTGGCGTCCCGCACGAAGCCCGTGGACAGCACGCCACGCACCACGTCGTCGAGCAGCGTGCGCTGGTCGACAGATCGGTACGCGGACTCCGCCACCTCACACATCAACGACCAGGTCTCGCCCGGCCGCGGCACGTTGGAAACGGCGTAGTTGCTGAACACCGTGGCGCGATAGAAGGGAGTGTTCCCCTCCGGGAAGTACAACCAGCACTTCGTCCGGAGCGCCTCGGGTGGCTGGCCGCGCATCCCGAGGCCGACGATGTTCGATGACGAGTGGAGGAGTCCCCGCTCGGCCGACGCGGCGAGGTGCTCCTGTCCGCTCACCCTCACCAGTTCGCGGAGCGGCATTGTCGAGATGAGGTGCTGATACCGGATCTGCGCCCCCGATGAGAGCGTGACGTGCCTGTTCCCGAGGTCGATCGCCTGCACGCGATCGCCGAAGCGCAGCCGCTCCTGCGGCAGGCGTTCCGCGCAGGCTGTCCAGATCGCACCCGTACCACCACGTTTCGGGAAGCGGAACGTGTTGTTGGGCCCCCACGAGACATCATCGCGCCCCGTCTCAATACCCCTGCGCACCCGGTCGACATCGGGCAGCGCGACGCGCTCCCCCATCCACGCAGTGGAAAGCATGTTGAGTGGGTGGGCCCACACCTTGACGTTGTAGGGCTCCATAAAGCCCTCGGCGATGCCCTCACCGAACGTGCTGCGGATCCACGCGAGGAAGTCGGTGGCTGCCGGCCCGCGGGTGGCCGACGCTGCCACGAGACCCTCGAA
>WLJO01000061.1 GCA_009701715.1 Actinomycetota bacterium
AGGAGTCCGGCACCGGGATGACGACGTCGGCCTCCGCCGGGTGTTCAAGCGCCAGCTCCTCGCCCAGCCGCTGGCGCACCGCATGGACCCCCTGGCCGTCCCACGTGGAGTCCGGACGCGAGAAGTACACGAATTCGAACGCACACCGCGCCTGCTTGGGTGCGGGCTGCATGGCCTGACGACGGTGCAGATGCTCGCCCTGCAGCGTCACGATCTCGCCGGGCTCCACCTCGGAGATTTCCGTGCAGCCAAGCGTCTCCAGCGCGCAGGTCTCTGACGCAACGGCGTGTCCGCCGCCGGGAAGCCGACCGACGGAGAGCGGTCGGAAGCCCCACGGGTCTCGCACGGCAAACACCCGGTCCGCAACGAGGATCACGAGGGAGTACGCACCCTTCCAGGCGGGCAGCGAGCGCTCGAGGCGTTCCTCCCAGGTCTTGCCACCTGCAGCGGCGAGCATGAGCGTGATGACCTCGGTGTCCGACGATGCGGTGAGCGCGAACCCTCGCGCAAGCAGTTCGTCACGCAGGGCCATGGCATTCACGAGGTTGCCGTTGTGGGCGACGGCCAATGGACCGCTCATCGTCTCGACGAGGAACGGTTGGGCATTCCGGGACGAGTTGCCGCCGGTGGTGGAATAGCGAGTGTGGCCGATTGCGTGGTAGCCGGTGAGCGGCGCGAGCACTTCCGGGGTGAACACCTGCGACACCATGCCGCTCTCTTTGTGGAGTCTCGCTCGCTGACCGTCTGACACTGCGATGCCGGCCGCCTCCTGCCCACGGTGCTGCAGCGAGAAGAGCCCGAAGAAACACAGCTGCGCCAGCCCATCACCGGTGGGTGTGGACATAGCCAGAACACCGCACTCCTCACGGGGACTATCGCCCCCGAGGGCTACCTGATGATCAGACACCGGCCGGGCCACCCTGCCTGTCGAGATCGGCATCGAGCACCCGACGGCGCTGCGCCGCCTGGAATGCGCGAACCGCCTCGGCCACAGCCGGATCGTGCGCAGACAGAATCTTTGCCGCAAAGAGCGCAGCGTTGACCGGTTCGAGAACCACGGCCGAGGCCACGCCGGGTGGCATGCGAAGACTGCTCCACAGATCCACCTCGGGGCCGGGTGGCGGGCAGGCGATCACCGGCGCAGAAACCTGGGGGTCCGTGAAGCCGGAGAGGGCGTTCGATCGGCCAGCGACCGTGATGTACACACGGGGTCTGCCACTCCCCTCGTACTCGGCAAGCACGGCGAGGGCATGCTCGGGAGTACGGTGCGCGGACGCGATGCGAAAGGCGGTCTCCACGCCGAATCCGTGGAGCGCGGACTCGATAGCAGTTGAGTGCTCCGAGTCTGCCGGTGAGCCCATAAGCAGGATGACAATCGGTTTCACAGGATCCCCCGGGAGCGAAGTGCGGACGTGATGCGGATGGCAACGGGATACGAGGCGGGCACGAATGCCGAGCCGGTGATCCGTTCGTAGGCGGTGACGTAGCGGCGGGTCGTCTCGGCCACGACCTCTGCGCCGAGGTCGGGCGGGCTGCCCTCGCCTGTGTAGCCGACTCGGGAGAGCGCACGCCGGATCGGCTCCTTGTCGAGGCTCTCCGGATCCTCACCCGCTGCCAGCCTCGATTCGTACGACGATCGCTCCCAGAACCGGGACGAGTCCGGTGTGTGCATCTCGTCGATGAGCAGGAGTCGCCCGTCCGCGTCGAGCCCGAATTCGTACTTCGTGTCCGCAAGAATCAGTCCCGCCGCTGCAGCAGTGCGCTGACCGAAGGCGAACAGCGCAAGCGCAGCCTCCTGCACCTGGGACCACAAACCGGCAGCAACGAGACCACGGGTCACCACGTCATCGACCGACAGCGGCTCGTCGTGGGCCCCGGCTTCCGCCTTGGTGGTTGGGGTGATCAACGGGCAGTCGAGCAGCGAGTCCCGGCGCAGGCCCTCGGGCAGGCGGTGACCGTACGCCGTTCTGGCGCCCTCGCTGTACAGGCGCCATAACGACGTGGAGGTATTGCCCGTGATGGCCCCACGTACCACCACCTCCACCGGCAGGGGAGTCACCTCAACGGCAATCAGCGCGTTCGGGTCCGGAATCGCCACCACGTGGTTGGGCACGATGTGCCGGGTCTGGTCGAACCACCAGGCCGCGAGTTGGTTGAGTACCTGACCCTTGAAGGGCACCGCCGCAACAACCCGGTCCAGTGCGGACAGTCGGTCGGTGGTGATCAGCAGTCGGTGCCCGCCGTCGAGGCGGTACGACACGCGGACCTTGCCCGACCGGCGATCCGGTAGCGCGAGGTCGATATCAGCGAACGGTGAGACGTCATCGGGGATGACCGGCATGTCAACAACTCCTTGCATGGTCGACGCCCGCGCGAAAGAGCGCAAGGCCGAGGCCCCCGCGCTCACCCCGCGCGGCCTGGGGGTTCTGCCGTTGCAGAACGTGGTTCTCCGGATGCGGCATCAACCCGAGCACGACACCCGATGGATCGCAGATTCCCGCCACAGCGCCGGCGGAGCCGTTCGGATTCGATCCCGCGTAGCGAAACGCGATGGAGTCGGACTGCTCCAGAGCGGCGAGCGTCGCGGTGCTGCACGTGAACCGACCCTCGCCGTGCGCTATCGGACAGTCAATATCCTCCACCAGTCCTCGCGTCCACACCGAGCGGGCCGACACCGGCTGGATTCGCACCCAGCGGCAGTCGAACGATCCGGACTCGTTGTGCCCGAGCGCGATTGCGCCCGGCGCACCAGGGAGGAGACCAGCACGCACGAGGGCCTGAAAGCCGTTGCAGATCCCCAGAACGGGTCGCCCGTGCGAGATGAAGCGGCGGATCGAGTCTCCCGCGAGTGAGTCGATCTCCAAGCCGAAGAGGCGACCCGCCCCCGTGTTGTCGCCGTACGAAAAGCCTCCAGCGAGCACGAGCAGTTGCGACGACTCGAGAGGAGTGGGATCGGCACCGAGTTCGCCCGGCGTCACCCGTCGACAGTCGGCGCCTGCAAGTTCGAGCGCGAGCATGACGTCGGCGTCCCTGTTCGTGCCCGGGGCACCGACGACAAGGGCGGTCGGCGCGTTCACGATGTGCCCCCGCTCCACGCCGCAGCAAGGTTCGCCAAGGGAACGGGGATGCCCCCTGCCATGCGCAGAACGGGGTCGGCAGTTACCTCGCCGATCACCAGCGCGTCTATCTCCATGAGATCAAGAAAACGCTCGAGGTCGCCACGGCGGACCTCGACCACAAGCCGACCCGACGACTCGGAGAACCATGCCGTGATGGCATCGTCGGTGGGGAGGACGTCGATGTGAGCACCGAACCCGCCGGCGATACACATCTCGGCGACGGTTACGGCCAGACCGCCCTCGGAGCAGTCGTGACATGACCTCACCAGACCGGTGGACATCGCTTCGTGAAGGCGCAGATAGCGAGCAGGCGCAAACTCGTCGGCACGCGGAACTGCTCCCCCGCCAGTGCCGAGCAAAAGGTTGACGTGACTACCGCCGAACGCCGACTCGGTGCGTCCGAGCAGCACCAACGCGTTTCCGCTCTCCTTGAGGTCCGAGGTGACCACGTGATCCGCATGCACGGCGGCGACGGCCGTCACCACGAGCGTCGGGGGGATGGAGGTACGTACCCCATCCGTGCCGGTCCACGCATTGTTGAGCGAGTCCTTGCCGGACACAAAGGGGGCGCCGAAGGCGTTCGACGCCTCGCACATCCCCTCCACCGTGGCCCAGAGCTGTCCGAGCACCTCGGGGTCACGAGGGTCGCCCCAAGAAAAGTTGTCGAGCAGTGTGACCCGCGACGGATCCGCGCCCGACGCGACAGCGTTGCGAATGGCCTCATCGACCACCAGTCGACCCATCTCCATCGGGTCCGCAAGGCCGTACCACGGATTCACCCCGATGCCGACGGCGAAACCCTCATCAGCACGAGGGTCGATCCAAACGGTGCCGTCCGAATGGCCCTCGTTCCGGTGCCCGGTGAGCGGACGCACGACGGTGGCACCGCCGATCTCATGGTCATACCGATGAACCACACTCGAGCGCGAGCAGATGTTCGGGTGGGCAAGCAGCAACAGGAGTGTCTCGGCGAGCGGAACCGGGACGGATGCTTTGCTGGGCCCACCCTGCGAACGCAGTGGGCGCCGGAACACCATGGTGCGCTGAGGGCGGCCGTCGTGCAGGAAGGACGTGTCCAGGTCGCAGACCACGGCATCCCCAGAGGTCACCACGATCCGTCCGCTTCCGGTGAAGGTGCCGATAACCGCACTGTCGATGCCGAAGCGCTCGCAGACTTTGCGGATCGGCTCCGGGTCCCGTGCTGCGAGCACCATCCGTTCCTGGGACTCGCTCAGCCAGATCTCCCACGGCGCGAGTCCGTGGTACTTGAGCGGTACTCGGTCGAGTTCACAGGTTGCACCGATCCCCTCGGCCATCTCCCCTACCGCCGAGGACAGACCGCCTGCGCCGCAATCCGTGATGGCCGAGTACATCCCCACGCATTCCCGCAGCGCCTCCATGACAAGCCGTTCCGTGAGCGGGTCGCCGATCTGCACGCTGGCGCCTGCCACCTCACCCGTCGTTGCGTCCATCGCGAGCGAGGAGAACGTTGCCCCGCGGATTCCGTCGCGACCCGTTCGACCGCCCATCACGATCACCGAGTCGCCAGTGTGAGGACCGCTGAGAACGGGCGCGTCGAGTGTGGAGCGACCGATGCAACCCGCGAACACCAACGGATTCGCCACATACCCCTCGTCGTACAGCACCGCGCCGGCAATCGTCGGCAACCCGATCTTGTTGCCGTAGTCCGCCACCCCGGAGATCACGCCGTCATGGATGCGTCGTGGGTGCAGCGACCCGGCCGGGAGCAGTGCAGGGGCGAGGTTGAGCGGGCCGAAACACAGAATGTCCGTGCACACGATCGGGTCGTGGGCTGCGCCGAGTATGTCCCGGATGACGCCACCAACCCCGGTGTTCGCGCCCCCGAACGGTTCCACCGCGCTCGGGTGGTTATGGGTCTCGCACTTGAGGGCGAGCGTGGTGACTCCGTCATACGTGACGATCCCGGCGTTGCCGACGAATGCCGACACAACGTGAGGGGACGCGATCTGATCCGTCGTGTCACGGATGCGCTGGAGCAGTGGACGAAACTCCACCCCGCTCTCGTCGAGGAGTCGGGCGCGGAACGTCTTGTGCGCGCAGTGCTCGCTCCAGGTCTGGGCGATCATCTCCAGTTCCACATCGGTCGGGGTACGAGCCTCCCGAGCGAAGTAGTCCCGAACAGCAAGCAGTTCCTCAGGATCGAGGGCCATCGCCCGGTCGAGGTTCAGCGTGGCGAGTGCTGCTTGATCCCCGAGCACGAAGCGTTCGACCGTGGGCGCAACGGCCCCCCTAGTTCCGAGGGGGGGCAGGACCGGGCCAGAGACCGACCAGCGCTCGACGACCGGGTTGGCAAGCAGACGCCGAACGAGCGAGTCGAGCGCATCAGGGGCGACGGGAACCTGGACCTCGTACAGCCGTCCCGTTGCCACCTCGCCCACCTCAATACCGAGGATCAAGGCGGCGCGCTGCACCTCCCGAGCCTCGCTATCGGTCACACCGGGCAGGTACGCCACCTCAACGGTCTGGCCGAGGGGTTCCACCCAACCCCACTGCGCCGTCTGCAATAGCGGGTCGACGAGGAAGTCCGTGAGCCTGCAACGCTCATCATCCGCGAGGGGCGTCGAACACCAAACGATTTGGGCCACCTGAACCGCACCCAGATCCGGGAGGAGCAGAGATTTCGCGCCCGATCGCACCGACTCTGCCCGGGGATCCGGGCCGATCGAATGGATGACGAGACGACGGGCCGGGCCCTGAGGATCACTCCGCATGAGTCTTCCGAACCTACGTGGGCAAGTACGTGGGCAGGGACGCTTCTTACAAGAAGTAAGTGACGATCGGGCGGGAGACCGCTTGAACCAGCCGAAAAAAGGAGCGAACCCGGACCGTTTGGGTCCGGGCTCACGTTGTCGGGCTGACAGGATTCGAACCTGCGACCTCTTGACCCCCAGTCAAGCACGCTAACCAAGCTGCGCCACAGCCCGTGGCGGTATCGAAGCCTAGCGCTACACCAGGCCGATGAGGGACACGAGCCGCCAACCGAGGTAGGCGATCAACGCGACAACGAGCAGTTTGAAGTGCCACGGTGCCTTGGCGTCCTTACCAGCGAGCTCACGCAAGCCCTTTGCATTGATCGACGTGGGCGCCACCGTCCTTGACGCGTTCGGCGTCGACTGTGAACCGAGCACCCTTGCGCAGGTGGGGCAGGTGCCGTCGTCGTTCATGGCGGACGGGGCCCAGTACTTCGCACAGTCCTCGCAGAACGGCATGAGTTACTCGGCGCGACGCCGGAAGCGCAGCTTGATCGGTGTGGAACCGAAGCTGAAGGCTTCGCGAAGGGAGCGTTCGAGGTACCGCGCGTAGGCAGGCGGCAGCTCTTTGTTGACGAACAGCGTGAAAGTCGGCGGATCGGTTGCACCCTGAAGCGCGTACATCACCTTGCCACCATGCGGTCCGGGCTGCTTCTGCTGCGCGGCGGCGAGCACACGGTTGACATCCCGTGTGGGCACCCGCTTGTGGTACTGCGCAATGGCCTCTTGGAGCACCGGGAGCAACTTCTGCACGCCCTTACCGCTCTTCGCCGAAATCTTGAGCACGGGCGCATCGCCCACGAACGAGAGCTTGTCCGACAACTGAGCCGTGATCTCAGCACGCTGTTCAGCGTCCTCGAGCAGGTCCCACTTGTTGAGGAGCACCACGATCGGGCAGCCGGCTGCGTCGACGCGTTCGGCAAGGCGCTGGTCCTGACCGGTCACACCCTCTGTGGCGTCGATAACGAGGAAGGCGATGTCGGAGTCGTCGACCGCACGGAGTGCACGCACCATCGAGTAGTACTCGGCGGAGTCGTCGATCTTCGAGCGTCGGCGCATACCTGCGGTGTCCACGAACACCACAGGACCGTCGGCGGTCTCCACGAGGGTGTCGATGGCGTCACGGGTGGTGCCTGCGAGGTCGTGGACGACCGAGCGGTCTTCCCCGACCAGCCGGTTGAACAGCGTACTCTTGCCCACGTTCGGGCGACCGACGATGGCCACCTTGGGTGCCTTTACACCGCCGAGATCAATCGGGGCCCCGAACTCGTCGGTCTCCACGTCGCCAGCCACCGACTCGCCGTGGCCGGGAAGCAATGCAATGACCTCGTCGAGCAGGTCTCCGGCACGGCGTCCGTGCAGCGCGCTCACCGGTATCGGATCGCCGCAGCCCAGGTTCAGGAAGGTCCACATCTCGGTCTCGCGGCGGAGATTGTCGGACTTGTTCGCGACCAGCAGCACCTTCTTGCCGGTGCGCCGGATCCAGGTAGCCACGTTCTCGTCCTCGTCGGTGATGCCCGTCGAGGCATCGACGACGAACAGCACGAGATCGGAGTCCCGTACGGCGGCCTCCACCTGTCGACTGATCTTGGCCTCTAGCTCGCCTCCGGTCGGCAGCCAACCGCCCGTGTCGATGACGAGGAAAGGGAATCCAAGCCACTCGGCCTCAAGGGTCTTGCGGTCCCGTGTGATGCCGGGACGGTCCTCCACGATGGCGACGCGCTCGCCCACGATCCGGTTGAACAGGGTGCTCTTGCCGACGTTAGGTCTACCGATGATCGCCACCGCGGGCAGGGATTGTTCGCTCATCGGGTTCGCTCCAGGCAACGTCGAAGTGCGATCCCGTCGGTTGCCACGACTTCGACCGGACGAGGAAGGTCGTCCACCGTCAGTCCGTCGAGGAACCGGCCCTCGGACAGACACACATCAGGCAGCAGGTACCGGTGCCCCTCGGGCTGCGCTGCGAGCACACGCACGAGGTCCGCCCCCACCATCAAGCCGGTGACGGCGGTATTGCCCCCGAAGTACTCGTTGCGAACCTCCACCACGCGTACATCGGTCCGACCGAGATCTCGGAGGAGCGGGGCCAGCACCTGAGCACCATAGGGGGCGGTGAGGATGCCGATGGGTGCATCCCGCCTCGGCGAGAGCGAGACCCTCGCCTCACCGGCATGGTGTTGGCGCAGTCCGGTGTCACCGGCCGGGTTCCTCGGGGCCCGGTACCCCTCTGCCGGAGCGCCGTCCACCCAGGCGAAGAACCCGCTCTGCGGACCAGACGGCTCGCTGACGAGACCGAGGAACTCCTGCTCGAATGTCCGTGCCATGCCGATGCCGTCCTCGTACATCGAGCACGAGTCATAGCTCTCGAGGGACGGGAAGGGTTCCCCGGCGAGGAGGTAGTACTCGTCCGCGGCGTGTACCAGTCGCTTCCCGAGCACCGTGGCGAAGATGTCCTGCCAGTCGTGCACCGTATCGAGTACCGCCTTGGCCTCGTCACGCGTATGCGGGCGCATCGCTGCCTCGGGGTTGAATCGCGAGACGCCGAGGGGAACGATCGCGAGCGACTCCAGTTCCGGGAAGCCGTCAAGCACCCCGGCCAGGGTCTCGTCGAGCACAGCACCGTCGTTCACACCGGGACAGACCACCACCTGCCCACGCACCTCGATCCCGTGGTCGAGCAACGCCCGCAACCAGCGCAGGCTCGTTGCACCCCGCCGGTTCCGCAGCATCGAGGCGCGCACCTCGGGATTGGTGGCGTGGATACTCACGTTGAGCGGGGCGAGCCGTTCGGTAACCACCCGCTCGAGGTCTGCCTCGGTGAAGCGGGTAAGCGTGGTGAAGTTGCCGTAGAGGAACGACAATCGGTAGTCGTCGTCCTTGAGGTACAGGCTCTTTCGCATGCCGGGGGGCAATTGGTAGATGAAACAGAACTCGCAGTGGTTGTCGCAAGTGCGGACCTGGTCGAACAGTGCGCTCTCCACCTCGGCCCCGAGCGGCTCACCGGCCCGCTTGGCAACCTCGACGGTGTGGGTAAGCCCACCCCGCCGGACCTCGATCTCGAGGTCGGGTTCGTCCACCAGCATCCGCCACTCGATGATGTCCCGGGGCACCTGGCCGTTGAGGCTGTGGACCTCGTCGCCGGTCACTAGGCCCGCGGCCGCGGCCGGAGAGCCTGGCGCGACGGAGGTAACGATCGGTGCGGACATGGCCCTTCAGGCTACCGGTGGCACTTGGCAGGAGTGCCTGTGAGCGGCGATGATGCGTAGATGATCGTGATTCAGGGCCACTTCGACGTCCATCCCGACGACTGCGCCGCCTACGAGGCGCTCGTTGTGCCGATGCAGCAGGCGAGTAGCGCCGAGGAGGGATGCGTCACCTACGTGTTCAGCAAAGATCTCGAGGTAGCGGGTCGATACCGCCTCGGCGAGTGCTGGGAGACCGACGAAGCCCTGAAGGCGCACTTCCAGATGCCGCACATGGCGACACTTCAGGCCGGGCTCAAGTCCATCCGCCTGCAGGAGGTCGCCGTCTGGCGCTACGAGGTCACCGGGCACTCTCGACTGATGTGACTCGGACGGGCTCGGTTGTCCACCCGCTCTCGCCGTATCCTCGGGACTCAATGGATGTGGACCGGGTTCTGCTCGCCGAGCCACGCGGTTTCTGCGCCGGGGTGGAGATGGCGATCAAGGCGCTCGCCTGGATGGTTCGTTCGTTCGAGCCTCCCGTGTACTGCTACCACGAGATCGTGCACAACAAGATCGTGGTCGAGCGATTCCAGAACCTCGGTGTGGTGTTCGTGGATGATGTGGATGATGTGCCCGAGGGCCGTCCGATCATGCTGTCTGCGCACGGCTCGGCCCCCGAGGTCGTCGAGGCGGCGCGCCGCCGAGGTTCCTATGTCGTGGATTCTGTCTGTCCGCTCGTCACCAAGGTGCACCACGAGGTGAAGGTGCGTGCCGGCAAGGGGTTCCAGATCGTCTACGTGGGCCATGAGGGTCACGAGGAGGCGGTGGGAACCATGGCGGTGGCCCCGAACCGCATCCACCGTGTCGAGAACGTGGACGACGTTGCTCGCCTCCCCCTGTTCGACGAGCCGGTGGCGCTCCTCGCGCAGACCACACTTTCCCACCGCGACTGGGAAGACGTTGCAGCCGCCACGGCGGTGCGTTTCCCGAACCTCTGGAGACCAGGACACAGTGACCTCTGTTTCGCCACCACCAATCGCCAGTCCGCCCTCGTGGAGATGGCTCCGCGTTGTGACGCCATCGTGGTGATCGGCTCGGCGAATTCGTCCAACACCGTTGCGCTTGAAAAGCTGGCACGGGTTTCCGGCTGCGAGACTGTGTATCGCGTGAACGGGGCGAACGAGCTTCCCGATTCCCTCCACGGCACCATCGGCGTGACAGCCGGAGCGTCGGCGCCAGAGGAACTCGTGCTTGACGTCATCCGCCGGCTCAACCCGAAGCACGGGATCGAGACGCTACGCGTGACCGACGAAGACGAGTACTTCCCGCCCCCGCGTCAGCTTCGGGAACTGCAGTCAGCAATCGGCATGGCTGCGGCGACGATGCTGGGCGGTGGTGCCGCAACCGCTCGCCTCGACGACCGCTCCATGGCAGCCAGCGTCGTACTCGAGTCGCTGCGAGCCTGACCCCAAGCGTACGGTTGGCGCATGCTTTCCCCAAACTGGGACACCGTCCGACTTACGCTTCACGTCATTGCAGCAACGATCTGGGTCGGCGGACAGTTCACCCTCGCCGGCCTCGTACCAACACTGCGGGCTCACGACGCCGAGTTACCCAAGAAGGTCGCACGGCGTTTCAACCGTCTGGCGTGGCCCGCCTACGGGGTGTTGGTCGCCACAGGGATCTGGAACCTCCTGAAGCACGACATGGCCTCGCAGTCGAACGCGTACAACCTCACCGTGTTCCTCAAGCTGGTCATCGTCGCGGTGGCAGGGATTGCGGCGGTCGTGCACAGCAACACCCGCTCCAAGGTGGTGCTCGCAGTTGGCGGAGCGCTCTCCGGGCTGGCATCACTCGCTGCCGTGTTCGTCGGGATCCTGCTGAC
This sequence comes from Actinomycetota bacterium, assembly GCA_009701715.1. GTDB lineage: Bacteria > Actinomycetota > Acidimicrobiia > Acidimicrobiales > Ilumatobacteraceae > WLJO01. Next base: position 10,982 of record WLJO01000061.1, read on the forward strand.
CTCGGCGCACTGAGGACGCTGTGGTCGAAACGTGGGCATCTCGGTGTCCCCGACAAACGTGTCGGAGACACCGAGATCCCACAAGCCTGGTGGTCGTTGCCCGCTAGTTGCGGGGCACCGTGCTCCACGGACGGTCACGGTCCACCCGAACGTCACCGGGCAGGCCGAGCACGCGCTCCCCGAGGATGTTCTTCATGATCTCGGACGTGCCTCCCTCAATCGAGTTGGCACGGCTGCGGAGGAACGCCTTACTGAGAGATTCGTGGCCCATCGCGATTTCCGGACGGATCATCTCGTACGTGCCGTAGAGCATTCCTTCGGCGCCCGAGAGACCAATAGCGAACTCGTAGATTTTCTTGTTCAGGTCCGCCATGTGCAGCTTGGCGATAGAGCCCTCGGGGCCCGGGGTTCCCATCTTGCGGGAGTCGTTGGCACGGATGTTGGTGAGCCGCAGGATCTCGGCCTCGCTCCACAGCCTCATCAGTTGGTCACAACGCTCGGCCGTACGCTCCGATGCGGACAGCGACGTCCACACCCGGACGGCTTCGCGGATCGGGCCGGAGCCCTTCTGGGGGATCGCACCGCCGATCGACACCCGCTCGTTCATCAGGGTCGTGAGCGAGACGCGCCACCCCTCACCCGGGGTACCCAGACGCTCGGCATCGGGGATGCGGACGTCGGTGAAGTACACCTCGTTGAACTCTGCCTCGCCGGTCATCTGGCGCAACGGACGCACTTCGACACCCGGCGCCTGCATGTCCACGACGAACGCCGTGATGCCACTGTGCTTGACAGCCTCGGAATCGGTCCGAGCGATGAGGAGCCCCCAGCGCGAGATGTGAGCGAGCGTGGTCCACACCTTCTGTCCGTTGACGATCCACTCGTCACCGTCGCGCACTGCCTTCGACGACAAGCCCGCCACGTCGGACCCGGCACCCGGCTCGGAGAACAACTGGCACCACACCTCTTCGCCCGTGAAGAGAGGGCGGAGGTAGCGCTGCTTCTGCGCCTCGCTGCCCCACACCGCAACCGTCGGCCCGGTCATGCCGTGACCGATCGGGTTGCGGATGACGGGATTCGGGGCGCCGGCGGCAAACACACGCTCGTTGATGGTCTTCTGAAGCTTCGGCGACAGGTTGAGCCCACCGAGTCCCTGGGGGAAATGCACCCAGGCGAGGCCCTTGTCGAACTGCGCACCGAGAAACTCGTGCGGCTTGACGCTGGCGGGAGGGCACTCACGGAGCAACTCGTCAATCAGGGCGTTTACACGCTGCTCGTCTGCGGACCCGGAGGCGGTGATGTCGGTCGCGGTCATGGCCTCAGGTTATTGACCGGAGCGGTATTCGTCACGGTCAGGGCTCGTTTCTAGGGCCGCAGCCCGATTAGTTGAACCGGGCGGTAACGGCCTGGAACTCGTCCCGTTCCTGTTGGGCGAGCCCGGGGATCGTCTGGCGCAGCAGCAGGACCCAGCGGAGCATCCCCAGATCATCCCGGGAGGTTGCCACAGCCTTCAGGTTGCTGAGCATCCGGGCAACCACCGTGAGTTTCGATGCCGGGTTCAAGAACGCGTCCTCCCACGGCGACCCGCCCGACAGGGCGAAGTGCAACCGACGGCAGTCACCAGCACGGAGGATGCGACCACCGTTGAACGGATCGAGGAACACATCCGGGTCAACTTTGTCCCTGAGCAGGAAGTGTCCGGGCATGGACACCCCCCACAGCGGTACGCCTGCCCGTCTGCCGACCTCCATCGCGACGACCGCGAGGGTGATCGGGATACCCACCCGACGTTCGATCACCTGGTCGAGGTATGAGTTCGCCGGGTCGTAGTAGTTATCGGTGTTGCCGTGGAAGCCGTGCGGACCAAAAATCGAGTCGA
>WLJO01000062.1 GCA_009701715.1 Actinomycetota bacterium
CCGTCGATCAGTGCGGATGGCCGGTATGTGGCCTTTGAGTCGTCTGCGTCCAATCTGGTGGCGGTTGACGGGAACGATGAGCGGGACATTTTCGTTCGTGACCTGACGGACGGTACGACGGTTCGTGTGTCGGTGGACAGCGCCGAGGGCGAGGCAAACTCCGGTTCGTACATCGCGTCGATCAGTGCGGATGGCCTGTTTGTGGCCTTTGAGTCGTCTGCGTCCAATCTGGTGGCGGGTGACGGGAACGGTGAGCAGGACATTTTCGTTCGTGACCTGACGAGCACCACGACGGTTCGTGTGTCGGTGGACAGCGCCGAGGGCGAGGCAAACTCCGGTTCGTACCGCCCGTCGATCAGTGCGGACGGCCGGTTTGTGGCCTTCGCGTCCAGCGCGACCAATCTGGTAGCGGTTGACGGGAACGATGCGCGGGACATTTTCGTACGTGACCTGACGGACGGTACGACGGTCCGTGTGTCGGTGGACAGCGCCGAGGTTGAGGCAAACAAAAGTTCGAACATCGCGTCGATCAGTGCGGATGGCCGGTTTGTGGCCTTCGAGTCCTCCGCCGACAATCTGGTGGCGGGTGACCTGAACTTCAGCACGGACATCTTCGTTCGTGACCTGACAGACACTACGACGGTGCTGGTGTCGGTGGACAGCGCCGAGGTGCAGGCCGGCATCGATTCGTACGATCCGTCGATCAGCGCGGACGGCCGGTTTGTGGCCTTCAGGTCGTACGCAGACAATCTGGTGGCGGGTGATACGAACGGCGTCTTCGACGTGTTTGTTCGTGACCTGTCGAGCACCACGACGGTTCGTGTGTCGGTGAACAGTCTCGGGGTGCAGGGCAACTTCGGTTCGTTCAATCCGTCGGTCAGTGCGGACGGCCGGTATGTGGCGTTCGAGTCGGCTGCGACGAACCTGACGACGGTTACGGACCCGCCGGCGGACAACTGCGACGCCGATGACGGTCCGACGTATGCCGATGACACGAACTGCGACTTTGACGTCTTCATTGCCGGTTCGCCGGCGGAATTGCCGCCGACCGGTGGGAACCCTGCGGGTGTCGTGCTCGTGGCTGTGGTGCTGCTCGGTGCCGGTACGTGTGTGCTGGGTCTGCGCCGGGCCCGTACCGCCTGAGACACCCGGGCACAGCCGCGCTGCTGTGCGGCGTGAACCTGGACAACGATGAGACAGGCCCGGTGGTTCACCCACCGGGCCTGTTGCATACAGCAGGCATCGACGAACCGCATCCCGGTAGCCTCGGTTCCATGGCGCATGGCGTGGTTGAGCACTCGGCGGACGAGCGCCACCTGAGCAGCCGTGGTGCGTGGTTGCGGGCCGGTGTTCTCGGCGCCAATGACGGCCTTATCTCCACCACGAGCCTCATGGTGGGCGTGGCGGCAGCGAGCGCGAGCCGCGCTTCGATTCTCACAGCAGGCATCGCTGGCCTCACGGCGGGCGCGCTGTCGATGGCGGCGGGGGAGTACGTGAGCGTCAGTTCGCAACGCGACGTGGAACACGCCGATCTTGCCCGTGAGCGGGCAGAACTCGTCGACAAGCCCGACGAGGAGCGAGACGAACTCATGTACATCTATATGGCACGCGGGCTCAGCGAGGGCCTCGCCCGCCAGGTAGCTCAGGAACTCTCCAGCAAGGGCAACGAGCACGAACGCCTTGCGATCCATGCCCGTGACGAGTTGGGGATCGACGTCAACGCCCTGGCGCGGCCCGTCCAGGCGGCGGTGGTGTCCGCGATCAGTTTCGTGTTCGGGGCGGTACTCCCCGTCGTGATCATGGCGGTGTCCAGCAAGTCTCTGCGCATCTGGCTCACCATGGCGGTGACCCTCGTTGGGCTCGTGCTGCTCGGCTCGGCCGGGGCCCAACTTGGCGGTGCGCCGAAGCAGCGGGCCGCGCTGCGGGTGTTGGTCGGCGGTGTGCTCGCCTTCGCAATCTCTGTGGGGATCGGCAAGCTCACCGGCTCCGTGGTCTGACCGTGGCCCGGGTACTCGTAACCGGGCGGATCCCCCAACCCGGTATCGATCTGCTGGAGCAGGCAGGCCACGAGGCGATCGTGTGGGCGGGGCCGGGCCCGATGCCACGGGGGGAACTGTTGCGCTGCGTCGAGGGCGCGTCGGCGGTCGTCTCGCTGATCTCCGAACGGATCGACGCCGAGGTGCTTACTGCGGCCGGACCCTCGTTGCGCGTCGTGTCGAACGTGGCCGTGGGGTACAACAACATCGACGTGCCGGCCTGTTCGGCGGCCGGCGTCGTGGTGACGAACACACCCGGTGTGCTCACCGATGCCACTGCAGACATCGCAATGGCGCTCATCTTGATGGTGACCCGCAGGCTCGCCGAGGGCGAGCGGCTCGTTCGGTCGGGCAGGCCCTGGGGGTGGAGCATGTTCACGATGCTCGGCACGGATATCCGCGGGCGGCAACTGGGGGTGGTGGGTATGGGCCAGATCGGCACCGCGCTCGCCCGCCGGGCGCGGGCGTTCGGCATGTCGGTCGTGTACTCGAACCGGGGTGAGGCCGATCCGGCCGCGGTGAGCGAGCTCGGGGCGCGCCGTGTCGAGATGGACGAACTGTTCGCCACCAGCGACGTGGTGTCGCTGCACTGCCCCTACACCGCCGAGACCCTGCACCTCGTGTCCGCCGCCAGGCTCCAGACGATGAAGCAGACCGCTTACTTGATCAACACGTCCCGGGGGCCCGTAGTGGACGAGGCAGCGCTCGTTGATGCGCTCGCGTCCGGTGTGATCTCCGGGGTCGGGTTGGACGTGTTCGAGCACGAGCCGGAGGTGCATCCGGGCCTGCTCGATCGGGACGATGTCGTGCTGCTGCCCCACCTCGGGTCGGCAACAGTGGAGACCCGGACCGGGATGGCCGTTCTCGCCGCCCGGAACACCGTGGCTGTCCTGGCGGGTCAACCACCGCTGACAGCCGTGCGGGCGTAACCTCGCGGGTGTGGCACGACTCTGCGAGCGCCCCGGCTGCAGGCGGGAGGCAACCGTGGTGTTTGGGTTCCGTGCAGAGCAACGGCTCGTGTGGATCGATTCGGCCAGTCCGGACCAAGCATCTCGAACCCGGAGCGGTGCGCTCTGCAAGGAGCACGCCGATCGACTGACGGCGCCCATGGGGTGGCACCTCGATGACCGCCGTCAAGCGGTCCCGCAACTGTTCCGCACCCCGTCGGACGATGATGCCACGGGTGCGCTCGAGCGAAAGGCCCGTCGGCCAAAGGTTCCGGCACCCGCGCCCGCATCGGACCAGACGCTGCAGCTTTTCAACGTCGACGACACCGGAACGGAACCACCCAGCCAATGAAGATCGTCGTGGAGCTCGAACTGCCGGCCGATCCGGACGACGTTCTGCCCTGGGTGGAGTCGCTCGATACCTACCCAACCTGGACCAGCCTCGTGCACCGCGTGGCCGTTGACGCCACGGGAAGCGAGCCCGCGTGGATCGTGGAACTGCGCGCCCGCATCGGTCCGCTTGCCCGCTCAAAGCGCCTTCGTATGGTGCGCGCGGCAACCGGGACCGACGGGCACCTCCGCTTCGAGCGTGCGGAGCTGGATGGCCGGGACCACGGCCACTGGGAGTTCGATGTCCGCTGCACGTCAACGGGGTCACCGGGCAGTCCCCGATCGCAGCTCGCTGTCGTTCTTGCTTACGATGGCGCGAACTGGGCCGGCGGGATCGTGGAGCGAACACTCCAGGACGAGATCGAGCGCTCCAAGGAGCGCCTCACCGAGTTGGTCAGCGCCGGGCGGCTTCCCGGCGTTGATGGGAAGAAATAGGACCCCCCAGTTCAGGGTGTGATGGGGGCGACGCGCAAGCGGCGGGTGGTGATCAGCATCGATCCGGCCCCGAGCATCGCGAGAGCGATCCACACGAGACCGTCGGTGTTCGCCCCGGTGGGGGGCAGGGTAAACGGCGCACTGAGTCCAGTGACCTTGCGGATGCCGCAGCCTTCATACTCGGCAATGAACAGGTCGCCTGTTGTGTTGAATTCGATTCCCCAGGGGTTGTTCAGCTGAGCGGCAGTGGCAGCACCGGCGTCACCGTCGGAGCCGGCGGTGCCGTTGCCGGCGACGGTGGTGATGATGCCAGTCTTGTCAACCTTGCGGATCCGGTGGTTCGAGTAGTCGGCGAAGAACAGGTTGCCGTCGGCATCTAGAGCCATCAAAGCGGGATAGTTGATCTGTGCATCGGTTGCCGGATCGCCGTCGCCGCTGTAGCCGGCGGTGCCGTTGCCAGCGATGGTGGTGATGTAGCCGGTCGTGTGATCAACCTTGCGGATCCGGTTGTTCGAGGAATCAGCGATGTACAGGTTGCCGTCGGTATCCACGATGGCTTCCTGCGGGCTGTTCATCTGTGCGGAGGTCGCAACGCCGCTGTCGCCGCTGTAACCGCCGGTGCCGTTGCCGGCGACGGTGGTGATGTAGCCGGTGGCGGCAGTGATCTTGCGGACCACGTTGTTGCTGACATCCGCGAGATAGATGTTTCCTGCGGCGTCCAGCGATACCGAGGTTGGATAGTGCAGTTCCGCATTGATCGCGAGGCCGCTGTCGCCGCTGTAGCCGGCGGTGCCGGTGCCGGCGATGGTGGAGATGAAGCCGGTCGTGTGATCAACCTTGCGGATCCGGTGGTTGCCGTTGTCAGCGATGTAGAGGTTGCCGGCGGTGTCCACCGCCACGTCGGCCGGGTCCCTGAGCTGTGCATTGATCGCGAGATCGCCATCGCCGCCGTCGCCGTAGGTGCCGTTGCCGGCGACGGTGGTGATGAAGCCGGTCGTGTGATCAACCTTTCGGATCCGGTGGGTAGCAAAGTCGGCGATGTATAGGTTGCCGTCGGCATCCAGAGCGAGCGCTTGTGGGTGGCCGAGGTCCGCGTCAATGGCTGGGCCGGCGTCGCCGCTGTAGCCGCAGGTCGGGGCGTTGCCGGCGACGGTGTTGATATCGCCTACTGCAGCGTGCGCGGGTGCTGCCGGGGCAAGTGCTACGACAGTGATGGCACCGACAAATACTGCGAGTTTCCTGCGGATCGTCATGGTCAACCTTTCGGTGGGGAGCAGAAGGCCCCCAAAGGTGACTCCCGTCACAAAGAGCATAACAGGGCGTTGCATCCCGGATGCGGGCCGCTTCGACTGGTCGGGAATCCCCTCAGCACACCACGCCGTGCCAGGGCAGCCGGCAATCACCGCCCTTGTGTGCCGAGCGCTTCCCGGGCCCACGCCGTGAGACGGCCGTCGCCGCGCCGCTCGAGCACAAGGTCGAGCCCGAAGCACTCGCTCAGGGTCTCGGCAGTGAGCGCCTGAGCGATTGGCCCCACGGACACAACACGGCCGGAGCGCAGCAGGAGGGCATGGGTCATGCCGTTAGGCACCTCGTCGACGTGGTGGGTGACGAGGATGAGCGGTGGGGAAGTGGGATCGTCGACGAGTTCGCTGAGCGCCCCAACGAGTTGTTCGCGACCGCCGAGATCGAGGCGGGCACTCGGTTCGTCGAGCAGCACAAGACCGGGGTCGTTCATCAGCGAACGCGCAAGGAACACGCGTTGTTGCTCGCCCGACGACAGGGTGTAGATCGGTCGCTCTGCGTACGCCTCGACCCCCATGCGCGCAAGGCACGCGCGGGCATGCTCACGGTCGTCATCGGTGTACTCGTGCCACCACGGTTCGAGGGCGGCATAGCGGGCCGTCATGACGATGTCGATCGCGCGGAGGTCCGTGCGGAACTGTTGAGACAATGCCGCCGACGCGAGCCCGATCCTGCGCCGCAACTGGCGGACGTCGGTGCGGCCGAGCGTCTCGCCGAGCACCTCGAGTGTTCCGGTGGACGGGTGCTCGTACAGCGAGGCGATGCGGACCAGCGTGGTCTTGCCGGAACCGTTCGCCCCGAGCACGAGCCAGCGCTCGTCCGGGCGGACCGTCCAGTCCAACGGCGCGAGGATCTCGCGACCGTCACGCACGAACGACACCTTCCGCAGCCGCAGCGTGTCGGGCACGGTCACACTCGCGCTCATGAGGGCACCCGCTTGGAGGTGATGGCGGTGCGCACCTCGACCGGCTGGCCGGCTGCAAGCTGACCGCATGCCGCATCAATGTCGTTGCCGCGGTTGGCGCGAACGGTGACATTGACACCCATCCGGAGCAGTTCGTCGCGGAAGCGAGCCACCCCCTCGGGCGGTGTGCCCCGGGTGGGGTAGCCGGGCGTGCTGTTGAGCGGGATGAGGTTCACGTGGGCGGGCAGCGGCAGGTCGTGGCACAGTTCCGCAAGCTCGACGGCGTCCTGACGGCGGTCGTTCACGCTGTCGATGAGCGCCCACTCGAAGCTCAACCGCCGACCGCGGGCGTCGAGGTAGTCGGCGCAGGCATCCATGAGCATGCCGATTGGGTACCGCTTGTTGATCGGCACGAGGTCGTCCCTCAATTGGTCGTTGGCCGCGTGGAGCGAAACGGCAAGGTTCACCGGCTCTGCCCACTGGGCCAAGCGGTGAATACCGGGCACCACGCCGACGGTGGACACGGTGAGGTGGCGGGCCGAGATGCCGATGTCGTCGTGGAGGCGCTCCACCGCAGCATGCACATTGGGCTCGTTGGCGAGCGGCTCGCCCATGCCCATGAACACGATGTTGCCGACGCGCCTGCCCATCTCCCGACCTCGTCGGGCGGCCACCACAACCTGCTCGACGATCTCGCCGACGGAGAGGTGGCGGGTGAAACCGGCCTGACCGGTGGCGCAGAAGCCGCACGCCATGGCGCACCCGGCCTGGGTGGACACGCACACGGTCACGCGGTCCGGGTACAGCATCAGCACCGTCTCGATACGGGCGCCGCCCTCGAGTTCCCAGAGGAACTTCGAGGTATCGCCGCCGTCACTCACCCGCTCGGTGACGAGCGACAGTGACGACGGCAGTTCCTCCTGCACCCTGGCGCGCAGCGTCTTCGGGAGCGCGCTGATATCGGCTGGCTCGGCGAACTGCTGGTACAGCCCTTCCCAGATCTGGGTAGCGCGGTAGCGCGGCTCGTTGCCGAGCCACGCGACGAGTTCGTCCTTTGAGAGGTCGTAGCGGGATGCCACCGGAACGACGCTACGCGGTAACGGGCGCGATGTCGCCGACGAACGCGCGGTCGGTGCGGTGGATCTGGAAGCCGAGCTTGCGGTACATCGATACGGCGGCCGGGTTCTCGGCGTCGACGAAGAGCATGCCCGCGGTGACGCCGTGAGTCGCGAGGTACTCGAGGCCGGCGACAGTGAGCGCCCGGCCGAGCCCCTTGCCGTGGAAGTCCGGGTCTACGGCGATCACGTAGATCTCACCGAGCGGTGGAACTTGGTCATGGTGAACCTTGGTCCAGCAGAACGCTGCGAGGCGGTCGCCCTCCTCGTAGAGCCGGAAGCCCTCGGGGTCGAACCACGGCTCCTGCTCGCGCGACCGCAGCGTTGCGAGGTCCCAACCGCCCTGTTCGGGGTGCTCGGCGAACGCACGATTGTTTACGTGCAGCCAGGCCGCTTCGTCCGCGCCGGGCACGAAGGCGCGGGTTTGGGTGCTGCTGGTGACATCGAGCGGGAGCGGCCGGCGCATCTGGAGCAACCGGCGCCCCGGGTGCAGCCCAACCGATGCGGCAAGCTGAACGTGGGCGTTGGTGGGCTCGAACACCCACCAGTGCACGTGCCCGCCACCCTCTTGGGCAACGAGCCCGAGCGCGGCGGTGAGCAGTTCGGGGCCGATATCGGCCATCTCGTAGCGGTGGTGCGGGTGCACCACAAGTTCGAGCGCCCACGAGTCGTTGCCTCGGGAGATCTGCGCGTACCCAACGGGGTGGTCGTGGTCCGGCTCCCAGGCGAGAAGACCCGCAAACCCGTGCCGCCCGCCCTGGGCGAGGTCGAGCCAGAGATGGTCCGACAGCGGGCGGTGCCCATCGGCGCGCTCGGCGGCCTTCACCAGTTCGCCGACGTCGGCGATCTCGGCAGCGTTCAACTGCCGCTTGATGACCAGAGTGCGCACCCCCGCAGGGTAGCGGTGGAGCCTTAGGCTCGGGGTGTGGCACGAGCACGGGGAGCACGGTCGGGGGCAGCCACGGAGGCCCGGGCGCTCGAGATCAACCGCCGTCTCCGGGACGAATACCCCGAGGCCCTGTGCGAACTGACGCACCGGAACCCGTTCGAACTGCTCGCAGCAACGATCCTGTCGGCGCAGACCACTGACGTGCGCGTGAACATGGTGACGCCCGCACTGTTCGCCAGGTACCCCGATGCGGCGTCGCTCGCGGATGCAGACATCGAGTCCGTCGAGCAGATCATCAAGACGGTCGGGCTGTACCCGAGCAAGGCACGCAACCTCATCAAGATGGCGCGGCTGATCGTCGACGAGTTCGACGGTGAGGTGCCCCGTCGTCGGGAGGACCTCGTCACGCTGCCCGGTGTAGGACGCAAGACAGCGAACGTGGTGCGCAGTGTTGCGTTCGGGCTGCCCGGTCTTGCGGTGGACACACACGTTGGCCGGCTGTCACGCCGGCTCGGTCTTACGACGCACGAGGACCCGGTGAAGGTGGAGCTCGAGCTCAACGAGTTCATCCCGCCTTATGAACGTGGTGAGTTCAGTCTGCGTCTCATCCTGCACGGGCGCCGGGTGTGCGACGCCCGCAAGCCGGCCTGCGACCGGTGCATGCTCGCCGACCTCTGCCCTGCTTACGCTCGGCCGTAGCCGCCGCTGGCTCCCCTCGCCACGTCTCAGGTTTCCCGGAAGCAGGGGCATCCGAACATTGGGCGGTTCACGGTCCGAGCAAGGCGGCGGGGACGACGGCGATCCCGTCAGGGCGCCGATAGGCGTGGGGGCCGGTCGTCACCACCACTGCGTCGAGCAGATCCTCACCGATCTCACTGTGCAACCAGTGCAGGTGCTTGACGTCGTCATCGTCGACGGTCGCCGACAGTTTGGTTTCCACCGCCACCACTTTGTGATCGTCCCGTTCGACGATGAGGTCCACCTCGTGGTCACCCCGGTGCGTGCGCAGGTGCCCGACGTTCGCTTCCGCAGCCTGTGCGAACACCCGAACGTTGAGCGCCACCAGAGACTCGAACAGCGCGCCGAGAAAGACGCCGTCCCTGGGCAGCGAGACGGAGCCCGCGCTACCCGACAGCAACGCCCCCTGGCCGAGCCCGAGCAGGGATACAGCGAGCGCAGGGTCCACCAGATGATGTTTGGGGCTACTTGCGAGTTCGGCGATGTGGTTGTTCGTCGGCATCCAAGCCGGGGCCGGATCCAGGATGTAGAGCGCCTCGAGCGTGTCCCGATACGGCTGCGTGGTCGTCTTCGCCGGCTTGTCGCCCTCACCAGACGTTGCTGCGTCACGAATCCTGTCGTACGAGGTGACGGTCGCTGTCGCCGCTGCATATGCAGCCAACCAGCGGCGTAGCGCTGCCGGGTTCCGGACCCTGCGCCCCATGACGTCGGGGAAGTCGCGATCGACGACGCGGTCCACGTACCCGCGCAGCTGCGCTCGCCGGAGTCGCTCCGACATGGTGCGCAGGGACGGGAAGCCCGATCGGACAATCTCGTCCACGTACCGCTCCAGGTCCACGTCGGTGCTTCCGGCGATCGGTGGCCTGCCTCCACCGAGCAGCTCGGCGAGCGAGACCGTTGGAGTGCCGATACCGCGCTCGCACAGCGCCATGGGGCGCATCCGCACGGTGACGATTCGGCCGGCTCCGCTGTGCGTGCCGGAATGCGGCGCAGACGCCGAGCCGGTGAGCAGGAACTGGCCAGCGGCGGCCCCGGCATCAACGGCCCGGCGCACCACGTCCCACGTTGTCGGGAGATGGTGCCACTCATCGATCAACACCCGGCGACCCGTCACGATCCGGCCCGGTTCGGCCCCGATGAGTTCGCGGGTGATTGGTTCCTCGAGCAGGAAGGCGTCGTCGACCCGCTCGAGTGCGGTTGCGGTCTTCCCGACTGCTTTCGCCCCCTCGATGGAAATCGCCGCCGCGCCGCCCGCGATCAGCGCATCGATCTCCCGATCGACCGTCCTCGGCTGGTAGTTCGCAACCCGATCAAGGCCTGGCATCACCATCAACGCTACTATTTCGGGTAGGTGGACGCTACCATTTCGGATATTCGGGCACTACCGTTTCGACAGGGCTTCCGGGTCGACATCTTGTGACCTGTCTGATCCCCGCTGGCTCCGCTGGAGACTCGGTGGTTGTGTTTGCCGGACAGCTGATGAACCAGTCGACCCAGCCGAGCCTTGTACTTGTGCTCGCCGCGAATCTTGTGGGATTGATCCGCTCGAAGGATTCGCCTGCCAAGCCGAATCGCGCGGCTCGCTCGGCTCGCACGGGTAGGGCGCAGCGAGCGCTACTTCGCGAGACGGACGGCCCGCTCGAGCTGCCGGTTCACGTTGCCGAGCGAGCGCTCCACCTCGTAGAGCACCGAGAGGAGTTCGGCATCTTTCTCCTCGCGCAGCCCTTCGGTCAGCGAGGCGACACGCGCTTTCATGGTGGCAGTGGTGCTGGAGAGCGAGGAGAGTTCGGCGTGCACACGCCCAGTGTGGCCCATGAACGTCCGAAGCCATGTCGGCGCATCAGAAATAGAGCCCGGCCGTCGTCTACCGGGTCGGTAGCCTCGCAGGGTGCCCCGAGTACCCGTTCGAGACGATCTACGCGCCCTCGAGGGATATCACTCGCCCCAGGTCGACGTCCGGGTTCGTCTGAACACCAATGAGTCGCCCGAAGCCCCGCCGCCTGCATGGCGCGAGGCGTTCGCTGCGGAGGTGTCCCGCATCGAGTGGAACCGCTACCCAGACCGTGCGGCCACCGAGATGCGTGCCGCTATCGGGTCGCTCCACGGTGTCGGCCCCGAGAACATCTTTGCCGCCAACGGGTCGAACGAGGTCCTGCAGACCCTGCTGCTCACGTACGCGGGTGCGGGTCGCAAGGTGGCCACCTTCGAGCCCACCTATCAGTTGCACGGTCACATCGCCCGGCTGACGGGTGCAACCGTGGTGGAGGGCGAGCGTCGTGCGGACTTCACGATCGATCCGGCAGAGGTCGAGCGGGTCATCGCCGAGCACCGTCCGGACGTCACGTTCGTGTGCTCGCCCAACAACCCCACGGGTGTGGTGGAGCCCGAATCGACCGTGCGGGCTGTGGTGGACATGGCTCCGGGCCTCGTTGTGGTGGACGAGGCGTACGCACAGTTCGCCGACTGGTCCGCGCTCTCGCTCCTGGACGAGGACCGCCCGATGGTGGTGGTGCGCACGTTCTCCAAGACGTGGTCGATGGCCGCAGCCCGGCTCGGCTATGTCGTCGCGCCCACGTGGGTGGTGAGCGAACTCGAGAAGGTCATCCTCCCGTACCACCTCGACACCGCCAAGCAGATCGCCGGTCGCCTCGCGGTCGGGTACGTCGACGACATGAACGCGCG
>WLJO01000063.1 GCA_009701715.1 Actinomycetota bacterium
CGGCTCGGCTCCTCGGCCGTCCAACGGGCGATTGCACTGCTCGCATCGGCAGATCTCGACCTGCGTGGCCACCGCGACTGGTCCGAGTCGCTGGTGATGGAGGTGCTCGTCGCCCGGCTCAGCCGTCTGGGCGGTGGGGCAGACACGCGTCGCCGCTGAGCGGTGCGAAGCCCGCAGTCACAAAAACCGACGGGCCCGGCGCTCTGAGCAGCCGGGCCCGCATTCGGGATTGAGATGGTTCGGCCGATCGTGTCGACCGGATGCGCTATGCGGAAGCGTTGACCCGCTTCATCAGACGACTCTTCTTGCGGGCAGCGGCATTCTTGTGGATGACGCCCTTGGTGGCTGCCGTGTCGAGGCGCTTGACGGCGGCCTTGACGCTGTCTTCCTGCGTGTCGGTGCCGATGGAGCGGTTCGCGTTCTTCAGACGGGTCTTCAACTCGCTCCTGACCGCCTTGTTGCGCTCCTGGCGCTTCTCGTTGGTCAGTATGCGCTTCTTCTGCGACTTGATATTTGCCATGTCTGCGTCTCGCTCGATCTCGGACAGGGCTGTTGCCCCGAAAGCCATTAAAGGATAGCGGTCCGACGTGCCCGAGCACTACCTCTTGCACGGGCCAACCTGCGGCCCCCGGTAGGCTGGGCTCTCGGTCCGGCCCCTGTGGAGCCCGGCCAGCACACCCTCATGGACCTCGCCCGCATCCGGAACTTCTCGATCATTGCTCATATTGATCACGGCAAGTCCACCCTGTCGGACCGGATTCTCGAGATGACCGGGGCGGTGGATGCCCGGGAGATGCGGGCCCAGTACCTCGATTCCATGGACCTCGAGCGCGAGCGTGGGATCACCATCAAGGCCCAGAACGTTCGGGTTGGGTGGAAGGACCACGTTCTGCACCTCATCGACACCCCCGGCCACGTGGACTTCGGCTACGAGGTGTCCCGATCACTCGCCGCCTGCGAGGGCGTGGTGCTCGTGGTGGACGCCGCTCAGGGCATCGAGGCCCAGACCCTCGCGAACTGCTACCTGGCTCTTGAGCACGACCTCGAGATCGTGGCCGCCCTCAACAAGATCGATCTGCCGGCAGCGGACCCGGATCGCTACGCCAAGGAGATCGAGAATGTTCTCGGCATCCCGGCCGGCGACATCCTGCGCATCTCGGCCAAAACGGGCGCGGGCGTTCCCGAACTGCTCGACGCGATCTGCGAGCGGATACCGGCCCCGAAAGGCGATCCGGAGGCACCGCTCCAGGCCCTCATCTTCGACTCCCAGTACGACCAGTACCGCGGTGTGGTGTCGAGTGTCCGAGTGATGAACGGTCGGATGTCTGCCGGCAGCCGGATCCGGTTCATGCAGGCCAACGCGATCCACGACGTGATCGAGGTCGGTGCCCGCCGCCCGGTCCCCACACCGGTCGCCGAACTCGGCCCCGGCGAGGTGGGCTACCTGGTCGCCGGCATCAAGGACGTCGGCGAGGCCCGGTCGGGCGAAACGGTCACCACCGAGCGGAACGGCTCCGCCGAGCCGCTTCCCGGTTACCACGACCCCAAGCCGATGGTGTTCTGCGGGTTGTTCCCTGTGGACGGGGACGACTTCGAGACACTGCGCGAGAGCCTCGAGAAGCTGAAGCTGAACGATGCCTCCATCACCTACTCGCCGGAGTCATCCGGGGCGCTCGGTTTCGGGTTCCGCTGCGGGTTCCTCGGTCTGCTCCACATGGAGATCGTGCGCGAGCGGCTGGAGCGCGAGTTCGACCTGTCCCTGATCGCCACGGCACCCTCGGTGGAGTACCGGGTCACGCGCACCGACGGCACGGTCATGGTGATCGACAACCCGGCGGACCTGCCGAACCCGCAGAGCATCGACAAGATCGAGGAGCCGTACTTCCGCGTGAGCATCATCACGCCCAAGGAGTACACCGGCACCCTGATGGACCTGTGCCAGACGCGGCGCGGGGACCTCATCAAGATCGAGTACCTCTCGCCCGAGCGCGTCGAGCTGCACTACCGGGTTCCACTCGCCGAGGTAGTCATCGACTTCTTCGACCAGATGAAGTCGCGCACGCAGGGCTATGCGAGTCTCGACTACGAGCTGTCCGGCTACGAGGCGTCCAACCTCGTGAAGGTGGACCTGTTGCTCAACAGCATCACTGCCGATGCGTTCGCCACCATCGTGCACCGCGACAAGGCATACGAATACGGCCGCCGGATGTGCGAGAAACTGCGTGAGCTCATCCCGCGGCAGATGTTCGACGTGCCGATCCAGGCCGCGATCGGCGGCAAGGTCATCGCCCGCGAGACCGTGAAGGCCAAGCGCAAGGACGTGCTCGCCAAGTGCTACGGCGGTGACATCTCGCGCAAGCGCAAGCTGCTCGAGAAGCAGAAGGAAGGCAAGAAGAAGATGAAGGCCATCGGCCGGGTTGAGGTTCCCGGGGACGTCTTCATCAACGCACTCCGTCTGGACGACTGACGGTGCGCAGCCTCACGGACCGCCCTACGTTCCGGGCACTGGGGCACCGCAACGCCAGGCTGTTCTTCGCCGGGCTCTGGGTGTCCCAGGTGGGTTCCTGGATGCAGACGGTGGCAACAGCGCTGCTCGTCAAACGCCTCGCACCGCCCCGCTGGGAGGGTGTGCTGCTCGGGGCGGCGATCGCCGCCCAGTTCGTTCCCATGCTGCTGTTCGGAGCGTGGTTCGGCGCGTTCGCCGACCAGCGCAACCGCTGGAGACTGACGGTCATCACGCAGACGGCGATGGCGGTACAGGCCGTCGCCCTCGCCATGATCACGTTCGCCGGGCTCGCGAACATCCCGGTGCTGCTCGTGATGGCAGCAGTGCTCGGGATCATCGCCACCGTCGACAACCCCGCCCGACGTGGTGTCGTGACCGAACTGGTCGAGCCGTCCGGCATCGTGAACGCAATGGCGCTCAACACCGCCACGATGACCGGTTCCCGTGCCATCGGCCCGGCGCTGGCAGCACTGCTCCTGCCGGCGGTCGGGTTCGGGTGGTGCTTCATGATCAACGGCATCTCGTTCGCCGGCATCGTGGGCGGCCTGCTGCTGATGAATCGGGAGGAACTGCACCACACCAAGCCGGCCCCGCGCGGCGGCACCCCGGTGCGGGACGCGCTCCGCTACATCCGCAACGACCCGTCGCTCGCCCGGGTGTTCATCGTGATGGTGGTGGTGTCCACGTTCGCGTTCAACTACCAGGTGGCCCTCCCGCTGATCGTGGAGGACCGCTGGCACGCACGGGAGTCCTGGTTCGGCATCCTGCTCGCCGTCGTGAGCGCCGGCTCGTTCGCCGGGTCGCTCTTCGTGGCAGGACGGGCCGAGGTCACCGAGCGCCTCTACTACTCCTTCACGTTCATGCTCGCCGGTTCGGCGATCGCCATGGCCTTCGTGCCGAACGTGTGGTGGGCCGTTGTGGTGTCGGTGCCCATGGGTGTGGGTGGAGCGGGGTTCCTCGCCATCGGCAATGCGCTCTCCCAGGTGCGCACACCGGGGGAGATGCGCAGCCGGATGCTCGCACTGGTAGCCGTTGCCTTCCTCGGGTCCACCCCGATCGGGGGGCCGATCACGGGCCTCATCGCCGATATCGCCGGGTCCGAGTGGGCGCTCGCGTACGGTGGCATCCTCACCCTTGCCGCAGCGATCTGGGGGTCCTTGGCACTGTCCCGTGCGCCAGCGCGATCCGAGAAGTGGTAAGTCTGTGACGGTGCTCACTTCGATCATGTGGTTCCGGCGTGACCTGAGGGTCCGCGCCAACGATGCCCTCGCGGCGGCTGCCCGCGGCGGCTCGGTGTTGCCTCTGTTTGTCGTCGACCCGGTGCTCATCGCATCCTCGGGTGGACCACGGCTCGCCTTCCTGCGCGACAGCCTCGCGGACCTTGATCGTTCGCTCGGGGGCGCGCTCGTAGTCCGCGTGGGGGACCCGTCGGTGGTCGTGCCGTCTGCTGCGCGTGAGGCGGGTGCTAGCACCGTGTTCGTAGCCCGGGACTTCACGCCGTACGGGCGCAGGCGGGACCGCGCAGTGAGCGATGCATTGGCCGCCACGGGTTCCGTTCTGCGCGGCATCGGCTCGCCCTACACCGTGCCCCCGGGCGGCGTGCTCAAGCCGGATGGCAAGCCGTACGCGGTGTTCACGCCCTACTGGCGCACGTGGCGACGCCTGGCCTCGGAGAACCGTGCGGCCGCTGCATCGGCACCCGCGGATGTTGGCGTGCCCGAGTGCGTCACCACGCGGGGTGACGAGTTCACCTGGCCCGAGCGCTCGTTCACGGCGCTCGATCTCCCGGTGGCGGGCGAGGCGGCGGCCTGGGATCGTTGGGAGTGGTTCGTCGAGCACGGCCTCGGCACCTACGGCGCGGCGCGCAACACCCCGTCGATCGACGGCACCAGTCGGTTGTCTACCTACCTCCGCTGGGGCGTGTTACACCCGTCGCAGCTCATCGACGAGTGCGACGGGTCCCCGGCGGCGGAGGAGTTCGTTCGCGAACTCTGCTGGCGCGAGTTCTACGCCGATGTGCTCCACCAGCGGCCCGAGAGCGCGTGGAAGAACCTCGACGGGCGCTTCGATCGCATGCAGGTGGACACCGACAACGCCGCCCGTGAGCGATTCGCGCTCTGGCAGCAGGGGCACACCGGGTTCCCGATCGTGGACGCCGGGATGCGTCAGCTCGCGGCAACGGGGTGGATGCACAACCGCGTCCGGATGATCGTTGCCAGCTTCCTCGTAAAGGACCTCCATCTCCCGTGGCAGTGGGGCGCCCGCCACTTCATGGACCACCTCGTGGACGGCGATCTCGCGTCCAACAACCACGGCTGGCAGTGGGCAGCCGGCTGCGGGACCGACGCCGCGCCGTACCACCGGATCCTCAACCCCACGCTGCAGGCCGAACGGTTCGACCCGTCCGGTGCCTACGCCCAGCAGTGGATCGAGGAGTGGCCGCTCACTGGGCCGCCCATGGTTGATCACGCCGTGGAGCGCGCCGAGGCGCTGCGACGCCGGGCAGCGCTGTCGGTAGCCTGACCACCCAAGACTCGAATGAACCGGTGACCCACATGCTCGACGAACGCAAGACAGCGATCCTGCGTGCCGTGGTGCAGGAGTACATCGAGTCGGCCCTGCCCGTCGGCTCCGGACACGTCGCGAACGCGCCGGGCGTTCACGTGTCACCTGCCACGGTCCGCAACGAGATGGCGGTGCTGGAGCAGGAGGGCTACCTCGTTCAGCCGCACACCTCGGCGGGCCGCATCCCCACCGACAAGGGGTACCGCTTCTTCGTTGATCACCTCTCGGCACCCGGGCGCCTCGACGAGGTACGCCACCAACAGGTGGGCGCGTTCTTCGACTCGTCACGCGGTGCGCTCGAGGGCCTGCTCCGGCGCACGAGCCAGTTGCTGACCGATCTCACCAACTACGCGTCGGTGGTGGTCGGGCCGAGCCAGGACCGGGCGAGCGTGCGCAGCGCGCAGATCGTCGGCCTCAGCCCGCGGCACGCCACAGTCGTCATCGTGCTCTCGAACGGTGCGGTCGCCAGCGAGCCACTGGAACTCGGTGCGGACGCGTCCGACGCGAAGATCGCCGCGGCTGGGGCCCACCTCGCCGGTCATCTCGTCGGGTTCGCCCTGTCGAGTGACCGGGTGGTCCCGCCGAGCGGCGACCCCGCTGTGGACGAACTGTGCGCGACCGCTGTGACGGCCCTCGCGGACCACATGAACGACGCGTCCTCGCCGGTGTTCGTGCGCGGTGCATCGTCGATGGCAACCGCATTCGATGCGGTTGCCACCGTTCGCGAGGTGCTCTCTGCGCTCGAGCAGCAGTTCGTCGTGGTGTCACTCGTGCACGACGTGCTGGACCGTGGCCTGTCGGTGGCGATCGGCGTGGAGCATGGCGTGGAGCCGCTCGTGTCGTGTGCCGTCGTGCTCGCCCCGGTGGTGGTCGAGGGTGAGCAGGTCGGTACCGTCGGGGTGGTGGGTCCGACACGCATGAATTATCCACACGCCCTCGCGGCAGTAGACGTGGTGAGCGAGCGCCTCGGTCGCCGCCTCGAGGAGGGCTGATCCGGTGGCTGACTTCTACGAACTGCTCGGTGTCCCTCGGGGTTCGAGCGCCGAGGAAATCAAGAAGGCGTACCGGCGCCGGGCACGCGAACTGCATCCCGACGCCAATCCCGACGACCCGACCGCAGAGGACCGTTTCAAGGAACTTGCCCGCGCCTACGAGGTGCTGAGCGACACCGAGCAGCGCGCTCGCTACGACCAGTTCGGCGAGGCCGGTCTCGGTGGGGCGGCCGGTCAGCCCGGGGACTTCTTCGGCGGTGGCGGCGGTGGCATCAACGACATCTTTGAGGCGTTCTTCGGAGGCGGGTCCGCTGGCAGGCAACGGGGATCCTCGGGGCCGCCGCGGGGTCAGGACCTCGAGGTGGTTGCAGACATCGCGTTTGAGCAGGCGGTGTTCGGTGCCAACGTGCCTGTCACCTCCCGCACGGCCGTGCCCTGCGACGCGTGCAGTGCCACCGGCGCAGCACCCGGAACTTCGCCCACCCGCTGCGGTGGGTGCCAGGGCACGGGCCAGGTACGCCGGGTTCGCCAGAGCCTGCTCGGCCAGATGGTCACGAGCGGCCCGTGCGGCCAGTGCGGTGGCGCCGGCCAGACGATCGCGTCGCCGTGCGGAACCTGTCGTGGCGAGGGTCGGGTCATCGAGGACCGCACGTACAACGTCGACGTACCCGCTGGGGTGGACAACGGGTCCACGCTCCGGCTCACCGGGCGGGGCGCGGCAGGTCCTCGCGGCGGCGGGACGGGCGATCTCTATGTGCACCTCCGCGTTGCCGACCACGCCCGCTTTGTGCGTGACGGCGATGATCTCGTGGGCTACCTCGTGGTGTCGATTGCACAGGCCACCCTCGGCACCGAGATCGAGTTCGAGACCCTCGACGGGCCCGAGACGATCGCCGTGCCCGCCGGTTCCCAGCACGGCAAGGTGTTCCTGTTCCGCGGCAAGGGCGTTCCGCGTCTGGGCCAGCGCCGCAGCGGCAGGGGGGACCTGCGTGTCGCGCTCCGGGTGGAGGTGCCCACCAGGCTGACGGCCAAGGAGATCGAGTTGTTGCGGGCCTTTGCGGAGGCACGTGGTGAGGCCGTGAGCGACACCGACCAGTCGCTGCTCGGCCGTATCAAGTCGGCATTCTCGTGATCGGGCTCGCCGGTTCGGCTGCACACGTCGTCGTCGACGATCTCGGTGCGCCGCAACTGTCGGGCGACGACGAGCACCACCTCGCACGCGTGCTCCGGCTGCGCGACGGCGAACGGGTGTCGGCCACGGACGGACTGGGTTCGTGGCGCTGGTGCCGGTGGACCAGCGGCGGGCTCGAGGCCGACGGTGACATCGGCGCGACTCCACGCGATGTGCCTGAGGTGGGCGTGGCCTTCGCGATCGTGAAGGGCGACCGCCTCGACTGGATCGTCCAGAAACTCACCGAGATCGGCGTGGACCGCCTCACGCCGTTGGTGGCAGAACGCTGCATCGTGCGTTGGGACGCAGACAAGGCGGCCGCACAGACGGACCGGATGCGGCGCATCGTCCGGGAAGCGGTGATGCAGAGTCGTCGGGTGTGGGTGCCCGAGGTGGGGCCGCTTACCCCGGCAGCATCGCTGCTTGCCGCCCGCGGGGTGTTGCGGGCGGACCTTGACGGGGTTCCGCTCGACGCGCTCAACCCGTCGGCACCGACCGTGATAGCAATCGGTCCCGAGGGCGGTTGGTCCCCCACCGAGCGCAGTGCCGGCGGACCGACGGTGACGCTCGGAAACACCGTTCTGCGGGCAGAGACGGCCGCTATTGCCGCTGGCGTGCTGCTCGTCGACCGCCGAGCCCAACAGCACAGAGTGTCGCAATCTTGACGCAGGGTGGAATCTACTCGTCACACTGAGTAGTGTTCTGACCGCATGCGTGGTGAAGTCCATGCCGAAGATGTCGTCCGATTAAGGGGCAACCAATGGAAGAGTTCGACGAGGAACTATCTGCGTACAGCCGCAAGGTCGGCGATCGCCTGCGGGCCATCCGGCGCCAGAAGCGCCTGTCGCTGCAGGACGTGGAGGCATCGTCCGAGTTTGAGTTCAAGGCCTCCGTGCTCGGTGCGTACGAGCGTGGCGAACGGGCCATCTCGGTTCCCCGACTCGAGCGCCTTGCCTCGTTTTACGCGGTACCGATCGACCAGTTGCTGCCGCAGGATGACGTGCACGGTGGTGGGGACAGCGGTGTGGACCTCACCCGCTCGAAACTCGCCATCAACGTGTCCAAGCTGAGCCAGTTGAGCGGTCAGCCGTTCGAGACCCTGCAGCGGTTCCTGCGACTTATCCAGGTGCAGCGCCAGGACTTCAACGGCAAGGTGATCACGATCCGTGAGGACGACCACCGCTCCATCGCCGCCATGCTCGACGTGCCCGTGGACCTCGTGCCGGCCCGCCTCGAGGCTCTCGACCTCCTCTTCCAGCCGGACTGATCCGAGATCGACCGAATAGGCACCAGCCGCGCAGCTATCGACCCGTCCGTTGACTTCGGGGTGTATCTGCACATCCCGTTCTGCAGGGTTCGATGCGACTACTGCGCGTTCGCCACGTTCACCGATCGGCACGACCTGCGCAGCGCATATCTGGACGCGTGTCGCACTGATATCGAGCGAACGGTCTCCCGTGGGATGCGCACCGCAACCACGGTCTTCGTCGGTGGCGGTACGCCGACGCAGGTGGACCCGGAGCATCTCGGTCGGGTGCTCGACGCGATTCCGTTGGCCCACGGTGCAGAGGTGACGGTGGAGTGCAATCCCGACGACGTCACCGAGGACCTGCTGCAGGCGTACCGGCGTCACCGGGTGAACCGGGTGAGTCTCGGTGTGCAGTCGATGGTGCCCGAGGTGCTCGCCACGCTCGGCCGCACACACCAACCCGAGAACGTGTCCCGAGCGGTTGAAGCGATCCGCGCAGTGGGGATGTCGTCGTTCAACCTCGACATCATCTATGGGGTGGCAGGCGAGACCGTCGAGCAATGGGAGACGACGGTGCGCGCAGCACTCGCCCTCGACCCGCCGCACATCTCCGCGTACGGGCTCACCGTGGAGCCCGGCACCCCGCTCGCAACGGATGAGGCGCGCTGGCCCGACGATGACGACCAGGCGGACAAGTACGAACTGGCCGACGACCTGCTCGCTGCGGCCGGACTCGCGAACTACGAGGTGTCGAACTGGGCCCGGCCCGGCCATGAGTCCCGGCACAACCGTCTGTATTGGGCGCAGGCGGACTACGCGGGCTTCGGCTGCGCAGCGCACTCGCACGAATCCGGCCGGCGTTGGTGGAACGTGCGAACCCCCGAGCGATACATCGAGCTGACGGCCGCGGGGGAGTCCCCCGAGTCCGCGGGCGAGACCCTCGACGCCGCCACGAGGCGGATAGAGGGGCTGCAACTGGCCCTGCGCACCCGGGAGGGTGTGCCCCGGGGGGTGCTGGCCGAGGAGGGACTCGAGGAGTTCATCGAGGTGCAGGCCGAACGGGTGGTGCTCACCCGCCGCGGCAGGCTGATGGCCAACGAGGTGTCGCTCCGCCTGCAGTAGTGCGGGCAGACGGTGATAGCGTTCGGTCTCCCGAAAGGGCGCGTAGCTCAGTTGGTTAGAGCGCCACCTTGACACGGTGGAGGTCCCGGGTTCGAGTCCCGTCGTGCCCACTCGTTGTTGTCGATTTCACAACGATCTGGCGCGTTCTTCCTGCTCCGGGTCAGGGTTTGAAAGACGACACGAAAGTGTCGAGATCCCGTACCGAGGTCTTGCTGATCCCACTCATGTGAATCTCCGAGAGCTGCACATCTGGGGAATTTCGATAAGCGCGATCAGTGCCGAGGCTCACCGATCCCGCGGTAGGGGACGCGCACAGATCAGACGAGTTGACCGCTGGAGTCTCAGGTTCTGTACACGTCGCGTCGGTGATCCACTCTGAGCACGATGACTTCATGCCGATGCTCGTCGATCCGATAGAGGACGCGAAACGTGCCCCTCCGCGCGCTGTGGATTCCGGCGAGTTCGCTGCGGAGTTCTCGGCCGACTCGGCGTGGGTTGTCGATCAGCGATCCGGTGATGAAGTCGATCACCGCGGCGGCTACTGCTTCGGGAAGTTCCTCGGCGATCGCCCGGGCAGCCGGTCCGGCGACGACGAGTTCGTACGCGACCGAGGTCAACGCTGTCTCGGCGGACGCAGGGCGCGGACGGCGTCGACCCCGCGCACGACGTCACCCGTCGCCACCGCGGCTTCGGCGGTCTGGAGCGCTCGGACGGCGTCGGAGTCGCTGAGCACCGAGATGGTTTCCTCGAGGCTCGCTAGGTCGTCGGTGCTGATGAGCACGATGGCGGGGCGACCGTTGCGGGTGACGACGACGCGTTCGTGCTCGAGTTCCACCCGGTCGACGTACTCGGAGAATCGGTCCTTCACGGTTCGGAGTGCTTCGGTGCTCATGGCTACAATTGTGCCACGCTCGGTGGTGGGCGGCAACCTCTCTCCCTCTTGCCGAGCTGCCGCTCGGCAAGAGGGAGCTCCCGAGTGTTGGGGTGGAGCGCATTACAACGCTGCTGGGCCGGGTGAGCGTGCGGCAGGGCGTCGTGGTTCGGGTGGTGTCGGCTCTATCTCGGCCGGTGCCGTCCCGCGGCTTGAGGCACGCCCCATCAGCGCCGTCTGGGGCACCCCGCCGGGGCACGAGCCTCAAGCACTCGCCACGATCAAGGCTGCCAACCTCGTCGGGGTCGAACCGATACACCGGCTTGGCGGAACTCCCTCGCCAGCGTCCGTTCGTGTACACCAAACGCGCTCGCGACAACTGCCAGCGAGGCGCCCGTTGCGTAGTGCGCCGCGGCCACGGCAACGGATTGGTCGGTCATCTTGCGGACCACGCGTCGGCGGACGATGCCGGTCTGCGTGAGATGCGTCATGACGGTGGTCCTGTGGACCTCGAACCGACCGGCGAGCGTCTTGATCGAGTCGCCGGCTCGGTCCTGCTGGATCACCTGTTTGATTTCCACTTGGGAAAGTCGGCGTTGCACAGGGTTTGAAATCCGTCCCGTCGTGCCCACTCCGCAGGTCCCGGCGAGCCCTTTGCTTCGGGAGTTCCGGCACCCGGCCCTTGGCGCCGTTTGAGTGGCCTGGCTGCGATGTGGCCGGGTCAAGCATCCGCCCTGCCTCTCTTGCGCTTCGCTAGCGTAAAGTAGTGGAACC
>WLJO01000064.1 GCA_009701715.1 Actinomycetota bacterium
CACGGTGCCAGGTGTCCGATCGCGTAGCAGTGCCCCGTGTGGGTCGAGCACTGCGTAGTGGAACTGCAGGAACGGGTCGTCAAGGGAGTAGAGCGGCCGCTGGTCTCGGATCGGGTCCTCGAGACGGATGACGAACCCGGCGTCGACGAGCCGATTGAGTGCCGGAGCAAGGTTGGAAACAGTCCGGCCAATCCGGTTCGCGATCGATCCGGCCGTGACGGCCCCGTTGGCGATTGCGGCCAGGATGCTGTGGTGGACCAGCGATCCGGCTCCGGCCATGACCGGGTCTTCGGCGAGCAACGTGGTTGCCTCGTTTCGCATGGTGGCACCGGGCGAGAGGATCCGCTGAACGATCCAACGGTCCACGTCACCAGCACCATCAGGCAGGTCAAAGTTGACCATGTCGGTGGCATAGCCGACAACGCCTCCGATGGCGGCGTACACCTGCACTGCGGTTTGCAGGTCGGTTGGGTCGTTGAGGCGCTCGGCGGCGGCTCGATAATCGTCGGCGTGCATGATGAGTTCCATGCCAGCGCGCCCCCGCAGGGGCGCTTCACCGGCGGTCAGGGCCCGCATCACCGAGATAGCCGATCCGCAGAGAACAAGTCGCGCTTGGCTTGACGGCCCGCGCCGGGCTCCAGGACCGAAGGCGGCGGCGATGGTCGACTCGATTGACCTGTCGGCTTCGAGAACGTGACCGAACTCGTCGATAACGACAGGAACCGGGCCCTTGGCCCCAAGTGCCAAGAGCGACCGAAGAGCCTCGTCCCACGAATCGAGAGCGATGCGACCGACTCCGAGGTGTTCACCGAGTTCAGCCCCGAGCCGATCCAGTTGAACCGGGCTCGCAACCCGAGTCGCCTCGAAGTAGAACCCCTTGCGCTTGTCGACCTCGCTGGCGAGGAGCGTCGACTTGCCGATGCGGCGACGGCCGTAGACAAGGCCAAGCAGAGGCCGAGCTGCGGTCGAGTCGATGAAGTCAGAGATGACGTCGCGGTCCAAGGGCCAACCTCTCGTTAGAGCTGCGAGCAAGCAATGGTATCAGCAATACATACTATTGTATGCTAATAGTATTAGGTGTCCACGGGCTCGTTGTCGACACTCCGCATCGCCGACGTTGCCTGAACCTCGCGCCAGATTGGTACCGACTCTTGGTGCTCGTTGATCGCGAGGACGCGCCGAGGCCTGTCGCAGCCGCCGCTGCCTTCAGCAACCCAGCACGTGCATACCGAGTTGGCGTGCCGCCTGACCCTGTCGAAGGTCGAATGTGCAGAACGTGAGACTTGGTATGCGCAGGTGCTGTGCGGTTCCGAGGTGTACGGCGTCAAGCGTGCGAACGCCGAGGTGTTCCGCGATGTCAGCCGCTGCGCGCCACATTCGTTCGTCGGGGTTCACCATCGCCATGCAGTCGAGGTCGTGTTCGAAGACTTCTTGAGCCCGACGCAGCGTGACACCCTCGAGTAATCGAGCGAGGTTGCGCCTTACCTCCACATGCGTCAACCAGGAAGTGACGAGTACCGGGTCGGCGTTGAGGATCTCGGCGGCATCGGCGGAGTCTGCCTCCCGAACGTACAGCTTGATCAGGGCGCTCGAGTCGACGTATGTAGTCACTCGCCGCGGTCCTCGGCAAGAACGTCGGCAATCCGACGCCTGCCTTTCGCGGGCTCGATCATGCCGAGCGCCCCTGTTCGCTGCGGGGGTCGAATCCACCCCTCATCAATGCCCCGCTGTAACGGATCTCCTGACGCAATAGGGGTAAGTAGTGCGACGGGAACACCCCGGTCGGTGACGCGAATGGTCTCCCCGGCCGCAACGCGGCGGAGGTGTTCAGAGAGGTGCTGCTTAAGGTCACGTACGCCAATGTCCATGTGGACACAATATCAGTCAATGTGTCTACAATGTCCAAGCCCACCCTGAAAGGGTCCGCCTGACGTCCCGACCTACCGATCCAGGGCCCGTTGCACGCGGTCCGCTGCCTTCGACGGGTTCTCGTGCTCCCACACACGCACCAGCATCGGGCCCGGGGCAAAGCCGCAAGTTCCGCCCTTGCGGCGTCGTCGTACACTTCAACCGTGGAACCAACGTCGCCGCTCGAGGACAGCCGGGGCGTAGACGTTGGCCAGATCCGCGAACTGCTGCGGATGACCGTCGCCGAACGGGCCGCGGAAATGGTTCGGGTCTGCAACATGGTCATTGAGGTTCAGCAACGCGCCGGAGTTGCTCCAGCAGCGCCAGTGTCATGACCTTCGACCCGTTCGCCATGTTCCGCATGTTGAACGAAGAGGGGGTCGACTACGTAGTGCTGGGTGGATTTGCGGCCATTCTGCGTGGGTCGCCTGTAACGACTCGTGATCTGGACGTCATCCCGGACCGGGCATCGGCGAACCTTGATCGGCTCGGCCGTGCGCTCACCCGCATGAACGCTCGCATCCGCATCGAAGGTGACTCGGTGCCGACCAAGATCGACGGTGCGTTCCTCGCCAACATGCCCCACATGCTCAACCTGGTCACCGACTTTGGCGATCTGGACCTCACGTTCACGCCTGCCGGAAGCGCTGGCGGGTACACGGGTTGGCAGTCTCACGCCACCAACGAGGTTGTTGCCGACGGCCTGACGGTGCGCGTCGCGTCCCTCGACGACATCATCGACTCCAAGCGTGCGGCGAATCGCCCCAAGGACCTCATGGCGCTTCCCTACCTGGAATCGCTGCGGGACGAACTGCGCAGGCGCGAACCCTCCTGACGGAGCCCCGGTGCGGCTGATGTAGCCGTTGCGTCAGAGATAGCCGAAGTAGTTCGGCGGCTCGGGGGAGTACCCGGGTTCCTTGCTCGTCTCGAACATCGGCTCACCGCCGAAGGACTTGATGAGGTCCGGCCCGAAATGGTCCGACGTCAGCGCAACCCTGCGGCAGGCGTCCGCGAAGTCACCGATGTCTGAGGACATCGCCAGCAGGTCCGCCTCCATGAGCACCTGTTGCTCGATCCACATGGTGCGCAGGAACGTGAGGTGTGAGTTGATGGAGTTCAGTGCCTCGAGCAACTCGGGTGTCTTGTTGATATTTCGCGCCATCACGCTGAAGAGACGGATCACGGGTTGCTCGGGGCCGTCCACGCGGGCGAAGAACTGGGCGTGCTCGGTCACAACGAGGTAGTCGCCCTCCTTGTCGGGAACGGCCTTGTCCGAACGGGTGAGGCGCTCGATGAGTGTCTCGAGATGCGACCTAGCGATGTCCAACGGGAGTGACATGCATCCATGCTCGCACAGCACTGCGTCGTGGGCGTTCGCTCCTCAGCTACGGCTCACAGGTAGCCGCCCACTTTGGTCTGCTCGTGGTGCACGATGCGCTGGTGGTCTCCGCGCATCTCGAACAGTTCGGCGAGCGTGGTGGGCCCGGTAACCCGCTGCCGCAATCCCTCGGGCAGCCACGACCGTGCATCCTCGGAGCCGAAGCGCCCGAACTCGAGCCGTGACAGGCAGCGCCCCGGCCGCAGCAGCGCGGGGTGCATGTCCTCCACCGGAGCATTGGTGGTGATGAGGAAAATAGCGTTGCTGCCCTGCCCCAGCACGCCGTCGGCGAGGTTGAACAAACGGCCCAGCGCCCCCTGCCCCATGCCGATGCCCGGTGCACGCAACAGGTCGTCGGTGTCCTCTGCCACGATCAGCTTCCACGACGGTGCGGACTCGCGCTTGGTGTCCAGATCTGCAACGTCGCGCCGCCAGAAGCGTGAGGTGAGCACGCGCTCGATCTGCCCCGCACTGCCGAAGAAGCGTTCGGGCTCTGCGATGTAGTGGGTCTCGCACCACGACGCCCAGGAACGCGCCAGTGCACGGATGGCGTTCGTCTTGCCGGTGCCGGGCTCGCCGTACCACACGATGAGGCGTCCACCCGATGCCGGCCGGTTCACCTGCATCACGTCGTCAAGGCGTGCTCGCACATGCTCGGGGTAGTTCTCGCGGATCTCGCTCCACACGGGCATCTCGAACTCGCGATGGCGCATGTCGAAGCCCGAGCCATCGCCCTCGAACCACACCTTGAGGGGGGTCTCACTGTTGGTGTCCGAGCGCGGTGCACGGGTACACACGGAGTTCACCAGCGCCATCATCTCGAACTCGGAACGCGCAGATGCCCACACGTCGAACTCCGTCGCCGACGACATGAGGAGCAGCCAGCCGAACCGCGTCTCCACGAGCACAACGAGCCCACGGTCGTCCTGCGACATGCCGAGGATTACCCCGCCGGTTGGGATCAGCTCACGCGCCGAGACGCCGAGTGCCGACACATCGAACTCGTGCACGAATGGGTGCTCGCCGCTCGCCTGCTTGGCAACGAAGGCCGAGCGCAGTACACCGCGCGCCTGGCCACCGAACTCCACGCTGATGCTGGGAGCCAACACGAAGTCCATGCCGGTGGAGGCGGGGGATGCGGGCGTTGCGGAGGGGGAGGGGGCGTCAGCGATGCGTTCGGGTGCGATGGTCATGCAGAACCGAACGCAACGGCTCGGGGCAACCGTGACACGCCGGGGATGGCGATGCCCGGCCTCTCCTCAGTCGGTCTAGAGACCGAGCAGCGTTCGGGCGATTGCCCGCACATGAGCGCTCGATGTGGCGTCGATGACGCCGAGCCGCTCGATAAGGCGATGGGTGCCGATCGACCGCAGCTGCTCGCACTGGATGTAGCTCGTGACGCTCAAGCCGTTGCTCGGTTCCGGTTCAAGCTCGAGGTGCAGCGAAAGGCCACGGTGCACGGTGGTGAGCGGACACACGAGTACGAACGGCATGCCCGTGCCGAAAGCAGCTGGAGGGCCGACGACGAGGGCGGGCCTGCGGTGGGCGGGTTCGGAAGGGAAGGGCACGCCGAAGTCGACGAGCCAGATCTCGTCAGGCCACGCCATCGCGAACCGTCGTCGCCTCGGCCTCGCCGAGGTAGTCGTTCCACGCCGTTGGGTTCTCCCTCAGGGAGTTCATCTCGTGGGCGACCTGTTGGGCGAACCTCTGTTGACGCAGCGCTTGCGCCGCCGCCCGGACGGTGTCGATCAGGGAGTCCCCAGTCGCCGACGCGAGGTCGAGCAGTTCGGCGTGTGTCACCTCGTCAACCCGGATCGTTGTGCTGCGCATACAGAAAGTATACAGAACTGTAGACATGGTGATTCCCGGCCACCTCAGTCGGCCAGCGCTTCGACCGTGCACCGGATGCCCGGCGCCTCGGCGAGACGGACGTCGCCGGTGACCAACGGGCACCGCAACGCCCTCGGCTACGAGCGGCTACTCGACGCTGTGCTCTGCCTCCTCGTGGAGTCCGGTGCAACCGCCCTTGCAGAGGGGTTCAAACCCGATCACGTCGCGAAGCGCGCAGGAACGTGCCGCGCGAGCTATTACCGCACCGAGGGATTTCCGGCTGGTGACGTTCTGAACAGCGAGTCTCGCCTTGCTGTGCTGGAGGCCGCGATCGATCGAGCGCTGCAGCAATCCGCGGTCGATGCCTACGGCAAGGTACTCGCCTACTGGGGTTATCGACCGCGGGCCCCACTCGACCTCGAACAGTTCGTTGTCAGCGTCCTTGCGCTTGCCGATGGACTGATCCTGCGCTACTGCGCGGATGATCGTGTTGATGCCGACCTACATTCCAAACTTCTCGCCGAGGTCGCAACGGCGCTTCTCGAACCAGTTCCCTCGGCACCGACACCGAGTTGCAGCCGCCCGGAACCCGGTGACCACCACACGAGCGGCGGATGGTTCGACAACTTGGAAAAGGCTGTCCGGCCAGACCGAGCGGGCCCACCGAGGGCGCTCAGCGTCCGACGTAACGGGCTCGCCGCTTCTCGACGAACGCGAGGAAGGCCTCTTGGGTGTCCTGTGACTGCGAGATGCGCATGTGGCGTTCGGTCTCGATGTTGATGAACTCGCGGTAGGAGAGTCCTTCTGCCTCCACGTAATGCTGTTTCATCCCGCGGCGCGCGAGCGGTGCGGCTTCCGCAATGCGAGTGGCCCGATCCCGGACCTCGTTCATCAATTGATCGGGATCGAACACGGCGTTGACGAGATTGATGGACGCTGCTTCGTCGCCGTCGACCTTCCGCGGGAGGAGGGACAACTCCCGCGCGCGTCCGGCGCCGACGATGCGGGGAAGTGTCCACGGAACGCCCATGTCACCCGCAACGGCGACATCGAGGAAGGCCGTGTTCAACTTCGCGCCCCGCGCTGCGTACCGGAGGTCGCACGCCATCGCGTAGCCGAAACCGGCACCAGCACAAGCACCGTTGATCGCCGCAATCGTCACCTGAGGCATCTCGTGGAGCAGCACGGGCACGAGGAAGTTCTCCGCCCGCAACGGCTCGTCCTTCTGGCCGGACGAGTAGTGCTTGAGGTCCGCACCGGGGCAGAACGCCTTGCCCCTGCCCGTCAGGATGATGACGGCAACCGAGGGATCCACGGCGACAGCGGTGAGCAGTTCGTAGAACTCGCGGATCATCGCGTTGGTCATGCCGTTGAAGTGTTCGGGACGGTTGAACGACAGCGTTCCCACGCCGTCGCTCACCTCCCATGCGATCGCCTCGAAGGATCCGGACATCACTTGCCTCCTTGTTGGCCCAGACGGGGGAAGTTCGGCGGGCGTCGTTCCACGAACGAGGACGCACCCTCGGCCACGTCGGGTCCGTCCATGAGCCGCCAGGTGGTCTCGTCGGCGTCGCGGAAGGCCTCTGCCATCTCCTGGCCCGCCCCCTCGTAGACGAGTCGCTTCGTCTCGGCCATCGAGGTGGGCGAGACGGTTGCCGCGAGCAGTTCTACGTACTCCACGGCCTCGTCGAGCAGTCGTTCCGGGGCAACCACACGCTGAACGAGTCCGAGGGCCAGAGCCTCCTCGGCCTCCACCTTGCGCGAGGACCAGAGGAGGTCGAGCGCTGCGCCCGTGCCGATCGCCTTGGGGAGGAGCCACGT
This sequence comes from Actinomycetota bacterium, assembly GCA_009701715.1. Lineage (GTDB taxonomy): Bacteria > Actinomycetota > Acidimicrobiia > Acidimicrobiales > Ilumatobacteraceae > WLJO01. The sequence continues at coordinate 6,938 of WLJO01000064.1, forward strand.
GGTGCCGTGCTCGGCGATGAGCCCGCGCTTGGAGAACACCGAGATGAACGATGCGTTGGTGGAGGCAAAGCGCAGGTCGCACTTCATGGCGAGGACAAAGCCACCGCCCGCGGCAACTCCGTTGATCGCTCCGATGATCGGCTTGGGTTGCTGGAGGAGGAACGAGAACAGTCCTGCAAGGGCCTGCTCGTCGGGCAGGTCCCGCGCAGCGGAGCCTGTATCAGCGATGTTCGTGAGCGTGGACATGTCGAGTCCGGCACTGAACCCACGTCCTGCTCCAGTGACAATGATGCCGACCACCCCGGGATCGGCGACTGCCTCACGCACGGCAACCTCGAACTCGCGCACCATGTGCATGGGGAAGGCGTTGAGGGCCTCCGGGCGGTTCAGTGTGATGACGGCAGCAGTGCCCCGGCGTTCGCTGAGTACGAGATCGAACATGCTGCCATTGTGGCCGAAGCGGCCGATGGGCGCCCGGGTTGATTCCTGATCAGAGGCCGAGCGACTTGGCGATGATCGTCTTCATGACCTCGGTCGTGCCGCCGTAAATCGACGTGACCCGGGCGTCCGCGTATGCACGCGCGATCGGGTACTCGGTCATATAGCCGTAACCGCCGAACAACTGGAGGCAGCGGTCCACCGCTGTCTTCTGCAGTTCGGTGCACCAGAACTTGGCCTCAGCCGCCTCGGACGGGCTGAGGGTGGACTCGTTGAGCCTCAGGATGCATTGGTCCACGTACGCCTGGGCGACGTCGACGCTTGTCTTCACCTCGGCGAGGACGAACTTGGAGTTCTGGAAGGCGGAGATCGACTGGCCGAAGGCCTTGCGCTCCTTCACGTACTCGACCGTCCAGGTAAGCGCTGCCCTGGCGGCGGCCACGCCGGTGATTGCGATCGAGAGGCGCTCCTGGGCAAGGTTGGCGGTGAGGTAGTGGAACGCCTTGCCCTCGTCGCCGAGGCGGTTGGCAACCGGGACGCGCACATCGTTGAAGTACAGCTCGGCAGTGTCCTGGCTGTGCATCCCGATCTTGTCGAGGTTGCGGCCACGCTCGAATCCGGGCATCCCGCGCTCGACGACGAGCAGGGACATCCCCGTGTGCTTGGCAGCCGGGTCCGTCCTGCAGGCAACGATGACGAGGTCTGCGTTGATGCCGTTCGTGATGAACGTCTTCGAGCCGTTGAGCACGTACTGATCGCCGTCTCGCACTGCCGTGGTGGTGATGCTGGCGAGGTCCGAACCGGTGCCCGGCTCGGTCATCGCGATGGCCGTGATGAGCTCGCCGGACGCAACGCCCGGCAGCCAGCGCTGGGCCTGCTCGTCATTGCAGTACTCGATGAAGTACGGGGTGGTGATGTCGTTGTGCAGGGTCAGCCCGAGGCCCGCCCCGCTGATCCCCGCTGCGGCGAGCTCTTCGCAGATCACGGCGTTGAAGCGGAAGTCTTTGGTGCCACCGCCGCCGTACTGCTCGGGTACAGCCATTCCGACGAACCCGTACCGGCCGGCAGTAGCGAAGATCTCCCGGGGGGCAATGCCGGCTTCCTCCCAGTCGAGGTAGTTGGGGCTGAGTTCTTTCTGCACGAAGGTGGCGAAGGAGTCGCGGAACGCCTCGTGGTCGTCGGTGTAGAGGCTGCGCACGACAAAATGCTACTGACAGAGCGAGCGCTCGGGCAAGCACCGACAAGGGTCACCCCTTCGTGGGTCGAAGGGCCCTGACGGGTGCGGTCCGCGGGTGACACCATCGGTATCAAGCAGTCACCTCGGCATGAGCACATTCGCGATGCCGGCGACAACCGGGGGGTTTCATGAGCCAGACCAACACGATGGACAGGTCCGCGGGGGCCGGTCCGATCACCGAGTACTTCGACGTTCTCATCGTCGGCGCAGGTATTTCCGGCATCGGGGCCGCCTATCACCTCGCCGAGCAGTGCCCGAAACGGTCGTACGTCGTCCTCGAGGCACAGGAGACTTTCGGGGGCACGTGGTGGACCCATAAGTACCCGGGCATCCGCTCGGACTCGGACCTGTACACCTTCGGCTACCGGTTCAAGCCGTGGGTTGGCCCGCCGATCGCAACGGCAGCCGAGATCCGCAACTACATGGGCGAGGTGATCGACGACAATCGGATCGCGTCGCACATCCGCTACCACCACCGGATCTCGAGCGCCTCGTTCGACAGCACGACGAACCTCTGGACCGTCGAGGTGACCGACACCTCAACCGGGCAGCAGCAGATGCTCTCCACCAACTTCTTGTGGATGTGTCAGGGCTACTACCGGCATTCCGAGGGCTACACGCCGCAGTGGGAGGGGATGGACCGCTTCACGGGTCGCATCGTGCACCCGCAGACCTGGCCGACCGATCTCGACTACACCGACAAGACAGTGATCGTCATCGGCTCGGGGGCAACCGCAGCAACGGTGGTGCCCGCAATGGCGCCGACGGCCCGCAAGGTATACGTCCTGCAGAGATCGCCAACGTATTTCTGGACCGCTCGCAACGGCAACGACCTTGCGGATCAGTTGCGTGAGCTTGAGGTGCCCGAGGAGTGGGTCCACGAGATCGTGCGCCGCCGGATCCTGCACGATCAGGAAGCCGTCACCCAGATGTCGTTCAACCAGGCCGAAGAGCTGCGCGAGGTGCTCCTCACCGACGTGAAGTCGCACCTGCCCGAGGGGTACGACATGAAGCACTTCACGCCGAGCTACCGCCCGTGGCAGCAGCGTCTTGCCTTCGTTCCCGACGGTGACCTTTTTGAGGGGATCAAGGCCGGCAAGGCCGAGATGGTGACCGACGAGATCGATCGGTTTACCGAGAAGGGCATCCTCACCAAGTCCGGCCGCGAGCTCGAGGCCGACATCATCGTCACCGCAACCGGTTTCAACCTCAGCGTGCTCGGGGATATCTCGTTCTGCGTGGACGACAAGTCCGTGGACTTTGCCAAGACCGTGACCTACCGCGGGATGATGTTCACCGGCGTCCCGAACCTCCTCTGGGTGTTCGGGTACTTCCGTGCGAGCTGGACGCTGCGTGCAGACCTCCTCGGGGACTTCACCTGCAGACTTCTCCAGCACATGGACGACCTCGGGGCGAAGCGGGTCACGCCGCAGTTGCGGCCGGAGGACCTCAACGAAGCGCCCCAGGACTGGATGGACGAGAGCAACTTCAACCCCGCCTACCTGATGCGAAGCATGCACCTCATGCCGAAGAAGCTGAACAAGCCCGAATGGCAGCACACCCAGGACTATTGGGGTGAAAAGACGATGTTGCCCGCAGCGAACCTCGACGACGGCTGCCTTCACTTCGTCTAGGTCAACGGGGGTCCGAGGTCGGTGAGGATGCGTGTGACCAGTGCGGTCAGCGCGTTGATATCCGTGAGGTCCGACGGGGTGTCACGTCATTTCGCCGAGTGGCGAGACGAGGACGGAGGCGGCAGCGGGTTGCCACTGCAAGACCCGCATAGCCGAACACTCGGCCCAGTTGGTACTCCACCTCGAGCAGCATCGACCGTGACGCAACGGCACTGCGGTGCGAGCCGGCGCGCCTGCGGTCCCGCAGGATGAGCGCTTCTCTCATCGCCCGGTAGTGGTACCAGTCAGCGGCGCCGGGCAGGCGGGAGAGTTCGTCGGTGTACTTCGTCAGGAAGCGTTCGTATCCGGCGAGCGAACCGGACGGATTGGCGACGTGGTCGTTGCGCCCTCTTCGGACCTCGACTAGCACGGACTCCATGAGCGCGAGCGTGCCCTGCCCTGCGGGGAGGCACCGGTACAGGAAGTCACGCTCCTCGAGGGAGGGGAACGCCGGGTCGAACTGGGCGGGGGTGGCAATCCGCTGCCTGTCGAGGAGGAGCATGGGGGTGCCGATTACCCCGGTTACTAGGCCGGCCAGCACCGCGTCGCGGGAGACCGTGGTGTGGACGACGGACACGAACACCGTCGGGCTGGATGCCGCGTCGGCCATGAGGCGCCAGTTGCTGCCGACGGCCGCGATCCGGTCGTTGCCGGGTGCCGTGAGCGTGTGCATCTGCACGGCGAGTTTTTCGGGGTGCCACCAGTCATCGGAGTCCTGGAAGGCGAGGTACCGGCC
>WLJO01000065.1 GCA_009701715.1 Actinomycetota bacterium
GCCGCTTGCGTACCGCTGTCCGGATCCGGCGGCGGACCACGGCGGGCGTTGCGTTGGCGTCGATGACGACCCAGCGATCCGGCTCAGCTGCGGCAAGCTCGGCGAAACCCTTGCGCACCCGGTCGTGGAATCGCTTGGTCTCCCGCTCGAAGCGGTCCTTGGTGCGAAGCCTCGTCCGCTCGTCGAGCGCGACCGGATCCACCTCGAGAAGGATCGCGAGTTCCGGCCACCTCCCGCGGACGGCCCAGTCATTGATCGAGCGCAGTTCCTCGAGCGGCAGCCTTCGCCCGTAGCCCTGGTACGCGAGCGTGGAGTAGACACTCCGGTCGGACACCACGTGCGTACCGGCATCGAGTGCGGGCGCGATGAGTTCGCCGATGTGCTGGGCCCGGTCCGCGGCGTTGAGGAGTGCCTCCGCGCGGTGATCGAGTGCGGTGTTTGCCGGGTCGAGCAGCATGCCCCGGATCAACTGGCCGATCGCTGTGCCGCCCTGCTCGCGGGTGAGCACAGCATCGAGGTCGGCTGCGAGCCAGGCGGCTTGTGTGGACTTGCCGCAGCCCTCTGAGCCCTCGAGTGCGATGTACCTGCCCGCCGTCACCATGGTCAGAGCACCCTACCGCTGGGCATTCATGGTCCCGGGAACCTGTCCGACCACGCTGGGTCAGGAGGCGGACTTGCGGGGGGCTGCTTTCTTGGCGGCTGCCTTTTTCGCTGGTGCCTTCTTGGCGGCGGCTTTCTTCGCTGGTGCCTTCTTCGCCGTCGGTGCCTTCTTTACTGCGGCCTTCTTGGCGGCGGCTTTCTTCGCCGGTGCCTTTCGGGCACCACGCTTGGCGGGCGTGTCCCCCTTGAGCGCCATCGCCTCACGGCGGGCGGCGAGCAGTTCGTAGGCGCGCTCGGGGGACATCGACTCGATGCGGTCACCCTTGGAGATCGATGCGTTCGTCTCGCCGTCGGTGACGTAGACGCCGAACTTGCCCTCCTTGGCCGTGACCGCTCGGCTGCTCACTGGATCCGCGCCGAAGTCGCGCAGTGGTGCCTTGGGTGCTCCACCGCCGCCGCGACCCCGGTACTGCTTGGGCGCAGCGAGGATCGGCAGCGCCTGCTCGAGGGTGATGGTGAGCAGTTGTTCCTCGTTGTCGATCGAGCGGCTCTCGGCACCCTTCTGCACGTACGGGCCGTAGCGACCGTTGTTGGCGACAACTTCCACGCCGTCGGCGGGGTCCGCGCCGAGCCCGCGGGGCAGGGACAGCAGTTCCTTGGCTTGGTCCACGGTCATGCGCTCAACCGTCATGGTCTTGAACAGCGACGCCATCTTTGGCTTGTCGAGACCGGGGGGCAGTTGGTCCGGCGCGCCCCACTGGACGTACGGGCCGTAGCGACCGGTCTTGGCGAACACCGGCAAACCGTCGATCTCGCCGATCGGCTCGTCGGACTTGGGTAGGGACAGCAGTTCCTTCGCCTTGGCGAGCGTCAGTTCGTCCGGAGCCAGGTCGTCGGGCACGCTCGCCGTGTCCTCGCCGCGCTTGACGTACGGGCCGTACTTGCCCGGCTTCACGACGATCTCCTCGCCGGTGTCCGGGTCGATACCGAGCGGGAAGGTGTTCACCTCTGCTGCGTCGATGTCGCCGATCTTGGTCTCGACAAGCGCCTTGAGGCCTGGCTCGTCGCCGAAGTAGAAGCGCTGCAGCCAGTCCGTCTTTTGCATCTCGTTGCGGGCGATCGCGTCGAGGTCGTTTTCTAGTTCGGCGGTGAACGCGTAGTCCACGAGCGTGCCGAAATGTTTGTCGAGCAGGTTGACGACGGCGAACGCGGTCCAGGTGGGCACGAGGGCCGTGCCCTTCTTCCAGATGTACCCGCGCTCGAAGATCGTGAGGATGGTGTTGGCCCACGTGGACGGTCGGCCGATGCCGAGTTCCTCGAGCTTCTTCACCAGGCTCGCCTCGGTGTAGCGGGCGGGCGGCGTCGTGCTGTGGCCCTCGGGTGTCACCGCCGCCATCGGGACGACCGCCCCGACCGTGAGCACCGGCAACTGTGCTTCGCGCTCTTCGGTGCTCTCGCCCTCGTCGGTGCTCTCGACATAGACAGCGCGGTACCCGGTGAAGGTGATGGTGGTACCGGCGGTGGCGAACTCGCAGTCGGTGGGTGCGCTCGCAGCATCCTCGGCGACTGCTGCACCGATACGCACCGACACCGTGGTGCCGACGGCATCGGCCATCTGCGAGGCAAGCGTGCGCTGCCAGACGAGGCGATACAGCGCCAGTTCTTGGCCATTCAGCTCGGCGGCCACCTGGTCGGGTGCGCGCAGCGGGGTGGTGGGCCGGATGCCCTCGTGGGCCTCCTGAGCGTTCTTCACCTTGTTCGCGAAGTGTCGGACGGGCTGGGCGACATGCGACTGGCCGTAGACACGCTTGACCTCGGAGCGCACTGCCCCGAGTGCCTCCTCCGACAGCGACACGCTGTCGGTACGCATATACGTGATGAAGCCACGCTCGTAGAGGCTCTGTGCAAGGCGCATCACCTGGGCAGCCGACAGGCGCAGCTTTCGGCCGCCCTCCTGCTGGAGCGTCGAGGTCATGAACGGCGCCTTCGGCGACGAGCGGTAGGGCTTGTCCTCGACACTGCGTACGGTGAAGGTGGCGCTCGACAGCGCGCTGGCGAGTGTCTTGGCACGCGCTCCGTCCACCACGACGGTGCCCTTCTTGGGCGTACCGGAGGCGTCGAAGTCCTTGCCGCTCGCGACCCGGGCGCCGTTGAGGGCGATGAGGGTGGAGGTGAACGCCGGGCTGGTGGCAGACAGTGCTGCGATGTCCCAGTAGCCGGCGCTCACGAAGGCAATGCGCTCCTGCTCGCGCTGCACCACGAGCCGGATGGCGGGGGACTGCACCCGGCCCGCCGACAGACCACGGTTGATCTTGCGCCAGAGCACCGGCGAGACCTCGTAGCCGTACAGGCGGTCGAGGATGCGGCGGGTCTCTGCGGCGTCCACGAGGCCGTAGTCCAGACCGCGGGGGTTGGCAACGGCATGGTCAATGGCGGCCTTGGTGATCTCGTGGAACACCATGCGCTTCACGGGCACCTTGGGCTTCAGGTACTCGAGCAGGTGCCACGAAATGGCCTCCCCCTCGCGATCCTCGTCGGTGGCGAGATACAGCTCGCTGGCGTCCTTGAGTGCCGCACGCAGGTCCTTCACGACCTGGCGACCCCGCTCGGTCAGCTCGTAGGTGGGCTTGAAGCCGTTCTCGACGTCCACGGCCATGCCGCCACGGGGAAGATCGGCAACGTGGCCCACCGAGGCGCGCACATCGAACTCATTGCCCAGGAACCGGGCAATGGTCTTCGCCTTGGCGGGCGATTCGACGACAACGAGTGGACGGGCCATGGGAGAGTGGATAGGTGCACAGCGGGGTGCTTGTCAAGGCGAGTGCCCTGAACCGGGTCCGGGGACCGAATACTGGCGACGGTCGGGCACCCTAGCGGGGCAGTGTCGGCTTTGCGGTCAGGCCACGGGCTCGGCCTCGGTGGCCTCGTGCTCGCTGAGCAGGGCGGATGCCTCCGCAGCAAGGTCGTGGTGCGTGCCCTCCACATGGATCTTGGGCAGCCACTGGAGCCACCTCGGGAGCCACCAGTTCCGGGCCCCCAATAATTCCATCGTTGCGGGGACGAGGACCATGCGCACCACCGTGGCATCGACGAGCACGGCGACGGCCATGCCGAGACCGAACAGTTTCAGTTGGCGGTCATCACCGATCACGAAGCTCGCGAACACGCACACCATGATGAGCGCTGCGGCCGTGATGACCCGGGCCGTGACGGCAAGGCCGTCGGCGACCGCGGTGGCGTTGTCCCCCGTGCGGTCGAACTCCTCTTTCATGCGGGAGAGGAGGAAGACCTCGTAGTCCATCGACAGCCCGAACACGATTGCAAAGAGGAACATCGGTATCCACGACTCGATGGGTCCGGCCTTGTCCAGCCCGAGCAGACCGGCGCCCCAGCCCCACTGGAAGATCGCCACGATGATGCCGTATGCGGCGCCGATCGACAGCAGGTTCATCACCACGGCCTTCAGCGGCACGAGCAGGCTGCGGAAGACGCACATGAGGAGCAGGAAGGACACGACGAGCACGCCGCCGATGATCCACACGAGCCTGGCCCCGAGGTAGTCGGCGAAGTCCACACCAGCGGCCGGGAAGCCGCCAACCCGCACGAGCGCGTCCATGGTGGGGGCAACGTCCGAGCGCAGGCGGTGCACGAGTTGGGTGGTGGAGCGATCCTGCGGAGCGCCCTTCGGGAACAGCGTGATCACGGCGGCGTCGTCGCCGATCGGGGTTGGCGCCGAGGCGTAGGCAACGTCGGTTGTCCCGTTCAGCGTTTTTGCGACAGCCTCGGTCTGGGCGGCGTCGAGGGTGGCGCCGTCCCGGCTCTGGACGAGCACGATGAGCGGACCGTTGAAGCCCGGCCCGAACCCGTCGGACAGCAGGTCATACGCACGCCGCACGGTTTCCTTCCGGGGATAGTTGCCGTCGTCCGCGAAACCGAGCCGGATCGAGAAGAGCGGGAGCGCCAGCACGAGCAGCGGCACGAGCCCGCCGAGGAGTGCACGCCACGGGCGGCGCTGGATGAACCGGCTCCATCGATACCAGAACGTGTCCTCGCGCCGGTGCGAGTGGTGGATGGGCACCTGTTGGCGCAGGGCCGGCACGAAGAACCCGGCGACGATGACGACCACTGCGAGCGCAAGCCCGACGAGGAAGATCGGCGCTGACTTGAAGAGGATTGCCGGGATACCGGTGATGACCGGGAGCAGGAGGCCGATCGCGCCACGCCACGTGGTGACGTCGAGTTTGCGCTGGGTGAAGCCGAGCAGCGCCGGAAGCAGGGTGAGCGAGGCGAGCACCATGAACAGCACCGAGAGGATGCTCGAGATCGCGACACCCCGCACGAACGGGAGGCCGACGAGGAACAGCCCGAGCAGCGAGATCACGACGGTGGCACCGGCGAACATCACGGCGCGTCCGGACGTGTCGACCGAGTCGACCACGGCGGTCTCGGGGTCGTACCCGTGGGCGAGGCCCTCGCGGTACCGCGTCACGATGAACAGGGCGTAGTCGATGCCCACACCGAGACCGATCATCGCGGCCATCGCGATGGAGAAGTCCGGCATGGAGAAGATCCGACTGGTGAGCGCAATCACGCCCGCCGATGTCATCAGGCCAACGAGCGCGGTGCCCACCGGGAGCCCCATCGCGATCACCGAGCCGAATGCGAGCACGAGGATGATGATCGCGGCGAGCACCCCGAGGGCCTCGGATGCGGGCATCGTGAATTTGTAGAAGATGTTGCCGCCGTACTCCACCGTGAGGCCATCGACCGCGGGCACGGTGATGTCCATGATCGTGCGGCCGATTTCCTCGAACCCCTTCTGGGTGCGGTTGCTCACGCGGATCTGGGCGAACGCCACGAGTCCGCTCTCTGACACCTGATAGGCGCCAGCCTCGCTGTACGGACTGGTGACCGAGACACCGGGGAGCACAGCGATCTGCGCGAACAGGGTTTCTGTGGATGACCGCACTTGCTCGTCGGCGATGCCCTGCGGCGCGCTGAAGACGATCTGGCCGGTGAACCCGCCGTCATTGGGCGAGCGCTCGCGCAGGAAGTCGAAGACCTGTCGGGTCTCGCTCGCCGGCAGGTTGAAATCCGTGCGGAAGTCGGGTCCGACGGCACCCCACCCGACAGCAGAAACCGACACGATGATGCCGATCCAGGCGAGGACGACGAGTCGGCGACGGCGATAACAGAACTTCGCAACGCGGGCGAGCATCCAGAAAGCGTACGGACGGCTCTGTGTTTCCTCACGCATCCCGTCCCGGTTCTGTACCGTCGGGGACAACATGGACCAAGCGCTCGAGGAACTCGGATGGAACGACGTGTTCCAGGCAGAGTACGAGGCGCTCGCCAGCACGGTCCGTCCCGCCCGCGTGAGCCGTCTCGACCGTGGGTGGAGCAGCCTGCTGCCCGCCGGCGAGGATGGTGTGCCCCGACGGACGCGCAACATCGGCGCCGAGATCGCCGTGGGCGACTGGGTCCTGCTGTCGGCCGACGGCGAACGGGTGGACCACGTGTTCACCCGAGCCAGTGCCCTCGTCCGGCGCGCCTCGTTCGCCGGCGCCCGCGGTGAGTCGCACACGCTGGCCGCAAACGTCAACGTCGTGGGGCTCCTGCATGCGCTCACGTCCCCTCCCAACCCGAGGCGCCTCGAGCGGGAACTGGTACTGGCCTTCGACAGCGGGGCACAGCCGGTAGTCATCCTCACGAAGTCCGATGCCGTGCCCGATGGGGGTGCGGTCGAGACTGTCGCCCACGTAGCCCTTGAGGTGCCGGTGCTCGTTGTATCGAGCCGGACAGGGGCGGGCATCGACGCGGTGCGAGCCCTCATTTTCGACCACCGCACCCTGGCGCTGCTCGGGGCGAGCGGCGTCGGCAAGTCCACCTTGGTCAACCGGCTGGTTGGTCACGAAGTGCAGCGCACCGCCGCGGTGCGTGAGGGCGATGACCGGGGTCGGCACACGACGTCGGCTGCGGAACTGGTGGCCGTGCCGGGCGGTGGTTGGCTCATCGACACACCGGGATTGCGGGCGGTGAGCCTCTGGTCGAGCGGCCACGGCATCGAGCGTGCCTTTGCCGATGTCTTTGACCTCATGGACCGCTGTCGCTTCCGGAACTGCAAGCACGGCGACGAGCCGGACTGCGCAGTGCTGGCGGCAATTGCGGCTGGGACGCTGCGCCCCGAGCGGTTAGTGAGCCTGAAGCGATTGGTGGCCGAGGAGGCCGCCATCGAGCAGGAGCAGCGGGAACGGACAAAAGACGCAGACCGCCACCCACGACACCACCGGATTCCGTAGACTGTGAGTGATGTATCGACCTCGCGTAGCGGTTGCCTCGGCTCTTTTGGGGCTGGGACTGTTGTTGACGGCTTGCCAGCTGCCAACAACTTCCGGCGAGTCGAAGTCCACGAAGTCCACCAAGGACAAGGCGGTGCTCGTCCCGTTCGGTCAGTCCGACTCGGACTCCACGGAACCTCAGGATGCCGCCGATGACATTGCATCGATCCCCGATACGGAACCGCCGGACACTACCGAGCCCGAGGTGATCGAGGCGGTGGCCAAGGACACCACGCCCCCCACGCCGGCAACGACGGCTAAGTCGAAGAACCCGATCTGCGTGGCGGCCAAGAGGATCGTGACGATCAGCGAGCGGATCGACAAGGGCCTCACCAAGGCGTTCAGCTACACACGAGTCAAGACGCTCGTTCGGGCGTTGCGCGCGCTGCCGGTGACTGACCTGCGCAACGCGTACGACGATCTCTCCGCCGAGCTGTCGGTGGCCCGTCGCCGCAAACTGGCCGTGGTGCGCGATTTCATCGTCGATGTCGGCATGGGCATCGTGAACTCGTCGAGTATCGAGAAACTCGGCGCAACGATCGCCGCGTATGAGGCAGATCCCCGCGCTGAACGCGCAGCGATCAACAACCGTGCGGTGTCTACGTACGTCAAGAGCAAGTGCGACTTCCGGCTCACGATGGTTGGCGACACCTACGCCAACACGTAGGCAATCAGCCGATCACGCTGATGCTCTCCGTTACGCGTACGGCCCGGTCGAAACCCGTGAGGCTCAGTCGGCTGCGCAGCGCCGGGGCACTGCACACCACCACGAGTTCCGCACCGCCCTGACGGGCTCGACCGGCCGCACCGAGCAGCAGCCCGAGCCCGGTGTCATCGAGGATGCTCAAGCCATCGAGGTCCACCACCGCAAGGCCGGTTGACGACGCCAGGAGCTTCGTGAGCGCGTCGGACAGACGGGGCATTGTGGCGAGATCCACCTCGCCGCTCAGGTTCAGCACCTGATACGTACCCACAATCGTCTGGCGCGTCACGAGTTCCATCGGGGAGCACCGTACCGAACGTGCACCCGCCGCTCAGGATTCGACCGCCATCACCGCAGTGGCGCTCACGGTGACGTCGCCGATCAGGGCGCCAACAAGCGGCACATCGGTGGGTACGCGCGCCAGAACCGTCACGCGCACCGTTCGTGCGCCGTTCTCAGTTCGTACGTCGAGCCGCTCGAGCGACGTTGCCGCACGAGCTGCCGTCGCAGCCGCACGGGTTGGGCTCGCTGACACCGACGCTGCACGGGCCGCCGCCCGTGCAGCGTGGGTAACCGCAAGCTGACCCCGGATCACGAGCGTGAGCTGGACGGCGCCGAGGAGGAACACCATGAGCAGCGGTAGTGCCAGCGCGAGCTCTACCGTGGCCTGCCCACTGCACCCCTGTGAACGCCGCTGGCGGCTCACTTCACGCGCCCGGTAACCGCGTTCATGACCTGGTCGAGCAGCCCACCGATGCGGTTGCCGCCACCGGTTGCCCAGCCGAGCAGGATCATCGCAATCGCTGCGGCACCGAGCAGGACGAGCGCGTACTCCGCGGTCGCTTGTCCGAGATCCCTTCTGGGGGTGGGCTGGTTCTCGTCCTGATGCGTTTCGTGGTTCATGGGGTACTCCCTGATCGGGTAATCGACATGAGGGCCCCGGCGAGCAACGGGGCGATGGTGAGCAGGATGAAGGCGGGCAACGTGCAGCACACGAGCGGGAAGCTGAGGCGTACGGGAAGCTGTCGGGTCCTGATGTCGTGCAGGCGCCGTCTCGCGGCGCGTCCGTCGGCCGAGAGCCGGTCGAGCGACGTGGCGAGCGGTTGGCCGAAACGTTCGGCGGCAGCAAGTGCGTCGAGAACCGGCTGCGCAACCGGTCCGGCGTGCGCAACCAGTTCGTCGAGCGCGTCGACGAACCGGCACTGGCCCATCTGGCGTCGACCCACTGCAGCGAAGGCCGGCCGCCACACGTCTGGTGCTCGCCCGGCGAGCTCGCCGACCGCCCGGTTCGGTGTGAGCCCCGCGCGCACGAGCACGACGAGGAGATCGATGGCATCCGGCAGGTCCTCCACCAGACGTGCCTGCCGGCGGGCGCGTCGTCTGCGCCGCCGGAGGGCAGGCAGCACCGCGGCGAGCAGGAGCAGGCCGGCGAGCAGCGTTGCGTTCACCGCGTTCCTCCGACCAACCGTCGCATCCAGAACCAGCCGAGCCCGTTGAGCGCGAACCCACCTGCCAGACACGCGAGGCCCGCCCGGGTGTGGAGGAGGAACTGCGCCGTTCGGGGGTCTGCGCGCAGGCTCCAGCCGCAGAACGCGATGGGCAGCGCGCTGAGGACGAGTGCGGAGAGCCGTGCCTGAGCGGACTGCGCACGGCGCTCGGCCACTGCGGCGCGTCGTTCGCGGACAGCGGACGCAGCCCGGTCGAGCGTGCTCGGTGCGGGCCCGCCGTGGCGCGCCAGCAACTCAAGGGTGGACAGTGCGAGTGTGGCCTCTGCCCCGAGGCGGTCGTTTGCGAGTGCAGCGAGGCGTTCGTGCAGCGGGCGTGACTGCTGCGGCGCGCCCATGACGTTGTGCAGTAGCGAGGCGAAGGGCCTCTTGGGTGAGTTGGTCAAACCCTCGAGCGCGCAGCGCAGCGTCTGCCCGCCTGCAGTTGCCCGCGCGAGGTGATCGAGGGTCGGTGCCACGTCGTCCGCGAACCGGCCCGAGGGAACGGGGTGTCTCACCGCTCACCACCGGCCGTTGGCTCCCGGAGGCGCGTCGGGGCTCCGAGCACCTTGCCGCCGGCAGCGAGCAGAACGGTTGACCACCGCTCACTGGTGGGGCTGCCCACCTCCTCCACGGTGGACACCGCCCGCGAGCCATCGGGAAGGCGGATGAGGTGCACGATCACGTCGATGCTGGAACGGACCTGCTCCTCCAGCGACTCGGGCGACTGGCCCGGTGCCCCAAGGGCAGCGAGCGAGGCGATCCGACGAAGAGCGTCGCCTGGGCTGTTCGCGTGAACGGTCGACAACGAGCCGTCGTGGCCCGTATTGAGCGCCTGCACCATGTCGTAGGCCTCGGGGCCGCGGACCTCGCCGATCACGAGACGGTCTGGACGAAGTCGCAGCGCGGCGTGCAGCAACTGTCGCACGGATACGGCCTCCACCCCGTCCGGTGTGGCCGGCCTCGACTCGAGGCGTACCACGTGTGGCGCGAGCAGGTTCAGTTCTGCGGTGTCCTCGATGGTGATCATCCGTTCGTGCTGCGCAACGGAGCCGGTGAGGGCGTTCAGGAAGGTGGTCTTGCCGGTGGAGGTTGCCCCGCTCACGACGATGTTGCAGCGGCGCGCAACGAGGTGGTGCAGTAACTGGGCGACGGCAGCCGTGGTGAACGCGTCGATCACCACGTGCTGCAGCGCGAACCGCCGGATTGACAGGCACGTGCCGTTCACGGCGAGCGGGGCGAGCACGGCACACATCCGTTGGCCGTTCGCGAGCCGGGCGCTGACGATCGGCGAGGTGAGGTCGAAGCGCAGGCCGAGTGGGGCAAGGATCCGTTCGATGAGCAGTTCAAGCTCGCCGGCACCGAGCGTGTCCACGTGCCCCATCCGGCCATCCCGGTCCACCCACACCTCGCCCCCATCGTTGACTGCCACCTCGGTAACCGTCGGATCGTCCAGGTACAGGCCCAGCACGCCAAGACCCTCTAGTTCGGCAATGGCCCGTCGGTGTACCCACTCACGCGATCGGTGGTCGAGCAGCGGGGCGAGTCGGTTCAGGCATACGTGGACGTAGTCGGCGAGTTGCCGCCTGCCTGTTCGGTCGTCGAGCACGTTCGGGAGGTCGAGGTGTTCACGAACGTGCTCGCACACGGCCGTTACCAACGA
>WLJO01000066.1 GCA_009701715.1 Actinomycetota bacterium
CGAATGACTTGTCGTGGGGTACTTCGTAGCGGCGATCGGGATCGAACCGATGACCTTCCGATTATGAGCCGGATGCTCTAACCAACTGAGCTACGCCGCCAACCGCCCGGGCGAACCCGAGGAATGGCTGGTCGGGCGAAGTGCCCGGCCTTGGCTCGACCTCCCGGTTAGACCGGTAGGCCGGAGCCCTCTGTGGGAATCGAACCCACGACCTTTTCCTTACCATGGAAACGCTCTGCCGACTGAGCTAAGAGGGCGGGCGCGGCAGAGCCGCGGACCGACGTGCCAGCATAGCGGCGCGGTCCGTCGAGCAACCACCCGATTCTGGTCGGATTCGCGGGTCCGTGGGGGGATACCGTCGGAGACGTGACCGAGGCACCCGGAATCAGCATGCGACTCGCCACGGTCGGCGATGCCGAGGCGATTCGCTCCATCTACAACTACGAGGTGGAGCACACCACCGCCACGTTCGACCTCGTTCCCCGCTCGCTCGAGGAGCAGCGAGAGTGGCTCAGCGCCCGCTCAGGGGCGTTTTCGGCAATCGTTGCCGAGGACGACGCCTCCGGCCAGGTGCTGGGGTTCGCGAGTCTGTCGCCCTACAAAGAGCGGGCTGCGTACCGCACGTCGGTTGAGGACTCGATCTACGTCCGGCGGGATTCCCACGGCCGGGGGATCGGCACGGTGCTGCTCAACCACGTGCTCGACCTGGCCGCCGACTCGGGCTTCCATGCGGTGATGGCACGGATCGAGGCCTCGGGGACCGCTTCGCGGGCGCTGCACGCCACCTGCGGGTTTGAACTGGTCGGGATCGAGCGCGAGATCGGCCGCAAGTTCAACCGCTGGCTGGATGTGGCGCTCATGCAGTGCCTCCTCCACGAGCGCCAGCGCTGACCGGCCGAATCAGACGGTGAGGCCGCCGGCCTCGGCCTCGTCTGCCAGGGCGAGCCACGATTCCTCCGCAGCGGCAACAGCCGCGTCGGCCTCGGCGAGCTGCGTGCTCAGAGCGGTAAGCCGTGCGTGATCCGAGCCGTCGACGGCGGACATGGCGTCAGCGAGCCGATCCCGTTCCGAGGTTGCCTTGGCGAGCGTCCGCTCGGCCTCCCCGATGAGCCGGCGCAGCGTGGACGGGCTGCGACCCGGCTTCGGCTCTCCCTTGGGGGCCGACGTGACCGCGGAGGCCGCCTTCGCCGAGGCCGCCTTCGAGGAGGTCATCGGCGCCGGGGCCGATTTGCTCGCAGCGCGCTCGGCGAGCCAGCCGGTTACGCCGCCGCGCACGCCTCGAATGCCGCTGCTCTCCACCGCAACAATGTCCTCGACCACCCGATCGAGAAAGACCCGGTCGTGACTGGCCACCACAACGATGCCCGGCCAGTCCTCGAGAAAGTCCTCCAGCGCTCTCAACGTGTCGAGGTCAAGGTCGTTCGTCGGCTCGTCAAGCAGCAGAAGGTTGGGCTGGCTCACGAGCGTCAGCAACAGCTGCAGCCGCCGCCGCTCACCACCGGAGAGCTGGCCGATGAGGGCGAACTGAGCGTCGCCATCGAACCAGAAGCGCTCCATGAGCTTGACGTCCTCAAGCGTCGGTGCGGGCTTGGTCGGGCCGGCAACCGCCTCCCGGACCCTCAACGACTCGTCGAGCGTGGCCCCGAGCTGGTCGTAGTAACCGATACGGACCGTGGCCCCGCGATCGATCCGACCCCCCGAAGGGGACAGCCGGCCGGCGAGGAGGTCCAGCAGCGTGGACTTGCCGACGCCGTTAGCACCAACGAGCCCGATCCGGTCCCCGGGCTCGAGCAGAAGGCTCACCCCCGTGAGGACCGGCGCCGACGTGTCCGGCCACGCGAATGACACGCCATCAAACTCGACCCCCTTGCTGCCGAGGCGGCTCGTGCCCATCGAGAGACCGAGGTCCCCCTCACGCGCGGCTGCCTGCACCTTGCGGTTGACCAGCTCGGTTGCCGAGTCCACGCGGGCCTTGTTCTTGGTTGTGCGCGCCGGCGCGCCCCGGCGCAGCCAGGCGAGTTCGGTGCGGGCGAGGTTGCGACGCTTCTGTTCGGCGACCTCGGCGGCGTCCTCGCGTGCCTCACGACCGGTGAGGTATGCGGCGTAGCCAGAACCCCCGTGCACACCCCGCGGAGCGTGTAGGTAGCCCGCACCGCGGTCGAGTTCGAGCACCTTGTTCGTCACGCGGTCAAGAACGTGGCGGTCGTGCGTGACGAGCACGAGGCCGCCCCGGAAGGCCGCCAGTTGTTCCTCGAGGTACGAGATGGCGTCGAGATCGAGGTGGTTGGTGGGCTCGTCGAGGATGAGCACCTCCCACTCCTGATGGAGCAGACGTGCGAGCGCAGTGCGCTTGCGCTGACCGCCGGAGAGCTCGTTCGTCTGGGCATCACGCAGCCCCGTCATGCCGAGTCGGTCGAGCGCAGCCTCACCCTGCCAGCCACCGCCGACGGCAGCGAGCACGGTGCCGGGCGGGAGTTCGGGCTCCTGATCGAGCACCCCCACCCTCGTCCCGCGCCCGAAGCGCACGACGCCGGAGTCGGGCTTGCCGGTGCCCGCGAGGATCCGCAAGAGCGTGCTCTTGCCCGTGCCGTTGAGCCCGACGACCCCGATGCGATCGCCGTCGGAGACGGTGAGCGACACGTTGTTGAGCAGTGGTCGGTTCGGTCGTGACACCGAGATGGATTCGGCGTCGATCAGGATCATCGCCAGAGACGGTAGCGGCGCCATCGCGACTGACGCACGAGTCACTGATTCGTGCGTCACTGACTGACGCGAACGAAAGTCGCATCGTTTCCTGTGGACCGGTACCGTCGCATTTCCCTGTCCACGCGACCCTTTCCCAAGAAGGTGATTTCTCCCCACAAAGGAGTTCCATTGTCAGAGCTGAGCGAGAAGGTTGAGCAGTTCCTCCGGGACCAGCAACCGCCCACCCCGTTCGTCGTGATCGATCTCGATCTCGTCGAGGAGCGCTACCACCAACTGGCCGAAGCAATCCCGAGTGCCGTCACCTACTACGCGGTGAAGGCGAACCCGGCGAAGCCCATCCTCGAACGCCTGGCGATGCTCGGATCGTCCTTTGACGTGGCGAGTCCTGGCGAGATCGACATGTGTCTCGCTGCGGGCATCACCCCGGACAGGATCTCCTACGGGAACACCATCAAGAAGCGCCGCGACGTCGCGTACGCCGCCTCGGTCGGCGTGACGAAGTACACCGTGGACTCCATCGAGGAGCTCGACAAGGTCGCCGCCGAGGCACCCGGTTCGAGCGTCTGTGTCCGGCTGCTTCACGACTGCGGTGGCGCCGACTGGCCGCTTTCGCGCAAGTTCGGTTGCGAGGCCCCCGACGTGGTCCGCCTGCTCGTGGCTGCCACTCAGTACGGCATGCGCTGCGGTGTGTCATTCCACGTCGGTTCGCAGCAGCGGGACCTCGACGCGTGGGACAACACGCTCGAGCGCGTCGCCTGGGTGTTCGAGCAGGCCCGCGCGCAGGGCGGCAACCCGACGTTCCTCAACCTCGGCGGTGGCTATCCCGGCACGTATCGCGAAGCCGCTCCGGCCATTGCTGCATACGGCTCTGCCGTGAGCGAGGCGCTCACCAAGTGGTTCCCCAGCGGTCTCGACGAGATCATGGTGGAGCCCGGTCGCTACATGGTGGCCGACGCCGGCATGATGCGCACGGAAGTGGTGCTCGTGTCCCGACGATCCCCCGAGGACTTCGAGCGCTGGGTGTACCTCGACTGTGGCAAGTTCCACGGGCTCGCCGAGACGATGGACGAGGCGATTCGCTATCGCATCCGCACCGCCTACGACGGCCAAGACCTGCCGACGGGTGCCGTGGCGCTCGCCGGACCGACGTGCGACTCAGCCGACGTGCTCTACGAGAAGAACGCCTACGAGTTGCCGCTCGCCCTGCGCGAGGGCGATTTCATCGACATCCTGTCGACCGGTGCGTACACCACCACCTATTCGTCGGTGGGTTTCAACGGCTTCCCGCCGCTCCGGGACTACTACGTCTGACCCGATCCCGGCAGGACCCTGAGGCCGGATCAAACGAAAAATGCCGAAGGGGGGAAGCTTGGCTTCCCCCCTTCGCTACTGGTGGGCCGAGAAGGATTTGAACCTCCGTAGGCAGTGCCGGTTGATTTACAGTCAACTCCCTTTGGCCACTCGGGCATCGACCCCAGCATCCAGAAATGGTAGCGGCAGGGATGGCGTGGGACCACCCGGTACTCTCGCGGTATGCCCAGCTTCGATGTGGTCTCCGAAATCGACCATCAGGAACTCCGCAATGCCGTGGACCAGACCGATAGGGAACTGGCCCAGCGCTTCGACTTCAAGAACACCGACTCCTCGATCGAGCAGAAGGAACTCGTGATCACACTTCGATCGATCACCGAGGACCGCATCCGCGCCGTTCGTCAGGTGTTCGAGGAAAAGCTCGTCAAGCGTGGCCTCTCGCTCAAGGGAATCGAGTGGGGCAAGATCGAGGAAGCCTCCGGAGCAACCGCCCGACAGGTAGTCACCATGAAGGCTGGCATCTCCTCGGACAAGGCGCGCGAGATCAACAAGCTCATCAAGGAAAAGGGACCGAAGGGCATCTCGTCCCAAACCCAAGGCGAGCAGGTGCGCGTGACCGGCAAGAAGCGCGACGACCTCCAGGACGTCATCACACTCCTCAAGAGCTCAGACCTCGACCTTCCACTGCAGTTCGAGAACTTCCGCGACTAGCACTGACACGCCGACATAGCCGCCGCTTCGGCATAGTTCGGCGTGCGGCTCGTCGCTGGCGCTTCCCTCGCCCGGAGCCTGAAGTTTGCTTCGGTTAGTCCTCGGAGGGGGTCTCCGCAGCGCGCCGCTGCAACTCGCTCACCACGTTCGCGTCGGCGAGCGTGGTGGTGTCGCCGAGGTTGCGACCCTCTGCCACGTCTCTCAGCAGACGACGCATGATCTTGCCGCTGCGGGTCTTGGGAAGGTCCGGCGTGAAGAAGATCGCCTTCGGCTTGGCGATCGCGCCGATCTCCTTGGCCACGTGATTGCGGAGGTCGCTCTCGGTGACGTCGAAGCCGGTGCGCAAGATGACGTACGCCATGATCGCCTGACCGGTGGTGGCATCATTCGCGCCGACGACGGCGGCCTCGGCAACTGCGGGGTGCGACACGAGCGCAGACTCCACCTCGGTGGTGGAGATGCGGTGACCCGACACGTTCATCACGTCGTCCACGCGCCCGAGCAACCAGATGTACCCGTCGTCGTCGAGCTTGCAGCCGTCGCCCGCAAAGTAGCGGCCCTCGAAACGGCTCCAGTACGCGTCTTGGTAGCGCTCCGGGTCCTTCCAGATACCGCGCAGCATCGCCGGCCACGGTTGGGTGAGCGTGAGGTAGCCACCGCCCTTTTCGACGTGGTGGCATTCGTCGTCTACCACTTCCATGCCGATGCCGGGCAGCGCAAACGTTGCCGAGCCGGGCTTCAGCGTCGTCGCACCGGGCAGCGGGCTGATCATGATGCCGCCGGTCTCGGTCTGCCACCAGGTGTCCACGATCGGGCAGTTCCCACGACCGATGTGCTCGTGGTACCACATCCACGCCTCGGGGTTGATGGGCTCGCCCACCGAGCCGAGCAATCGCAACGACGAGAGGTCGTGCTTCGCCGGCTCTTGGTCACCCCACTTCATGAACGTACGGATGGCGGTGGGGGCGGTGTAGAAGATCGACACCTTGTACTTCTCGATGATCGACCAGAAACGATCGTTGGCCGGATAGTTGGGCACGCCCTCGTACATGACACTCGTTGCCCCGTTGGCGAGCGGACCGTACACGATGTACGAGTGTCCGGTTACCCAGCCGACGTCAGCCGTGCACCAGTAGATGTCCTTGTCGGGATTGAGATCGAACACGTACTTGTGCGTGAATGCCACCTGCGTGAGATAGCCACCCGTGGTGTGCATGATGCCCTTGGGCTTACCGGTGGTGCCCGAGGTGTAGAGCAGGAAGAGCAGTTGCTCGGAATCCATCGGCTCTGCAGGACAGTCCGACGATGCGGCATCGATGAGGTCGTGGTACCAGTGGTCGCGTCCGGCCTTCATGTCGACGGGGTTGTTGCCGCGGCGCACCACCACGACCTTCTCGATGCTGGGCGTGGTGGCGATGGCCTCGTCAGCCTGCGGCTTGAGCGGGAACACCTCGCCGCGGCGATAGCCACCGTCGGCAGTGATGAGCACCTTGGCCTCGGCATCGTTGATGCGGTCCGACAGCGACTGCGACGAGAAACCGCCGAACACCACGCTGTGCGCCGCACCGATGCGTGCACACGCGAGCATCGCCACCGCGGCCTCGGGGATCATCGGCAGGTAGATGTTGACGCGGTCCCCCTTCTCCACGCCGAGCGACTTCAACGAGTTCGCGAACTTCGACACCTCATCGAGCAGCTGCTGGTAGGTGATGACACGGGATTCGCCGGGCTCACCCTCCCAATAGAAGGCGACCTTGTCGCCGCGACCCGCGAGCACGTGTCGATCGAGGCAGTTGTACGACACGTTGAGCTGGCCACCGAGGAACCACTTCGCGTAGGGGAGGTTCCACTCACAAACCGTGTCCCAGTCCTTGTCCCACGTGACGAGCTCTGACGCCTGACGCGCCCAGAAGGATTGATAGTCCTCGTTACCCTCGTCGTAGAGTTCCGTGCCGGTGACGAGCGAGGTCTTCTTGAACGCGGCTGACGGCGGGAACTTGCGGTTCTCCAGCATCAGGTCATCGATTGCCTTCTCGGCCATGGTTTGCGTCCCCCGGGGTTGCAGACGGATCCGTCGATTTACAATCTACGTGCTGGAGGATGCTCGGTTATAGGCCAGAGGGACGGAACTGCCCCGGATCAGTAGGCAGCGAGCAAGTCGGCCACGAGGACGACGTCGGTCCCCGCAGGCAGACCCAGACCCGAATCGCCCTTCCCGCCGAACGCGCTCGCGCTGGGCACCGAGATCTGGCGCCGGCCGCCAACCTTGATCCCGACGAGGCCTTCGATCAACGCGTCGACGCTCGAGTCGCCGCCGGCGCCCTTGGTCAATTGGATTGTCACCGGAGCACCGGACCATGACGAGTACAGCTTTGCGCCGGTGTCGCCGCGGTAGAAAATGTAGTGGAAGACGATGGTCTGGCCCTCGTTGGCCACCGGACCCGTTCCGGCAACGAGTTCCTCCGTGATCACCTTCTCAACCTTGGTGGGCTTGATGACGAGGACCGGCTCGCTGGCCGGATCGACCGGATGGATGACAGCGAGCACGTCAATGACGAAGGTGAGCGCCTCGTTCGGCCCGATGATGTCGCCCTGGGACTGGGCGCCGTAGGCAAGGTCGCTCGGGATGTCGAGCTGCAGTTGCCCGCCTGCCTGAGCGTTGACGAGACCCTGGTCCCAGCCCTTGATGACGCTTCCCGAACCGAGCTCGACGCTGAAGGGCTCACCGTCGTAGTTGCTGTCGAACTCCTTGCCGTCCTTGCTCCGCACACCCACATACCGAACGATGACGGTGTCGCCATTGGCAGCCTTGTCACCCGTGCCCGGCTTGAGCGGTGTGACGACCAGAGAGGTGGGCAGGGCCGACGGAATCTTCACGCTCGGGGTGGGTACCGGCGCATCGGTCGGCGGGGGCACAGTGCTCTCGCCGCTGGGCGACGAGTCGGCCGGGCGCGACTCCAACTCGGTGGTCTTGCTGCTCTTGCTGCTGTCGCTGCAGGCAGAGAGGAGCAGGAGGGACGCTGCGGCGGCGATGGCGATTTTGCGCATCCGATTACGGTACCGGCCCGGTCCGGTCTTGGGCAGTCTCGTTCGATCGATCGATCGGGTACTCCCCCTCTGACAGGATCGGGGGGTGACCGGTGTCGGCCTGTGCGTTCCCCAACTCGAATTTCACGTGACTGCCGAGGTCATCCGAACCTTCGCGCAGCGTGCCGAGTCCCTCGGGTTCTCGAGTCTGTGGGTTCAGGACCACTTCATGTATGTCGCCCACCCGCAGAACGGCTACGGAAACTTCCCCGGAGGCCGGCTCGTTGTGGGCCTCGGTGCCGGATGGTCCAAGGAGGAACACACGGCCGTGGGCACGGACTTTCGCCAACGTGGTTCGCGCATGGAGGAGTTCATCAGCGTGCTGCACTCCTGCTGGGGTGCCGATCCCGTCAGGCATCGTGGACCCTTCTTTGAGGTCCCGGAATGCTCGGTGAACCCCAAACCGGTGCAACGTGCTGACGGGAGCACCCGACCACCGCTCTCTGTGTGGCACCGGACATTCGTGTCGTTCCCCGCACGCCCCGGCCGCGCTCAGCCCGGCATCGACGGTCTGCGCGCCGACCTCGAGGTTGCGCGTGCCAAGGGATTCCGCGAAGTGATCGTGGAGTGCAACTTCTGGGAGGAGATCGACTCGCCCGCGGCCTGGCTCGCCGTACCCGACCGCCTTGCGCCGTTGCTCGGCTGACTCAGTCCCCGCCGACCCGCCACTCGAGCACGGTGAACCCACCGAGTCCGTTCGGGTCAAGCAACGCCTCGGCCTCGCGAACGCGGCTGCGTGCCTTCATCGCCTCGAGGTCGGGCGCGTGCGCCTTCGCTGCCCAGACGGCGCGACCCTCCTCCACGAGTTCATCGATACCCCAGAACTGCAGCCACTGCGCCTGACTGCGGATCGAGTCGGGTTCACCCGCCCCCGCCGACAGTTGATCGACACAGACCTCTGCCGTGATGTCCTGCGAACCCGGACTCACGAGATAGTGCGCACCGCGCTGCTGATCGCGGTACGTCCGGAGCCACTCCCGCCACGGTCGTACGGCGAGGGCCGCCGTAACCGGGGTGCAGTAGTCGAACACCACGACCCGCCCGTGGGCAAGAAGCTGTTGGGCACCGACCACCCACGCCGCTGCCCGGTCCTGCAGCGGTGCGCGAGCGCCGAGAGGCACACCACCCGTCGGGAGGCACGGGGGTGGGGCGGGTAGCGGGAGCAGGGTCTCGAGATAACGACCGTTCTGCTCGATCACGTACGCCTCGCGCCACCCGTCGTCCCACACTGCGAGGCGGAACGGCAGGTTGTCGAGCAGTTCGTTGGCTACCACGATGCCGGTGACGGGACCGTCGGGCACGGTGTCGGTTGAGATGACACCAGCGGGGTGCTGGGCGCGCTGGGCAGCGCTGGTTTCGACGCAGACGTAGCGCAGCGCCCCTGCGAGCAGTGCTTCCGGCCGGGCGGCAAACACCGTTCGGGCAAGGGTGCCCGGTCCGGCCCCCGCCTCCACCACCGTGAAATCAACCGGGCGTCCGAGACGGCGCCACTCGGCGTCGATGGCACGGGCAAGCACCGCGCCGAAAAGCGGGCCCACCTCGGGCGAGGTGAGGAAGTCGCCGCGTCGACCTGCCTGCCCACCGACGGTGTAGAAACCCTCTGCCCCGTAGAGGGCCAGTTCCATCCACTCGTCGAAGCGATGCATGCTGTTGGGACCCACCGCGGCCACCCTACGGATCAGGCGTCCCGTTCGGGCTCAGAGCCCGAGCACGCCAGTGAGATCGAGTTTGTCGCCGAACCGCAGGATGATGTTTGGCAGGATGCCGAACAGCAGCGTGGCCACGCTGCAGATCACGAGTGCTGCGCCAAGCGAGCTTGGGACGCGGATGGGAGAGTCGTCGCCATCGGGTACTGGGCGCATCCATACCTCACGGAGGATGTTGCCGTAGTAGCCGACCGCAATGACGGCGTTCACCATCCCGATCACGGCGAGGGCAATTGCCCATCCAGAACCGTCCGCAGCAAGCGCCCGGATGACAGTGAACTTCGCGATCCAGCCACCGAGCGGCGGGATGCCGGCGAGCGAACCCATGAAGAACGTCATTGCTACCGCGAGACCGGGAGCGTACGAGAAGAGTCCGCCGAAGCTCGAGATCTCCCCACTGCGGGTCTTGCGCGACACCGCGAGGATCACTCCGAAGGCCCCGAGGTTCATCGCCGCGTACACAACGAGATAGGTGACGATGGCCGTGAGCGAGTCCCGGTTGACCGTGATGCCGCCGGGCGTGTGCTTCCAGGCCACGAACAGCGGCATCATGATGAAGCCGCCTTGGCTCACCGACGAGTACGCGAGCATGCGCACGATGTTCGTCTGCTTGAGGGCGAGTACGTTGCCGACCGTCATCGTGATGACCGCCAGCACCCAGAAGAGTGGCTTCCACACGTCAAGGCCATACGGGAATCCGACATACACGAGCGTGATAAGTGCCACGAATCCTGCGGCCTTCGAGGCCACCGACAGGAAGGCGGTCACCGGGGTCGGAGCGCCCTCGTAGGTGTCAGGTGCCCACTGGTGGAACGGCACGGCTGACACCTTGAAGGCGAAGCCGATCAGGACGAACACAATGCCGAGTGCTGTGGCCGAACTGACCCCATCACGGTGGATTACGTCGGCGATGCCCGCGAGGATCGTTGTACGTGTGGTGCCGTACATCAGGGACATTCCGTAGAGCATCACTGCCGAGGCGAGCACCCCAAGGAGGTAGTACTTGACGCTGGCCTCGTTGCTCTTCGAGTCCCTCTTGCGCCAACCGGCGAGCATGTAGGCGGGGATAGAGAGGAACTCGAGCGCCACGAAGATTGAGACGAGGTCCCTGCTGGACGACATCATGACCATGCCGAGTGCACTCGTGAGCAACAGGACGTAGTACTCGCCCTCGTAGTAATCCCCCTCGTCCACATAGGTGGTCGACAGAAGGATCACGACGTACGTCGCTATCAGGAAGAGTGCTTTGAGCA
>WLJO01000067.1 GCA_009701715.1 Actinomycetota bacterium
CGGTTGACCAATTGGATGATGGGGGCGTCTGCGACGGCAGCCACCGAGGTGGAGGTCTGCGGGGTGGCTTCTGCCCAGAACTGACGGACCTGCTCGTCGTCGGCGGACACAATGCGGTAGTGGACGTTGAGGCCGTGCTCGACGTCCGCTCGGTCCGCCCGGTGGATCTCCACCCTCGTCACGGCAAGCCGGGCGAGGGCAGCACGGGCGCCGTCGTCTGAAGGGTCCGCAGCGACCACGACGGCGATGCCATCGGTGACCGAGAGGGGCAGGAAGCGGTGCTCCCGAGCAATGTCAGCAGCGACGAGCGCAAGTGCCTCTGGCGTGGGCCGGCGCCGGCTCAGTTCCACGAATTCGTCGAGATCAACGAGCAACGCCGTGCCAACACCGGTTGCGGCACCCGGGCCACCCGCGCCAGCACCCGGGGCAGTGTCGGGAGCGCGACCACGACGCATTACCACGGCAAACACCGTCCAGAATCCACAAACCGCATGGCCCTATGTTGGCGCGCCCGCCGGCCGATCGCACCAAAACTTCGACGTCTTGTGCCACCACCCTCTGTGGCCGCTCCGCAACGCGACCTTGGGACCTTCTTGCCGACTCTCGCATCCGGCACCGCCCTGAGCAGAGACTTTGGTACCCCTTCGGGTTGCACGCGCCAACCCCATCCGCTACATGTAGTGGGGTGAATCAGACTTCGGCTGCGGTAGACCCCGGCGACAGCACGCCGACCGGTCGACGCCGACCGGGTTTGAGGCGCACACGGGATGCCGGGGCCATCGGGGATTCCTCAGGAGCCATCGCCCAGGGTGGTGTCGCCCTCACCCAGACCGATCAGCCGCAAAAATGGTACGCACGTCAATACCACGTCGGTCGCAGTGTGCCGATGAACGTCCTGCTCGCCTTCACCCAGCAACTCTCCTCGTTCGTCGAGGCCGGTATCCCCATGGTGGAGTCGCTCGACATCGCGCTGGGCGAGACCGACGACGCCACGATGAAGGCAACGATCGTCGACATCCGATCCTCGGTGGAGCGGGGCTCCAGCTTTGCCGATGCGGTGTCCAAGCACACGAGGGTCTTCCCCGCTTTCTATCGGGCCATGCTCCGCTCTGCGGACTTCACCGGAAACCTCAACGAGGTACTCAACCAGGCAGGCGTTTACCTCGAGCGGGACATCACCGCCCGAAAGCAGATCAAGTCGGCCCTCACCTATCCCATGGTGGTGGTGTGCGTGGCCATCATCGCCGTGGTGCTCATGGCAGCATTCGTCTTGCCGAAGTTTGCCGACCTCTATAAGAGCGTGAACGCCAAACTGCCGCTCCCCACTCGAATGCTGCTGGGCATCACCGACTTCTTCAACAACTATTGGTGGGCGATTTTCCTCGGGCTCGCTGGCGTGGGTGTCCTCGCCATGGCGACGCTGGGCGGGAACGCCAACAAACGCAGGCGCGACGGATTGTTCTGGAATGCTCCCGGCCTTGGCTCGCTAGTTCGTTCGGTGTCCGTCGAGCGCTTCTGTCGGGTGCTTGCGGCACTCACCCGGGCAGGCGTCCCGCTTACCGAGAGTCTCGAAGTTGCCGCGGAGAGCACCAACAGCACGGTATTTTCGGCCCGGATGGCGAGCGTGCGCGAGGACATCGTCCGTGGCTCCGGCCTTTCTGACTCCATGCGCAAGACCGAACTGTTTCCGAACACTGCGCAGCAGATGATCGACGTGGGCGAGCGCACCGGAGGATTGAGCAATCAGCTCGGCCGTGCCGCTGTCTATTACGAGCGGGAAGTGTCCCAGCGCATCAAGCGGCTGACCGACCTTTTCGAGCCGCTCGTTATCATGTTTATCGGTCTTGTGGTCGGCTTCGTAGCCATCGCCCAAGTGGCGGCCATGTACAGCGTCTTCAGCCAGATCAAGTAACGATCTGCACCATCATTCCTGTTGTCCAACTTCTCCCACAAGCAACCAAGGTGAACTACCAAATGAGCAACAACCAGCACGCAACGCAGATCCGCCGCGATAAGGGGTTCACACTGGTCGAAATCCTCATCGCCATCGTCGTGGTCGGCATCCTCGCCGCCGTCGCCATCGTGGGCATCAGCAGCCTCACCGCCACCGGCAACAAGAGCGCCTGCACCACTTCGGGAGACGCCGCCAAGGCTGCGTCCGCTGCGTATTACGCGACGAACGGTGGCAGTTACCCGACCTCCTTCAGCCAGTTCACCAGTCTCGACGGCGCCACACCGAAGGAATTCGTGCTGCCCAGCGGTGCCTCCATCACCGACGGAACCCACGTGAGTGGCAACAGCGGCAAGTGGACCCTGACGATGACCGCCGGGGTTAACGGCAACGCCCCGACGTTCACCTGCAGCTGATCGTCACGCGCAGTTACCAGCAATCGGGCACAGCATGAGGCCGTGCCCGGGAGGAAGTGCCGGGATGACCAAGATGCGCGACCGGGGTGAGAGCCTCATCGAGGTAGTGATCACCATCATGATCATCTCTGTCGCTGTAGCAGCCCTCGTCGCCAGCCTGGCCAGCGCGTCCCGCAGTTCGCTCAGCCACAGACGGGCTCAGGACACCGACGTAGTCGTGCGTGACTATGCCGAGGCCATGAAACTGTCGACCTCGGCCTGCGTGGCTGCCGCCCCGTATTCGTTGGCATATACCCCGCCGTCGGGCTACACCTTGACTGGCTCGGCCGATGACGGGTTGTTTGACGGTCGGTCAGGTATTTGCCCCGCAGTGTCGACCGTGCAAGTCGTCACGCTGTCCGTTGAAGCGAACGGCAGCGCCCCGGCATCGATTCAACTCGCGGTCCGGACGCCATGAGATCGCGCCGCCCCGCTACCGCTCAACGGGACTCCGGTGCCGTGATGCTCCTCGCGATCGGCTTCGTGTTGCTCGTCTCTGCAATCGCCGCCGCACTCGCTGCCCTCATCATCTCGAGTACCGCCACCGGTAATACCCTCCAGCAGGTGCGCAACCGGCAGTACGCCGCCGATGCTGCCATTCAGAGCGCCATCACCAAGGTGCGGAGCCAGAACCGGGCCACTGATCCGGTGTGCGGCGATGTCAGCGCACTCAACGGCATTGCTGTGCGTGTCGACTGCGCCTACGCCGTGACGGTGATCGGCAACGTGGAGAACCAAGTGCTCTCGCAGCGCAACGTGATCTTCCTGGCGTGCACTGATACGGGTTCGGCCTGCGACAAGGACGTCACCATCATCCGTGCGCAGGTGAACTTCGAACAGAAGTACTCAGGCGAGGTCACCAAGACCTATATCCAGTCGTGGAGCGTAAACCGGTGAACAACTCCCTGCACCAACGATTGCGGAAGATGCGCGAACGGGAGCAGGACCGCGGCCTGACACTCATCGAGATCCTCATCTCCATGACCATCTCGCTAGTACTCGGAGCCGTCCTCGTTGCCGCCCTCATCACCTCGCTCAACGTCGCCGGGGCGACGAGCGACACGCTCAAGACCGCCGTTGACGTTCGCCTCATCTCGTCCTACCTCGCCCGCGACGCACAGGGTGCCGCTGGCACCGACCCACGCACGGTCACCAACGAATCGCGTGCCCTCGCTTCCGTCCTTGCAGACGACTGGGGCGATTGCGCACAGGCCGGTTCGCTCGTCGCAAGGTTCGCCTGGGTTGATCACATCACGGTGTCACTCCAGCGCACCATCACCGTCACCTGGGCACTCGACGGCACCACGCTCACCCGCAATTACTGTGTGGACGGCGCGGCAAAGCCTCCGCTCATCCTCGGCCGCACGATTGTGTCGGCATCGGCTGTCTGCTTGCCCACTGCAGATTGCTCGGGCACGCCCAGCTCGATCGAGATGACGGTTACCGGACGTAGCCAGAAGTCGGACTACACCACCAAACTCTCCGCATCACTTCGACCTCGGGGCCAGGACTTCCCGACTGAGGCGTCGGCCTCGACCGTGTCTCTGCTCGCCCTTGGTGACTCGGGCACCGCTGCTCCGTGCACGAACGTCGCACTGTCTACTGCCAAGGCCGTCGTGCTCGGCGACGCGGTCATTGCCAACGAGTGTGGCGCGACGTCGCTCACGCCTGATCCGGCGGACATCGCACACCCCAAGGATGGCGTTACCAGTCTCACTGGCAACCTGCTCGACCCGCTCTCGTCGCTTCCGACGCCCTCGGACACGTGCGGATCAGGCTCAAACCTGGCGCTTGGAAGTGATGGAACCTACTCGCCAGGTACTTACCCACAGCGTCTGACCATCTCGTCTACGGACGGTACCGTCACCCTCAATCCAGGTAACTACGTCTTCTGCAACGGCCTGGAGATCGGCTCAGGAGCCTCCGTCAGCTCCAGCGGCGGCGTACTGCTGTACGTGAAGGACGGGACATTGAGTATCCGCCCGGACTCGTCGGTCGAGCTCACTGCGGCGAGCAGCGGCGATCAGCGGAATGTCCTCGTCTGGGTGGCGACCAAGCAGACCGTGAGTATTGGTACGGGAGATCACATCACGCGCCTCGGTGGGACGATCTACGCACCGAAATCCGCCGTGGTGTTCAACGGTTCGTCCAACGCTGCCGCAATCAATGTCGGTGCGCTTGTCGCCGCGACAGTGGCGGTGAGCACCTCGGGGTCAGCGCCGGTTCGCCAATTGGCGCCCGTGAGCACCGTGCCCATCATCCGGTTTGGCCCGATCCCCACGATGTCGATCTCGCCAAGCGAACTCACGAGCGCAGTGATCGGTCAGCCGTACAGTGCGCCGCTCTCGGTAATCGGCGACGGCGCCTCACAACTCGTCAATCCACGGTGGAGCGCCACGGGCCTCTCGCCGTTCGCCATCAACTCAGTGACAGGCGAGATCACCGGCACCCCTGAGTGTGCGCTGTCGCTCACCCCGCGCGTGCGGGTCGTGGACGACACCGGACTCGCTGTGTCTGCGGACTACTCGTTGCTCGTACTGTCAGATCTCGCGCTCAGCGACCCAGGTGACTTCGTCCGGGGCACCAAGGAACTCACGGCGACGCTCACGGACACCTGTGGCGGTGCGGGCACCTCGGTATCCATCCAATACTGGTTGGAGGGTGGGGACACGGACGTCAACGGCGACCCCGTCTGGAGCACGATGTGCACCCTCAGCGTTGCGCCGTTCCAGTGCTCCTGGGTGACCACGGACACTGCGAAGTACACGAATGGTGCCTCGTACTCGTTGCGGGCGATCGCCACGCTGTCCAACAGCACGGCAGCCGAATCGGAGATCATCGAAGGGGTCACCATCGACAACGGTTACCCCCTGGTGACCCTGTCCGGCCCGGGGACAACTCCCCTTCGCGGCACTGTTACCCTCGTTGCCGACGCCTCCGACAACGAGTCGGGTGTCGCCCGAGTCCGGTTCGAGGTAAGCCCTAAGGACCTCGGCGCGTGGATGGAAATCTGCAACGAGACCGAACCCTACGACCCCGCCAACCAGTCGCAGTACCTCTGCGAATGGGATACGACGGTGTTCGTACCGGCCGAACGCGGTACCCAGTCGTACGACATCCGGGCCGTGGTATCGGACCGCGCGGGCAACGGAGCGATCGACTACTTGAACAACAAGTCGGTCAACAACAACTCCGCATCCGTGTCCATCGTCAGTCCGGGCGCCTACGTCCGTGGCACTGTGGCTCTCTCAGTGAATACCTACGTGCCGAGTCCAGCCACCGTGACGAGTGTGCTGATTCAGATTCGACCCACAGGCGGGTCCTGGACTGACATCTGCACGGACACCGCCGAACCGTGGGGATGCTCCTGGAACACGGCCGGACTCACCAACAACGCCACGTATCAACTCCGAGCGTTCATGTCTGACAGTCGCGCTGTTCCGCCCGCCGAATCGGCGACGGTCTCCACCATCGTCGATAACTCCGTCGTCTACGGCGCCGACGTCCAGGCTGCCAACGGCTCCAAGCTCTCGTACGACTCCAGAAAAGCAATCTGGGCGACAAAGTCACTGCGTCTCGGCCGGCTCGACCAGAACAAGACGGACGCCAGGAACAAGCCGCTGACCTACGACCGGATTCTGTTCAGCTTCAGCAAGCAACTCGACCCCTCATCCATCATCGCCGGCTGGACCGGGTCTAGTCGCACCGTATGGATCCGACTTCGAGACAAGGGAGTGAGTGGCAACTACTCGACGAAGAACGACACCCTTGACGTCTGCACCACCTGGGCATCCGGGGCTACCTGCGCCGCCGTAGCCAACCTCGGTTGGGTGAAGTTCGCGCTCGACACCGTCGCTGGCGGCAAGACGGCAATCTTTGAGAGCACCATCTCTCATCAGGTCGTAAGCGGCAAGAGCGTGATTACTGTCGGCGCTGTCCTCAAGAAGTACAACGACGCCAAGAGCACCAACCTTGCAGTGATAGTTTGGACACCAAGCGCGAATGCAAGGGACACGCTGGGCAATGGATGCTCCACCCAACCTGCAGCCGAGACGGGCACCAACGACAAGGACTTCTAGCGCGGGGTGGCCCGCGAACTGGCATCATCTTGATCCATGAAGCTCGGGATGATGTTGGGGTACTGGGGAGCCGGCAAGCCACAGGGAGTCGTGCCGCTCGTACAGGCCGCGGAGGAGTACGGCTACGACAGCGTGTGGGTGGCCGAGTCGTGGGGCAGCGATTGCTTCACGTACGCCACCTGGCTCGCGGCGAACACGTCGCGCATCAAGATCGGTACCGGCGTGGTGCAGCTGTCGGCACGCACACCCACTGCCACGGCCATGGCTGCCATCACGCTCGATCACATCTCCGAGGGCCGGTTCCAGCTCGGGCTCGGCGTGAGCGGCCCCCAGGTGGTGGAGGGTTGGTACGGACAGCCGTCCAACAAGCCGCTCGCCCGCACCCGTGAGTACGTCGAGATCATCCGACGGGTGATCCGCCGGGAGGAACCGCTCGACTTCCAGGGCGAGTTCTACCAACACCCCTATCGCGGGCCGGGCTCGGTGGGGCTCGGCAAGCCGCTGCGCAGCATCGTGCATCCGCTGCGCAACGACATCCCGATCTTCATCGGTGCCGAGGGACCGAAGAACGTGCGCCAGACCGCCGAGATCGCCGACGGCTGGCTGCCGCTCTACTACTCCCCCTATCGCCAAGAGGTGTACGCCGACCAGTTGGCACCGGCCAAGCAGGGTTTCGAGATCAATGCGCTCGCCACGCTGAACATCACCGACGACGTGAAGGCCGGGCTGATGCCGGTGAAGGGGATGCTCGGCTTCTACATCGGTGGCATGGGCGCCAAGGGCCAGAACTACCACACCAAGCTGATGGCACGAATGGGCTTCGAGGACGAGGCGTACAAGATCCAGGACCTGTTTATGGCCGGCAAGCGGGACGAGGCAATCGCTGCCGTGCCCGACGACTTCGCCGACGAGATCAGCCTCGTCGGCCCCGCCTCACGGATTCGTGAGCGCCTCGACGTGTGGCGATCGAGCCCGGTCACCACGCTGCTCATCTCGGGCCGGGACGCCGCTCAACTCAAGCAGGTCGCCGACCTCGTCCTGTCCTAACCCCCGCCCGCTGAGATTTGGGCTATATCTGGCGAACCCTCCGCCCGCCAGATATAGACCGAAATCCCCTGTGGGGTACTGTTCGGGGCGTACGGGCGCTGTCGGGGATGGCGCCGCCCTCGAGGAGCAGCAATGTCCAAGCAGATCCCGTTCGTCGACTATCTCGTGCTGGGCGACAAGCCACACCTCGTCGCCAACGAGTGCACCGGCTGCGGTGCCCGCTTCTTCGACCGCCGCAACGCCTGCGCCTCCTGCTTCGGCACCTTGTTCAAGAAGGTGGACATCGTCACCGAGGGCGAACTGCGGGCGTTCAGCATCGTCACCTTCGCCGCACCCGGTGTGAAGGTGCCGTTCGTGTCAGCCATCGTCGACTGCGGCGGCACGAGCGTGCGTTGCACCCTCACCAACGTGGAGCCCTCCCCCGAACACGTGAAACTCGGCATGAAGGTCCGCCTCGCCCTGGTACCCGTCGGCGCCGACGACGAGGGCACCGAAGCCATCAACTACGGCTTCGAACCGGCCTGACCGCCGCACCAAAACACCCACACCGAATCCTCATACCGAACTCTCACCGCGACAGCGACACACGACAGGAGCACGCCATGGCCAGCGACGACATCTGGATCCTCGGGATCAAAATGACCAAGTTCGGCAAGCACCCGGACAAGGACATTGTGGACCTCGCGTCCGAGGCCGCCATGGCAGCACTCGCTGACGGTGGTGTGACGATGAAAGACATCGGCATCCTCGCAGCGGGCAACCTCATGGGTGGCGGTGGTGTGGGTCAGCAGATCCAGAAGCAGATCGGCCAGACCGGTATCCCCGTGTACAACGTGTCGAACGCGTGCGCCACGGGTGCAACGGCACTGCGCACGGCGATCATGGCCGTGAAGGCCGGCGAGGTGGACATGGGTCTCGCCGTCGGCGTGGAGAAGCTTGCCGGCGCGGGCCTCCTCGGTGCGGGCGGCAAGGCCAAGAGCGACAAGAAGGTCTACGAGCCCAAGGGTCGCTACGGCGCCGTCGGTTCGGTGGACGGCCGCATCGGCACCGACTCGATGCCCGGCGTGTTCGCCCAGGTCGGCATGGAGTACGGCCACAAGTACGGCGGTGCGTCGTTCGAGCTGTTCGCGAAGATCTCCGAGAAGAACCACGCTCATTCCACGCTCAACCCGCTCGCTGCGTACACGAAGCGCATGACGCTCGAAGAGATCATGAACGACGTCATGATCGCGTACCCCAACACGCGCTCGATGTGCTCGGCCAACTGCGATGGCGCTGCCGCCGCAGTGGTGGTGAGCGGCGCCAAGCTGAAAACACTCTCGCTCGAGCAGCAGCGCCGCGCAATCAAGGTGAAGGCATCGGTGCTCACCACGGACCCGTGGCAGGAAGCCTGCCAGGTGCTGCCCGACGTGAACACCCTCACGAAGAACGCTGCGCGTATTGCGTACGAGCAAGCCGGCGTGGGCCCGAACGACCTCGACCTCGTCGAGCTGCACGACTGCTTCGCCACTGCCGAGCTGGTGCACTACGACAACCTCGGTCTCTGCGAGGAGGGTGGTGCTGCTGACTTCTTCATGTCTGGTGCCTCTTGGCGCGACGGCAAGACCCCGGTGAACGTTTCTGGTGGTCTCGAGTCCAAGGGTCATCCCATTGCCGCTACCGGCATCGCCAACATCTGGGAGGTGTGCCACCACCTGCGTGGTGAGGCAGGCGACCGCCAGATCGAGGGCGCGAAGGTCGGCCTCGCGCACGTCATCGGCCTCGGCTCGGCGTGCGGTATCCACATCCTCGAGAAGTCGGGCCTCTGAGCACTCCCATGACCCTCACCACCTCATCGCCGGTCGCCGCTGATCCCGAGGCGGTTCGCCGTGAGGTGAGCACGTGGCTCGCCGACAACTGGCGGCCCGAGTTTGCAGCGCGCGACGCCGACCCGAAGGTGTGGCTCGCCAAGGTGGTGGACAGCGGGTGGGCCGCGCCCACGTGGCCCACTGAGTGGTTCGGTCGCGGTCTCGACGCCGAGACGAGCAAGGTGGTTGCCGAGGAGTTCCGCCGTGTCGGCGCACCCGGCACGGGGCAAGACCAGTACAACCTGTGGGCCGGCACCGTGCTGCATTACGGGCAGGACGAACTGAAGCACAAGGTGCTGCGCCGCCTGCTCATGGACGACCTCGCCATGTGCCTGCTCTACAGCGAGCCCGGTGCCGGCTCGGACCTCGCAAGCATTGCGACACGTGCCGACCGTGACGGCGACGAGTTCATCGTGAACGGCCAGAAGGTGTGGACCTCGGGCGGGCGCGCCGCCGAGTACGCACTGCTCATCACGCGCACCGACTGGGACCAGCCCAAGCACCGGGGCATCACGTTCTTCTTCTTCCCGATGCGCCAACCCGGCGTAGAGGTGCGTCCTCTGCGACAGGCAACGGGTGACGCCCGTTTCAACGAAGTGTTCATCACCGAGGCGCGTGTGCCCGCCTCGAACATGCTCGGCGAACTGAACCGCGGCTGGTGGGTGTTGCAGACCGCTCTCATGTACGAGCGCGCCGTGATGGGTGGCCCCATCGGCCGGCGAAAGGGGCAGGAGGATTCGAAGGAGTCACTCGACCCGGAGTCCGAGGCGAGCGCACCAGCACCGGACCTCTCGCTCGTTGACCTCGCTCGCAAGGTCGGTCGCAGCAGCGACCCGGTCATCCGTCAGGAGCTCACGACGCTGCACTGTCTGCGTCTCGTCAACGAGTGGACCGGCAAGCGTGCTGCGGCACAACTGAAGAAGGATTCGTCGTCGCCGCTGGCCTCGCTC
>WLJO01000068.1 GCA_009701715.1 Actinomycetota bacterium
ACAGCGCCTGGTACGGGACAGCAGACCGTCAGACACAGCACCAGCCCGGCCTGCACCCGGCGGTCGACATGGGCGCCCGTCAGTACCAGCCGCAACTCGGACGGTTCACCGAAACCGACCCCGTCGAAGGCGGTTGCGCCAACGACTACGGATACCTCACCGACCCCATCAACGGATCAGATCTCAGCGGCGAACGTGGTTACAGGTATGAATTCACGATCTGTTCCCGGGGAAGCCGTTGTTCCCACGGTCTTACGGTTAGGAAGCTGTTTGCGTTAGTAGTCAACGGTGGCCGATTCTCACAGCTCTTCCCATACAACGGCTGTGGCGATTTTCTAGCGGTAGGCAAAGAGTGCTCGCTTCGAGCTTTTGGAACAAGGAACCCCGTACGAGTCTCGTTTGTAGGTTGGGACACATCAGCCTTTGAACTGACTTCGCTCCCAGGGCATCATGAAGGAGCTGGCAATATCATCCGGTTTGGCTTCTTTGGGACAGCGAGCGGGGTCCTGAAGATGTCAGTTGAGTCGTCTGGTCAGTATGCCTTCAGCACAAAGATCTGTTGGGTTTGTAACAGAAGATTTGCCCTCAGAACGTGGACGAATTTTAGAAACAATATCCGGGCTGAAGTCAACAGAGTGTTCGGCGCAGGCTATTGGAATAAGTGGTGATACCAGAATGGTTCGTCGCTGGACACTAAAGAATAACTTGGCAGTCCTACAACGGGCTATTGTTTTGTATCTCTACTTGAGAGTTTTATGGTCTGGACTCATTGACGGAAGTATCCGGAGCGACACCCGCTGGTATGCAACCTTGGTCTTATCTGTTTCTGTTGTTGGCATTGGATCCGCAGTGGCTGCACTTGTAGCGAGACACCGCGCGAAAAGTATGACGTTTGCCTGGATCCTCCTTGCAATTGGGACCACTTGTATCTACGCATGGGTGATGGCTACTTCAGTTGTTTGAGAGGACCACCTTGGAATCGATGAGTGACCCTTCCCTTGGGGGATGGAGCCGTGAATCGTTGCTGAATGGCTCGGAGTTGCTTCAAGCCGTCTATGACAGCCCCCCGGACGTCGTTGAGAACCTCCTCGAAAAGGGTGCGGACCCGAACGAAGGCGACGAGTGGGGCTACACCCCTCTCATGTCTGCGGTTACCCGGGGAGACCCCCGCGTCGTCCGCTTGCTTCTCCGGGCGGGGGCAGATGCTCGTCGACGCGATGTGGACGGTTGGACGGTTCTCATGGCCGCGGCGGTGTCGAAAAACCACCCGTCGGAAGCGCTTGTCCAGCTCCTGCTCGATCATGGAGCCGATCCATGCGCAAGCGCTGTCTTTGGGGGCCAGAAAGTGACGGCCCTCGGGCTTGCCAAACGTTCAAACGGTCAGCTCGTCGAGATCCTGGCAAGCGCGTCCGCGGCCTGCTGACTCAGGCAGTGCACATTGTGGAGGCGCTGGGTTTCTCGGGGCGCCCGGCGGCGTTCCTGTTCAAGCCAGCGAGATCTGGCCCCCCAAGAGGCCGAACGGCTCGCTGCGGTCATTGCCGAACGACTTGCCTGAGCCCACCTCGGTAACCTTTCTGTCATGTGCGGGATCGTCGCCCTCCTGAGCCGCCCGTCGCAGCGGCCGGCCCCCACCCGGGACTGGTTGTTCAGCCGGCTCGATGCCGCACTTGCCGACCGTCAGGGCGGCCCGGCTGCAGTTGCTGGTCCCCTTGAGGAGGTGGACGCAGCGCTCAAGGGGCTTCCCGGCGTCCGGGCGCTCGTCGGTCATCCCGAGATCGCTGCAGGTATCACCGCACGGCTCGACCTGATCGATGCAGCCATCGCCGAGTTCGAGCGCAATCTCGAGACGGGTACATCGCAGTCACCCGAGGAGATCGAGGCGAGCAACGCAGCCATCATCCGGCTGCGCGACGCTGCGTGGGCCGTGCGCAACGACCGACTGCGCACCGCAAGCGCCGTGGAGGCTCTTGCTGGTCGTGATGCCGGTGTGGCGGCATTGCAGGGCTATCTCCTCGTGCAACAGGCGCTCTCGGTGCTCGACCGGCTTGAGGTACGCGGACGGGACTCGGCCGGTCTGCACCTGTTCGTCTGGGGCCACGGACTCGACACCAACGACCCGGCAGTGCGTGCGCTCATTGAGCAGCGAACCGGTGACCCGCTGTTCACGTCGGGATCGGTGCGTCTCGCAGGCGAAACGCTGAGCGTCGTGTACAAGGCGGCCGCCGAGATCGGTGAACTGGGCGACAACACGCGCACGATCCGACAGGCAATCGACAACGACGCGCTCCTACGGCTCGCGCTCTCCTCGCCGGACTGCAGCGTTGCGGTGCTCGGCCACACCCGGTGGGCGAGTGTCGGCATCATCTCCGAGCCGAACGCCCATCCGCTCAATCACGAGGAGGAGGGGCAGTCTGCGGGCGCGCTCCCGTACGTCGTGGCAGTGCTGAACGGCGATGTCGACAACCACATCGACCTCGTGGTGGAGCATGGTCTGCGCATCCCCGGTCCGATCACCACGGATGCGAAGGTGATCCCGGCACTCGTGTCCCGCCACACCGTCGACACCGGCAATCTGGTGGAGGGTTTCCGCCGCACGGTTGCCTCGTTCGAGGGAAGCGTGGCCATCGGTGCAGCGAGTGCCGACGCACCGAATCGGGTGCTCCTTGCCCTGCGCGGCAGTGGCCAGGGTGTGTACGTCGGTCTCGCCGACGACACCTTCGTGGTTGCCAGCGAACCGTACGGCATCGTGGAAGAGACGGCTCGCTTCGTCCGCCTGGACGGAGAGTCGCCGGCACACGCGGACCAGCCAGCGAGCCGCGGCCAGATCCTCGTGCTCGACGGCGCGCGCGCCGGTGACCTCGCCGGTCTGCGCCGCATCGCCTATGACGGCAGCGAACTCCCGATTGCCGAATCAGAGATTGCCATCGCCGAGGTGACCACGCGCGACATCGACCGAGGCGCGTATCCGCACTTCCTCCTCAAGGAGATCAGCGAGGCTCCCCTCAGCTTCCGCAAGACCTTGCGCGGCAAGATCGTGGAGCACGACGGCCTGCTGCGTGCCGCGCTCGGAGCACGCACCATTCCGCAGTCCGTTGTCGATGGGCTGCGCAGCGGTCGCATCCGCAGCGTGCGTGTCATCGGCCAGGGAACTGCTGCCGTCGCCGGCCAGAGCGCAGCCGTGTTGCTCGACGAGCTCGTCGAGAGCAGGCTCGACGTCCGCGCAATCACTGCTACCGAACTGTCGGGTTTCCACCTTGCGGTCGACATGAGCGACATGCTCGTCATTGCCGTCAGCCAGAGCGGTACCACCACCGACACCAACCGGACGGTCGACCTCGTGCGCGGTCGTGGGGCCACGGTGATCGGCATCGTCAACCGCCGGAACAGCGATCTCACCGACAAGGCCGACGGGGTGCTGTACACCTCCGACGGGCGAGACGTGGAGATGAGCGTGGCATCGACCAAGGCGTTCTACGCGCAGGTGGCCGCAGGTGCACTCCTCGCCTGCGCGATCTCCGATCTGGCCGGCGCTGGCAGCGATCGTCGTCGCCACGAGATCCTGACCGAGCTGCGCAGGATGCCCGACGCGATGGACACGGTGTTGGAGCGCCGCCAGGACATCGCGGAGGCAGCCCAGCGCTTCGCCCCGCAGCGGCGGTACTGGGCCGTCGTCGGCAACGGCCCCAACAAGGTTGCCGCCGAAGAGGTTCGGGTCAAGCTGAGCGAGCTCTGCTACAAGTCGATCGCGTGCGATGTCACGGAGGACAAGAAGCACATCGACCTCTCCTCCGAGCCGCTGATCTTCGTGTGTGCGGCAGGTCTCGTGGGCTCGACGGCAGACGATGTGGCCAAGGAGGTAGCGATCTACCGGGCGCACAAGGCGGCCCCGATCGTGGTGGCGAGCGAGGGCGAGACGCGCTTCAACGGGGCACTCCACCTGGTGACGGTGCCGGTCGTGGACCCTGCGCTGGCGTTCATCCTGTCCGCGATGGTTGGTCACCTCTTCGGGTACGAGGCGGCGCTTGCGATCGATGCGCTCGCCCGTCCGCTACGCGAGGCGCGTGAGGTGATCGAGGACGCCATCGCATCCGGTGTCACGGGCGACCAAATGCTGCGCAGCGTGAGCAGGCAGATCGTGCCGATGGCGCAACGGTTCTTCGACACGCTCCGCACCGGTTCGTACGACGGAAACCTCGAGGCCTCCACAGCGGTTCGCCTTTCGGGTCTGTTGCGCGACTCGCTGTCGCCCCAGCCGCTCGAGGCCTACCAAGAGGATTCGGGCAAGGTTGGGTCCCCCTCGGGGCTCATCGACGACCTCACCGCCGCGCTCACCCGCGCCATCGAGGAACTGACCCGTCCGGTCGATGCGATCAAGCACCAGGCCAAGACCGTCACGGTGGGGATCTCGCGCAGCGATGAGGCGGTGCTCGACCGCTCGCTCGTGAGAGAGGTGCTTGCTACCGGGGCCGGGCGAGACCGGCTCGCGTACCGCACACTCAAGGTGCTCGGTGCCCTCGACGGTGCTGTGGCTGCGGTTACCGGGTTCACGCGCTACCAAGTGGAGGGCGACCCGTCTGCGGACGCGACGATCACGGTGGTTGACCGCGGCGGCGTGAGCCTGTCATTGCCGTCCCGCGTCGAGCAGAACAGCAGCCTCCGGGGAACCAAGCGCCGCGTTGCGGCCGAGCGCGAAGTGCTCGTGGCCCGGGGCCGCTCGGACGGTCGTCACGTCATCCTCGTACCCGAGGTAAAGGGTTCGCAGACCACCGGGATCACGCTGCTGCACGTTCGCTTCCACGAACACCTCCCGGTGGCAACGATCCGTACGGTGCTGCAGGGCTACGACCGGCGCTACGACCGACTCGTTGACTGGGTGACCGAGACCGAGGGAAGCTTCCGGGACGACCTGCTTATCGACGTTCCGGTGGTGGACCTGCTCGTTGCGCCGATCTCCGAGGTCGCCGATCGTTGGAGGTCGCAGGCGTGATCGGCATCGGGATCGATGCGGTGGACGTCGATCGCTTCCGGGTGTCGCTGCACCGGACACCCACGCTGAGGACACGGCTGTTCACCGAGGAGGAACTGCAGTACCTCGCCCCGCGTGTTGATCCGGTTCCTGGTTTGGCAGCAAGGTTTGCCGCCCGTGAGGCAGCCATGAAGGCACTCGACCAAGGGCTTGGCGCGTGGGGCTTCCACGACATCTCGGTGGTGCGTGACGGGTTGGGTCCGCCGAGGCTGTTGGTGGTGGGCAGGGCAGCGGAGGTTGCGTCCGGGTTCGGTGTCCGATCCTGGAAGGTTTCGCTGACCCACACCGACACGGTCGCTATGGCCGTCGTGACCGCACTCTGACCGGCACAGGCATACCGGGTGTGATGGTGCCCGGACCGGTCCTGCCCGTTCGCCTACCGTAAGGACGTGCTTGCCGTGGTCAGTCCCGAGGAGATGCGTCGTATCGATGCCTCCGCGGTCGAACCGCTCGAGGTACTCGTGGAACGTGCTGGTGCAGCGGTTGCGCGTGCCGCCGTCCGGATGCTCGGTGGGTCGTACGGCAAGCGTGTCGTTGTGATCGCGGGCAAGGGGAACAACGGCGCTGACGGACGGGTGGCCGCGCGGCGCCTCGCTGATCGCGGTGTTCAGGTCACCGTGCTCGACGCCGCCGGGCTTCCCGAACGGTTGCCCGAGTGCGACCTCGTGATCGATGCTGCCTACGGCATCGGCTTCCGCGGTACGTGGACGCCTCCGGACGTTGGCGGCACCCCGGTACTGGCGGTGGACATCCCGAGTGGTGTCGATGGCCTCACCGGGCAGTGCGACTCCGGTGTGATGCCCGCGGATCGCACGGTGACGTTCGCTGCGCTCAAGCCGGGTCTGCTGTTCCCGCCCGGCAGTGTGCTGGCCGGAACGCTCGAGATCGCCGACGTCGGTCTCGACGTTTCGGGGTCGTCAACGCATCTCGTCCAGCATCAAGACGTTGCGGAGTGGGTGACGCCGCGCAGACCGGACTCGCACAAGTGGCGTGCGTCGCTGTGGGTGATTGCCGGTTCCGGGGGCATGCTCGGGGCGGCACGCCTTGCGGCCGCGGCGGCCCACCGCACCGGTGCCGGGATGGTCTATCTCTCTACACCGGGTGCCGGTGTGGATCCGCTTGCCCCCACCGAGGTGGTCAATCACCCGCTTTCGTCGGGAACCTGGGCACAGGACACACTCAACGCGGCCGGTCGATTCCATGCCTTCGTCGTTGGCCCGGGGATGGGCAGGCTGGATTCGACCGCGCTGCAGATCCGCGAGTTCCTCGCTGCTACGGCCCGGCCCGTTGTGGTGGACGGCGATGGCCTCTTTGCGCTCGCCTGGAGCACGGAGGGAGCGGCACCACTGCTGCGCGCCCGCACGGGTGAGACGGTGATCACTCCGCACGATGGCGAGTACGCGCTGCTCACGGGACACCGACCGGGGTACGACCGGATTGACGCCGCACGTTCGCTCGCCAGTCGAACCGGCGCCGTGGTGCTGCTCAAGGGCCCGGCCACGGTGGTGGCGGACCCCTCTGGCAACGTGCTTGTCGTAACCGCCGGGGACGAGCGACTCGCGACGGCAGGAACCGGCGACGTGCTGGCCGGCATCATCGGCGCACTGCTCGCCGCAGGGGTACCAGCGTTCCGTGCGGCGGCTGCAGGGGCGTGGATCCACGGACAGGCGGCCCGCCGCGGCCCGGCGCGTGGACTGGTGGCGAGCGATCTGCTTGCGCTCATCCCAACAGTGCTGGCGGCCCTCTAGATGTTCAGCGAATCCTCCCGGGACAGCCGGTGGGTCGAGGCCCGCGTCGACCTCGCCGCCATCCGTCACAACGTCGGTGTCATCCGCCGGATCGTTGCGCCTGCAGCGGTGTGGGCGGTCGTGAAGGCCGATGGGTACGGCCACGGCGCTGTCCCCGCAGCCAGGGCGGTGATGGCCGGTGGGGCTGAGGGACTGTGTGTGGCCCTCGCGCAGGAGGGTGTGGAGCTTCGCGATGCCGGCATCGACGCGCCGATTCTGCTGCTGTCCGAGCAGCCTGCGTCCCAGCTTGATGCAGTCGTGACCCATCGCCTGATCCCCACGCTGTATTCCATCGGCGCGGTCCGGGCGATGACCGATGCTGTTCAGCGTTCTGGCCGCTCTGGGTACCCGGTGCAGATCAAGGTGGACACCGGCATGAACCGCGTCGGCGTGAGCACCGGGGGCGCAGTCGACCTCGTGCGTGCCGTCGAGGCTGCGTCGCCGACACTGCGGCTTGCTGGCATCTTCACCCACCTCGCCGTGAGCGACGAACCCGACAATCCGTTCACCTCGGAGCAGGTCGCCAGCTTCGAGGATGTGCTCGCCCGGTTGCCGAACCGCCCACCGGTGGTGCATGCGGCGAACTCCGGAGGGGCGCTTGCACATCCGGCAACCCGTTACGACCTCGTTCGCCCCGGGATCACGGTCTACGGCATCGAGCCGGGCAGCACGCTGCGCGAGCACTGTGCGGACCTGCGCCCCGCCCTGTCGCTCGTGTCGAGGGTGTCG
Source organism: Actinomycetota bacterium (assembly GCA_009701715.1). Taxonomy (GTDB): domain Bacteria; phylum Actinomycetota; class Acidimicrobiia; order Acidimicrobiales; family Ilumatobacteraceae; genus WLJO01. The sequence goes on from WLJO01000068.1 coordinate 7,543, forward strand.
TTCGTGAAGCGCGTACGCGCGGGGGACAGCATTTCGTACGGACTCAAGCACACGTTCGCACGTGACACCACGGTTGCAACCGTTCCGATCGGCTACGCCGACGGCGTGCCCAGACGTCTCGGGAATGCAGCAGGGCTCGTGCTGCTCGGTGGCCGTCGCCGCGACATCGCCGGAATGGTGACGATGGACCAGTTGATGCTGGACTGCGGCGACGACGCGGTGCAGATCGGCGACGAGGTTGTGCTCGTCGGTGAGCAGGGCGGCGACCGCGTGCGCGCCGAGGAGTGGGCCGAGCAGCTCGGCACCATCGGATACGAGATTGTCTGCGGTATCTCCAAGCGAGTCCGCCGCGTCTATCTCGACTGACCACTACGATTCGGACGCTGTGATCACCTTGTGCTCGCCGTCACCGACGGCCACCCACACCATCGCCGGGGCTATTGCCCGTCTGGCACGCGCCGGTGATCTTGTGGTGCTTGCAGGTGAGATGGGCTCGGGAAAGACGTGGTTCGCCAAGGGTTTCGCGTCTGCGCTCGGCATCACGGATCCCGTTACCAGCCCGACGTTCACGCTGGTACACAGCTACTCCGGGGGCCGCCTTCCCCTGCACCACGTAGACGTATACCGCCTGGACCGAATGTCCGAGGTGGCTGACCTGGCGCTTGCCGAACTGCTCGAGGAGTCGGGCACGGGCAAGGGTGGTGTGGTGCTCGTGGAGTGGGGCGACGTGGTCGCTGCAATGTTCGGCCAGGACTACCTCGAGATCCGCCTGGAGGCCGACGACGAGGACCCGGAGAATGCGCGCCGTCTCGTCGTGCGCCCTGTCGGCCCCGGTTGGGCCGGTCGCTGGGATGCGTTGGGCAGATCGGTTGGCGAGTGGGCATGCTGAAGAACGCGATGGTGCTGCCATGTTGATCCTCGGGATCGAGACGGCGACGGAGCAGGTGAGCGTGGCGATCGGTGGGCACGAGGGAGTGCTCGGCCTTTTTGAGGTCACCCGCGGCCGTCGGCACGCCGAAACACTCGTGCCGGCCATCGAGTTCCTCTGTCGCCAGGCAGATATCGAGATCGCCGAGTTCGGCGCGATCGCGGTTGACGTCGGCCCGGGGCTCTTCACGGGTATGCGTGTCGGCATTGCTACCGGCAAGGCAATGGCCCAGGCGCTGCGGATACCGATGATCGGTATCAGCAGTCTTGATCTGCTGGCGTTCCCGCTCCGGCACTCGGACCGTCTCATCGCATCGGTGATCGACGCTCGCCGCGGCGAGGTGTTCTACGCGTTCTACCGGCAGGTTCCCGCCGGTGTTCAGCGAGTCTCGGAGCCACGGGTGGGCCGTGTCGACGACCTCGTCGCCGATCTCGCCGAGCGGGGCCAGGACGCTGTGTGCGTCGGAGACGGTGCGCTCCGCTATCGCGACCAGATCGTCGACTCCGTCCGGGTCGACTTCGCCGAGCAATACCTCAGCCACCCCTCCGCCGCACCGCTCGTCCAACTCGCTCACGCGAAGGCAATGCGGGAGGACTGGGTGAACCACTCGGCCCTCGCGCCGCTCTACCTCCGTCGCCCCGACGCCCAGATCAATTGGGAGACACGGAGCGGGCGCGTCTCATGAGCATCGTCCAGCGCCTGCTCGAGACGCGTCGTCTGGAGCGTCAGGCCCCGCACGACGACGTGGTCATCGAACAGATGCGCAAACGGGATCTCCGTGAGGTGCTCGCCATCGAGAACCAGGTGTACCCCAAGCCCTGGACTCCGGGCGTCTTCCAGAGCGAGATCGACGAGATGCGCAGCGGCTACCGCAACTATGTGGTGGCCCGCAGTGGTGGCCGGCTGATCGGGTACGCAGGGCTGCTGTACTCCGGGGACGACGCGCACGTCACGAACATTGCGGTGGACCCGACCGTTCAGCGACGCCAACTCGCGACACGCCTGTTGATCCACCAAGCCCGGTTCGCGATCCGACAGGGGTTCAGGAACCTCACCCTCGAGGTCCGGGCATCGAACCGTGCTGCCCAGGAGCTGTACCGCCGGTTCGGGTTCGTGCCGGCCGGTATCCGGAAGAACTACTACGAAGGTGTCGAGGATGCGATCGTGATGTGGTGCCATGACATCGATGGCGAGGGCTACTCCGAACGCCTGCGCAGCCTGGAGGCCGGGATTGCCCGCTGAACCGCTGAGGGTCGACGCATCCACCGTGGTGCTCGCTATCGAGACGAGTTGCGACGAGACCGCCGCAGCACTGGTGATGGGGGGCCACGACGTGCTCTCGTCCGTCGTCTCCACACAGATCGATCTGCATGCGCAATACGGCGGCGTGGTACCGGAGATCGCGTCCCGCGCGCACCTCGAGCACCTCAACCCGGTGATCGCCCGTGCAATCGTGGAGGCAGGCATCGACGAGTCGCGCATCGACGTCGTTGCGGCAACGGTGGGGCCCGGTCTCATCGGCGCTCTGCTCGTTGGCGTGTCGGCTGCGAAGTCACTTGCGCTCACGTGGGGCAAGCCCTTCGTCGGTGTGAATCACATGGAGGCACACCTGTACGCCGCGTTCCTCGAGGATCCGACCCTCGAGTTCCCGCTCGTCGTCCTGCTCGTCTCCGGTGGGCATACGATGCTGATCGAGATGC
>WLJO01000069.1 GCA_009701715.1 Actinomycetota bacterium
GCAGGCCCGTACAGTTTTCTGGGTGCGAGCCGATATGACGACCCTTCTCGGCACCGTGCGCCTCCCTCGGGCGAGAAGGGTTCGTGTCGGATGCGTAGCCGTGCTTGTGGCCGTTACAGCGGTCGCGACGGCGTGTGGATCCTCGAGCACGTCGATGAACTCGACCAGCACCTCACTGTCAATCCCGAAGCCCACTGCAGAGCCCGCATCGCCCGAAGGCGTGAGTTCGACCGACCCGGCAGTTATCGATTCTGTCGGCACGTTGATCATCCGGGATGTCCCGGCGGAGTTTTCCCTGCAGGACGATGACTGGGTCGGAGCCGGGCCGACGGATCTCAACAAGGCTGCGGCAGATGCGGGGTTCGACGGCGCCAAGCGGTTCCTCGAGGAGGCTGGCTTCGAACGCGAGTACCAGCGGATCTGGACCACGAACAACTTCGGGTCGACGATCTACATCCGCCTCGCCGAGTTCGCTACGCGCAACGGCGCGCAGCTCTACTGTTCACGGCTCGCGGAGATCCTGCGAGCGAAGACCTCCACCCCGGAGGCGTTCGCGGTGGACGGTGTGCCAAGCGCGATCGGTGTTCGTGGTGCTGATCGTGATGGTTCGGCCAGCGCAGTGTTCGCCGTCAAGGACAAGCGCTGTATCGAGGTGCTCTGGGGCGGGACGAACGATTTGTCGGCCAAGGAGCAGATCCGCAAGGCGACCGAGCTGTTCAACCGGCAGTACGTGGCGCTGTAGCTACCGCTTCCGCGGTTCGTGGAAATACGTGCCGGGCTTGCGCAGCGGCGGCGAAATCTCCTTGACGTTGCCGCACACGTAGGTTTCCGCAAGCCGACCGCGCGCACCCTTGGGGAGACGCTTGTCCCCCGTCGGCACGAGGAATCCCTCGGCCTTCAGAATGCGCTTGCGGAAATTTGCAGCATCAAGCTTCTCGTTCCACACGGCCTCGTACACCTGGCGCAGCTCGCTGAGTGTGAACGTGGGGGAGCAGAAGTGCGTTGCCAGCGGTGTGTGCTCGATGAGCTGGGTGACGACCTTGAGTGCATCGTCGAGGATCTGTCCGTGGTCGAAGGCAAGCAGGTGCTCCCGATTCGGCTTCGCCAATGCCTGGGCGTTGCGGGCAAGCACCTCGTACACCGGGTACACCGCCGCCGTGGCAGCGTCGCTGCCACCGGTGGGCTTGTCGAGATTGGCAACGAGCGCTGCAAAGGCGACGGAGACGACACGCTGGCGGGGGTCCCGGTATGGGGCGCCGTACGCCCCCACTTGCACGAGGTCGGCGGAATCGATGGCGAGTGCCGTCTCTTCCTGCAGTTCTCGCACGGCGGCCTCCAGAAGGTCCTCATCTGGCTTCACGAAGCCGCCGGGGAGTGCAAGTGCCCCGAGGAACGGTGTGGCCCCACGGCGGATGAGGACGACGCCGAGTTCGTTGTGGACGAGCGTGAAGATCGCAATGTCGACCGTCACGGCGAACGGGGGAAAGTCGCGGGGATTGTGCGGTTCCGGGGGCATGGGGTGAGGCTATCTCAGGTGTGTTTGACAACAGATAGCCCGCAAACAGCTACTGACTCGCGACCGGCAGACCCCCCGAGACACGCGGGTGCGACGCAAGGTACGCCTGACCCTCGGCGCAGTCTGCCCGGAGGTCGCACCACCGGCACTGCGGCCCGGTGAGCCGTGGCGCCTGCTCGACACCGAGCGCCTGGTTTACCGTGACCCTCAGTGCGGTGAGGTACTGCTGCGCCCCTGCGGACACGAGCGGGACGTCCACGTCCACGGACTGCACCCTGCGCGACTTGGGGTGCAGCACCACCACGGTGTCCACGCTGGTTCCGCCGAGCCACAGCACAGCAGCGAGACGAGCCGCAACATTGCGGTCGGCATCCGGAGCCGCCACCGTGCCGAGCGAGACATACACGGTGGAGTCCACCGCTCCGGCCGGCCGAACGAGCAGGTCCGCGCTCGCGCGCAACGTGACCTCCTTGGTGATGCGTGCCTGCACCGCTCCGCGGTCCACCACTGATGGACCCGATACGTGCGGCCCGATCGATCGCCACGCAACGAGCCAGCGGAGTGCCTCGTCGGCCACGTCGAGACGGGCAATCCTCGGGAGCCCAGCGATCCAGTCCTGCACCCGTTGGAACTCGCGATCGGCGTCGGAGTCCTGGAGGAGCGATTGGACCGCGGCACGGACGGCATCGCGCGCGTCGAGTACACCGGTGCGCACCGCGGCGAGCCCAACCTGACGGGCCGCAAGAACGGACGACCACCCGGGCCAGTTGTTGCCCGCTGCCTGTGCGGGGCACATCCCGACACGATCTGCGGCGGTGTCGCCGATGCTCGTCCAACCATCCGGGAAACGCTCTGCGAGCAGCTTCATGGTGGCGAGCGTGGTCTTCACCCAGTCGCCGTCACGCCTCGGCATCGAGCTCCTCCTCGTCGAATGCGAAGGCGTCGGTAGGTGCATCGGCACCCGGTAGCGCGAGCCCAACGTGTGCGGACGGGCAGCGGTGGCGATCGGGGCACGAACGGCACAGGGCCGATGGGCGTTCCTCCGGTTTGGCACCCGAGGCGAGATCACCGACGAGGAGCAACGCGTCGCACACCCATCTCGTAGCGGTTGCTATCGATCCTGGGTTCACGGGTGTGTCGACCAGTTCCCCGTGGGGGCTGTCGTGGTCCGGTGCGGCGGCCCACACACCGACTCGGTGCGGAGCGAAGCCATCGGCAGCAGCGACGAGGAACTGGTACCAACTGGTCTCGTTGAACGGGTTCCACGGCGTGCGGCCGGACTTCAGCTCGAGGACTGCCCTCGGGCGGTGTGGGCTTTGCGCCACGTGCGTGCCGAGTGAGATATCGGTGATGCCCTTCAGCACCACCCCGGGAACGCCGGAGGCACTCGGTGCGAGCGGCACGATGAGTTGCTCGCCCACGTGGACCTCCACCTGGTGCTTGGGCTCGCCCCACGAACGTGCGAAGCGGTCGGCCCGCAGCGTGATGGTGTGCCAGACGTCGTCGTCGAGTTCGGGGAGCGACTCGTTGCGCGCAACGTGATGCTCGAGCAGCGCCGCGCGCACGGCTTCGGTGTCCCCAGTCGGGTAGCGCCCCCAGAGGTGGATCCGTGCCGCACGCTCCACGAGGCGCCCGATGAGGAACAGTTCGTTCGTGGGGTCGAAGTCCGCGGCTGCTTCGGCCACCGCCCGCCGTGGGCACGAGTTGAGCAGTTCGATCCGGTGCTTGGCGAGGCGGAGCGGAAGGCGGTCCTCGGGAACACCACGCACCGCCTCACGGGCAGCGTCATGCAATTCGGCAGCGTCGTACGGCGACCGTTCGCCCTCGTGTTTGAGGCCCTGCAGCCATTGGGCAATCGTGGTGGACACGACCGCAGGCTAACGAAGGGGTGTCAGACCGCGAGCAGGTCTCGGGCGCCGGTGTCCGACGAGGGGTGGCGCAGCTTGCTCATGGCACGTGCCTCAATCTGGCGGATGCGCTCACGGGTGAGGTTGAAGTGTTCGCCAACCTCTTCGAGCGTGCGCGGCTCGCCGCGGTCCAGCCCGAAGCGAAGCTTGAGGATTTCGCGCTCGCGATCGTCCAGCGGGGCGAGCAGACGGTTGATCTCGTCGGGAAGCAGCGCTGTGGCAGCAACCTCGAACGGGGACTCGGCCGAGCGGTCCTCGACCACGTCGCCGAGTTCGGCATCGCCGTCCTCGCGGAGCGGCTCGGACAGCGACAGCGGCTCGGCTGCGAAGCGGAGCGCCTCGGTGACTTTGTCCTCGGGCATCTCGACTTCTGCTGAGAGCTCTGCGAGCGTGGCCGGACGACCGAGCTTGAGCTCGAGGCGGGCACGTGCCTTCTGCAGACGGGCGAGGGTGTCGCCGGCGTGGACTGGCAGACGAATAGTGCGTCCGGTATTCGCAATGCCACGCGTGATCGCCTGGCGGATCCACCACGTTGCGTAGGTGGAGAACTTGAAACCCTTGCGCCAGTCGAACTTCTCGACAGCGTGCATCAGCCCGAGGTTGCCCTCCTGGATGAGGTCGAGCAGGGGGAGGCCGGACGCCTGATACTTCTTGGCGATCGACACGACGAGCCGGAGGTTGGACTGCACAAAGGCCTGCTGGGCATCTTCGCCCTCGCGGGCCTGCCGGCGCAGTTCGCGCTTCTTGGCCGGGGTGATTTCCTTGCCACCCTTTTCCATCGCCTCGGCCGCTACCTTGCCGCTCTCGATGAGTTTGGCGAGACGAACTTCGTCGTCCTTGGTGAGCAGCGTGTACTGGCCAATGTCCGTGAGGTATAGGCGGACGAGGTCCTCCTCATCACGTTCGACGCGGTCTTTGGCCACGATGCTCCTCGACTTCCCGGACGCCTGTGGCGCCGCTGTTTTGTCCGTGGGCACTGACCCCCGGGACAGTGGGATCAACATACCTACGTGGTCAATACCCTCCACCCTGAGCCCGTGCGGGGTACAAACTTTTTCGTGTCGGGTTCTACATTTCCTTGTTTCCGCTACGTTTTGTGCATGTTCCGCCACGTTGTGATGTTCAAGTTGAAGGAGGAGGCCACCGAGGGGCAGGTTGCCGACTTCCTCGCAGACCTCGCCACCCTGCCCGAGATCGTTCCGCAGGTTCGGGCGTTCTCCGCCGGTCGCGATGTTGGGGTGAATCCGGGTAATTTCGACTTTTCGGCCGTTGTCGATTTCGAGGACGTGGCCGGCTATCTCACCTATCGGGATCATCCTGAGCATCAGCGGATGATCCGTGAGAAGGGTTCGGTCATCATCGCCCAGCGTTCTGCCGTGCAGTTCGAGTTCTGATCGTGGTGCGCGTGCGGGTGATTCAGGACGAGTGCATGTCGATCGGTCGCTGCCTCGCTGACGCCCCGAACGTTTTCCGTTTCGACGACAACGAACTGTCCGAGGTGATCCCGGGCCAGGACGGTGCCCTCGACGAGGCGACCGCCGTTCGGATCGCCCGGAACTGCCCGAACCGGGCGATTGTGGTGGAGCGCGAGGACGGCTCCGCAATCCCGCTCGACTGAGCGCTGGCGCGGTCGGTCGCGCCTCAGCCGTTGACGAGCCAGCCCACCAGACCGTCGAGCAGTCTCCGGTACGAATCGTTCTCGTAGGTGTCCACGCCGTGTCCGACGGTGGTGACGCCCACCCGGCTTGCGGCCTCGTGGCGTGTCCATACGACCGGTTGGCCGCTGCAGCGGGCGAGCACGTCGACATCACTCAGGTCGATCATGTCGGTGTAGACCTCGTCGACGATCTGGAAGGGGTCACCGAGGCTCTCGGCGGGTTCGACCCTGATCGGTGCGAGCTCGGGGTGCCACGAGAGGCGCTGCTCGTCCCAGCTCCACTGGCGCCCGAGTACGCGGCTCCAGCGGTCCCAGTCGTCGAAGCAGATGCAACCGGTGTGGACGGAAAACACCGAGGACCCGGCGGCGAGGTGACGGTCCAGCGCTGCATCGGCTGCAGGCGGGGTGCGGTAGGCCCACCGATCGCGCAACGCGTTGTAGCGGGGATGGGTCATGCCGAAGCGGAGCCCGTTCACGGCGAGCATCCCGTAGGGCTCGGGCCGGTCGAGCATTGCGGACCACGCCTCGTCCGGTTCGTCGACGATGTCGACCGCGAGTCCGTGATCACGCAGCACACCGGCGAGCGCCTGCGCGGTTGCCGGGAAGTCGTGGCCGTGTGAGCCGCCTGCAACGATGAGGGCGCTGTCGACTGTCATGCGCAAGACGTTAGTGATGGCGACCCGTGGGCGGCACCACGCGAGCGTGACGGCTCAGAGTGTGCCGAGGAAACCGAGCAGCGCCTCGTTGAAGGCCTTGGGGGCCTCCTGCTGCGTCCAGTGCCCTGCGCCCTCGATCATCGTGCTGCCGCGGAAGTTGGGCAGCACACTCCTCATGCGTTCCGGGCCGCCCGGGTCCATCATGTTGACTGGGTCCAGTGTGCCGCCGATGAAGTAGCTCGGCATGGTGACGAGTTCTGGTCCGAGGTCCTTGACGATCTCGTAGTTGGCGTCGAGGTTGCGGTAGTAGCTGACGGGTCCGAAGAAGCCACTCGCACCGAAGAGGTCGGCGTACCGATCGAGGTCCGCCTCGGTGAGCCAGACACCCTCTGGCCCCTGATACGGCAGCGCAGGCGTGGCGGGCATCTGCGTGAGGAATCCGGTGCCCTGCATCGGGGGTAGTTCGGTGGGCAGGTTCTCCGGATCGGGCCAACCACGGCCAGAAGCGCCCCACAGCACCTTGGCCATCGTGTTGCGCGGGTCGTGTCCTAGTTCGGCCTCGGCAGGCCCGACGTTCTGGAAGTAGAGGATGTAGAAGAAGCGATCGCCATACAGCGCCTGCATCAGTTGTGTGGGCGGGGCGGGCCATGCAACGAATGGCACGCTCACGCCGACCACGGCCTTCACGCGTTCCGGGTACAACTTGGACAGTTCCCAGACGATCAGCGCACCCCAGTCGTGGCCGACGAACACCGCCTGCTCCTCACCCGCCTCGTCGACAAGGCCGAGCAGGTCGCCACAGAGGTGCGTGATCCCGTAGTCGGACACGCTCGACGGGCGCGATGAGCGCCCGTACCCGCGCTGGTCCGGAGCGATGACGTGATAACCGGCTGCCGCGAGCACCGGGATCTGGTGGCGCCACGAGTGGGCGGCCTCCGGGAAGCCGTGGCTGAGGATGACGAGTGGCTGTCCGGGGTCCCCGCACTCCAGCAGATCGAGTTCGACGTTGTTGACCTTGGCGCGACGCGTACGGATTGCGGGTGACGACATGGGCGACATGTTGCCACGGCGCAGCAACGTGCACCGCCGGGGTGGAGTGGTGCGGCTAGGCGCTGTCGGGCGGCGTGACGTGCTGCGCGACAGTGGGCGCGACGGGTGGCGCGAGCGCCCAGTCCACCGGGTTGAGACCGGCCTCGACGAGTGCAGCGTTCGCCCGTGAGAACGGTTTGCTGCCGAAGAATCCGTTGCGGGCGCTGAGCGGTGACGGGTGGGCCGACTCGATCACGACATGTCGGGAGAGGTCGATGAGATCCTTCTTCTTGCGGGCCGAGGCACCCCAGAGGATGAACACGACTCGGTCGGTCTTGCTGTTGACGGTGCGGATCACCTCGTCGGTAAAGGTCTCCCAGCCCCGGCCGGCGTGGGAAGCGGCGGCGTGGGCGCGCACGGTGAGCACCGTATTGAGCAGCAGTACCCCCTGCCGTGCCCAGGCCTCCAGATTGCCGTGGCCGGGGTGGGTAATGCCGAGATCGCTCTCGAGTTCCCGATAAATGTTTGCCAACGAGGGCGGCACGGCAACACCCTCGGTGACGCTGAAGCACAAACCGTGGGCCTGCCCCGGACCGTGGTACGGATCCTGACCGAGGATGAGCACCTTGGTGTGCGCGAACGGGGTGAGGTGTAGCGCAGAAAAGACCTGCTCAGGAGGGGGAAATACGGTAGCGCTGGCGCGCTCGTGCTGCAGAAATGCCTGGAGTTCGGCCCAGTAGGGCTTGTCGAACTCTTGGCGGAGAAAATGATTCCAATCTGTCATCAACGCTGCGTGACTTTTCGTGGTCGCTCTGCCACAATGAGTGTCAAGGTCGCTCAGAGTCACCAGTTGAACACAACTGGTGGGTGGGGGCGGCGGAGTAACTGTCAGGCATCTCGCACTCTACGAAGGATCCATCATGGAACTCATCAGCATCAGCCGAGTCTTCCGCATTAGCGCCGTGCTCTTCACGCTCACGATGCTCTTGGCGACTCCCGCGCTCGCTCACTGAGCCCAGCGCGAACATCCCCACGATCAGGGTTGGTTGGCACGCGCCGACGAAGCCCCACAATCGAAGAGCCCCGGGTCCCTTCACCCGGGGCTCTTCCTCATTTTCGGCCGGGGCCACCCTCAGGCGAGCAGTTGCTGTTCCGAGCAGGCAATGACGACGTCGAGCAGACGCGCGGTCGGGCCGTCCAGCAATGGGTCGACCTCTGCACGGTGACCTCGGTAGGCCGCAAGGACGGCGGGCCGTACCTCGCTGTCGTACGTGGCGGCGAGCGAAACAACATCGTCCGCGGATTCCGGTTGGCGCAGTCGAGCGATCGCCGAGGCGACAGCGCTATCGGGTGCGTTGACTGCGCGCTCGACATCGATCGCAGGAATGGTGGCAATCCGCCTGCGCCACGCCTCTGCGTGCTCGCCGTGGCGGGTGCACCGGTCACCGAGCGCAACCACCAGTTCTGGATCGGTGCTGCGGTGCATCCACGAGCCGAGGAGTTCGAACAGCTGCAGCTCCACCCAGCAGTACTGACCGGCAAGCCGCGATGCGGTGACGATGTCCATCGGCGTGATGCTACGGCTTGGTGCTCGCAAGCCAATCCGCCTCGAGCCGGCCGAGCGGCGTGGACGGAGGGCCGTCGATCAGGTACTCGTTCATCATTGAGCGCCAGGGGCCGTGCGCACCGAGCTTTCCGAGGAGCGCAGAGATCCCCCACACCACCCGGTCGAGCATGACGAAACTCACCGGCAGGTTCAGCTTCTCGATCACGGGCGCGTGCGGTCCCTTGATGTCGAGGATCCTGCCGATCGTGTCCTTCACGTATTCGCGTGTGTACGTGAACTCGTCCGCAAGGTACGGACGGTACGGCGCGCTCACGTAGTCGAACACCGCAAGCGCATCGAGCCCGTGACCCACAGGGAGAAAGCCGATCGTCTCCATGTCACGAACGAGTCGTTCGGGGTCGCGGCCGAGGATGCCGTGCAGCGAGGGTTCGAGATGGTCCCACTCGCCCGGGGTCCATCGCTTCACGAGACCGAAGTCGAGGAAGGTCACCGAGCCGTCCGGCGCGAACCGGTAGTTGCCCGGGTGCGGGTCCCCGTTGAACGCGCCGAGCCGGAGGATCGAGTGCTGCGAGAAGCGCCAGATGATCTCACCTGCACGCTGACGGGCCTCCGGGGTTGACTGGTCCATGAACGACTGGAACGACAGGCCGTCCACCCAGTCCGACGTGAGCACGCGTTCCGTCGACAGCTCGGGAATGAGCGCGGGGATGTGGATGAAGGGGTGATCTCGGTAGTAGTCGGCGAACTCCACCTGGTTGGTGGCCTCGAGGCGGTAGTCGAGCTCGTCGATCATGCGGAGCCGAACCTCCTCCACCACCGCCTTGGCGTCGATGCCCTTCAGGGCGAACGAGGTCATGAGGCTGTAGAGCACCTCGACGTTCGCGAGGTCTGCGCCGAGCGCGTCGGCGATGCCGGGGTACTGCACCTTCACCGCAACCTCGCGGCCGTCGCGGGTGACGGCCTTGTGCACCTGACCGATTGACGCGGCAGCGATCGGCGTCTCATCCCAGTCGAGAAAAACGCTGCGCGGATCGCCGAGTTCCTCGGTGACCACCTGAGCGGCGAGGGCAGGTGCCATCGGTGGCGCGTCGGCCTGGAGCGTGGCGAGCGCCTGCTGTGCATCGTCGGGGAGGGACTCGATGATGAAACCGATCAGTTGACCGGCCTTCATCATGGCGCCCTTCATCTGGCCGAGTTCCCTGGCGACATCCTGCGCAGTGCGGATGGCGAACTGCTCGTTGAGGGC
>WLJO01000007.1 GCA_009701715.1 Actinomycetota bacterium
CGCCGAGGCCACCGGCGAGCTCATCCCCCTCGACGTGAAGGTCGGTGACACCGTCGTGTTCTCCAAGTACGGCGGCACCGAGATCACCGTCGGCGGCGAGGATCTCCTGATCCTGTCGAGCCGTGACGTGCTCGCAATCGTCCAGAAGTAAGGGACGGAGCCCACATGGCAAAGCAACTCAAATTTAACGAAGAGGCCCGTCGCGCCCTCGAAACCGGTGTGAACAAGCTCGCTGATGCGGTCAAGGTCACACTCGGGCCGAAGGGTCGCAACGTCGTCCTCGACAAGAAGTGGGGCGCCCCCACAATCACGAACGACGGTGTCTCGATCGCCAAGGAGATCGAGCTCGACGACCCGTTCGAAAACATGGGCGCTCAGCTCGTGAAGGAAGTCGCGTCCAAGACCAACGACGTCGCCGGCGATGGCACCACCACGGCAACCGTGCTCGCCCAGGCGATGGTCCACGAGGGGATGCGGGCCGTTGCGGCCGGCGCCAACCCGATGGGCCTGAAGAAGGGCATTGAGAAGGCAGTCGCCGCTGCGGTGCAGTGCGTGAAGGACCTCTCCAAGGATGTCGATGACAAGACCGACATCGCGAACGTGGCGACCATCTCTGCCGCAGACGCTTCTGTCGGCGCCGTGATCGCCGATGCCATCGACAAGGTGGGCAAGGACGGCGTGGTGACGGTTGAGGAGTCGAACACGTTCGGCACCGAGCTCGAGTTCACCGAGGGCATGATGTTCGACAAGGGCTACCTGTCGCCGTACTTCGTGACCGATGCCGAGCGTCAGGAAGCAGTTCTCGACGAGCCGTACCTCCTGTTCACGGCTCAGAAGATCTCGAGCGTGCAGGTCGTCCTGCCGGTCCTCGAGGCCGTCATGAAGACCGGCAAGTCGCTCGTGATCATCGCCGAGGACATCGAGGGCGAGGCGCTCGCCACGCTCGTCGTCAACAAGATCCGTGGCACCTTCAACTCTGTCGCCGTCAAGGCCCCGGGCTTCGGAGACCGCCGCAAGGCGATGCTCCAGGACATGGCTGTCCTCACCGGTGGCCAGGTCATCGCCGAGGAAGTCGGTCTGAAGCTCGACAACGTCACGCTCGACCTGCTGGGTCGTGCAAAGCGCGTCATCATCACCAAGGACGAGACCACCATCGTCGACGGTGCCGGTGACTCAGCAGACGTTCAGGGCCGTATCAGCCAGATCAAGACCGAGATCGAGAACACGGACTCGGACTGGGACCGCGAGAAGCTGCAGGAGCGTCTGGCCAAGCTGGCCGGCGGTGTTGCAGTCATCAAGGTCGGCGCAGCCACCGAGGTGGAGCTCAAGGAGAAGAAGCACCGCATTGAGGACGCCATCTCGGCAACCCGTGCAGCCATCGAGGAGGGCATTGTGCCCGGCGGTGGCGTGGCTCTTATCCGTGCCCGCAAGGCTGTTGCTGCCGTTCAGGCAACGCTCGTGGGTGACGAGGCCGCTGGCGCCCGCATCGTGTTCGAGTCCCTCACTGCACCGGCCCGCAACATTGCGGCCAACGCCGGTCTTGAGGGTGGCGTGATGGTGCAGAAGATCGAGGATGCCGAGGGCGCCTTCGGTCTGAACGCCGCAACGGGAGAGATGGTCGACCTCGTGAAGGCTGGCATTATCGACCCCGCCAAGGTGACCCGTGCAGCCATCCAGAACGCGGCGTCGATCGCCGCGCTCGTGCTCACCACGGAGTGCCTCGTTGCCGACAAGCCCGTAAAGGGCGGCGGTGCACCCGCCGGTGGCGGCGGCGGTATGGGCGGCATGGGCATGCCCGGCATGATGTGATCAGCGCTCCTCGCGAACGCTGATCAACACAAGAGTCAGGAACGACCCGGGCCCGGTGCCCGGGTCGTTTCGCGTCCGTCCAGCGTTCGCGTCCTGCTGTCGCTACGGTGTCGTGCGTGAAGCGAGGGTTTTGGGCGCACCAGTTTGTCGAGTACCTGCTCGGAGTCGCCGCAATCGCTACGGGGGCGAACTCGCCCAAGCCGGCGCTGCCGTGCATCGCCGGTGCGCTCATGGTGCTGAACGGTGCGTCCACCGAGGGCCCGTTGTCCGCGTTCAAGCTCGTGCCACTCCGCCTGCACCGTTTCGCCGACTTCGGACTCATAGCGCTCATGCTGCTCGGCGCAGCAGCCGGGGGTAGTGCCGTCGATCCACAGGGGCGCGCCGTGCTCCTCGCACTCGCATTCATCCTCGGCTTCGTTACCTGGCGGACGAGCTTCGAGAAGCGGGTGAAGAAGGAGTCCGTACCGATGACGCGTGAGGAGGTCGGCCGCCTTGCTGGGCACGTGTCCGGGAATGCGTTCAAAGCGGTTCGCAAGCAGGGCCGCTCGGTGAGCGGAGTCGTCGGCAAGGCAGCGAGCAGCGCCACTGCCGATGGCGCCAATGCCGCAGGTCGGATGTCCGCGAGTGCGGTCAACGCGCTGCGCAATCGCCATCGCAAGTAGTGCGGGCCCCGCGCGGGTCGCCGAGCGCGGGGCGAACCGCGGCCCTAGCCTGAGTTCATGAGTTTTGATCCCCCCGCACCGGACATCGCGAAGCTGCAGCTCGCCTGGGAGAAGTGGGAGCGTGGCGAGGAGGCTCCGGGTCGTGTGCTTGCGGACCTGAAGATCTCTGGCATGCGGGAACTCTTGGCGACCCTCGCCGAGTCCGGCTGGCAGTCGACGCGCTGAGCGTCGGCCACGGTCATGGAGCGCACGTGGCGTCGCGGCGGTGACCAGATCATTCCGCGGCCGGAGCAATGGCGGCTCGGGGAGCCCCCGCACTGGGAGGGCCGTCACGATGGTCTGAGCCCGGTCGCGCTTCAACCGCTGCTGGACACGGTCCGCACCCGAGGTGGGGGTTCGTTGATCGACCCGGTGCCCACCGATGCGCGGGCCTCTGCGGTACTTGTGGCGCTCTGGGAGGACGACCGCGGCACCGAGGTGCTGCTCACCAAGCGTTCGTGGGAGATGCGAAACCACAAGGGCGAGATCAGCTTTCCCGGCGGTCGCCTCGACCCGGGTGAGACCCCCGTGGAGGCAGCCGTGCGCGAGGCGCACGAGGAGGTTGGTCTCGATCCCTCGCTCGTCGAGGTGATCGGCGAACTGGACCACATCTCCACGGTGGTGTCCAAGAGTTTCATCGTGCCGATCGTTGCCCGGCTGGAGCGCCGACCCGATGTTGCGCCGATGACCGGTGAGGTGCAGCGTGTTCTGCACCTGCCGCTGAGCGAGCTCTACCGGCCCGACACCTACCGGCAGGAGATCTGGTGGCGGCCGCCCGTGGAGTGGCCCATTCACTTCTTCGAGCTCGACGACGAGACCATCTGGGGTGCCACCGGCCGGATGCTGGTGCAGCTGATGTCCCTCGCCGTCGGTGTCGACGCCCGCACCACCGGCTACTGACGCGGGCCGCTCCGGTCGGTACGTTCTCTACATGACCGATCCGCGGGACATCGACCCGAGCCGCTTCGAGACTCACCACGCAACCGTTCGTGGTGTGCGCATTGCCTTTGTCCGGGAGGGAGTCGGCGGCGTGCCGCTGCTCTGCGTGCACGGTTGGCCGGAGACCAAGCGGGTGTTCTGGAAGGTCATCGAACCGCTCGCCGCTGCAGGGTTCGAGGTGATCGTCCCGGACCTTCGCGGGTTCGGTGAGAGCGGGGTGAGCCCCGACGGTCTGCACGACGTGTACGCCCACAGCGCAGACCTCTACGCGCTCGTTCACGATGTACTGGGCCACGACCGTGTGGTGCTCGTTGGTGGTGATCTCGGTGGTCCCGTCGTCCAGGATCTCGCGCTGCGTCACCCGGACTGGGTGGACCGCATGGTGCTGTTCAACTCACCATTGCCGTATCTCAAGGACCGGATGGCGACCCTGCGCAACAGCCGTCCGGCTCGGGAGGCGAGTGACTACTTCATGCGGCAGGGGACCGATCCCGATGGTCTCGCGGCAGATCTCTCCACGCCCGAGCAGCGGCGCAGGTACATCGCCACCTTCTACACCTCCCGGTTCTGGGCACATCCCGGTGCATTTCTCGATCAGTCGCAGCCGCCCGGTCACCTCGGCGGCTCGGCGGAGGTGGACTTTCACACCGAGCCGTTCGCCGATGGGGCGAAGCTGCGCGCCAGTTTCGGCGGCTACGAGTCGAGCTTCCATGCTGCCCGACGCAGTGGGACGTCGATGATTGGCCACAACCCGCACACCCAAACGCTGATCCTCTACGGAAGCAGCGACCACGTGATCTACCCGGACTTCGACCGAATGGCCGCCGCAACCTTCGACAACCACGTCGGTCCGTTCCTGCTACGCGACTGCGGGCATTTTGTGCCCTGGGAGGCCCCCCATGCGCTGGTGTCGGGCACGGGGATGTTCTGCTCGGACCTGCTGGCCCGCTGACGGCTTGACGACGGTCGCTAGTTCCAGTTGCGGTCTGCGGCCTCGGCGGTCTTCTTCCGGTTGGTTCTCGCTGCAGACCTGAACACGACGCTGAAAACCACAATGAGCCCGATGATAAGTACCACCCAGACCGTGTATTGGAGTACCCCTCCCCGGTCCCCGGCCTGCTGCGGCTTGACGCCACAGTTGGGGCGCACCACGCCGGGCTGTGCGCAGGTGAGATCGCCTTCGTCCACAACCGAGTCCGCAGGCGCACCGCCCAGCGCAGGCTGCGAGGTGTCCGTCTGGGCGAACGCCGGGGCCGTGGGTACGGCGACGCAGAGGGTGATCAGGAGCACGAGCAGGGACCGACGCACGTCCTTCATCGTACGGGCAGGACCGGAGCGTGAAGCGCCGGGTAGGGTCGGGATGTGACCGTCCAGCCCGAGATCACTCCGTTCGACACCGTCCTGGTCGTCGACTTCGGTGCGCAGTACGCACAGCTCATCGCACGCCGGGTGCGTGAGGCAAACGTGTACTCCGAGATCGTTCCGTACTCCATTTCTCCGGCAGAACTCAAAGCGCGGAACCCGAAGGGGATCATCTTCTCTGGCGGCCCCAAGAGCGTGCATGTCGAGGGCGCACCGGTGATCGACCCGGGTGTCTACGAACTCGGCATCCCCATCCTCGGCATCTGCTACGGCGCCCAACTCATCGCCCAGCAGCTTGGTGGCGAGGTTGCCCGCACCGGCCGTGGTGAGTACGGCGGCACGGAGCTGACCGTTGCTGACGAGAGCGGCACGCTCGGCGTCCGTAGTCAGCGCGTGTGGATGAGTCACTTCGACTCAATCGTGCAGGCCCCCGACGGCTTCCGCGTGGTTGCCAGCACGCCCGAGGCGAGGGTTGCTGTCCTCGAGAACGACACCCGCAAGGTGTACGGCGTTCAGTACCACCCGGAGGTGGTGCACACCTCGTCGGGGCAGGCGCTCCTCCAGCGGTTCCTCACCGAGGTGTGTGAGTGCCGACAGTCCTGGACGATGTGGTCGATCATCGACACCGAGATCGACAAGGTCCGCAAACAGGTGGGCAATGAGCGGGTCATCTGTGGGCTCTCCGGGGGTGTGGACTCCGCGGTTGCCGCTGCGCTCGTGCACCGTGCCATCGGGAGCCAACTCACGTGTGTCTATGTGGACACGGGGCTCATGCGCAAGAACGAATCCGAGCAAGTGGTCGAGACGTTCAAACGCAACCTCGGCATCGAGCTCATCCATGTGAGCGCGGGCGATCGCTTCTTCGCCGCACTGGCGGGTGTGACGGAGCCCGAGACGAAGCGCAAGATCATCGGCGAGCTGTTCATTCGGATCTTCGAGGACTACACGGGCGGCGTGACCGATGCTGGGTTCCTCGTGCAGGGAACGCTCTATCCCGACATCATCGAGAGCGGTGGAACGGACGGCACGGCCTCGGTGATCAAGAGTCACCACAACGTGGGCGGCCTTCCCGACGACATGACACTCGAACTCGTCGAGCCGCTGCGGGACCTCTTCAAGGACGAGGTTCGTAAGGTTGGTCACGAACTCGGACTGCCCGACGAGATCGTGTGGCGTCAGCCGTTCCCGGGGCCCGGACTCGGTGTGCGCATTATCGGTGAGGTCACGCCCGACAAGGTGGCGATCCTCCAGGAGGCAGACGCGATCGTTCGCGAGGAGATCGCGAACGCCGGTCTGGAGCGCGAGATCTGGCAGGCATTCGCAGTGCTGCCCGATATCCGTTCGGTCGGCGTGATGGGCGACCAGCGCACCTATGCGTACCCGATCATCATCCGGGCGGTGACGAGTGACGACGCGATGACCGCTGACTGGGCTCGGTTGCCCCACGATCTTCTCGATCGGATGTCGAGCAGGATCGTGAACGAGGTGCGCGGCGTGAACCGCGTCGCCTACGACGTCACTTCCAAGC
Organism: Actinomycetota bacterium; assembly: GCA_009701715.1. GTDB lineage: Bacteria > Actinomycetota > Acidimicrobiia > Acidimicrobiales > Ilumatobacteraceae > WLJO01. Next base: position 6,340 of record WLJO01000007.1, read on the forward strand.
CGCCCGGCACCATTGAGTGGGAGTGACGCTCGCTCGGTGATCCGGGCTGATGCAACCGCCACGGCTCGCCGAGGTTAGGGGAGGGGGCTGAAGCGGCGCAGGCGCAGGCTGTTCGACACCACGAACACACTCGAGCCGGCCATTGCGAACCCGGCAATCACCGGATTCAACAGGCCCGCCGCAGCCAGTGGGAGCGCTGCAACGTTGTAGGCGAATGCCCAGAACAGGTTGCCCTTGATGATGGAGAGCGTTCGTCGGGACAGCCGTACAGCGGTCGCGGCCGCCCGGAGGTCACCGCTGACGAGCGTGAGGTCTGATGCCTCGATCGCAACATCGGTCCCTGTCCCCATCGCGATACCGAGGTCCGCCTGCGCGAGCGCAGCAGCGTCGTTCACGCCGTCACCGATCATCGCCACGACGCGGCCGGCGTCCTGCAGGCGACGGACGACAGCAACCTTCTCGTCCGGCATCACCTGAGCGATCACCTCGTCAATATCTACCTCGGCCGCAACCGTTCGGGCGGTTGCCTCGTTGTCGCCGGTGAGCAGCACGGGGGACAGTCCGAGGGCACGTAGCGAAGCGATCGCTTCCTTGCTCGTCGCTTTGATGGTGTCGCTCACCACGAGCAGGCCCTGAACACGCTGATCCCAACCTGCAGCGACCACAGTGTGGCCAAGTGACTCAGACGACGTTGTCTGCGAACGGGTCGAGTCATCGATGTGCCAGCCGAGTTCATCGAACCAGCGCAGGCGTCCAACAGCGACGGCGGTGCCCTCGATGTCCGCCCGGACTCCGAGACCAGGAACGTTCACGAATGAAGTTGGAGTCGGAATGGCACCGAATCGTTGCCGAGCCGCTTCGCTGATCGCCCGTGCGATCGGGTGTTCCGAGCCCGACTCGGCTGCGCCAGCGCGTCGAAGTGCTTCGTTCTCATCCGCGGCGATCACCGAGCGCAGGCTCATGTGACCGGTGGTCACCGTGCCGGTTTTGTCGAGCACCACGGTGTCGACGGCGCGTGTGCTCTCGAGCACCTGTGGCCCCTTGATGAGGATTCCCAACTGTGCGCCACGGCCGGTGCCGACGAGCAGTGCCGTTGGCGTTGCAAGTCCGAGCGCGCAGGGGCAGGCGATGATGAGTACCGCAACTGCTGCGGTGAACGCATTCGTTGCGCTGCCGTCCTTGATCCACCAGAACGCGAGCGTTGCGAGCGACAGGAGGATCACCACGGGCACGAACACCCCGGCAACCCGATCGGCTAACCGTTGCACCGGTGCCTTGCCGGACTGGGCGGCCTCGACGAGCCGTGCCATCTGGGCAAGCGCGGTGTCGCCGCCCACCCGCGTGGCGCGCACGGTGAGCAGACCACTCGTGTTGACCGTGGCGCCGATGACAGATGACCGGGGCCCGACATCGACCGGCACGCTCTCACCCGTCACGAGCGATTGGTCGACAGCAGAGGTGCCTGATTCGACGATGCCGTCGGTCGCAATCTTCTCGCCCGGTCGCACGACGAACCGCTGGCCGACCACGAGAGCGTCGATCGGTGTCCGCACTTCCTCGCCGTTCGGCCTCAGCAGCGAAACCTCCTTCGCCCCGAGTTCGACGAGCGCGCGGAGCGCAGATCCTGCCCGGGACTTTGCTCGGGCCTCGAGATATCGACCGGCGAGGATGAACACGACGACCGCTGAAGCGACCTCGAGGTAGATGTGATCGGTGCCCGCCGATCGGTCCACCGAGATCGAGAAATCCATCTGCATATTGCTCATGCCTGCATGTCCGAAGAGCATCGCCCAGAGCGACCAGATGAATGCAGCGAGCACCCCGACACTGATGAGCGTGTCCATGGTGGCGGCGCGGTGCCGCAGGTTGGTGAACGCAGCGAGGTGGAACGGCCAGGCCCCCCACGTGGTCACGGGAGTGGCGAGTCCGAGGCAGACCCACTGCCAGTAGGGGAACTGCAACGGGGGCACCATGGAGAGCGCGAGCACCGGCAGGCCCAGAACGGCAGACACCACGAGGCGACGGCGCAGCACAGACGCGCGAGCGAGGGCACCATCGGCCCGGTCCGCGTCCCCGGCGACGGGGGTCGTTGCGGGAAGTGACGCGCCGTAGCCCGTTGCCTCGACTGCGGCGATCAGTTCGTCCGGCCCGACCTGAGTCGGGTCGAAGGTGACGGCGGCTTTCTCCGTCGCGTAGTTGACCGTGGCGGTGACACCCTCGATCTTGTTGAGCCGCTTCTCGATGCGGAGCGCGCACGCCGCACAGGTCATTCCGGTGACGACGAGGCTCACCCGGGCGTCGTGGAGGGGTGAGCCGGCCGGGTCTGCCGGGTTGGCCACGGGTTCGAGCGTGTTAAGAGAGTCCGACGGCTTCATACCCGGCCTCGTCGACTGCGGCAATGAGGTCGTTCGGGTTGATCTGGGAGCCGTGCACCACGACCGTCTTCGTCTCGAGGTCCACCTCGACGGTCTCCACGCCGGGAACGCCCGAGAGCTCGGTGCTGACGGCGTTCACGCAGTGGCCGCAGGTCATCCCCGGAACCAGAAATCGGACTTCGCTCATCACTTCACCCTAGGGCGGGAATAGTCCCCGGATAAGGGGCGTTAGACACTGCACCCCCCTGAATCATCCGGTCGGCCCCCAAGTCCCCCCTCTGGCGGGCCGGCCGGAGATCCGGTGCTCCATGGTGTCCGTGGGCTGAGGGCCGGCTCAGTTGCCGTTGGTGGACCAGTGCCATGCCTCACGGTGGGTGACGTCATTGTGGAGCCCTACTCGGGGTGCGTGTTCGACCATCCAGGCGAAGCATGGGTCCGAGTAGCGGCTGATAAGCCGCCCATTGCAGCGGACGTCGATCGCTAGGCCTTTCTCGTGCATTGAGCGACCCGGTCGGGCGGCCGGAGGGCTGCACTCCGACGGTGGGCGTAGCCAGATGTCGTAATCGGTGGGTCCGCAATTCCCGCGCCGGAGGTTGATCTGGGCCTGGGCTGATCGGTAGCCGCCACCGGTGAGGTTGATGCCGTCGGCTGCCGCCAGGGCCACGAGCCGGGCGAAGGCGTCACCGATGCTCCGGTCCATGAGCACACCGTTCACCCGCACCAGCCCGTTCTGTGAGGTGGGAATCACCGGAACCTTGATCTTGCCCTTCTTGTCGACGGTTGCTCCCTTGATGCCCGCCGCACGCGCACGCGCGACGATCGCGCGCTCGCGAGCGGCAACTTGCTTGCTGAGGGTGGCGTCGAGATCGGCGAGGCCCTCGGCCTCGGAGAGTGCCTCGTCGAAGCGATCCTCGATCGACCGACCAAGCTGCTCCTGCTGGGCAAGTGCCGAATCGAGATCGGTAAGTTTCTGCTCAACACCCTCGCGCCGCTTCGTTGCTGCCCGAGCAGCCCGGTCCGCCTTGGCCCTTGCGCGCTGAAGCTGGTTCTGGGCTGCCTCGAGATCGTTGAGGGCGCTCTGGAGGTCACCCACTGCGAGGTTGTAATAGAGATCCTGAGAGGGTGCGTCGGTCGCGCCGCCGCCGAGCAAGCTCGAGAACAGTTCGGACTCGCCGCCCGAGGTGAAGGCCATGATGGCGGCCTTTTTCGCCGCCGCGCTCAGGGTGCTCATGCGCGCCATCACGGCGTCAACTTCTGCCTGGGCATCGGCGACGTTCCGATTGGCCTGCTGCTCGGCTGCCCGCGCGGTCGCGAGCTCGGACTCCCGTGTCCGCGTGTTTGCCCGCAGATCGTCGATTGCCCGGTCGACGTCGTCGGCGTCGGCCCGTAACGCGTCAAGCCTGGCGGCAGCGGCTGCCCGCTCCCGACGAACCTTGTCCCGCTTCGACCGGGGATCCTTGGGATCGGGCCGTGCAGTGACCCCGCGGCCAGCAGCAGACCCCGTACCGGTAGCGGAAGGAACGGCGGTGCCGATGGCCGTCAGCAGTACTGCGGCGAGGAGGAGGGGGAGGGCGCGCTTCATGTCGGAATCGCCGCCCGCGTCCCCCGTATTCTAACCGGACGCCGGGGAGGGCTACGGTTCACCCCGTGGTACTGGGAATCGATGAACCGAAGGTCACTGCCTGGCTCGACCAGCATGTCGAGGGCTTGACCGGTCCGTACACCTTCGAGCTGATTGCGGGTGGGCGCTCGAACGTCACCTACCGGGGCGCGGACTCCGGGGGAACGAAGTTCGTGCTCAGACGCCCGCCGCTCGGCCACGTGCTCGCAACCGCTCACGACATGGCTCGCGAGCATCGTCTCATCACCGCCGTCGGAAAGACGCCGGTGCCGGTTCCGCGGACACTGGGGCTCTGCACCGATGTCGAGGTGAATGGGGCGCCGTTCTACGTGATGTCCTTCGTCGAGGGCACGGTCCTCGACTCCGCAGAGAAGGCCTCGGTGATGACTCTCGAGGCCCGTCGGGCAGCATCGTTCGACCTCATCGATGTGCTCGCTGAGTTGCACGCAGCGGATGTTGACGAGATTGGTCTCGGGGATCTCGCCCGTCGGGACAGCTACATCGAGCGACAGCTGAAGCGCTGGACGACGCAGTGGGCGAACAGCAAGACCCGCGAGATGCCCGAGATGGACGTCCTCGTGAAGAAACTGCAGGACCACATGCCGGTGCAGCAGGGTGCAACCATTGCGCACGGCGACTACCGATTCGGCAACTGTCTCACGGACACGACAGCCGGCAAGATCGTTGGAGTGCTCGACTGGGAACTGTGCACACTCGGCGACCCCCTTGCAGACCTCGGGTACATCGGCATCTACTGGCGTGACCCAGGTGACACGATCGTGGGCGGTAACGACCCGACCGGCATTGAGGGATTCCCGTACTACAGCGAGCTCGTCGAGCGGTATGCGCTCCGGACGGGTCGGGATGTCAGCCAGATTGCCTACTACCGGGCGTTCTCGGCGTATCGACTTGCCGTGATCGGCGAGGGCGTGTACTCCCGTTACCTGAACGGAGCAATGGCAGATGAGCTGCCGGACATGGAGAGCATGAAGAACTCTGTGGACACGCGTGTGATCTGGGCCCTCGAACTGCTGCAGAACCTGAAGTAGCAGCCGTGTCGCCGCTCTCGGAATGGACGCTGGGGTCCTTCACGGGTGGCGGCATCACACGCGAGACGTACGTGCGCGGCAAGGGCCCCGGCGTCGTCATCATTCACGAGATTCCCGGCATCACCCCAAAGGTCATCGAGTTTGCGGATGCCGTTGTTGCCGCCGGATTCACCGTCGTCATGCCTGCTCTGGTGGGCAGGCCCGGCAAGGACATCTCCGGCTGGTACCTGATGCAATCGATGGCTCGGGTCTGTGTGGCGAGGGAGTTCACCACCTGGGCAACCGGTGAGTCATCCGCCGTCTCGCTCTTCCTCCGTGATCTTTCCCGAGACGTCCATGAGCAGTGCGGCGGCCCCGGGGTCGGGGCGATCGGCATGTGTTTCAGCGGTGGTTTCGCACTGGGGATGATGGTCAACGGTCACGTCGTCGCCCCGGTCCTCAGCCAGCCGTCGTTGCCCTTCGCAGTTGGCGCACGCCGATCGGCGGACCTCAACCTGTCCCCGGCGGACCTCGAGGCGGTCAAGCGGCGTGCTGCGGAGGGATGTCAGGTCCTCGGGCTCCGCTTCGACCGGGACAGGCTGGTGGGCACCCGATTCGACTCGCTCCGCCGGGAGCTCGGGGACGCATTCATCGCCGTCGAGTACCCGAGCCGCTCGAAGAAGGACCACAGCGTCCTGACCGAGCACCGCGTCGACGACGGTGTCGAGCGCGTCCTCTCGTTCCTCCGGGACAAGCTGTCCCCTTGACAGCGTCGGCCGGTGACGCCTCCACGCCGAACCGATAGCGTCTCGCTCATGGCACAGGTCCGTGAGAATCTCCCGAGCACACTCGGCGCGTTGCAGGCATCAGGCTGGGAGTCGCTGCCGGTCAAGGAAGAGATCCGCAAGAATGCCGTTGCGAAGATCGCGGCCGGAGAGGCGCTGTTCGACGGTGTGCTCGGCTACGAGAACACCGTGATGCCGCAGCTGGAAAACGCCATCCTCGCCGGGCACGACGTCATCTTCCTCGGCGAGCGCGGTCAGGCCAAGACGCGCATGATCCGCTCCCTCACGGGACTGCTCGACGAGTGGATGCCAATCGTGGCTGGCTCCGAGATCAACGACGACCCGTATCACCCCGTCTCCAAGCACGCCCGCGACCTCGTGGCGTTCGAGGGTGAGGCCACGCCGATCGAGTGGGTGCACCGGGGTGATCGCTTCGGGGAGAAACTGGCAACGCCGGACACCTCCATCGCCGATCTCATCGGTGAGGTGGATCCCATCAAGGTGGCCGAGGGTCGGTATCTGTCCGACGAGTTGACCCTGCACTACGGCCTCGTGCCGCGCACCAACCGGGGCATCTTCGCGATCAATGAGCTGCCCGACCTCTCGGAGCGAATCCAGGTGGGCTTGCTCAACGTGCTCGAGGAGCGCGACATCCAGGTGCGCGGTTACAAGATCCGCCTGCCCCTCGACATCTTGTTGGTCGCATCGGCGAACCCGGACGACTACACCAACAGAGGCCGGATCATCACGCCGCTGAAGGACCGTTTCGGCAGCCAGATCCGCACGCACTACCCGCTCGAAGCGAGTACTGAGGTCTCGATCGTCCGTCAAGAGGCACGTCAGCCGAGCGTCGGGGGCGTGACAGTGCGCGTGCCCGATTACCTCGAGGATGTCATCGCCACGTTCTCCCAACTGGCGAGGACGAGCCCCAACATCAACCAGCGGAGCGGAGTGAGCGTTCGGCTCAGCGTGGCGAACTACGAGGTGCTGTGCGCTAATGCGCTGCGGCGTGCCCTGCACTCCGGCGAGCGCGACGTGGTGCCCCGTATCTGCGACCTTGAGGCGCTGCCGGCGTCAACACTGGGCAAGGTGGAGATCGAAGCGCTCGAGGAAGGCCGCGAAGGGTCGATCGTCGAGAACCTCCTGCGTCAGGCAGTCCTCACCGTGTTCAAGGATCGGCTTCCCTTCGATCAGGTCCGTGACGTCATCGCTGCGTTCGAAGAGGGGGTTGTCGCCCACGTCGGCGAGGACGTCTCATCCGTTGACGAAGCGGGCCTGCTCGAGCAGGTGCCGGCCCTGTTGGCCCCCGTGCGCGTCCTTGCCGGTGCCGACGAATCGGCCGCTGGTCTGGCGAGCGCTGTGGAGTTCGTGCTCGAGGGTCTGCACCTCTCGAAACGCCTGAACAAAGATGCGTCCGGAGCCAGGGCTACCTACCGCAGCCGGGGCTGAATCCGCCCCTCCTTGGCCCGTCCAGGGGCCAGAATCCGCGAAAGCAACACCCGGAAAGTGTGACTAATATCTCCCCAACCTCCCACGGGGGTGTGGGGGAAGTAGGAGTAGACATGGCTACGGGTACTGTCAAATTCTTCAATGACCAGAAGGGTTATGGCTTCATCAGTCGGGACGATGGCGAGGATCTCTTCGTTCACTTCTCGAACATCATTGGTTCCGGTCGGCGCACGCTCGTGCAGGACCAGAAGGTGAACTTCGAGATCGGGGAGGGCCGTAGGGGCCCCGAGGCCCGCAACGTCGAAGGACTCTGACGAGACGACGGGCCAACTGTCCGTCAGCACGCAGTCCGGGCTCAGCCGGTTCCTCGCGCTGGGGGCGTGAGGACCAACCAGGCGGCGGTCTCACCGGTCGGGTTCCGGTCACGGTCCACGAGTGACGCAACGTGGGCGTCACGCGGGCTGATGGCAGGATCGACGAAAACCGCGTCCAGCGGTATGCCGTCGGAGGTCGCGCCGCGGATTGCGTGCACCGTCGACTCCACGAACAGCCGGCGTTCCTCATTGTTGGCCCACCGCACGTCGATCCCGGCGAGCATCACGGGCCGATCCGGCCCCTCCTCGGCAGCACGCCGCAGCAGCGAGCCAAGGCGTTCCTCCCAGCGTCGTCGGGTGTCGTCGGTGATCGTCCCCTCGGGGACATCGAGCGACGTCACGATGCCGAGACGGTCGAGCGATCCGCCGAGGTCGGCCACCTCCCGCTCGGTGCCGTTGGGCAGGTAGATCGTCCCGTCACGCAGGCCGCGCAACCACATTGTCCAGCGCACGTGATCCTCGAAGCGCGCTGCGTTCTGCGCCGGAACGGTCCCGTCGGTCGGGCGCACCATGCGCACACTGAGGGCTGTCGATACCGGTGGCCCGCCCTGCAGGATCCTCCAGGCGTCCCGCCACGCAACGGCCATGTTGATCAGTGCTACTTCGTGCTTGCGCGTATCCGCCGTCCAGCGGGCGGCGGCACTGACCGGGTCGATGATCGGAAACCACCCTGCAACGTCGTCGCCGAAGAGTTCTGCGGCAGTCTCCACCCAACGCGGCCAGGCAAGACCCGCAGTGCGACTGTCGGAGAATGAGCCCTCGTCGTCGAACCATGCCGGAACGGACCGTTCGTGCAGCGCTGCCCACACAGCGATGTCATTGTGCGCTGCTGCGACAAACACCGACTGGTACCACTCCCGCCAGTCGTCGTCGACCTTTCCCGGCACCGGCTGGAGCCGGGACCAGTCGAGGCCGAGGCGGATCGAGCGGACGCCGGTACCAGCGAGCAGTTCGAGGTCCTCCTCGTACCGGGTGAAGAAATCGTTCCCGGGAGAGGGGGGCCCGGCCCAATCCGAGTTCGGCGAGGTGCCGAGTATGCCGAGGGCCGAGAGGGCACCTCCGAGCTGCAGGGTGGGGACGGGCCGGGTCACATGAAGCGCGGACGCGTCCACAGTTCGCCTGTGTCCACGCCGTCGGTCTCCAGCTTGCCCGCGAGCTGCATCACGTCGACCTCACCAGGGAAGCCCCGGAGTTCGAGCGGTTCGTGGGGGCGGGCGGAGACGCCCTGCGGCAGGCGCTCGATCTGCATCGTGGGGATGAGGATCTCGAAGGGTCCTGCCGCGTCGCACAGCCTGGCCGCCATGTTGACCTCCGAGCCGATGTAGTCGTCGCCCTCGAACAGCAACGCATAGCCGGTGGCCATGCCGATACGGGCGGTGAGCGGGGCGCAGGTCTCCCCTGCCCGGTCGGCGAGCTCGATCGCGAACTTGACGGCGGCCTCTTGGTCGACCGAGACGACCATGCAGCCGTCACCCAGCCACTTGGCCACCCGGACACCGCTCTCGGAGGCAACCTCACGGGTGATCGAGCGGAACGCGCCGAGAATCCGTCCGGCCGCGTCGTCGCCATAGGCTGCGGTGTAGTTCGTGAACCCGGAGAGGTCCACGAACACGAACGTTCTCGGTACTCGCATCTCGGGCCTGAGGCTACCGGGGATGTGTTGTCGGGGCGGCTAAATATCGTCTGCACGCTCGGTAAACGCGCGCCGAACAGAACGTGGTAGCGGCCGTGTACCCTCCGCTCATGGCGGTTCGCTTCACGTACAGCAGGTGGGACGGGACTCAGAAGGGGTTCGATCTGGATGCCGACCAGATCATGGACGAGATCACCGACGATCTCCTCTACCACGGCGACGTGAATGCGGCGCTTCGACGCATGCTGCAAAACGGCTTCCGCGATGCCGACGGTAACCGCATGCAAGGTCTTCGCGAGATGCTCCAGCAGCTTCGTGACCGCCGGCAGGAACTGAAGGACAGCGGCAATCTCGGCGGTGTCTACGACGAGATCGCCCAGGAACTGACGGACATCCTCGACGAGGAGCGGCACGGCATCGACCGCCAGCAGGCGCAGGCAGACAGTGCTAGTGACGAACGCCGTCAGGACCTCGCCCGGCAGGCCGCATCCGAGCGCCACCTGCAGCTGGACATGCTTCCCGAGGACCTCGCCGGTCGGGTACGAGAGCTTCAGAACTACGACTTCACGTCCGCTGAGGCACAGCAGCGCTTCGAGCAGCTGATGGACAAGTTGCGCGAGCAGCTGATGCAGCAGTACGTGGACCAGATGACCGACGGCGTGCAGAACGCGTCCCCCGAGCAGATGCAGCGCATGAAGGACATGATGTCCGAGCTGAACAACATGTTGGAGCGTCACCAGAGCGGCGAGAATGCCCGCTTCGAGGAGTTCATGCAGGAGTTCGGCGACTTCTTCCCCGAGAACCCTCAGAGCGTGGAGGAACTGCTCGAGAGCATCGCGAAGCGCATGGCCGCCGCTCAGGCGATGCTCAACTCGATGACGCCCGAGCAACGGGCTCAGTTGCAGCAACTGTCCGATCAGCTCATGCAGGACATGGACCTGCAGTGGCAGGCCGAGCAATTGTCACAGAACCTCCAGCAGATGTTCCCGAGCCTTCCCTGGGAGCGCGGCTACGACATGCAGGGTCAGGACCCGATGGGTTTCCAGCAGGGCATGCAGACGATGCAGGACCTCGGTGACCTCGACCAGATCGAGCAGATGCTCCGTGGTGCAACGTCGCCAGGGCAACTGGCAGAGGTGGACCTCGACCGCGTCAAGGACCTCATGGGCGATGACGCGGCGAAGTCGTTGGACCAGTTGTCGCAACTCGCCAAGATGCTCGAGGACGCAGGGCTGATCAACAACAAGGAGGGGCGGCTGGAACTCACGCCCAAGGGACTGCGTGCCATCGGCTCCAACTCGCTGCGCGACCTGTTCTCGAAACTGGCCAAAGACAAGATGGGCACGCACCAGATCGATCGCCAGGGCATCGGTCACGAGCGCACCTACGAGTCCAAGCAGTACGAGTACGGCGACCCGTTCAACCTGGATCTACACCGCACGATCCGCAACGCAATCCGCCGGGGCGGTCAGGGAACGCCGGTATCGCTGCAGCCCGACGACTTCGAGATTGAGCGAACCGAAACCCTCACCAAGTCGTCCACGGTGCTCATGCTCGACCTCTCGATGTCCATGCCGATGAAGGGCAATTTCCTTCCTGCCAAGAAGGTCACGATGGCGCTGCACTCGCTCATCACCTCGCAGTTCCCGCGGGACTACATCGGCATCGTCGGCTTCAGCAAGGTTGCGCACGTCATCCGCCCCGAGGACCTTCCCGAGGTCAGCTGGGACTTCGACTACGGCACGAACATGCAGCACGGCTTCCTGCTGTCTCGTCAGATGCTCGCCCGCCAGACGGGTACCAAGCAGATCATCATGATCACCGACGGGGAGCCGACGGCCCATATCGAGGCCGATGGCGGTGTGTTCTTCAACTATCCGCCGGTTGCCGAGACCATCGAGGCGACGATGCGCGAGGTCATGCGCTGCACGCGAGACAACATCCGGATCAACACGTTCATGCTCGACCCCAACGCGTACCTCAAGCAGTTCATCGAGACGTTGAGCAGCATGAATGGCGGCCGGGCGTTCTTCACGAACCCCGAGACGCTGGGTGACTACGTACTGGTCGACTTCGTGGAGCACAAGCGGCAGATGTCACGCGGCGGCAACGGTGGCCGGGCGGCACGCATGGGCCGCGGCGACCGCCAGGCCGGCTAGCAGCGGATCGGGGAGCGAGCAGAGCGCTGCAACGGTTGAGGTCCTCGTTACTGAAGGCCGTGGGACGCACCATGAGTCCCACCGTCACCACGGGGCTGCACCGGTAGCAGCGTCGTGATGTCGCCCTTCCCGACGCGGATTCGGGGCCTGTTTGCCTCGGTTGCGGTAATCGTGTCAGGAAATCCTTCAAAAAACGGCATCCGCACTTGCCAAAGGCACATGTGATAGTGGACAATTGCACGGTTGTAATTACAGGCGTGGGTGTTGCACACGAGATTCGCATGCATCGGCATGCGAGCAGACCCAGTGACGGGAGGGCAACAGATGTACGACGACCGTAGACATGAGAGCGAACAAGATTGGCAGGATCAGGCGAACTGCCTGGGAGTGGACCCCGATCTCTTCTTTCCGGAGCGTGGAGCCTCCACTCGTGAGGCCAAGGAAGTGTGCCGTGGCTGTGTGGTGAGGCTTGATTGCCTTGAGTACGCGCTGGCCAACGGCGAGAAGTTCGGGATCTGGGGCGGACTGTCGGAGCGTGAGCGCCGGCGTCTGCGTCGTCAGCGTGCACTTTCCGTGCGTCAGACGGCGTCAGCCTGATCCACCGATTCCGGGGCGTTATCGCGCCTCACCGTTCAATCAGTTCGTAGGGCCCTCGCTGAGCGAGGGCCCTACGCATTCTGGACTCGATCGTTCGGTCCGGTGAGAGATCGAGTTCCTGCCAGCGCCAGCGCGGGACCATGGCCAGAACCGATTCGGTGACCAGACCGACCAGTTCGGTTCCGGCGATCGCTGCATGGAGGGCCACGGCGTCGTATGCCTGAGCGGGTCCGGTCACTGCGGGTTCGATGAGGTTCATACTCACCTGAACGCGGTTACCCACCTGCAGGCCGAGGGCCCGTAGATGAGGGCCCCGTATAAGCGAAGCGACCTGCTTGGCCCGTTTAAGGTCGCTGTCGCGGAGGTATACGTTGTAGGCCACAAGAACCGGCCGAGCGCCGACGCAGATCGCCCCGGCGGTGCGGTGCGGAGTCGGTGGCCCGAAGTCGGGCGAGAGGTCCGACCACGCGTGCCGGCGAACCTCGGGCAGGGTTCGCTCCGGGCCGTAGAGGAAGCACGGCACGCCGAGAGCCGACGACGCCCACCGTGCAAAGGAGTCCCGTGCGGCGATCGCATCGGCAAGCGTGGAGCCCGGGAGGGCGACGAAGGGGACCACGTCGACCACCCCGAGGCGCGGGTGAACGCCTGTGTGATTCGCAAGGTCAAGTTCGGTTACCGCTGCGACGGTGAGGCGGCGAACAGCGTCAGTGCCGGCGAGGGTGAACACGCTGCGGTGGTGAAAAGAGTCGGAATGGACATCGAGTAGGTCGGATCCACAGTGCGAGCCCAGACGTGTCAGAACCGCGGGTCTGCGCCCTTCGCTCACATTGACCACGCACTCGAGCACTTTTCGCCTCGGCGATCTGTCCGAAGAATTGTCGACCCGGACTACCCGGCGGGCCATATTCATGGCAGACTACGGGAATGCTAGGCATTTTAGAGTCGCCCTCCGACTGGGCAATCATCGTCATCGTGGTCGTTGTGCTGTTCGGCGGCGCTCAGCTTCCCAAACTGGCTCGGAACCTGGGGCAAGCCCAGAAAGAGTTCAAGAAGGGGCTGGCTGAGGGCCAAAAAAGCAAGGAAAAGGACAAGGCGGAGGCCGCCAAGGCTGAGTCCGCCGAGAGCGCCGAGAGCGCATCAACCTCCGACGACAAGTGATCGTTGCGCTGCGGCGCCTCGAACCATCTGAATCTTTGGGTCTGACCGAGGTGGCCAGACCCTGAACGTGAAACGAGCGCCCGTCCGGGCGCTCGTTTCGTAGTTTGCTATTACGTACAGCGGCGCCGGCTCGGGCCGCGCACGCGTGGATTGTTCAGATGCTGACGCCGAGTTCGACCCGGCGCCGCTTGAGGATGCGGCGACGCTCCCGCTCGGAAGCCCCACCCCAAACCCCGTGGTCAATGCGGTTTTCGAGGGCGTACTCCAAGCACGTGTCTGCCACGGTGCAGGTTTTGCAGATCTTGCGGGCGCGGTCCACGCCGACGCCATCACTCGGGAAAAACACTGTTGGCGCGTAGGCACGGCAGTTGCCGAACGCCATCCAAGAGGTGATCTCACTGGCCGGGGGGGTGTCGGTCAAGTCCATCGGGGGTTGTACTCCTTGCTCTGCGGCTCCGCCCAGAGCCTTGTGGGCACCGTCTCCGTGCCGGGTTACTCATTCAGACGTCTGAGCACCCCGATCGGTTCCGGCTCCCTTAGTCAAGCACCTGTCAAATTACATTGCAATGATTCCGTAATAATTGTGACGACCGTCTCGCGGGAGAGCCCAAGCCGTAGAATTCTTACGTTCCGCTGTTCGGGAATCCTCCGACCAGCACCGTTCTTCCCAGGAGCCCTCATGAGCGACGTCGCTGCCGAAGCCCCCCGAGCCCACGTGCGCATCGTGTATCTCGGTCCGGTGTCGCCGCACTGGGAGGTTTACGGCGACTACGGCGATCGTCAGGTCGTCGACGAGTTCCGCACCCGGATCCTCGCCCGACTGGTTCTGCTGCCCCGGGACGACCCGCAGTTCCGGCGCAACCGCGAGCGCATTGCGCGCGATGCCGAGCGAGAGAACGTGACGGTGGAGTGGGATCTGGGCCTGGTGGAGGCCGAGGGCTGAGTATCCGGCCGGGAACGAGGGGCTGAACGCTTCTGCTCCGGTCGCATCAGCGATCCGAACATCGGTACTCTCGTCCAGATGGGGGATGTAGACGTTGACGCCCTGTTGAACAGGGAACTGTCCTGGCTGGATTTCAATTCGCGTGTTCTGGCCCAGGCACGCGAGCAGCAGGTTCCCCTGCTGGAACGCGTGAAATTCGTCGCTATCTGCTCGGCCAATCTCGACGAGTTTTTCCAGGTCCGGGTGTCCGCCCTCAAGAACCAAGTCGATGCGGGCATCACAGCGCCCGGTCCCGACGGACGGTCGCCCGCTCGGGTACTGCTCGAGGTGGGGGATCTTGTTGCAGATCTTGTTGCCGAACAGGAGCGGATCGTTATTGGGGACCTGCTCCCTGCGATGAGGGCTGAGGGGATCGAACTCGTCTCGCCAGCGTCGCTCGACGATCGGGGTAGGGAAGAGATCGCTGCGCTGTTCCGTGACCGGCTTTTCCCGGTGCTGACCCCGCTCGCGGTCGACCCTGCACACCCGTTCCCCTACATCTCCAACCTGTCGCTGAACCTCGCCGTGATGGTGAGTGACCCGGAGGACGGAGAGCGCCGCTTCGCCCGCGTCAAGGTGCCATCGTTGCTTCCGCGGCTCATTGCGCTGTCGGACGGTGTTCGGTTTGTGCCACTCGAAGAGGTGATCGCAGCTCAGCTCGGGGACTTGTTCCCCGGGATGCGGATCGAGGAGCACTGGTTCTTCCGGGTGACTCGCAATACCGATTTCACTGTGGCTGAGGACGAAGCCGAGGACCTCCTCGAGGCGCTGGAGATCGAGTTGCGCCGTCGCAGGTTCGGCAGGGCTGTGAGGCTGGAGGCACAGGCCGGCATGCCCTCAGAGATGCTCAGTATGCTGCTCGACGAACTGGATCTCGACCAGGACGACGTCACACTGCACCGGACGCTCATCGATCTCACAGCGCTCTTCCAACTCGCGGCGCTCGAACGCCCGGCATTGCGTGACGAACCGTGGAGGGGGACTACCCCGTCCAGAGCGCAGGCGATCGCCCGGGGCGAGAAGACCTGGTTCGAGGCGTTGCGCGAGCGCGATCTCTTTGTGCACCACCCGTACGAATCGTTCGGCAAGACCGTCGAGTCCTTCGTTGCTGCAGCGGCCGATGATCCCAAGGTGCAGTCGATCAAGATGACGCTGTACCGCATGTCCGACGACAGCGATATCGCTGACAGCCTTGCCCGCGCTGCCGAGCGCGGCGTGCAGGTAGCCGTTCTGGTGGAGCTCAAGGCGCGCTTCGACGAGCAGTCCAACATCACCTGGGCGCGCAAGCTTGAGCGCAGCGGTGTGCACGTGATGTTCGGCCTCGTGGGCCTCAAGACGCACTCGAAATGTGCGCTGGTCGTAAGGGACGACGAAGACGGTCTGCACCGGTACGCGCACATCGGCACCGGCAACTACAACTCTCGGACCGCGCGGGTCTACGAGGACATTGGCCTCTTCACGGCGGATCCAGAGATCGGGGCGGACCTTGGTGAGCTGTTCAACCACCTCACCGGGTACTCGAAGGAGGAGAAGTACCGCAAGATCGTCGTTGCCCCGACACAACTGCGCCCGCGTCTCCACGAACTGATCGACAACGAGATCGCGTGCGGGACGGCTGGGGAGATCACGGCCAAGGCCAACTCAATCGTGGACCCGGACCTCATTCGGGCTCTGTACCGCGCCAGCGCGGTGGGTGTCCGGATCAATCTGGTAGTGCGCGGGATCTGCTGCCTCCGACCCGGGGTTCCCGGGCTCTCGGAGAACATCCGTGTGCGGTCGGTGGTAGGTCGGTACCTCGAGCATTCCCGGATCCTTCGGTTCGCGAACGGATCCGGCAGGGGCAAGCCGCTGTACCTCATTGGCTCTGCAGACCTGATGGAGCGGAACCTCGATCGCCGGGTCGAGGTGCTCGTCCCGGTGCGCGACCGAGGGCACCGTACAAGGCTGGACAATGTGCTCGAGGAACTGCAGGCCGATGACGCGGCAGCATGGGAACTGGGCTCCGACGGGCAGTGGGTGCGCCGCGGTGATCCGTCGGCGGTACATCCGCAGACCCGGATTCACCGGCTCAACCAGCGCCGCTGAGGCCCTATAACCGACACACCGGATGGTCGGCAACGAGTTGACGCCCAGCGTTCAGGTTCTGCACACCTTCCGGTCAGGCCGTCGTTACATCTGTTCGACACGCTGACGTTGTTCTCGACCCCGTTCCGGAAGGTGCGTCAGCGTGCTTATCAAGCCGAAGTGTTTCGGATTGTCGATCTTGGCGGCTCTTGGTCTAGCCGTAGGTGCCGTGGGCCTCCACGGTGGGAGTGCCGCCCTAGCACTCGCGAGTGGCGTCGCCGCCGAGGGCACGGTGACGGTCGGTCCCACCTCGGGCAACAGCGATACGACCATCGCACTCTCGTTCTCGACCTCCCAGAGCTGCCCGGGTGACTTCAACACCGGGTATCTCTGGCAGACGTTCATCGCCCCGCGCTCGTTGGACCCCGCAACGTTCACCTACTACACCGGGCTTCCCCGTTCAAGCGACGGATCCGACGTTGGTGCCAAGGCCCTGCGCACCAACACCAGCACCTGGATCCGAAACAAGACCCCCGGTCTCACGGACGGTCAGATCGTCCCGCCGACCAACGTGGTCCTGTCCAATGCCACGTATTCGGGATTCGCCGGCGAATACTGGCTCGGAATCGCCTGTACACAGGACGATCTGTCGTTCGTGACCCAGACCGTCAAGTACTGGGCAACGCCGATCACCATCACGTCCGCTTCCGATCAAGGCGCGAACAACTTCACGTATCAGACCGGCTTCACCCCGAAAGCGCCGACACTCGGAAGCCTGACGGCGGGCGAGGGTGAGGTGGACGTTGCGTTCACGCCCGCAGTAAAGGTGCCCGGCAACCCGGATGACACCGGCTATACGGTCGTGGTGAAGGATGCGACGTGTACTACCGGGATCACCTCCGAGTCCGGCTCGAGCAGTCCGATCACCGTGAGCGGGCTGACCAATGGCACCACCTACTGCTTCGCCGTCAAGGCGACGAACCCCCGCGGCGACAGTGCGCTTTCGTCGACGAATACCGCAAGCCCGATTGTGCCGCTTGCTGCCACGCCCGGCAACAAGTCGGTAACGCTCTCTTGGAGCGCCGGGGCATGGCCCTCGCTCAGCCCGATCTCGGACTACAAGGTTGAGTACCGCAAGAACGGAGGGGCCTGGACGAACGCAAAGAGTGTCGTGTCGACGGCCACCACTTTCGTCGTGAGCAAGTTGACAAACGGCACCAACTACGAATTCCGGGTGGCGGCCAAGAAGGGTTCCGAAGTCGGGTCCTACCTCGTAACCGGCGTCGTTGTTCCCCGCAGCGTCCCCGGCAAGGTAAGCAGACTCAAGGCAGTTGCACGCAATACGTCGGTCAGCGTTACGTGGAAGGCTCCGTCGAGTACCGGCGGGTCGGCACTGACCGACTACGTCATTGAGTATTCGTCGAACGGTGGCACCACTTGGAGCACAGCGAGCGATGGCGTCTCCACCGACACGAGCTACACGATCCCGGGTCTGGTGAACGGAACCGGATACAAGGTGCGGGTGTCTGCACAGAACGTCGCCGGTATTGGCGCAGCTGTCAAGACGGCGAAAGCAGTGAAGCCGTATCTGGTCCTGCCGACCGCTCCGCAGTCCGTGAAGGCGACTCCGCGCAACCTGTCGGTAGTCGTGACGTGGAAAGCTCCGAAGGGTGACGGCGGTTCGGTGATCACCGACCACCTCGTCGAGTGGACCGTCGACGGTGTGACCTGGTCCAGCGCGAATGCAGGGACCGCACTCACGTACACGATCTCAGGTCTGGTGAACGGAACCGGATACAAGGTGCGGGTATCGGCCACGAACACCGTGTTCTCCGGCTACGGCAAGAAAGCCGGAACAGCGAAGGCCGTAAAGCCGTACCTGAGCCTGCCCGGCAAGGTCCGCTCGCTCAAGGCGACCGGAGCCTCCACATCGCTGAACGTGTCCTGGATCGCTCCCGCTGCCGACGGTGGTTCAGCGATCACCGATTACCTCATCGAGTGGTCGAGTAACGGTGGAATCACGTGGGTCCCGGTGAGCGACGGTGTCTCCACAGCAACCTCATACCGGATCACCGGCCTTGCGGCTGGCACGGCGTACAAGGTCCGTGTCTTGGCCAACAACCTTCTGGGAGCCGGCGCGGCACTGACCACAGCGAAGGCCGTGAAGCCGCTCGCCTAACACTGGCTGGGCGGAGAATTCGCTGGTGGTTTGACCTGCGAGGGCCGGGAATAGACAGCGAACATCCGCACGGGCGTTCCCTTCCGTTCACCTTGCGGTCACGTCTTCGGCTTACGTTTCGTGGCGTATGTGGGATTCCCGGTGGGCGCAGGCGAGAAGTCAGGGGAATCGACGGTGATCAGTGGATCCGGAAACACACCCGGCAACCCGGAGCAAGATCGGCTGACGCTGAGCGACGCTGACATCGCGCGATTGGCTGCCGCGATTGCGGTGGTGCTTCGGGATGAAGGAGTCCTGCGGGGCAGAAGCACTGTCGGGAATCGGCAGGGCAAGGTAGAGAGTGGACGCAAGCGACGGCTATCGAGTCTCTTCCACGCAGACGTCATTTTAGCCAGTGTTGCCCTACTCATCGTGGTAATTGTCCTCATCGCCTGGACGGTCTAGATCATGCAGACAAAAACCGCGCTCCCCGTTCGAGACGACGAACGTCCGTCGCCCACGCCTCGCGAGATCAGCAGTCGACGCGGCCGCGGCGATCGGAACTTCAATCGCGGACTGTCCCTAACCGGCATCAGTGTGCTCGCTGTCATGGCTGCGGTCGGGCTCTTCCTCACTATTGAGGCGTGGGATGCCTTTCGCGCAGTCGGGTTCAAGTTCTTCACGACATCAACGTGGCAACCGGACCGGAGGGTGTTCGGCGTTGCCGCAGTGCTCCTCTTCACCGTCCTCATCGCACTCCTTGCAGTAGCGATTGCACTCCCCCTCGCTATGGGGACCGCACTGTTCATTGTTGAGGTGGTCCCGAGTTGGCTTCGGTCCACCTTTATTGCAATTGTCGACCTCATGGCCGCAGTGCCGAGTGTGGTGTACGGGCTCTGGGGGCTCTTCTTCCTGCAGGGACAGATCATCGGGCTGTCACGGTGGCTGACCACCTGGTTCGGTTGGATTCCGCTTTTCAACGTGTCGGGGGATGACCCCACGAGCCCGCTCGCGAGCGGCACGGTCTACACGGCGTCCACCTTTATCGCAGGTGTTGTGGTGTCCATGATGGTGCTGCCCATCGCATGCTCGGTCATGCGTGAGGTGTTCTCCCAGGTTCCTCCCGGAGAACGAGAGGGCGCATTCGCGCTGGGATCGACACGTTGGGGAATGATCCGAACCGTGACCTTGCCCTTCGGTCGAGGGGGAATCATCGGCGGAACCATGTTGGGCCTCGGACGTGCCCTCGGTGAGACGATCGCCGTCTACCTCATCATTTCGCCACGCTTCGATGTCAGCTTCCACGTTCTCGAGAACGGCAGCAACTCGGTGTCCTCGCTGATTGCGCTGCGAACACCGGAGGCCACCGGATTCGGGCTTTCCGCGCTGATGGCGGCGGGGTTGACACTGTTCGTCATGACTCTGGTGGTGAACTTCGTTGCTTCGATTTTTGTTGCACGATCCCGCTCGGGTGCCGGGAGCGAAGCATGACCGACACCTCAAAGCAGATCAACGACGAAGCACGACTGAGGAGCCTGACTTCTACGACGGTTCCTCCACGGTTGGCACAGCCGGCAGCCCCCCAGGTCCGTCGGTCTATCGGTCGCATCTCGGGTCGGGATGTCGTGGTGCTGTTGGGCTCCGGTCTCACGGCTCTCGCTACGACCGAACTGCTCTTTGGCCGACTTGCCCCGTTTCGCGGACGACTCGGCTTTGTCGTGGTTGCGTTCGTCCTGTTCGTTGTTGTCTACGCGCTGTTGGTTTCCCTCACTGAGGACCGACCGCAGGTCGTGGACCGTGTGATGGGCTCGCTGTTCTCTGCCGCCGCGGTCATCGCCGGCGCGGCACTTGTATCGGTCGTGGGGTTCACGCTGTGGCGCGGTCGTACGGCGCTGATGAAGTCGAACCTCTACGTCCAGGACATGAGCAACACAGGTCCGCTCGACCCACTCGAGAACGGCGGAATCCTGCACGCAATGCTGGGAACCGTCATCATCGTTTCCCTGGCACTCGTGGTGACCGTACCCCTCGGCCTTGCCTGCGCTGTCTTCCTCAACGAGACCCGAAGCCGAATGCGCGGGCTTGTGCGCAGTGTGGTGACAGCAATGACGGCGCTGCCTTCGATTCTGGCAGGCCTCTTCATCTTCGCCACCTGGGTGCTCATCCTCGGGTTTGAGCGGTCGGGCTTCGCAGCTTCCCTCGCCATCAGCATCATGATGCTGCCCATCATTGTTCGGTCCGCCGAGGTAGTCCTGCGGCTGGTCCCCGGGAATCTCCGCGAAGCCTCCGAAGCAACGGGTGCTCCGCAGTGGCGAACCGTTTGGCACGTCGTGCTGCCTACGGCCAGGTCCGGTCTCGTCAACGCTGTGATCCTTGGCGTTGCGCGCGGTGTGGGTGAGACAGCACCGGTCCTGCTGGTCTCGGGTATTACGTCGACGACGAACTCGAATCCGCGAAGCAACCCGATGATGTCCCTGCCGCTAGCGGTGTTCGAGTTCGTTCGCTCCCCGCAGCCAGCGCTTATCCAGCGAGGCTTTGCAACTGCGGCGGTACTGATGGTGCTGGTGCTCGCCCTGTTCACCATTGCGCGTGTGATCGCCGGACGCCCCGTAGGCCGACAATCGAAACGCCAAGCCCGCCGCATGTTGCGCCGTTCGGCGAAGGATCTCGGGCGGATTGAGATAGTTGTAGGAGGAAGCAGATGAAGACGTTGCAGCGACGTAGTCGGGCCGGAAACATTGCGCGCGCCGTGGCGCTCGCCGTCGGTCTCGCCTGTGGCCTGAGTGTGGTTGCGACCTCCGCTTCGGCTGACGGTGGCTACCAGCGAATCTCGGGAGAAGGGTCCTCGTGGGCGGCGAATGCGATCGACGCGGTACGGGTGAACGTCCGTCAGTTCGGTATCACCATGGATTACAACCCGAGTGGCTCGACATCAGGGCGGAAGAACTTCCTGAACGGAACGGTTGACTTCGCGGCGTCGGATATCCCGTTCCAATTCGCGCCGGAGGACGGCTCGGCTCCGGAGAACCCAGCTCCGGGGAGTTACGCCTACATCCCTGTCGTCGCCGGCGGAACGTCCTTTATGTACAACCTGAAGATCAACGGCAAACGCGTGACCAATCTTCGCCTGTCCGGCGAGAACGTCGCAAAGATCTTCACCCGGGTGATCACCAAGTGGGACGACCCTGCTATCGCCGCCGATAACCCCGGTCTGACGCTTCCTCCGCGCGACATCGTGCCGGTGGTGCGCTCGGACGGTTCGGGATCGAGCGCGCAATTCACCAAGTGGATGATTGCCATGCACAAGGCGATCTGGGATGACTATTGCCAGCGATCCGGTCGAGCGCCCGCATGCGGCTACACCTCCTTCTACCCAACGGTGAAGGGTGTCGTCGCACAATCAGGGGACTTGGGTATCGCTGGCTACGTGAGCCAGAGTTTCGCCGAGGGAGCGATTGGCTATGTGAACTACTCGTACGCGCTCGGCGTCCAGTTCCCGGTGGCGAAGGTCCTGAACAAGGCGGGCTTCTACACCGAGCCGACGCCACAGAACGTTGCCGTGTCCCTACTCAAGGCAAAGATCAACAAGGACGCGAGCAACCCAGCGGTGTATCTGACGCAGCAGCTCGAGGGTGTGTACACCGACGCCGACCCCCGCAGTTATCAGCTTTCCTCGTACTCGTACTTCATTCTGCCGACGAAGGTTGCCGGCCAGTTCAACGAGGCGAAGGGACGCACGCTCGGCGCCGTGGCCTACTACATGATGTGCCAGGCCCAGCAGCAGTCCGCCTCCCTCGGCTACTCCCCGATGCCGGTCAACCTCGTTCGGGCAAGCCTCGAACAGATCGCAAAGATCCCGGGCGTCGAGGTGCAGTCGGTCGACATCTCGAAGTGCAACAACCCCACGTTCTCGTCGGATGGGGCCAACCTGCTCGCCAAGAAGGCACCGCAGCCCAAGGTGTGCGACAAGAAGGGTTCGCTGCAATGCCCGAACGGAACGGGTGGTTTGAAGAACGTGCCGACTGCGGTGAAGTCTGGCGCCAGCGGTGGCGGTTCCCCGAGCGGGGGAACGAGCTCGGGTGGCGACACGACAGTCGATGGAGCGACGGGACCGGGGGGAATTACCGATACCGGCGCTGATCCGGCGACTGGTGACACCGTTCCCAGTGGGGTTGACGGTCAAGGCGATGGGGGCACCCCGGAAGGCGGTAGCGCAGTGGACGGTTCGGCCGGTGCGGTGCCGGTCGGCGACGTCGTTACCACCACGCTGAAGCGTGAGTCCGCGGGGCTCGGAATCGGCTTGCTCGTGGGCCTCATGATTCTCGCAATGATCTTCGTACCTGGCTTCGCATGGCGACGCCTTGGCCGGCGGGGAGCCCAGTGAAACGACGAGGTGTTCTTGGCGCTGCTGCCCTTGCCGTATCGGCAGGCCTGACACTTGCGGCGACCGCAGGTGGTATTACGGCTTCCTTCGCAACGGGCTCACCGGTGCCGGGGAGCCAGGGAACAGACACCGCGCTGCCCAATACTGCGTCGCGTGTCACCGTGAGCGGACGCGGGAGGTTCTCCAGCCTTCGGATCTCGGTCAACCAGACGGAGAAGTTGGCAAACCAGGCTGTCTCCATCACCTGGACGGGTGGCGAACCAACGGTTCAAGGTCCCGGTCGTTTTGCGGCCAATTTCATGCAGATCTTCCAGTGCTGGGGCGATGACGATGCTGCTATTCCGGACAACCCGGGACCACCGCCCGAACAGTGCGTGCAGGGCGCGGTGGGCGGCAACTACAACGGTCCGCCGGCCGGCGTGTATCCCAATGTGCTGGCTACGTCTCGCGTGATCTTCCGTTCCGATTGGGCTGGGTACGACCCTACAGTCGGCTTTACCGACTCCCGGACAACGAACGTGTGGAGGCCGTTTCGGTCGGTCACCGGCGACGTGGTGAACGTCCACGCGAACCCGAACTTCAATCCAGCCATCGTGGGTGGCAACTACTGGTTGAATTCGTATTTCAACGAGATCACTACCAACGAAATCGCTGGGGCGACCACGGATGCCCAGGGTAACGGTGCAGACCTGTTCCAGCTGAACACCGGTAACCAGTCCACAGGGCTCGGCTGCGGTCAGCGAGTGCAGCCTGTCGAAGGTGGCGGCAAGAAAGTTCCTCAGTGCTGGATCGTCGTCGTGCCTCGTGGAACTGCAGCAGAGGAGAACGCTGGCACGCCGTTTGGGGGGGCCCGTCCTGAACAGTTTGGTGTCGCCACCTCACCGCTCTCGCCACTCGTTTGGGCCAATCGAATTGCGATCCCGCTCAGCTTCAACCCGGTGGACTCGCCTTGTGACATCCGCAAGCAGGACCGTCGCATTGCGGGTAGCGAAGTAGCGCTCACGGCGATCGGAAGTTGGCAGCCTGCGCTCTGCACAGGCGGTGGGCTACCTCCTTTTTCCTACGCAACGATCGGGGATGACGCTGCGCGTGGTCAGCTTGCAAACCCGGTTGAGGGTTCGCCGGGCCTCGTCGTGGTGTCGCGACCGCTCGCCTCGGGAACCTACGACACGACGAAGCCCATTGTGTACGCGCCGTTGACAGCATCCGGCCTCGTAGTTGGCTTCAACGTTGAGCGGGTCCCAAAAGTAGACGCCCCTCAGGAGGAACAAGAACTGGCAGGCGTGCGAGTTGCAACCATGAAGCTCACGCCCCGTTTGATCGCGAAGTTGTTGACGCAGTCGTACGTACGAAGTGTGGCGATCAACGGTGAGATCCCCAGCTTCTCTTGGTTGGCGGATAACGCACTCCACCTTGGAACTGACCCTGATTTCCTTCAGTTCAACCCCGAGTTCGCGCTCCTTCAGAACTCGAGCCCGCGAAACTTCAGCGGTATGCAACTCCCTTCAGGTCCATCGGACGCTGCGAAACAGTTGTGGAACTACGTGCTCGACGATCCAGAGGCCAAGTCGTGGCTTTCGGGCGTGCCGGATCCGTGGGGAATGAAGGTGAACCCGGTGTACGCCGCCGATGTTGTGCTCAACCCGTCGGGAGTGGCGTTTGGGGAACCCGTGCCTAACTCATTCCCGAAGAGCGATCCGTACTGTTATCAGGCCCCTTCGCTCGGCTCGGTCGTCCCCGCCCCGCTCTGCGGAACGGAGTGGCTTCCGTATACCGGTGGGCTCATGAACGGTGCACAGATCACTCGTGCAGCCGCCGATGGTGCCCGGGTGGAGTTCAATATCTACGCAGCGACTCCGGCAGATGCCTGGAAACGAGAGGGACCCCAACTGGCCGGTTACCGCTCGATGCTGACGCTTACGGATACTCCCTCCGCATTCCAGTACGGATTGCAGACGGCATGGCTCAGCAGGCCCGGTGACAATGGTGAGTCCCGCCGGTTCATCGCGCCGACAAACGATGCACTGGTCGCTGGTGTGGCTGCGATGGCACCCGGCGAGGAACCCACGTTCCTCGAGCCGAAACTCAGCACGCCGGCGCCCGACGCCTATCCGCTGACGACCTTGACCTACGCGGCGATTTCCCCTCTGGCCATTTCCACCGCAGCCCGTGCCGACTACGCGGCGTTTCTTAAGTACGCAGCCGAGCAAGGCCAACAGGCAGGCTTGGCCCTCGGCGATCTACCGCCGGGCTACGTTCCACTCTCGGAGACCCTCAAGGCTCAGGCAACCGAAGCGGCCGCGAAGGTGCTGTCGATGCGCGCACCGCCCGGCGGCGGTGGCGGAGGGTTCTTCACCACGACAATCCCCGAAACGCTGGATTCGACCGTCCCCGACACCTCGATACCGACATCAAGCACGGCCGCGGCGATTGGTACCTCGGTGCCGGAGACCTCGCTGGCCTTGGGCGGAGCCGAGCGGCCGCTCACACCGGGAACCTCGCTGGGTTCGAGTCGCCTCACGGCTCTGGTGTTGTTGGCGCTACTCGTCGGATCGGGGCTCGCCGCTGCACTGACATCAAGGGAGACGTTGATACCTGCAGTCCGCCGTCGACTCCCTAGCAGATGGGTAGAGCAATGATCGTCAGGCTCCATACCGTTCGTCACCTCCTCGCGCTATTTGCAGTGGTGGTTGGTCTCCTTCTCCAGGGGCAACTCTCTGCTGGCACAGCAGTAGCGGCGGCTCGCAGATCGGGCGATGCCGAGGCGGTGCAGGCGAAGAACCGACTGCGTCCGTTCATCGAGGGCACGCACGAGTCAGCGTTCTCACTCCGGCTTCCCCGCGGCGCAACGTGTCCCGGGGACAGCATGAATGACGACTGGCGTGTGCAGAGTTTTGTCGTGCCGAGCACGGATGATCCCGGATCGTTGCGCTACATGGTGACCGGCCCGGAAGGCCCAGAGAACGACGCCCGCGTTGCGCTCTATACCTCCGAGGGCCGGCCGTACATGAACCAACTTCTCGGAGCAAACTCCGAGCCAGGCCAACCGGCACAGATCATCGAACTGCCATCGTTTAGCTTCAAACGCCTGCCGATCAATTATCTGCCGAGCGGCGAGTACCGCATGGGGGTTGCGTGTACGGACGGTAAGGGCGTCACAGCCCAGTATTGGGACACGCTGATCTCTATTGAGTCGTCACCAACCACCATGCAGTGGAGGACCCTCCAGAAGGCAGAGAACCTCGACAAACGGTCCAACACCCTCTGGATTGTGCTCGCAGTGGTCTGCGTTCTGGTGCTGATCGTTTCTGTGGCAACATTCGTGCGGGCGTCGCGAGCACAGCGTGCAACGATCGAGAAAGATGTCCCAAGATGAAGCCGCCGAAGTGGATCGGCTCCATCGCTGTCTTGGGCGTTGCACTGCTGATGTCGTTCGCTGGACTGCTGATCGTCGGTGTCGGTTCGGCACGGGCTGACACGGCGCCGGTTCTCCTGATTACACCTGAGCCCTCGCAGCGGGACGACGTGCTGTCGATGACGTTCGCTTCGCGGCAACGTTGTCAGGGCGACAGCGAGGCCGGGTACCTCTGGCAGACCTTCCTCACGCCGATCGAGAATGATCCCGCGTCCTTGACGTACTCGCTCGGACTCCCGAAGGGCAGAGGCTTCACGAGCGGGCT
Source organism: Actinomycetota bacterium (assembly GCA_009701715.1). Classification (GTDB taxonomy): domain Bacteria; phylum Actinomycetota; class Acidimicrobiia; order Acidimicrobiales; family Ilumatobacteraceae; genus WLJO01. Next base: position 32,787 of record WLJO01000007.1, read on the forward strand.
GCGAGACACCACGCAGAGCTGGGTCCGCAACCGCAATCCGGGACTGACCGACGGACAGGTGATCCCTCCCGACGATCTGACGTTCTCGGGCAAGGCGTTCAATGCCATACCGGCAGGGGAGTACTGGATCGGTGTTGCCTGCACGAAGCAGGACGCCGAGGGAGTTACCCACACGACCCGATTCTGGGCTCGGCAGGTGGCCATCTCGTCACCAGCTAATCGAAGCGTCTTCATGTCGCTGCTTGATCAGCCGGCAGACACGTCCTCGGAAGGCGATAGCGCAGCAGTAGCAGGAAGCGAAACGGTCCAGTCCGTTGTGAGCACCGTGCAGCCGCCAACAACCCTCGCTGCCACAGCGAATGTGTTGGATGCAGAGCCAACCACTACGACCACCGCTGGTGTCCTCGCGCAGACACTCCCGGCTTCCAGCAACGAGCGGATCATCGGGGCAGGATCGTTGAGCGGCGGCGGCGCCTCGCCCGTTGCGAGCAAGGGACACAACCTGTTAACACCACTTGGTGTCGCGCTTGGGGTGGCACTGGTGCTCGTCGTAGTGGTCGTATTCATCGCGCGCAGACGGCGAGTAAATCGGATGGTGCCGTCGTGAAGTCCTCACTGATACTCACCGATGATGAGGAATCCATGGTTGTTGATCAAATCGAGGCGGAGACCAGCGGCTGGTCCGGTGTGCCATCGATCCGACTGTCGAGCGAACGCGTTGCTCTCGTCCGCGGTGCTGTCCTGATGCTCTTTGTCCTGATGGTGTCGGCCGTCCTTCAACTCTTCGTGGCGAGCCGTATCCAGCACAGCGCGTCGCAACAGAGACTCCACGACCGCTTCCGCAGTGCATTAGCCACGGGCACCGCCCCGGTCGGTTCGCTGGACGGCGAGGGTCAACTCGTGAGCGCAGGTACACCCGTTGCGTACCTTCAGATTCCCGCGCTGGGTGTGGAGGAAGTTGTTGTTGAGGGGACGTCGGCTTCCAACCTCTATGCAGGCCCGGGACATCGCCGTGACACACCGCTTCCAGGGCAGGTCGGTCGCAGTGTGATCGTTGGTCGTCGAATGCTGTTCGGCGGGCCGTTTTCCTCGCTGAACCAGATCAAGCTAAGAAACGAGATCCTCGCAACCACAGCACAAGGTGTCTTCCGGTTCGTCGTAATCGGCATTCGGCGAGCGGGGGATCCGCTCCCCGAGGTGCCACGCGGGCGTGCGTCCCGACTTGTGCTGGCGACCGCCGGCGGTAGTGGACTCAACCCGAGCGGGGTGCTGTGGGTGGACGCTGATCTACAGGGCGAAGCGGTAGGGGGACCGACGAGAGTGCTGACGTCGGCAACACTGCCGGGCGAGGAACAGGCCGGATCGAGCGACTCCCGAACACTGTGGGCGCTCGTACTCTGGCTCCAGTTACTGTTGATATCCGTCATCGGCGCCCTGTGGTCATGGCACAGGTGGGGGCACGCGCTGACCTGGATCGTCGGTACACCAGTCCTGTTGCTCGTGAGCAATCTGGTGTGGGACGAATTCTTTCGATTGCTCCCCAACGTTGTCTGATCACCATCGAGTGAGGAACCCATGATCACCGTACGAAACGAAAAGTCGGGTAACGAGGATGCTCCGCGTAGCCGCGGACGCCGTTCGGACCACGGCACTGCCCAAGTCACCACCGCAAAGCCGTTGATCGGTATCGAGGCCCGGGAGATCTCCGCGTGGTTCTCGAGCCGGCAGGTCCTTGACCGTGTGTCGCTCGACATGGAGGCGGGTCAGGTGACCGCGCTCATTGGTCCGTCGGGCTGTGGCAAGTCAACGTTTCTGCGCATCCTGAACCGGATGCACGAGATGATTCCTTCGGCATCGCTCGCCGGGGAGGTGTTGCTCGACGGCGAGGATATTTACGACGCAACCCGTCGGCTAACCGATGCAAGACGGCAGATTGGAATGGTGTTCCAGAAGCCAAACCCGTTCCCAGCGATGTCGATCTACGACAACGTTGTCGCGAGCCTTCGGCTAACTGGGCTGAAAGTACCGACCTCGGTCAGGGACGAGATCGTCGAGCAATGCCTCTCCAAGGCAGGGCTGTGGAGGGAAGTGCGCGACCGTCTGCGCCAGCCCGGCGGTGGACTTTCTGGAGGCCAGCAGCAGCGACTCTGCATCGCTCGAGCTCTCGCGATCCGGCCGCGAGTGCTGCTGATGGACGAACCCTGTTCGGCGCTCGATCCGACGTCGACGTTCCGTATTGAGGAAACCATCTCCGAGCTCAAGTCCGAGGTCACCATCGTGATTGTGACGCACAACATGCAGCAAGCGGCTCGCGTGTCTGACCAATGTGCGTTCTTTCTTGCGCAGGATGGGGCGCCCGGTCACATCGTTGAATACGGGCCGACGTCGGCAATGTTCGGGTCACCACAGGACAGCCGCACCGCTGCGTACGTCACTGGTCAATTTGGCTGACGCACAAGCGTCATCCAGATGAACTCATCGTTGAGAGATCCTGAGTACATAGTGCGGACACCTTGGTGACACCTTGCTCTGAGACAGTGCAAAGCGTTGGGTCGCGATTGACCTGGCCGACCGGGAACGACCCGGGCGCAACTCGCATGTCGAAAGGGAACGTTGACCACCATGTCGTCACAGACCACAAAGAAAATCATCAGCCTCGTGGCTGGTGCTGCAGCGCTCGCCGGCCTGGCCGGTGCAGGGATCGCCGGTACGCACACGGCAAACGCCGAGCCCCAGCAGTACAAGGCGCCGTTGTTCGGATTCGGCTCCGACACGACCCAGGACGTCGTTAACGCCCTTGGTGGGTTTGCGAATGGAAAGACCTACACCCCCCTCGTGACCTCTGAGGCGACCGGCTACAAGCAGCTTGTCAACTTCGATGCCACGATCCCCGGTGAGGCGGATGCCACCAAACGCGAGTGCATCGCCACCAAGCTCGGCTCGCCGCTCATCCTGCGCCCGAACGGCTCGGGTGAGGGTCAGAAGGTCCTCAGTCGTCAGGCCGGCGGCGTGTGGTACACCGGACTCACCGTGACCGCAGCCATCACTGCAGCGAGCTGCAACAGCAGCCGCAACATCGCGGGACTCGTCGACTTTGCACGCTCCTCCTCAAGCGTTTCGAACGCCGTTGGCACCGATATCACGGCTCTTCCGTTCGGCGTGGATGCGCTCACCTTCGCCTACAGCAAGCCGAAGACCTCGTCGGATTCCGTCTGCGGAACAGGAGCGGAGGCGTGCCACGACGCCGTCGACACACTCACGAAGGCGGAGCTGACCACCCTGTACACCAACGGCGTGCTCGTGAAGAACAACACGGTGATCGTCCCCTGCGGAATCCAGACCTCCTCCGGTACCTACAAGACGTGGTACGGCAAGACGGGTAACACCTCGTCGCAGGAAGGAATCGGCACGGCCTTCTGCAATGGCATCGGCAACGGCTCCCGCCTCCAGGAGAACCACGGCCCGGAACTCAAGGCCAAGGCAGACGCCCTGCTCACCACAACGAACGCGATCTGCGATGGCGTTGCAGGCGACCCTGCAGTGTCATGCAAGGACGTGCAGGTGGTTGTCGGCTTCGCCGCAAGTGCTTGGGTCTCCAAGTCGAACGGGCTCTCCTCGCCTGCTCCGGGTACCGGTGTGTCCCTCGGCCTGGCCGGTGGCAAGACCTTCGTGACCTACACCGCCGGTAACGCTGTTGGCAGCAAGTGGTCGCCGAACACCGACGGATTCAACGACACGAACTGGAACCGCAACGTCTACAACATGGTGCTCAGCGCCAACCTCGACAACTCGACCGGCGACGCCGCCATTATCGAGATGTTCAAGGGCTCGACCTCGCTGATGTGTGGCAGCGCTGCACAGGCCATCGTGAACTCATTCGGCTTCCTCAGCCTCGGCAACGACGCGAGCACGGGCTGCGGAAACAGCACCACTAAGGGCGGCCTCGTCGCCAACAACGGCTGACCCGGCTACGCAACACCAACTTTTCGACAACAGAACGAACTCTCCGAAAGGGAACCAACTTGAAACGCAACGGAAAGCGCCTCGCGGCGACCCTGGCGGGGCTCTCAGCCCTCGCCGGCGGGCTGGTTGTGGTGGCAAACGCCACCACTGCCAGCGCCGCACAGACTGATCCATCCTCCGCAACCGGAACCGTCGATGTCACGCCCTCGAGCGGCAAGAGCGACGACAACTTCGCTCTCGGCTTCTCGAGTGGGCAGGTTTGCCCGGGTGATGCATCGAGCAACTACTCGGTCCAGACCTTCATCACGCCTCGCTCCGAGGATCCGGCGACAATGGTGTTCAACTTTGCCGCACCGACTGGTGCGAGCTTCACGGCGTACCTGCGCTACGCGAACGGTACGCAGGTCAAGAACATCAACCCGGGCCTCAGCACGGCAGATGTGCCCACCAGCCAACTCACGGGACTGTCGTTCAAGAACGCAGCGTTCTCGTCGGTGTCGGCGGGCCAGTACTGGATCGGTGTGGCCTGTGCCCTCAACGACGCCACGACCACCGAGAATGTCAAGTACTGGAAGACGCCGCTCACGATCACTGCGGACAACAGCACGGGCGGCGTGAACAACTTCACCTACAAGGTGGGCTTCGTGCCCAACGCCCCGACGCTCGGCGCACGGACTGCCGGGGACGGACAGGTGTCGGTTGCGTTCACCGCTGGCACGACGATCGACGGGAACCCGTCGACCACCGGCTATACGGTCAAGGTGTACGACTCCACCTGCACGACAGAGGACAGCGCCAAAAACGTTACCGGTGCCTCGTCGCCCCTCGTCGTGACAGGTCTCACCAACGGCACGACGTACTGCTTCAAGGCACTTGCCACGAACAGCGTCGGTAACAGCACGCTGTCCAGCACGGGTACCTCGACGCCGAACCCCGCTCAGCGTGGAGCGGTGACCAACCTGCAGGGAACCCCCGGAACGGAGCAGGTCGCCCTGACGTGGACTGCACCGAGCCCGGCCCCGACGACGTACACCATCACGGTTAGCCCGAACACCGGAACTTCCGCCTTTGTCGCCGGTCCGTACACGGGTGTGAGCGGTACGTCGAGGACGATCACCGGCCTGACCGGTGGCGTGCTTTACACGTTCACCATCACACCATCGGCGTACTCCGACAGCCCGACGGGTGGCGGTAGCTTCGCCGGTACAGCCGCACAGGTTCAGGCAACACCGAACTCCAACCAGGTCATCGGTCAGGACAACAGTGTCACTCGCCCGGCGGGTGCCCTGCTCATCTACGTGAAGTGCGGCGTGTACGGCGCTCTGGACTCGTTCACCGCAACGAGCGGTTTGTTCCCCGGATTCCCGAAGACCCTCACGTCGGCAACGGCAACGGGCTCGGGAACCGAGGCAGGCGGCGGCAGCGCGGCGTGTACCTTGGACATGGGCACGGCAGAACTTGTGCGCCTCGCTGATGACGCCAGCCTCGGCGGTAACTTCTTTACCGCCAACGGACGGCTCAGCCAGGTGACCGTGCTCGACACCCGCGACTCCGACCTCGGTTGGAGCGTCACCGCCACAGCCGGAAACCTCACGGGTTCGGTCAGCGGTTCGTTCAGTGGCAACTATCTCGGCTGGATCCCGAAGGTCACCGCAACGTCCGCGGCATACGGCACGTACGATCAGGTTGCCACCGCAGGCGCAACCGTTCTCCCCGGTACCGGTGTATCGAGCGGTGACGGTCTCGGCGATGCCACCCCGAACGTCCTCGCATCGGCTGCGGCCGGAGCAGGACTCGGCGAGGCGAAGATTGACGGACGACTGCTCATGCTCATCCCGGTCACGGCAGATGCTCAGGTCTACACGGGCAGCGTGACGCTGTCGCTCATCTGAGCAAGACACACCTTCCAACTTCACTTCGGTTCGGCGGTATGGGGCGGCAGTCGCCCCATACCGCCACTGGCATTTACGGACGACACACCATGCACGCACGATCCTTCACCGCTCCGCTCTCCCGGCTCACACTTGCAGCGCTCCTGGGCACCCTCGTTGCTTCCCTCAGCGCTGGGCCCGCCGTTGCCGCCGATCCGCCGGCAACGTCTTCGCCGACCGCTAGTTCACCGACTACCTCCTTGGCGCTGCCGAATGGTGCGCCGCTCAAGCCCGGCGACGAGGTCATCCAGAGCTGGACTATCGTTCCCGGCGGGGACGGCCAACGCGCCTACTTCTCCTACGACTCCGATGGCGGAGTAACCGTCAAGGACTCCGTCAGCGTGCAGAACTACGGAAATGTGCCGCTGAATCTCCGCGTCTATGCCACCGACGGCCTCAACAATCCGGACGGCAGTTTTGCGTTGCTCTCGGGCGATGCGAAGCCAACTGACGTCGGCTCGTGGATCGCACTCGCACAAGAGAACGTCACCATCCCGGCGGGCAAGCAGTTGCTGATTCCCTACACCATCACCGTTCCGGCTGGCGCAAACCCCGGCGACCACGTGGGGGGCATCGTCGCATCAAACGAGACGCCCACCAAGCCCGGCAAGACGAACACGTTGTTGGTCTTCCGCCGGACCGGAGTCCGTCTCTATCTTCGAGTTCGCGGTCAGCTTCGGTCGAACCTTTCCACCGAGGCATTCCGGGTGTCCTACGATGGGGGCCTGAACCCCGCGGGCGGGAAGGTTCGGGTGCGCTTCCGCATCGCCAACCTCGGCAACGTCCGCCAAGCGGGCACGTACCGCCTTACGGTCAAGGGCGCATTCGGTACAGGCAAGCACGATCTCGGTGAGAGAGCGTTCCCAGAACTCCTGCCTGGCCAAAGTATTGAACTCGCCGAGGATGTGCGAGGTGTCCCCGCACTTTTTGTGGCCAAGGCGTCGGTTACCGTCACGCCGGCCGCAGGTGGGGACGAGGCAGCCTCTCAGCCAACACGTCGATCCGCCCAAACGTTTGCGCCTCCCCTTCTCCTCTTGCTTGTCCTTGTGGTGCTGCTGGCGTTGCTCGTTGTCTGGCGCATTGTGCGCCGATACCGGGATCCCGATGATTCCGATGGGAACGAGATCGACGGGAACCCCGGCGGCGATTCAGGCTCTGACGAGCAGGAGCCCGTGCTCGTATGAATTGTCTCTCGGCTTCGATCCCTCGATTGCTCCGCCGTGTCATCGTGGTAGGTGCCTCGCTAGTGGTGTCCGCACTCGTGAACGCAATCGTGATGGCACCTGCGCATGCTGCTGATGCACCGACGACCACGGCTGCGACGGACTCAACGCCATCGACGACAGCGAGAGTTACGCCGGGGAAGCCCACGTCGAATGGCGGCGGTCCATCGGTCAGCCTCGTCGTCAAGGAGATTGCTGTCGGATCAACGGTTTCGATCAGGCTCAGCGACTTCACCGCGAAAGTCCTGACCGTCACCGTGTGCGGGAACGAAGGCCGGCGCGGTTCGGTCGACTGCAACGTTCCTGACGCGAAGACCGTTGAGGTCCCGAGCGACAGCAAGGTCTTTCTCGCCGACTTCATCGTCACGAAGCCTCCCGCACCGTGCCCCTGCATCATTCAGGCGGCCAGTGACCGGTTCGACGAGGTTGCGGTGGCTGCGTTCACGTTGCTTGGACACCCGATTGCGCCGGTAGTTGACAGCGGCAAGGGGATCATCCCGCTTCAGGTCTCCATCGTTGCCGAACCGGCCGACGACGGCCTGTGGGCGAGGGCACGCACGAGCCTTGCGGGTGCAACGTGGTACGACGTGACGGTCATCCTGCAGAACACTTCTGCGTCTGTGCTGCAGGGCGCCGCGATCGCCGTTGAGGTTGGTCGGAACACCGAAGACTCGATCAGGGACGTGGCGTTTCCTAAGATTGACGACATCGGACCACGGGGCACCTGGCGTGAGACCGTTCGGCTCAGGCTGTCGTCCCCGGTCTACGGCACGTACGTGTGGCGAGCGACTACAACAGCATTCGGGCTGTCCACTACGGCGACCACGACAACCAAGAATCAACCGACGTTGTTCGTGGTACTCGCTGGAATCTTCGGTCTCGCCGTGCTGACGCTCGTCGTTCGACTGACGTTCCATCTGGTGCGTCGACTCTTGCGCCGGCGCAAGCGGCCGGCCATCGTTTCCCCACCGTTAACCTGAGAAATCCCTGTTCAGAGGCAATATTGGTGATCGCTCGGCAGTTGGTTTCCCCGGCCGTTGCCGACCGTTCACCTTCTGTTCATTGTCGCAAAAGATGGCTGACACCCTGATTCTTTAGGTTCCGGAGTGCTTAACAACCCCCGATCAGGAGAAAAAGCACAACGTGAATATTTCCAAGCGTGTTTCCTTCATCGGCGCAGCCGTAGCGCTCGCCCTCACCGCCGCAGCGTGCGGCGACAAGAAGGAGTCCACCGAGACGACAGCCGCACCCGAGACCACGGCGGCCACCGAGACAACGGCGGCGACCGAGACGACCACTGCCGGTGGGCTGGACCTCTCGGGTGTCAAGGGCAACGTGTTCGTTACGGGTTCTTCCACTGTCGAGCCGATCTCCATCAAGGTTGGCGAGCTTGCCAAGACCCTGAGCGGCGGCGGCCTTGCCGTCACCGTGGAGGGCCCCGGCACCGGCGACGGCTTCAAGACGTTCTGCGCCGGTGGTGCCGACATCTCCGACGCCAGTCGCAAGATCAAGGACACCGAGGCCGAGGCGTGCAAGACCGGTGGGGTGGAGTACATCGAACTGGCAATCGCTATCGACGGCCTGACAGTTGCCACGAGCCCGAAGAACACGACCGTTGATTGCCTGGATACCAAGGCGCTCTACGCGCTGCTCGGGCCGGAGTCCGAGGGCACCGTGAGCAAGTGGAGCGATGCGAACGCATTGGCCACTGAGCTCGGCTCGAAGTACAACAACCTCCCGGATGCTGATCTCGTGGTGAGCGGCCCCGGCGAGGAGTCGGGCACCTACGACACCTTCGTCGAGTTCGCGATCAAGTCGATCGCCGCCGAGCGCAAGATCGAGAAGGCGGCTGTCCGTGCCGACTACTCGTCGAGCGCGAACGACAACCTGATTGTCGAGGGCATCGAGGGTTCGGATGACTCCCTCGGCTGGGTTGGGTATGCGTTCTACGTGGCCGAGGCAGCGCGGATGAAGGCGATTGCTATCGCGAACAAGGAAGGCGCCTGCGTCCTCCCGTCACCCGAGACCATCGCCGACGGCTCGTACCCGTTTAGCCGGACGCTGTACATCTACGTGAACAAGGCCAAGGCCGCAGCAAACCCGGCAGTGGTCGCTTACGTGAGCCTGTATCTGAGCGAGCAGGGCCTTGCTGAGGTCCCTGCTGCTGGCTACGTGCCGCTCGGTGCGGACAAGATCCAGGCCAGCGTCGCCGCTTGGACTGCCGCAAAAGCCTGACCAACAACAACGGAGTGATGCGAGGAGGGTTGGGCACCACGAAGGTGGTGCCCAACCCCCTCGTTTGTAGCAAGATCAATACCGAAGCCGGATCGAGAGGGAGGGCAGGCAGTGACAACAGGAAACGTCAGAATCACGCTCGCCGACCTTCGCGGAAATGCTCGCCGACGGCGCAAAGAGCAGCGCATGAAGGCGACCTTCTTTGCAGCCGCAGGTGTGTCGGTGGTCATCGGAGGTCTCATCCTCTTTGTGCTCACGAGGGGAGCCATCCAGTTCCTCCGCCAGATCGATTTCGGTCAGCTGAAGGACTCGGGTTGGTTCCCCAGGCGCGACCGCTTCGACCTGACCACACTCTTGGTCGCGAGCGTCATCATGGGGCTCATCGCAATGGTCGTTGCCGTGCCTGTCGGCCTCGGCACAGCGATCTACCTGTCCGAGTACGCGAAGCCTCGCGTGCGCTCGGTCATCAAGCCGATCATTGAGGTCCTTGCGGGTATCCCGTCGGTGGTCGTGGGGTACTTCGCCCTGAGGTTCATCCAGCCCGAGATCGTGGAACGGCTGTTCGACCCCCGCTCCAACAAGTCCATGCTCGCCGGCGGTCTCGGTATCGGCATCCTCGTGATCCCGATCATGGCATCCATCTCTGAGGACGCGCTTCGAGCCGTCCCGCACCCCCTCCGCGAGGCGAGCTACGGGGTGGGCGCGCGCAAATCCACCACGACCGCCAAGATCGTGCTCCCGGCAGCGGTGTCCGGCCTCGTCGCCGCATTCGTGATCGCAGTGTCACGCGCCATCGGCGAGACAATGGTGGCCACGATGGCGGGCGGACCAGACGGTTCCGGCCCGTTCTCGAGGAACCCGCTCGAGGGCGGGCTCACCCTCACTGCCGCGATGACCAATGCCGCCGGCGGCACCGATCAAGCCGTCAAGGGAGCGTCGTTCAACGCGCTGTTCTTCCTCGGCCTCGTGCTGTTCTTACTGACTATGGTCCTGAACCTCATTGGAGACCGCTTTGTCCAGCGCGTCCGAATGAAGTACTGAGTGAGCGCCCGAACATGACCGCAACTCAGGCACCCGGAATCAAGTCCGTGAACATCCGTGAGGCGCTGACGCGTAAGCAGCGCAACCCCGCAGGGGTCGCGCTGCACGTGGCGCTCGTGCTCTCGATGCTGTTCGCGCTCCTCGTGCTCTTCACGCTCATCGGTCAGGTGATGGTTAAGGGCATCCCGATGCTGACCAATCGTGGCACCGGATTCCTTACCGGGACGATCGGCTCCGAGCCGACCAAGATCGGGCTGTGGCCCGGACTGTATGGCTCGTTCTTCATCGGTCTCGGCGTGATCGTGTTCGCCTTCCCCGTCGGGATAGCGGCAGCGATCTACCTGGAGGAGTACTCCAAGCAGGGGCCGCTTGCCCGTTTCGTCCGGATCAATATCCGGAACCTGGCGGGCGTGCCGGCTGTGATTTTCGGTGTGCTGGGGCTCATCATCTTCGTCCAGTGGCTCGATCCGGTAACCAAAGGCGAGACCGTCGTTGCCGCGGCGCTTACCCTCTCTGTCCTCGTGCTGCCCATCGTGATCATCACGGCGTCCGAGGCGATCCGCGCCGTCCCGCAGGGTCTCCGCGAGGCCGGCTACGGAGTCGGAGCGACGAAGTGGGAGGTCACCCGGGACATGACGCTGCCGTACGCGGCCCCCGGCATCCTCACCGGTCTCGTGCTGTCCGTGGCGCGGGCCCTCGGTGAGGCGGCCCCGCTCATCCTCGTCGGGGCAATTACGGGCCTGCTGCCGAGGACCGGACTCACCGAACGGTTCACAGCGCTTCCCATCCTCATCTACAACTGGTCCGGCCGCCCCGGCCGTCCCGGCAAGGTCGACTGGGAGAATGCTGCTGCTGGGGCCGCTCTCCTGCTCCTCCTGCTCGTCTTCCTGTTCAATGTGGTGGCGGTCGTCCTGCGCACCCGATTTGAGCGTCGGCGGTCCGGGCTGTGAATCAAGCCGTCATGAAGCAAGGAGCACCCCACACGGTGGACAACGAACAAACGAGCGATTCGCCGCTCCGAGGGCTCTCTGTACCCGTGTCCGGAACGGCTGATGCGAACCAGGCTGCAAGCACGGTATTCGACATTAAGGACCTCAGCGTTTTCTACGGGGACTTCAGGGCGGTCCGTGACGTCACCCTGACGATTCGTCAGCTCGAAGTAACGGCGTTCATCGGCCCGTCAGGCTGTGGCAAGACCACCGTGCTCCGCTGCCTCAACAGGATGAACGACTTCATCGAGTCGGCCCGGATCGAGGGGTCGGTGCTCTACCACGACGTTGACCTGTACGACCCCGCCGTGAACGCCACGGAGGTGCGTCGGCGGATCGGCATGGTGTTCCAGAAGCCGAACCCGTTCCCGAAGAGCATCTACGACAACGTTGCCTACGGCCCGCGATTGCTCGGCACGCGTAGCAAGAGCGAACTGGACGGAATCGTGGAGGAGTCGCTGCGGGGCGCAGCGCTCTGGGCCGAGGTGAAGGACCGCCTCAAGCAGTCCGGCACCGGCCTGTCGGGAGGTCAGCAGCAGCGACTCTGTATCGCGAGAGCGATCGCGGTGCAGCCGGAGGTGATCCTCATGGACGAGCCGTGCTCGGCGCTCGATCCGATCGCCACGGCGCGCATCGAGGACCTCATGACCGAGATCAAGCAGAAGTACACGATCGTGATCGTCACGCACAACATGCAACAGGCCGCGCGAGTGAGCGACCGGACGGCCTTCTTCACCACCGAGATCAATCTGCAGGGAGACCGACGGACGGGTCGCCTCGTGGAGTTCGACGAGACCCGCAAGATCTTCTCTATGCCCTCGGACGAACGTACCGAGGCTTACGTCACCGGGAGGTTCGGATGACCGAGCTGCGCAAGTCTTTTCATACCGAGCTTGCCGAGGTACATGCCGAGCTCATGCGGGTCGGCGCCCAGGTGATCGAGGCCATCCCGCGGGCGACACGGATCCTGCTGGACATGGATCTCGAGGGTGCGGACTACATGGTGCAGGGCGACGACGAGATCGACGCCCGCTGTATCGCGGTCGAGGAGCACTGTTACCGAATCCTCGCCCTGCAGGCCCCGGTGGCGAGCGACCTGCGTGCTGTTATCACGGCGCTCAAGATGACCGCCGAGCTCGAGCGTTCGGGCGATCTCACCGTCAACATTTGCAAGGCTGCGCGCCGGATCTACGGCCACGAGATGAACCCCAAGCTGCGGGGCATCATCGCCAAGATGAGCGAACAGGCCCAGCAGCTTTTCGCGAACGCGATGGAGGCGTACGACGAATCGGACCCGGCCAAGGCAGCCGCGCTCGACGACATGGACAATTTCCTCGATGCACTGCAGCGCCAGTTCATCCAGGTGATCTTCGAGAGCCATGCGGCCGGCAGTATTGACCTGCAGGTCGCAGTGCAGCTCGGAGTAGTTGCACGTTTCTACGAACGAATCGGCGACCATGCCGTGAACATCGGAGAGAAGGTGCGATTCCTTGTCAGCGGCTGGATGCCTGAGCACGTCGGTGCCGTTCGGCACCGGATGCGACAGGAAGCCACCCCTATGGCCGGGATCCCGATCCCCACCCAGGCAGACCGAAACCATGACTCCTGAGGACCGCTAATGCCGGTGGTCTACCTCATCGTCGGGCTAGCAGTCGGCCTGCTCGTCTCGTGGGTTGCCTGCCGACACAGGTCATCTTTCATCCCAGTAGCGGGACAAGCCCCGGTGCCGGTGTCTGCCCCCGCAGAGGTGATTGAACAGAGAGATGTACCCGAGGTGGCACCGCTGAGCGTCGTGCTGGACGCGCTGCCCATCGGGGTGGTGTACGCCGACCAGAACGGGCTTGTGGTGGTGCGCAACCGGATGGCCACTCATGCGGCCGGCGCACGTCATGGTGACATCATCGTGAACGAGGCTCTCGAGGGCTTGTTGAGGACGGCGTTGCAGGGGGAGGAGCGCCGTCAGACGCTCGACCTATTTGGTCCGCCAGCACGCGTGCTGCTCGTTCACGCCCAACCCGCCGAGGCCGGTGGGGCGATCGCCACCATCTCGGACATCACTGAACGTGCCCGGCTCGATGCAGTGCGTACGGACTTCGTGGCGAACATCAGCCATGAACTGAAGACTCCAGTGGGCGCACTGTCGCTGCTCGCCGAGGCTCTCGCTGATTCTGATGACCCTGACGTGGTGACACGCCTGTCGGGCAAGATCGTGAAGGAGGCTGAGCGCCTCACGCTCGCGATCGAGGACCTTCTCGAGCTCTCGAGGATCGAACTGGGTGGTGATTCCAACCGCCAGGAGGTCGCAGCCGTGAGGATCCTGGAGGACGCTGCGGACCGGGTTCGCGGGCTCGCCGAGCGGCGTCACATTCGGCTGGAGATCCAGGACAACGGTCCGACGCTGGCCGTTGTCGGTGATCGGAGGCAACTGGTGTCCGCGATCGGCAACCTCGTGGACAACGCGGTGAAGTACTCCGAGATGGACAGCATTGTCCGGCTCGGTGTGCGCCTGGACGGTGATCGGGTGACGTTCTCGGTATCGGACAGCGGCATGGGTATTGCGTCCCAACATCTCGACCGCATTTTCGAGCGCTTCTACCGCGTGGACAGGGCTCGCTCCCGGGACACCGGTGGGGTGGGCCTCGGTCTGGCAATCGTGCGTCACGTGGCCGCGAATCATGGCGGCGAGGTGAAGGTGACCTCACAGGAAGGTGAAGGATCGACCTTCATGTTGTCAATTCCTGCTTCGCCCGCTTCGGTGGCGGCATCGCAGGCGGACAACCCTATATTGGCTGCCGGATGAGGAGCTGTCGATGACCGTTCAGACCGTGTTTGTCGTCGAGGACGAGGAGTCCTTCATCGACGCACTCACCGTCGGGCTGCAGCGAGAAGGCTTCCGAGTGGAGGTCGCCCGCGATGGCGCGGAGGCTCTGGCGCGCTTCGACGAGGTGAAGCCGGACATCGTGCTGCTCGACGTCATGCTCCCGCGGATCTCGGGTGTCGACGTCTGCAGGGAGCTCCGCAAGCGCTCACAGGTCCCGATCATCATGGTGACGGCGAAGTCCGCCGAGATCGATACGGTTGTCGGCCTCGAGGTCGGTGCCGATGACTACATCACCAAGCCCTACCGAATGCGCGAGCTCGTGGCCCGCATGCGGGCGGTGCTCCGCCGGACGCCGGGCGACCGGGGAGCGGACCTCACCGTCGGCGGCCTCACGGTCGGCGACGTGAGCCTCGACCCGGATCAACACGTCGTGGTCGTGCGCGGTGCAACAGTCAGTCTTCCGCTGAAGGAGTTCGATCTGCTCCGGCTGCTGCTGGCGAACGCAGGCAGGGTGCTGTCGAGGGACACTCTCATCGATCGGGTCTGGGGCGCCGACTACGTGGGTGACACCAAGACGCTCGACGTCCATATCAAGCGACTCCGTTCCCGCATCGAGGCAGACCCGGCCAACCCAACCAGGGTCGTGACGATCCGCGGGCTCGGCTACAAGTACGAAAAGCCCCGCTAACGGGACAATGCACCGTGAGCTGGCCCGGTCCTACAGTGACGCCGTGGTTGCACGCCGTGGCCCGGGTCACCGAGGCAGGATGCTGAGCATTACCGCGGGCGGTCGCGCCTCACGCTCTTCGGACTCCGCGGTGGCCGAGTTCACGACGCTCCGGCGCTTCGAGGCCCTAGCAACCACCCACGCACTGATGATTGCGGCCGATGCCGTGATGCTCGTGGCGCTCGCCAGCACGGTGATCGGGCTCGATGCGAACGCCGCCCGCACGAAGGTGTTGCTTTACCAGCTAACCACGCTCGCCCCGTTCACGGTGATGGCGCCGTTCATCGGCCCACTCATCGACCGAATGCGCGGTGGCCGGCGGCTCGTCGTGGAGCTGGCCGCGTTCGGCCGGATCATCGTGTCGATCGCGCTCGTGATGGTCCTTGACAGCCTGCTGCTCTACCCGGTTGCCCTCGCTGCGCTCGTCCTCAAGCAGACATATTCGGTGTCGAAGTCTGCACTCGTCCCGCTCGTCGTCGAGACGGAGGCCGACCTGATGGGGGCGAACGCGAAGCTGGGAGTGGTCGCCGGCATTGCCGCCGCCGCCGCCGCTGCACCCGCCGCGGTACTCCAGCACTTCAGCGCGAAGGCCACGCTCGTGCTGTCCGCGATCGGGTTCCTCGTGGCATTCGTATCGGCCACGAGACTGCCCCGTGAGGTCATTGCCCGCACGCGGGCGAACAGAGACGAGATCCATGAACTGCGCAGTCCCACCGTGCTCGTCGGGGCGAGCGCCATCGTGCTGCTGCGTGCATCGGTCGGCTTCATGCAGTTCCTCCTGTTCTTCTGGTTACGCGGCCAGGGTGCAGGCAAGTGGTTCGGCGTGGCGATTGCCGTCGGTGCGGCTTCCACAATGCTCGGCAACGTGTCGGGTCCGAGGATCCGTCGCTTCATGCGCGAAGAAGTGATGCTCATCTGTGGGCTGGGGTTCGTGTCGCTCAGCGGACTGTTCTGTGCGATCGCCGGTGGCAGGCGGGCTTCGGTTGTCCTGATGGGCACGGTGAGCTTCGGTGCGGCGATCGGCAAGCTCGCATTCGACTCGATCGTGCAGCGGGATGCTCACGAAGCCAACCAGGGTCGGGCCTTCGCCCGGTTCGAGAGTCGGTTCCAGTTGGCGTGGGTCCTCGCTGCGATCCCGCCGGTGATCTGGACACCGCCCGGCGAGGTGGGTTTCGTCGTGATCTCCGCAATCGCCGGCTTCGCGGCGGTCAGCTATTCCATCGGGATGAGGGCGGTCCATCTCGGTCGCCCGGTGCCGGAGCCGATCTCCCGCCGGGCGGGAAGGCGAATCGTGCGCAAGATTGATGAGCTGCGGACTCCGTCGGGCGGGATCGGGCGGCCTGATGGGGCAGGGACACCCTCGGCCGGGTTGCAGCGACGCATTCAGTACCTGCCACCGGAGCAGCGGGTGGCTACGCGTCGAGGTCGAGGCGGGCGAGCCAAAGACCGGGTGCGTCGACCTCGGCAGGGGTAGGCAGCGACTCTGCTGAGTGGAAGAGCCGATTGAGGCCCTCCGGGCCGGAGCGCTCCACCACACCGTCCACAAAAGCCCGCCCGCGCTGGACGGCCTGTCGATCGAGATGCAGCCCGAGCAGACGTTCGACGAATGCGTCTTGGGCAGACGCCTCTACTCTGCGCCGCCGGACTGCCTCGGCGAGCTGAGCAGAGTTCGGGAGGAGCCGCGCGGATGCGAGGTCCACAACGTGGTCCACATAGCCGATGACAACGGCCACCAGTGCGTCGAGATGTGGCGCGAGTGCCT
Source organism: Actinomycetota bacterium (assembly GCA_009701715.1). Classification (GTDB taxonomy): domain Bacteria; phylum Actinomycetota; class Acidimicrobiia; order Acidimicrobiales; family Ilumatobacteraceae; genus WLJO01. Next base: position 49,479 of record WLJO01000007.1, read on the forward strand.
CTTGCTCGGGGCTGCGGACGGCACCGAGCATGATGCCGGGATCGCTGAACGCCGACTGCAGCGTAGCCATCGGGTCGTTGCCGCCGGTGTCGAGGTCCGACATCCGTTCGAGGACAGCGGAGGGGTTCGGTCGGAACCCGCCGGCATGGCGCTTCACGAGGCTCGTCAACGTGGAGCGAATGTGCGCAACGTTCATGACCGAGTGCCCGGCCACCTCCTGGAGGACCACCCAGAGACGAAGCTCGTCGAGGGGCAGGCTCCAGTCCTGTGCAAAGGAGTCGATCGAAGCAGGTACCACGAGGATCTCCGGGCCCGCAGGGCGCGGGATCGGGAGGTCGTACTGACCGAACGCCCGCTTCGCGAGGTGTCCCACCATCGAGCCGACCGCCATGCCGAGCATCATTGGCTGCATGAGTGTGCCGAACTGGGCGATCATCGCCAGTGCCGGGTCCATCGGTTCGTCGGTTGACGGATGGGCACCCTGCCCGAGCGACGTGGCGAGCTCGGTGAACAGGGGCCGGTACGCCTCAAGCGTGCGGTCCGCCCAGACCCCCGGCGTGACCGGAACGATCTCCGGCGAGCGGCCAGCGACAGTGGTGTCGAGACCGGTCAGGGAGCCGATGTGTAGCTCAGCGATCCGCACGAGCTCCCCGAGCGCGAAGCGGATTGCCGGATCGACATTGCGTTCGGGCTTGCCCTCGGCTGCTGTGAGGGCAGCGAACTGTCGGGCGGCGTCCCAGCTGAGTGGGCCCTGTCCGGAGAGGGCTTTCGCGATGTCGCCGAGGAAGGGGATCCCCGAGAAGGGGTTGCCGCTCACGCCGTCGCCGGGTTCGTCCATGACTGGGAGGCTACGCCGAGTAGGGGTCGCGTTTGGCCGCAGATGCCGGGGTTCCCGACCCACCGCCCGTGACGGCTTCGCGCGCTTTTCCGGACTCGCCCCGCATGCCCGCAACGAGAGCGGAGTGGTCGGCCGAGACGGTGATCATCCGAAACCCCTGTTCATGCCGCTTCTGGGCGAGGGGAACCGCAGAGTGGATCCCGGGAACGATGTTGTGGCGACGGCAACCGTCGATGATCGTCTCGATCGCGCCGGTGAACCGCTCGTCGGCGTTGTCGAAGCCGGGGGCGAGCCCGAGCGTGATCGACAGGTCTGCCGGCCCGACGTAGATCGCGTCGATGCCGGGGACGGAGAGGATCTCGTCGATGCGTGACACTGCGGTGCCGGTCTCGATCATCGGGATGCAGATCACGTTGTCGTTGGCATTCGCGAAGTAGGAGCCGCCGTATCGCTGCGACGGCACGATCGGGCCCATGCTGCGCCGGCCGGCCGGCGCGTATCGGCAGGCAGCCACGGCGGCCTCGGCCTCCTCCTTGCTGTTCACCATCGGGATGATGACGCCCATCGCACCCATGTCGAGCACGCGCCCGATGATGCCCGGTTCGTTCCAGGGCACACGGACGATGGGGGTCGGGCTCTTGCCGTTCATGGCCTGCAGCTGTGCGAACACGTCGCTGATGTCGGAGAGTCCGTGCTGCATGTCGATGCACACGTAGTCGAAGTCCATCGAGGAGATTGCCTCGCTGGCCCACGGATCGCGGAGCGACAGCCAGGCGCCGGTTGCGGTTGCACCGGCGTCCCAGACCTGTCGCAGGTGGACGTGGTTCGTGTCGTTCTGCACGGGTGAGAACGTAGTGTGTTCCTGGATGAAGGTGTTACTGACCGCTGCACAGACCGGCCTGGGCCGCAGGGTTGCGGCCAGCCTTGCCGGCGACGGTGTGACCGTCAGGTCCGCTTCCGGTGCCATCCCCGCGCTGGAGGAGTTCCGTGACATCGATGTGGTAGTCCACCTCAGCGCCGGGGATCACGACGCACTCGCTGCTCGCGGGACGAACGCGATCGACGGATTCCCCGGGCTCATCGCCGGACTCAACAAGTTCGGTATCGAACGGATGGTTCTCCTCTCGTCGGCGATGGTCTACGGCGCGTGGCCCAACAATCCGGTCCCGCTCACCGAGGACTCCCCGCTGCGGCCCGACGCGTCGTTCGCGTTCGCGCACCAGTTGGCACAGGTGGAAGGGCTTCTCGATGGCTGGCGCTGCGAGGATCCTGCTCGTCAGGTGGCCGTTCTGCGCCCGGTCCTCGCGCTCGCGTCGGACAGCGAGAGCAGTGTGGTGCGGGCACTCGCGGCGGGGATGGGCCATCGCTTCGCGGAGGACGATGCGCCGGCGCAGTTCCTGCATCTCGACGATCTCGCCCAGGCCGTGAGGGTGGCGGTACTCGGCCATCTCGACGGGGTCTACAACGTCGCCCCGGACGGTTGGGTGACCGGCGAGCGCGTGCGGGCACTGTCGGGACAGGGCCCTCGCCTGAAGGTGCCCGACCGCATCTCGGACCTCATTGCCAACCTGGGCTGGAGGTTCCAGCGCGGCCCGCTGCCGCCCGGTCTCGTGCCGTACGTGAGGCATCCGTGGCTCGTCTCGAATGACCGTCTCCGTGAGGCCGGTTGGCAGCCGAGCATCACCAACGAACAGAGCTACGTTGAGGGCACCGAGGCCAAGTGGTGGACCATGCTCACACCGAAGCGCAAGCAGGAGCTAGCGCTCGGTGGCATGGTGGCCGTCGTGGTTGCTGCAGTGATCCTGACGGTCGCTGCGGTGCGCCGTCGGCGGCGCACCCACTAACCCAGCCCGATCAGGTCGGTCGCTCGGCGAGGGTGATGTCGATGTGCTGTGGTTCGTCCTGACGGACGAACTCGATACGGACCACCCTGCCGGCCTTCATGCCGGCGAGCTCGAGCCAGAGGTCGTCGATGCTGCTCAGTGACACACCGTCGATGGACGTGAGCGTGTCGCCGGCAACCATGCCGGCGAGCGCTGCCGGTGCGCCCGGTTGGGCCTCGGAGACGAGCAGGGTGGAGGGCTCGAAGCTGAGCCCGAGCCACACGTCGATGACGAGGACCGTTGCCTGGAGCGCCGCGAGTCTTGAGATTGTGATGAGCCTGAGCACACCGTCGCTACTGCGGGAGATAAGGCCAACCAGCTTGCCGCGCTCGTCCACCACCGGCTCGCCCTCCCGGGCTGTTGCCTCGGTATCCAGTTGCAGCCCGAGTGGGGTGACACGCACGTACGCGTCGTTCGCTCCGGTGCCGACCATCACGCGGTCACCATCGGCCGGCGATTCGTAGGCGACCTGACGAACGACACCCGACATCACGCGCTCAAGTTCGAGCACCGCGAGGTGAGTTTCGTAGTTGACGCTGACTACACGGGCGCTGATGGTCACCCCGTCGGACACGAGGACCTCGACTTGCTGGTCGGTCTCGAGCGAGGCTGCGATGGTGAACGCGTGGCGACCATCGCCTACCGCCACCGCCACTGCAACCCGCTGTCCGTTGGCGAGCATCAGGGTGGACAGTGACTTGCCCGTTCGTGCCAACACTCTCGGCCGCCGGTTGCGCAACGTGGTCGCGGCGGTTGTTCGTCGCGGCTTGCGCACGGTGGTGCGGGTTGCAGCGATCTCCGGTTGCGAACCGGCATCGATGGACTGGCTTGAGGTACCGACCACTCGCGAGCCACCACGGGGTGCGAGCAGCTGGAACAGACCCGCTACGAGGACGACAGTTGCGACACCGGCGCCGACCATCATGTATCGGGGCGAGCGCCGTGGCGGGAGCCGGTGGAACTGGGCGTCGCCTCCGAGCTCAGACGGGTGTCGCCAGACGCGTTCATGCGGGGGTAATGGTGCACGGGGGTAATCCGGCTCGTCGTGGTCCCGTTCCTCGCTGTTCACCGTGGCGCAGACTAGTCACGGGTCCGAGTCGGATGGCCGCGCCCGTCTCGCTCACCCGGAACAGAGGGCTCCAACGTTCCGGGCGGCAGGGAAGGTGCTGGTCACGGCGGCTACCATGACCTTCGTGCTGACCCCCGCGGATGGTGATACGTGGCTCGCCCTCACTGTGGACGAGTTGACGGTCGGAACGGTGTACGACTGGGCGGTGCGGCCGGACTGTGGCGCGGTGGTGCTGTTCAGCGGAACCGTCCGGGACCACGCCGACGGCCGTGAAGGCGTGACGTCGCTTTCCTACGAGGCGTACGAGGAGCAGTGTGTTCACAAGTTCGCCGAGATCGCCGGGGAGATCCGCTCGCGCTGGCCGGACACCGGGCGTGTTGCCATCCTGCATCGCTTGGGCACCATGACACTCAACGAGTCCACGGTGCTCGTCGTCATCTCCTCGCCGCACCGGCCGAACGCGTTCGAGGCCGCACGCTTCGGGATTGATGCGCTCAAGGCAACGGCACCGATCTGGAAGCATGAGGAATGGCAGGGTGGCTCCGACTGGGGAACCCGGGCCCAGGTACCCCAGCACGTCTCCGGGGTGTCGAGCGCCCCCGACGCGAAGCCGTTGGGGAACTGACCAGTAATGGCACGTGACCTCGCAATCGATCTCGGTACCGCCAACACGCTTGTCTACATGAAGGGCCGCGGCATCGTGCTCAACGAGCCGTCGGTGATCGCTCTCAACAAGCAGACTGGTGAGGTGCTCGCAACGGGTCGCGAGGCCTGGCAGATGATCGGGCGGACGCCCGGGTACATCGTGGCGGTCCGTCCGCTGCGCGGCGGGGCGATCACGGACTTCGACATCACCGAGCGGATGATCCGATTGCTGCTCCAGCGGGTCGGTGTCACGCGGTGGAACCGACCCAAGGTGGTGATCTGCGTGCCCTCGGCAATCACCGAGGTGGAGCGTCGCGCCGTGACTGATGCCGCTCGCCGCGCCGGCGCCGCGGATGCTCAGCTCATCGAGCAGCCCCTGGCAGCAGCTATCGGAGCAGACCTCCCGATCGACGAGCCGGTCGGCAATATGGTCATCGATATCGGTGGCGGAACGGTGGAGACAGCGGTTATCAGCCTCGGCGGAGTGGTTGCCCTCGAGGCAGTGCGCGTGGGCAGTTTCGATATCGATGCGGCGATCCAGGGTTTCGCCCGTCGCGAGCACGGCATCGCGATCGGGGAGCGCACTGCGGAGGAGATCAAGATGGCGATCGGGTCTGCGGACCCGACCCCTGAGGAGGTGCAGGCCGAGGTGCGCGGACGCGACCTCATGACCGGGCTGCCCAAGACGGTGTTGATGACCCCGGAGGAAGTGCGTCTCGCGATCGACGATGTCGTCACCACGATGGTGCAGTCGGTGCAGCGCTGCCTGTCGAAGTCGCCGCCCGAGCTTGCCCAGGACTTCATCTCGCGCGGGGTCCACCTCGTCGGCGGCGGCGCCATGCTGCGCGGCCTGAAGGAACGGATCGAGCGCGAGTGCGGGGTGCCGGTGATCATGTCGCCGATGCCGCTCGAGGCCGTGGTGCTCGGCGCCGGACACTGCATCGAGCACTACGATGCGCTGAAATACATGTTCATGGGGGCTAGACGATGACCTTTACCGATGTGACCTGGGAACGCCGTGGCGATATCGGCGTGATCACACTGAACAAACCCGAGACGCGCAATGCCCTCACCTGGGAGATGTACGCAGAGCTTGAGCGGCTCGTGCGCGCCGCGGAGCCCGACGGCGTCCGCTGTCTCATCGTCACCGCTGCAGACCCGACTTTCTGTTCGGGTGACGACGTGAAACAGGTGATGGGCGGTGGAGCCGAGGGTGCCGCTCCACTCGCCGGCTCGAGGGTGCCGCGGCTCACGCCGGCGGCCGATGCGCTGCTGCACACCAACGTGCCGGTGATCGCGGCCGTGAACGGCGCGGCGGTTGGTTGGGGCATGGAGCTGTCGATGATGGCGGACATCCGGGTGGCGAGCGAGAAGGCAAAGTTCGGGGAGTTGTTCGTGCTGCGCGGTCTCGTCACCGACGTATGCGGTCTCGGCCGGCTCACCCAATTGGTCGGGCGGGAGAAAGCGGCCGAGCTCGTCTTCACGGGTGAGATCATCCCGGCTGCCGAGGCGCTGCGTATCGGCCTCGTCTCCCGTGTGGTTCCCCATGAGGAGCTCATGGAGACCGCGATGGGCATCGCCACCAAGATCGCCTCCAACCCGCCGCTCGCAGTGCGGGCGCTCAAGGCTGGGCTGCGGCGGGCGCAGGACCCCGACTGGAACGACCTCGGCGAATGGGTGTCCTCCACGCTCGGCCGTCTCTTCCAGACTGAGGATCACCGCGAGGGTGTGCGCTCCTTCCTCGAGAAGCGCCCAGCGAACTACGTCGGTCGCTGACCCCTCTCGGTACCCAACGCGAAGGAAACCGGACGTTCCAGCACCGGAGAGCAGTGCTCAGGGGGCGGGGGCGAGCCGGTACACCTTTCCGGGCGAGTACGACAGGGCGTACAGCTCCCCGTCATGATCCTCACCGAACGACGAGACGGTATCCACGGAGCCCACACGGGCAACGTTGGTGTGGCCGTCCCCGTCGATCCGGAGCGCCGAGATCGTGCCCGATGTGGTGTCCCCGAAGAGATACGCGCCGTACATCCCCGGGATCGCGCGGCCTCGGTAGACGAAGCCGCCGATCACCGACGCCGAGCGGCCCTCGTGTGAGTACTCGTGCACGGGGTTGATGCGCCCGCTTGCGTCCTGGTCCTCGTTGAAACGCGTCGTCCCTTCGTACGCGCTCCAGCCGAAGTTTGCGGCGCGTCCGGCTCCGTCGTCGGCGAGCACCACATCGATCTCCTCGCGGTTGAATTCGCCGACGTCGCCGATCCAGAGGTCTCCGGTGAGTCGGTCGAACGAGAAGCGCCAGGGGTTGCGTAAGCCATACGCCCAGATCTCGTTGCGCTTGCTGTTCATCGCATAGAAGGGATTGTCGGCGGGGACGTTGTAGCCGCCCCGGGCCGTGGACGACACGTCGATACGCAGGATCTTGCCGAGCAGGCTCGTGAGGTTCTGTGCATTGCGCGATGGGTCACCCGAGCCGCCACCGTCCCCGGTACCGATGTACAGCATGTTGTCGGGACCCATCACGAGGCTCCCCCCGTTGTGGTTGGCCTTGCCCGGGTGCGGGATCGTGATGACGATGCGACCTGAGTCGGGATCAAAGGTGCCGTCCGGGTCGACATCAAACGCCTCCACCTGACCACTGCCGTCGGCAATCGTCCGGTTCACGTACGCCGTGCCGCCGTCGGTGCTGAACACGAGCCCGAGCAGTCCCTGCTCGCCGCCCGACAGCGTCTCTTCGGAGAGGTTGAGTACGGGCACGGGATCGGCACCCTGCCGTACTGCGTAGACGGTTCCCGGCTGTGACGTGATGAACAGCGTGGGATCACCCCGGCGCACGGCGAGCGCCGTGGGCAACTCGATATCGGCGATCTCGACGAGCGACAGGCGAAGATCCTCGGGGGACAGTGTGGTGGTGGGGGCGCCTGCTGTTCCCGGGACGGTCGTTACCGGGGCGCTGACGGTGGTTGAGGGCGAGCCCGCAGGTGCCGTGGTCCCGGGCGATGTGGTTCCGGGTGCTGTGGGCATGGCGATCCCACCGTTGTCGCGAGTGGAGCACGCCAGCGGCACCAGGCTCACGCCGCTCACCGCGAGCGCCGCAACCGCGCGCCGGTACCGAGGTGTTCGGCGCTCCGGAGTCACTGGTGAACCCTCAGCAGCCCTTCCTGCACGACGGTGACGGCGAGTTGCCCATCCGCGGTGTAGATCGAGCCGGTGGCGAGCCCACGGGCGTTGGAGGTTGACGGGGTGTGCTGGTCGTAGAGCAGCCAGCCGTCGGCACGGAACGGGCGGTGGAACCACATCGCGTGGTCGAGGCTCGCCATCTGTACACCCTTGTCGTCCCAAGAGATGCCGTGGGGGAGCGCGACGGTGTCGAGCAAGGTCATGTCGGATGCGTACGTAACGATGCACTGATGCAGGACGTAGTTGTCCGGCAGGGTCCCGTCCGCTCGCAGCCACACGCGTTGGAACGACGACGGGTTCGACTTGCGCTCCATCGGGCCGCCATCGACGTGACGGACATCAATCGGTCTCGGACGGTCGTACCAGTCGCCCATTACCTCTTTGTACGGCGCCATGCGTGTCCGGAAGTCCGGCAGGGATTCCGGCGCGGGCACATCAGGCATGGGATCGTTGTGATTCAGCCCTTCCTCGATGACCTGGAAGCTCGCCTGCAGATTGAAGATTGCCTGCCCGTGCTGGATGGCGACGACACGGCGCGTGCTGAAGCTTCGGCCGTCGCGGATCCGGTCCACGAGGTAGAGGATGGGAACGGTGGGGTCGCCGGGGCGCAGGAAGTAGGCGTGGAGCGAGTGCACATGCCGACCATTGTCGTCAACGGTGCGGGTGGCCGCGACGAGTGCCTGACCGGCCACCTGGCCGCCGAACACGCGTTGGCGGTTCTCCTGTGGCGAGACGCCGCGGAACACGTTGACCTCGATGGCCTCGAGGTCCAGCAGGCGGATCAGGTCGTCCAGTGCTGTTTGCATTTCCTCATTGTGGACCATCCTCCCCGCAAATCGGTGGCGTGCCGGTGGGAGGCCGCTGACGTATGCCCTTGCGCAGGGGGGGGCAGGGTAGGCCGGGTGTGTCAGCCGAGAAACGTGACGTGGAGCGCTGGGCGAACGGGGACCTCGACGTCGCCGCCGGGCCAACCGAGATAGACCACGCCCACGAGTTCGGTCCCGGCCGGGAAACCGCAGAGTGCGAGCGTGCGGGGGCCCCTACGGCCCGGGGGGGTGGACCAGAAGTTGGCGAGTCCGGCCGCTGTGGCTCCGAGCAGGAGGTTCTGGATGCCAGCGGCAACGGCATCCCGGTTCTCGCCCGTCCGTTCCGTGCTGTCCCCGGGGTCAGCGCCGACCACGACACAGACCGGAGAGCGTCCGTACTTGCGGCGGCTCTTCTCGACGCGGACTAGGTCCGTCTCGCCAGCGTCTGCCTGGTCATCGGCAAAGGCATTACCGAGGGCAGCCCTGCTGTCCCCGGTGAAAACTGCCACACGCCAGGGCCAGGTGCGCTTGTGGTTCGGGGCCCAGGCGATGAGCCCGCAGAGGCGATCGACGAGTGTCGGGTCCACCGGTCGTGTGAGGTCCATGATCAGGCTCGTCCGCCTCCGGCGCACGAGCGCCTCGAGGCCATCGAGGCCATCGACCCCGGCCATCGTCAGCGACGGATCCCGCGGAGACCGGCCCACGCGAGCGCGCCGACCTGCTCGGCAAGCTCGTCGGGGTCGAAAGCAAGTCCGGAGTCGATCAGCTGGCGACTCGCTCCCTCGGCCATGCCGACCACGGCGTGCGCGAGTGTCTGGCGATGCTCCTCGGGGATGTCAACAGCGATCAGCGGCGCAATGGCGCTTGACACCTCGTCGGTCACCCGCCGCACGGCCGTGGCGAACCCATCGTCGCTGCGCGATCCGCTGCCGAACAGCAGGAGGAACGCGTCGTGGTCCTCGGCTACCCAGCGAAAGTACGAACGGAAGCCCGCCAGAGTCTGTGCCCGGCCGTCGGCGGCGTCCGTGGTGGCCTTCGAGATCCGTGTGAGCAGTCGGTGGCCGACCTCGTCGAGCAATGCAAGGTAGAGATCTCGTTTCGACGCAAAGTGCTGGTAGAGCACCGGCTTGGTGACCCCCGCCGCCTCTGCGACGTCGTTCATCGAGGTGGTGTGGTACCCGTTGCGGGCGAACACGGCGATGGCGATGTCGACGAGCTGCTCACGACGAGCGGTTGCGGTCAGTCGGACGGACACGGAAAACGATGGTAACCGTGTGCCCACGACGATCCGCCCGCCCGCCGGACGGGTGCGTGGTGGCCTAGGCGCTGTCGGTGGGTGCGTCAACGGACGGGCGCGCGTCCAGCAGGTCCTCGGCGATCTGGCGGGCCTGCCAATCGCGGTCGGTGAGTAGCTCGCGGAGGGCATTCTCAGCCTCGGGCTCATCGAACGGTGCGAGTGACACCGCGGCGCGCCGCCGGACGGGTGCGCGGTCGCGGGTTGCGGCGATGATCGTGGGGAGTCCGCGTGGGTCGCCGACCGCGCCGAGGGCAGCGACCGCTGCCTCTCGGACCAGCGATTCCTCGTGCTCGCGCCCGAGCCGGATCAGCCGCTCAAGGGTCGCGTCGTCGGCAACCTCGTGTTCGCCGGTTGCCCAACACGCCATTTCCACCACGGACCAGTCGGGGTCGTGCAGTGCGCCCAGGAGTGCGACGTTGGCCAGGCCTGCTGAGAGTTCGGCGGCGCGACGGCGTACGAGCGGCGATGGCTCGGTTCGGGGGAACAGGTGGTGTTCCAGCAAGTCCGCGTGGAGCGCCCCGATCCGGGCGAGCGCGCCGAGGGCTGTCGCGCGTACGGACTCGTCGGGGTGGGCGAGCCCGGCACGGGCGGTATCCGCATCGTTGCGGTGACCGGAAACGGCGACGAGTTGTCGCGCCGCACGAACGTCATCCGGCAGGACGATCACTTCAGCCGGCCGGTGAGCGAGCCGACGAACCAGATTGCGGCTGCGCCGACCACGAGCGCGAGGACGCAGCCGACGAGGGCGCTCAGGCCGGCACCGAGCGCGAACGAGAGCAGGCGTCGCCACCGCGATGGGCGCCGGTACAGCTCCACGGCTAGGTGGTCTACCTGCACCGGGACCTCAACACGTGGGTGGAGCCACGGTCGCAGCCCGGGGAACTTTTCCCACACCTGCCGTGTGAAGGTGCCCGTCGCCCTGACAGGCTTGACCACGCCGCTCGCAACGAGCAGCGCGAGAGCGACCGCAACGGTCCATCCCGACCGAAGGGTGAGGATCTGCTTCAGAATGCTCGACGACAACACGCAACTCCCGATCGTAACCACACCCCCACCGCACCCGAGGTCGGGTGACGTGGAGGACGTCGACGGGTTCGCGGGTGCGATGCCGCTCGACGACGTGGTCCGTTTGCCGTCGAGGCGTCACCGTTGGTGGGGTGGGCCGCTCGCTCTCGTCGGCGTAGCGGTTCCCCTCGTTGCACTCGTCGGCAACGTGATTCGGGTGGACCATTGGGCGTACGCACCGGGAGCGGCCTCTCCGGTCGGGTCGCGCCTCGAGTTCGACAACCTCCCCGACAACATCGTCGAGGACGACTCCCCCGGCCAATTCCTCTTCGTGACGGTGAGCGGGGCGCACCTCAATGTGCTGCAGTTCACGCTCGGCCGTGGCGACAACGACGTCCGGATCCTGAGTCGTGAGCAGCGCTTCGGGAGGGCGGACCCGTCCGAGGAGCGTCAGATCGACCTGCAGATGATGAGGGATGCCAAGGAGGTCGCGGAGTTCGTCGCGTACCGCCGCCTCGGCCTCGATGCCCGTCTCCGGGCGGGTGCCGTGGTCGTCGAGCAGCTGCTCTGCGTCAACGGAGAGGTAATCCGTTCCGATGCGTGTGACAAGGAGGCACCTGCAGGTGGGTTCCTCCAGCGTGGGGCAACCATTACCGCTGTCGATGGCGTGCCCACGCCGACAGTCGAGGACCTCGCCCCCGTCATGGCGAGACTCCGGCCGGGCGACGATGTGACGGTCACCTACCGATTGGCGCACGGCGAGGACGAAAAGACAGCAACCTTTGCAACGATCGCGTCGAGGGAGGCAGATGGGCGTCAGAGCCGGGCGCTCATCGGTTTTGCCGCCCACGACACGTACTCGGTGGTCCTTCCGTTCCGCGCAACGATCGACACCGATGCCATCGGTGGGCCCTCTGCCGGTCTCGCCTTCACGCTCACGCTCATCGACCGGCTCAGTCCGGGCTCGCTCACCGGCGGCCGCCGCATTGCGGTGACCGGAACGATCGAGACCGACGGTTCGATCGGGGCAATCGGTGGCCTTCGCCAGAAGGTCGCGGCGGTGCGCAGGACAGGCGCAGCATTTTTCCTCGTTCCCACGGCACAGGGTGAGGACGGGATCGACGGCCTTGCAGAAGCACGAAAGGCGGCCGGTGACGGCCTGGAGATCGTGCCGGTCGCAACCCTCGAGGAGGCCCTGCAGGCGCTGGTCGAGCGCGGCGGTACACCGATACCCCCACCGCGCTGAGAGTCGCGCGTCGAGGGGTAATGCCACCTGCGGACCGGCAGCGAGCCGTACCATCTGCACTAATGGCAGTTTCCTTCCCCCGGCCCGACCCCGAGTCGTCGCCGATCGGGTCTTTCCGTGTCGTCCGGCGGGGTTTCGACCCCGACGAGGTGCGTTCGAGGCTCCAGCAACTTGTGGACGAGATCGATCAGTCCCGGGAGCGCGAGCGCGTCCTCGAGCGTGAGTTCGCGAACGCGAGCCGTCCGAAGGTCGCGGTCGACCAACTCGACCGGGAGGTTTTGGTGAGCCTTGTCGGCGAGGAGACCGAGCGCCTGCTCAGCGACGCGCGGGACGAGGCGGCGCGTGTACGTGCGCGAGCCGAGGACGAAGCGGTGCAGCTCGTCGCTGTCGCCTACGAAGAAGTGGCACGCGTGCGTGAGTCCGTGCAGGAGGAAGTGACCTACCTGCAGGGCGTGACCGCCGAGCAGGTGGAGACCGAGCTCGCCTCGGCCCGCGGACGCGGTCTCGAGATGGTCACCGAGGCACGCGAGTACCGCGAGAAGGTACTCGCCGACCTTGCGCAGCGCCGAGACCTCGCGAGGGAGCAGATCAGGGCGCTCATCGACGGCCGGGACCACCTCCTGCGGGCCTTCGAGGTAGCGAGACTTGCCGCTGTCGACATCATCGTCGAACTGGAGCAGGCCGCCCCCAGCGATGACCTGAGCGCGCCCGAACAGTTCATCTCCCGGCAGTCCGCAGAGTCCGCTATCTACGACGCCGACGATGACATCACACCGGTCAACGGGATCGAGCTGCCCGCTGTGGCATCCGGGGGGACCGTTGTGCCCGAGTACACAGTGCCGGTCCACGACGACTTCGAGCACCCTGGTGCGGGAACAGGCCCGGTCGACGCGACGATCAGGACCGCAACACTCGCGGACGGCGACACACAGCCAACACCGTCGACTGGGGTGGTTTTCGATCATTTCGCGGCCCGCCGAACCGTGCTCGCGCCGCTCATCGAGTCGCTCGTGAAGCAGTTCAAGCGCGTCGTTGTGGACGAACAGAACGATGTACTCACAGCAATCCGGCGCACGGAGCGGGTGAGCGGCATCGCGGAACTGCTGCCGGACGAGGATTCGCATGTTGCGCGCTATTGCTCGTGCTCGCTCGCCGAGGCAGCCGACGCCTTTGTCGCCGGGGCGGCGTCGATGGACGGTGGTGCTGCCCCCGAGCCGCGCGGACCGGGCACAGCGGTTCTCGACCGTTTCGCCGAGGAACTCGTGCTCCCGATGCGTGAGCGACTCGAGCGCGTGATCGAGAGTTCGCAGGGCAACCGTTTCGAACTGAGCGCATTCGTCCGCAGCGCGTACCGGGAGTGGAAGCAGCGCTTCGACAGCCTCGCGGAGGAGTTGTTGCTGCACGCGTACGGTCTCGGCGCCTATTCGGTGCTCCCTGTGGGGAGTCTCGTCGTGTGGCAGCCCGACCCGAATGCACCGGGCTGTCCGGAGGTGTCGGCGAACGCCGGTGTGGTGATCCGGGTACCGGACACTTTCCCGAGCGGACATGTTCACCCGCCGGCTTCGGCATCGTGCCGGTGCATGATCCAACGCCTGCCGGAGTAGGTTTCACGGGGTGCGCAACCCCTCGGATATCCCTTCCCGTCGTCCAGGGCTGCCCAAGCTCCGTCTGAGCTCGCGAGGACGGATAGCGATCGCAGTCGGTGCGTTCGTCCTGATCATCGCGTTGTTCTCGGGGCGTGGAGTGGCGAGTTTCTACGTCGATGCGCTCTGGTTCCGATCGGTCGGTCGTTCCGACGTGTTCTGGGGAACGTTCTGGGTGAAGGTCGTGCTCGCAGCGATCGGCGTGATCGCGTTCGCGGCGATGTCGTTCACGAGCCTGACCATTGCGGACCGCATCGCTCCGGAGGTGCGCATTGCCGGGCCGGAGGACGAGGTGCTCGACCGGGTGCGCAAGTTTGTCGGGGCACGCCGCAAGACGCTGCGGCTCGGTCTCTGTGCGATGTTCGCGTTGCTCGTCGGCATGCCCGCTGCCGGACACTGGAAGCAGTGGCTGATGTTCCGCAACAGCGTGTCGTTCAACACGCCTGACCCTCAGTTCAACCAGGACGTGTCGTGGTACGTCTTCCGGTTGCCGTTCCTCAACTTCCTGTTCGGTTGGTTCTTCGCCGCAATCGTTCTCGTCACGGTGCTCACCGTGGTGGCCCACTACCTGAACGGCGGGATCCGTACGTCCGGGGCTGCTCCGCGCGTCACCCCCCAGGTCAAGCTTCACCTGTCGATCCTGCTGGTACTGCTGGCGGTCGTGAAGGCGGCGCAGTACTGGCTTCGCCGCTACACGCTCACCTCGTCAACTCGGGGGTTCGTGCAGGGCGCCGGCTACACCGACGTGAAGGCAACACTGCCGGCGCTGAACCTGCTCATCCTCATCTCCGTGGCCGCGGCCGTGCTGCTCATCTGGAACGTTCGCCAACGCGGATGGCGCCTGCCGGTGATCGCCGTCGGTCTCTGGGCAGTGGTTGCGCTTGTTGCCGGGGCGATCTATCCGGCAATCGTCCAGAAGTTCCGTGTGGAGCCGTCCCAGTCAAGGCGTGAGCGCCCATACATCCAGCGCAATATTGACCTCACCCAGAAGGCGTTCGCGCTCGACACAGCGCTGATCAAGGCCGTACCCGTGGAGTTCGGCGAGGTCACTACGGAGGCGGTCCAGCAAGGCGTCGCCTCACTGGCGAATGTTCGTCTGCTCGACCCGAAGCAGGACGCGATCAAGCAGGCATTCACGCAGCAGCAGCGGCCGCAGGGCTTCTACGAGTTCGCGGACCTCGATGTGGACCGTTACGTCGTCGACGGAAAGCTTCAGCAGATGATCGTCGCGGCGCGCGTGGTGGCCGACAAGCTGCCGAACAGCTCGTGGGAGAACACGCACCTCGCCTACACACACGGTCACGGGCTCGTTGCGGCACCGGCGAGCCGGGTGGCATCGGACGGTAGGCCCGCGTACCTACCGGAGCAGGACAACACGGCGCTCGGGGTCACCCGGCCCGAGATCTACGTGGGCGACGGCATGCCCGGGAGCTACGTGGTGCTCAAGAGCAGTCGTGCGGCCGGCGAGATCGGCCCGTCCGGCCCGGGCGAGCGCTATTCGGGTAACGGTGGCGTTCCGGCAGGCTCGTGGTTCCGCCGTGTTGCGATGGCGCTGAAGTTCGGCGAGTACAACCTGCTCGGGTCCGGGCTCATCCGCTCAGACAGCCAAATCCTCTGGATGCGGGATGTCCGCAGCAGGGTCAACAAGATCGCCCCGTTCCTGGCGCTCGACTCGGATCCGTACCCCGTGTCGGCGGACGGACGGATCCTCTGGGTGGTGGACGGGTACACCACCACGTCGCACTATCCGTACTCGGAGAACGCCGACATTTCGCAGTTGCCCACGCGCAGCGGTCTCCGGAGAGAGTTCAACTACGTCCGCAACTCCGTGAAAGCGGTCGTGGACGCCTATGACGGCAGCGTCACGCTCTACCGGATGGACGAGGCCGACCCGGTCGCCGCCGTGTGGGACAAGGTGTTCCCCAAACTCATGAAGCGCAAGGGTGACCTGCCGGCCGTGCTGCGTGACCACCTCCGCTATCCCGAGGACCTCCTCCGTGTACAGACCGCTCACCTCGGCAAGTACCACCTCAATCAGGCCGACGAGTTCTTCAACTCGGACCTGCGTTGGTGTGTGTCTCAGGATGTCCCGGCCGAGCAGTCGGCGGACTCCGCAACGATCTCCACGATCGTGTCGACGGTAGGTGTGGCATCGAGCGCGTCGTCGAGTACCAAGTGCAGCAGCGGGGACCGCTACGTGCCCTACTACTCGTTGTTCACGCCGCCCGGGGCGACGAAGGCGGAGTTCTCCCTCATCCGGCCGTTTGCCCCCTTCTCGCCCGACGACAGCCTTCAGGTACTGCGCGCGTTCGCGGTGGGCACGGTCGGCGCCGATCTGATGCCAAAGCTCACGATGTACGACGTGCAGGGGTCGCTGCCTACGGGCCCGTACACGGCGCACCTGCAGATCCAGTCCGAGCTCAGCCAGGCATTCACGCTCGAGGACTCCAAGGGCTCCAAGGTGCTCTTCGGCGACATGCAGATGGTGCCGGTGGGCAAGGGCCTCGTGTACGTGCGCCCGGTCTACGTCAAAGCAGAGGGGCAGTCGGCGATCCCCGACCTCCGTTACGTCGTGGTGATCGGCAACGGCAGCCTCGGCAGGGGTGACTCGTTGACGGCGGCGCTCAATGCGCTGTTCCCCGGCGCCCAGGTGGTGCTCGGTGATCGCAGCGGTTCGTCCGGCGGCACCACGGGAACCACCACACCCTCCACCACGCCGGGCGGGACAACCGGGCCCAGCGGTGGCGACACCACGGTGGGACAACTGCTTGCTGCTGCGAGCAAATTGTTCGACGAGGCAGATGCCGCGCTGAAGGCAGGTGACCTCGGCACGTACCAGCAGAAGGTCACAGCGGCACGCAGCAAGGTCGCGCAGGCAGAGGCGCTCCTCAGCGGCTCGGGGTCCACGACGAGCACCACGACCACGCTGCCGAAGCGGTCGGATTCGGTGTCGGTCACCCCGACAACGGTCCTGTCGGTACCTAAGCCCACCGCGTAGCCGGAGCCGGGGGCGACACAGCGCTACGGTTCTCGTTCATGACCGTCGACGTGACCTGTGCGTTCGCCACTCAGCTCGCCACCCCTGACCACATCGTTGTGGCCGAGAAACTCGGGTACACGCGTGCCTGGTGTTACGACTCTCCCGCGCTGTACCCGGACGTATGGGTGCAGCTCTGCCGTGCCGCGGAGCGGACGAGTACCATCGGTCTCGGGCCGGGTGTGCTCATCCCGAGCCTCCGTCACCCGATGACGACGGCTGCAGCGATCGCAACACTTGTCGATGCGGCGGGCGCGTCACGAGTGCAGGTTGGCGTGGGAACCGGGTTCACTGGACGTTTCACGCTCGGCAAGAAGCCGCTCAAGTGGGCGTACGTGAAGGAGTACGTCGAGGTGGTGCAGGCGCTGCTGCGCGGCGACATCACCACGTGGGACGGCGCGAAGATCCAGATGATCCACCCGGAGATGTGCGCTCCGGACCGTCCGATCAACGTTGCGTGGGTGATCGGTGCCGCCGGCCCGAAGGGCTACGCAGTTGCGAAGGAACTCGGTGCGGGGCTGTTCCTCGGCGGTGCCGCGCCGGAGCCGGGCCGCGGCCGCCAGATTCTCCTCCACTTCGGCACGGTGCTCGACGACGGCGAGTCGCCGAACAGCGACCGTGTGATCAATGCCGCGGGCCATGGCGCCGCGGTGTACTTCCACTTCTTCCACGAGAACGGTCTCGGTGTGGAGAAGCTGCCCGGGGGCTCGCAATGGCTCGCTGCCTATCAGGACGTTCCCGACGACGTGAAGCATCTTGCGATCCACGACCTGCATCTCATTGGTGTGAGCAAGCGCGACCGTCCGCTCATCACCGGTGACCTCGTCACGGCGATGGGCGGCTGTTACAGCCCGGCACGGTTGCGCGAGATGCTCGCCGAGTGGGAGAGCAACGGTGTCACCGAGATCGGTTACCAACCCGCGGGGCCGGACATCCCGCGTGAGCTCGAGGCGTTCATGAACGCGACACAGGGCTGAGGCTGTCATGCAGATCGGCGCACTCATCTTCCCGACCGACCTCTCGATCCGCCCGGATCGCCTCGCAATCGCGATGGAGGAACGGGGGTTCGAATCGCTCTGGGTAACCGAGCACACGCACATCCCAGTCGGTCGGAGCACCCCCTGGCCCGGAGGGCCCGAGCTGCCCGACATGTACCGGCGCACGCTTGACCCGTTCGTTGCCCTCACGGCGGCGGCCGCGGTGACCAGCACGCTCAAGGTAGGTACCGGCGTATGCCTGGTCGCCCAGCACCACGCCATCACGCTGGCGAAGTCGGTGGCGTCGGTGGACCTCGTGTCCGACGGTCGCTTCTTGTTCGGGGTGGGCGTCGGCTGGAACGAGGACGAGATGGAGCACCACGGCGTCGACCCGAAGAAGCGCCGGGCAACCGTGCGCGAGACGGTGCTCGCCATGCGGGGACTCTGGACCGAGGAGGAGTTTGGCTTCGAGGGCGAGCACGTGCGGTTCTCCCCGTCGTGGAGCTGGCCCAAGCCGGTGCAGTGGCCGAGCCCTCCGGTAATCATGGGCGGTGCCGGCGGTTCGGTGACCTTCCGTCACATTGTGGAGTACTGCGATGGGTGGATGCCGATCCACGGTCGCGGCAACGTGCTCGAGAAGATGCCGCTGCTGCGGTCGATGGCCGAGGAAGCGGGCCGGAACCCGAACTCGATCGAGGTCGGGGTTTTCGGCTGCCCGGCCAAGCCCGAGATCATCGACGCCTATGCCGAGCAAGGGGTGGCTCGGGTGGCCCTCGGCCTGCCGTCGGCTCCCGAGGCCGAGGTGCTTGCCGTACTCGACTCGTACGTCCCACTGCTCGCCCGCTAGAACGCTGATCGTCGCTGCTCAGGGGAAGAATTGGCGGTATCGGCCGGTGAGAAATCTGGGCATGACCGTCATGGATCTGGCGGTCAGGCGTTATGTTCCTCGTAGGGGATCAAGTACCCAGAGGAGTCGCATGAACGCGAATCGCAATAATCGCAGCCGCAGCTTTCGAGTTCTGGCAGTCGGAACTGTCACTGCCACGGTCGGTCTGGGCCTGTTCGCCGGCCCAGCCTTCGCCAAAAAGCCGCGCCCGGTACCGAGCAGCCACACCGTGGTGGCCACGGGCCTGAACAACCCCCGCGGGTTGGCGTCTGAGGGCGACAACCTCGTCTACGTGTCCGAGGCCGGCACGGGCGGCGATGAGTGCATCACCATCGAGTCCGAGTCCACCTGCTTCGGCTTCACGGGTTCCATCACCCGCTTCGAGAAGCTCGGCAAGAGCAAGCAGCGCTCCACCAAGATCGTGGACGGGCTGCTGTCCATCAGGGCAGGTAGCGAAGTCGTCGGCATCGACGGAATTGATGTCCAGGGCAAGCACCGTGTGTTCGGCGTGATGGCCGAGTCTGCGCAGGGCATCGCCGCAGACTTCGCAGCGGCAGACGGCGCACCGACGCCGACGCCGACGCTCGGCTCGGCGATCAGCACCTATGCAGGACGTTTGGTTGAGTTCCGCAAGAAGCGCGGTGTGTTCACGCCCGCTGCACTCGCCAACGTCGGTGGCACCAACTGGGACTGGAGCGACGCACATAAGACCGACGTGTGGGCACCCACCAACGATTTCCCCGATGCCAACCCCTACGCCGTGGTGAGCGAGGGCAACAAGCACTGGGTGGTTGATGCCGGCGCAAACACGGTGACGCTCGTGCAGAAGAAGAAGGGTGTCTACACCCAGACGCTCATCTCCTACATCCCGAACCCGGTGCCCGATCATGACGCTGCACCTGCGTGCATTGCTAAGCGTGGTCGCTACCTCTACGTCGGCGACCTGAACTTCGCCTCGTTCTACGGGTTGACCACGGCCGCCTCGACGATCTGGCGCATTGACACCCGTGCAACGGATCCGATGACCTCGGCCGTTGCCTGGGCCACGGGTCTCAACCCGATCACCGGTTGCGGTTTCGCCAAGGACGGGCTCTACGTGGTCCAGTTGCGCACGGTTTTGTCAACCGGCGCAAACGGTGCCATCACCCGCATCGGTATCAACAAGGACGGCACCGCTGCATCCTCAGGAACCTGGCAGACCTTCGGCACCGACCTTGTTGACCCGAGCGGCTTCGCCAAGCTGCACAACACGATCCTCGTGGCGAACAAGAGCACCTCGACGGGCGCCGGAGAGATCTGGCAATTCAAGATCTAATCGCTCTACCAGCGATCAATCACGCTACGAGCCGTCGACCGAAAGGTCGGCGGCTCGTGTGTTTTTGGTGATCAGGCCGGCGAGGTTGACGCGGTGCGGTAAGCCGCGGTTCGAGCGGTCAGCCGCGGTTCGAGCGGTCAGCCGCGGTTCGAGCGGCGCATACGTTCGGCGAGTTCGGCCAGTTCGGCACGCAGCGCGAGGTCGTAGCGGACCTGCTCCCCGGCGAGGCGTACCTGAGCGGCCTTGATGTCGTCGAGCGCGGCCACGGGTGCCTGTGCATCGGTGGCGGCCTGCTCGGCCCGGCGTGCCGCGGCATCCACCTCGTGGCCGAGTTCTTCGACCTGGCGCGTGAGTTGTTCGCTGATCTCGGCGAGGCGGGCCTGAATACGCGCCGTCTCCGTGGCGGTGAAGTTCTCCATCTGGCGTAGTTGTGCCTGCAGGGTGTCGATCAGGGCTCGCTGTTCGGCGATGGTGCTGGCCTGGGCAGTGATCGTTGATTCCTGAGCGGCAAGCGTGTCGTGTACCTGCCCGAAGGACTGGTTGGTGGCAGCGCTCAACTCGTCGACCATCTCGGTGCGGGCGATCTTGTCCACCGGTGGCAGGCTGCGGACGATTTCGGAGGTGTCGTCGAGGGTGGAGTCGTGCCCATCGATCATCACCTCGACGGTGTCGAGGCGGTCCACGTGGTCCTGCCGTCGGCCCTCGGCGTTCACGAAATCGGACCGCAACTGCTCAAGCAGCGCCCGGAGTTCTTCGATCTGCTTCTTGCGGGACATCGGTGTGATGGGACCTGACTCTGGGGGCGGTGATGACGGCAGAACCGACCCAATGCACGGTAGTTCAGGATCGGTTCGGCCGGGAACCTTCGGGCTACCGTGACACTGTGATCCCCGCCGCCCGTCCCGCCGTCCAGAGCCTTCCTGCGTACCGTCCCGGTAAGGGTGCCGCCCAGGCCGAGAAGGAACACGGCATCACCAACGCCATCAAACTCGCGTCGAACGAGAACCCGGAACCGCCACTCGACGCGATCGTTGCTGCAGTCACCCGGGCCGCCGAGGGGGCGCACCGATACGCGGACCACCGGGCCACCGCCGTGCGCGAACGACTCGCGTCGTGGCTTGGCGTGAACGTGGAGGGTGTCACCGTGGGCTCTGGGTCGGTCGGCCTGCTCCAGCAACTGTTCCTCACCTATATCGATGCGGGCGACGAGGTGGTGTATCCGTGGCGCTCGTTCGAGGTGTACCCGGTGTACACGAAGTTGATGGGCGGCAAGGAGGTCACGTCACCGCTCAACGCAGCGCACTCGTTCGACCTTGACGCGCTGGCACAGGCAATCACGCCCTCGACGCGCATGGTGCTGCTCGCCACGCCGAACAACCCGACGGGCACGGCGTTGCGTGTCAGCGAGATGAGGGACCTGCTCGCCGGTATCAGCCCAAGCACCGTGGTGGTGATCGACGAGGCCTACCGGGAGTTCCTCGACCCGTCATTCGGCGACCCCGTGCACGAACTCGTTCCGCACTTCCCGAACGTGGTGGTTACTCGCACGTTCTCCAAGGCCCACGGTCTTGCCGGTATCCGGGCCGGGTACGCGATCGGTCACCCGGAGGTCATTGCCTCCATCGACAAGACCCTGTTCCCGTTCGCCGTGAGCGCCCTTGCCCAGGCGGCAGCGATTGCGGCGATCGACGCCGAGGAACAGATCAACGAACGGGTCGGTCGCATCCTCGGCGAGCGCGCCCGCGTGATCTCCGCCCTGAAGGGTGCCGGATGGACCCTGCCCGATGCCCAGGCCAACTTTGTGTACCTGCCGCTCGCCGGTGATGCCGACGCGATCTATTTCGAGATGGAGAAGCGCGGTGTGGTCACCCGGCCGTTCAGCAACGAGGGGATTCGCATCACCATCGGCAGCGTGCAGGAGAACGACCGCTTCCTGCGGACCCTCGCCGAGGTGGCTAAGCCGCGCTGATCCTGCGGGCAACCCGGGGATCTCGGTCTACTTCTGGCGGACAGGTCGCCAGAAGTAAACCGAGATGTTGGGGCGCTTGGGTTCCGGGGGTTCCGGAGGTAAGATAAAGGTTCTTCGCCGCGGGGTGGAGCAGCCAGGTAGCTCGTCGGGCTCATAACCCGAAGGTCGCAGGTTCAAATCCTGCCCCCGCCACCAATTTGTCACAAGTCAATTACCTGCGGGGTTGGGTGTAATTCCCAACCGGCGGTTACAGCCCGCGAACCCTCCGGCTTCGGTCGGGGGGCCGATCCGGTGAAACTCCGGGGCCGACGGTCACAGTCCGGATGGGAGCAGGCAAGAGGTCCGGGCTCCGCCATTCCATGGTGGGGCTTAGGTGGGCTGTCCTGTTCCCTCTCCGCGTCACGTAGTGATCCGAGAGAACGGTAGGAGCGGGAGACCATGGCGGCAGCACGGGTGTCAATGCGGGCGGCGACCTGATGTTCACCGGCATTGTTGAAGAGCTGGCTCGCGTGTCATCGTTCGCCGATGGTGTGCTGCGCGTTCAGGCCAAGCGTGTCCTCGACGATGTGTCGCTCGGCGACTCCATCGCCGTCAACGGCTGTTGTCTCACGGTTGTCGCCTTCGGCGACGATTGGTGGCAGGCCGACGTGTCAGAAGAGACCGTCTCCCGCACGACACTCGCCCACGTCTCTGTCGGCGACCCAGTGAACCTCGAGCGTGCCGTGCGCATGTCGGACCGAATGGGCGGTCACCTCGTGCAGGGCCACGTCGACGCGGTCGGCGAGATCGTCGCCCCCTGGCCCGATCTGCACGTGCGGGCACCCGAGCACCTCACCCGGTACATCGTGGAGAAGGGCTCGATCACGGTGGACGGCGTGAGCCTCACCGTTGTGGACGCGCTCCCAGACGGTTTCACGGTTGCTGTGATCCCGCACACCGCCGAGGTCACCACGATCGGCTCGCGCAAGCCCGGTGATCACGTGAACCTCGAGGTCGACGTGATGGCCAAGTACGTCGAACGGCTGGTTGTCGCGTACCTGCCGAAGTCCGCAACCGCGCAAGGAGATCAGCAATGAGCATCCGGTTCGATTCCATCGAGGACGCAGTGGCTGCGATCCGTCGTGGCGAGATCGTGGTTGTGGCCGATGACGAGGACCGTGAGAACGAGGGCGACCTCATCATGGCCGCGGACCTCGCGACACCCGAGGCGATCGCCTTCTTCGTGCGCCACACCTCGGGCGTGATCTGCGTCGGTCTCACCGGTGAGCGTTGCTCCGAGCTCGACCTTCCCCAGATGGTCGTGCCGCGCGACAACAACGAGGCCCTCGGCACGGCGTTCACGGTGAGCGTGGACCTCGGCGAGGGCACGACGACGGGCATCTCGGCGGCTGATCGTGCGCGTACCCTGCGTGCGCTGGCCGACCCGGCCCGCGGGGCGACCGAGTTCAACCGACCGGGCCACGTGTTCCCGTTGCGGGCACGACCCGGTGGGGTGCTGAAGCGTGCGGGTCACACCGAGGCATCTGTTGACCTCGCCCGCATGGCCGGACGCCGACCCGCCGGCGTGCTGTGCGAGGTCGTGCTCGACGACGGTCGGATGGCGCGTGCAGACGATCTCCGCCGTTTCGCCGATGAGCACGGGCTGAACTTCATCTCCATTGCCGACCTCATCCGCTACCGCCGTCGTCACGAGCGACTGGTGGAGCGCATGGCGTCCGCGCGGGTGCCAACCAAGTGGGGCGAGTTCCAGTGTCACGCCTACGAGAGCATGCTTGACGGTGAGACCCACGTCGCCTACACCATGGGCGACGTGTCGGGAGATCCGGTCCTCGTCCGGGTGCACAGCGAGTGCATCACCGGCGATGTGTTCGGCAGCGTGAAGTGTGACTGCGGAACCCAGTTGCAGGAAGCCATGCGGCGCATTGCCGAGGAGGGCCGCGGTGTGGTGGTGTACCTGCGCGGTCACGAGGGCCGCGGAATCGGTATCACCCACAAGTTGCGTGCCTACGGTCTGCAGGACGAGGGGTTCGACACGTTCGACGCCAACGTGGAACTCGGCCTGTCCGTTGATTCCCGCGAGTACGGCGTGGGTGCGCAGATCCTGGCCGATCTCGGCGTGGAGTCGATGCGGCTGATGACCAACAACCCCGACAAGTACGGCGGGCTCGAGGGATTCGGCCTCACGATCAGCGAGCGCGTGCCGATCCACCTGCCGGTGCACCCGGAGGCGGAGCGCTACATGAGGACCAAGCGCGACCGCATGGGCCATCTCCTGCCCGACGACATCCGGTTGGAGCAGGGTGAGGCGGAGGTCTCGGGATGAGCGTTGATCTGCGCTCGGGTTCCTCGTCTCGCAAGCCGGTCGACGGCAGCGGCCTGAGGGTTGCAATCGTGAGCAGCGTCTTCAACTCGGCCATCGTGGACAATCTGGTTACGGGCGCCCGTCGGGCCCTCGAGGCCCACGGCGTGCGACCGGACGATGTGGACGTGATCTGGGTTCCCGGTGCGCTCGAGATCCCCCAGGTTGCCAAGGTCGTGGCCGATGCGCGTCGTCACGACGCAATCGTGGCGCTCGGCGCCGTGATCAAGGGCGACACGTACCACTTCGAGGTGGTCTGCGACGCCAGCGCTGCCGGCCTGATGCACCTCTCGATGGTCACCGACATCGTGATCACCAACGGCATCCTCACCGTGTACGACGAGGAGCAGGCCCGCGTGCGCAGCGGTGAGGACGACCGCAACAAGGGCTACGAGGTTGCGATGGCCGCGCTCGAGACCGTTGTTGCCGTGCGTTTGTTGTCGTCCTGACTGCTCAGTTCGGGAGATTCGCTGTGCGCGGCAGCACCATCGGGACGCTCAGCGCTCAGCCTCTAGGCGCGGTCGAAGATCTCGAATCGCGGTGCCGACGCGACACCCGCAACTTCCATGAGCTTGTGCAACTGCGGATCGGCAACGAAGGCTGAGGCTTGTGCGTGCGAGGGGAATTCGTGAGTGACGAACACATCGTTCGGGTACTCGGCCGAGCGGAAAACCGAATCAGCGGTGCAGCCGTGTGTTGCGCGAATTGTTGCTGCACGATCGTAAGAAACTCGCCATACGGAGAAATCTGCAACGTTGTGGCGGATGGCAAGCAGTGTGCTCAAGATCGTCTCGAATTCTTTTGGGTCCCGTTTCGGGACAGTGCCAAGAACCTATACCTTCGGCGTGCCACTGAAGTTTCGGCTGCCGTCGTGCAGTCGTATCGCTGCAACTGGGGAGTGACGGACCCGCCAGTACCCTCGCAGGGTGTTTGCCTGCCCGAACTGTTCGTTGGCGCTCGATGTCACCGAGATCGGTGCACTATGCCCGAACCGGCACTCGTTCGATCGTGGCCGCGGCGGCTACCTGAATCTCCTCGTCGGCGGTCGTCTGCCGTCGGACGCCGTCCCCGGTGACACCGGTGAGTCGCTTGCCGCCCGCCGCCGTTTCCTCACCGCAGGGAATTTCCTCCCGATTGCCAACGCGCTCTCCGCTGCTACGGCTGGCGCCCCCGGCCCGGTGCTCGACGTGGGGTGTGGCGAGGGCTGGTACCTCACGCAAGTGGAGGGTGATCGATACGGACTCGACGTGTCGAAGACCGCTGTGCAGATGGCGGCCAAAGCACACCACGACATGATGTTTGTCGTCGGCAACGCCTACCGGCTTCCGGTACTCGCCGGCTCGGTCGGCGTAGTGATGTCCGTCTTTGCCCCACACCCCTTCGACGAGTTCGCCCGTGTGCTGCGCCCCGACGGTTGGTGGGTCACCGTCACCCCTGGCCCGCTCCATCTGCAGGAGATGAAGCCCGACCTCAGCGATCGGGAACGGGTGGGCGAGCGGATGAAGCGACGTTCCGAGCCACCGGTGGAGGCGCGGTCCTCGACACATGTCCGGTACGCGCTGCAGCTCACCAAACAGTCGGCTGCGGACCTCTACGCGATGACCCCGCTGCGGTTCCAGAAAGACGCCGGCCCGCAGGGCCTCGGTGAGGTCACGGTGGATGTGTGGGTCTCTTCGTCGCGCGCCTGATGGGGGGTGAGACGGACGGCGATGCCGGAGGCTTTATCCTCCGACCGCTGCCGTAGTAGAACTCCGTGGTCAGCAACCCGTGGAGTGTGTGATGCCCAAACCCACCGTCGTTGTTGCCGGCCTCGGCGACACGGGCATCTTGGTGGCGACCCGTTTGGCGCGTTCGTGCCGGGTGGTGGCGGTGACCACTCGTCCTGCACTGGTGAGTGGTCAGGAACTCGGTATGCGTCTCACGGATCCGGAACACTGGAAGCGCAGTTACTTTGTGCCATTGTCCCGCTTTCGCCGTTTCGACAACGTGGACGTGCATCATGGTCGCATTGCGTCGGTTGATCTCGGCGGGTCGTCGGTGTGCGTTCAGCGTGCGGATGGCTTGACCGAAGACATCCGTTACGAAGCACTGGTGATCGCCACCGGTGTGAGTAACGGGTTCTGGCGAGATGACCGTGTGGAGGACCTGGCTGCTGCAGCGGCGCGTATTGCGGAAAGTGCGCAACGACTCGACGTGGCACGAACCATCGCAGTGGTGGGCGGCGGTGCCACTGGAGCGAGCGTGGCCGACAATGTCGCGCGACGACCGGGTGTCACGGTCCACCTGTTCTTCCCGGGAAATGAGTTGCTCCCTCAGCACCATCCGAAGGTACGCCGATGGGTCGAACGCACATTGCGTGACCATGGGGTGATCCTGCATCCTGAGCATCGGGCGGTACTACCCGAAGGCATCGCGCCGAACCGGATCACGGAGGGGCCAATTGAGTGGTCAAGCGGACAACCACCGGTTGAGGCTGATGCGGTGGTGTGGGCGGTCGGCGCGGTACGACCCCATTCGGCGTTCCTTCCGACCGTCGTGCTCGATGAACAAGGGTTCGTGCGCGTCAACGAGTTCTTGCAGATGCCCGGCTTTGCGAACGTGTTCGCTGTTGGCGACGTTGCAGCATCCGACCCGCTGCGAAGTTCGGCACGCAACTGGGGCTACCGGGCGGTCGTGAGCAACGTCGGCAGCGTGCTGCGCGGTCGCGCGCCCCGGCGGCGCTTTCGGGCACCGAAGTACCGGTGGGGCTCGGTGTTCGGCCTCCAGCACGAAGGACTGACGGTGGCCACAGCCAAGGGTGCGCGATTCCGAATTCCCCGCCGTCTTGCCGAGCCGTTGCTCTACGGCGTGTTCGTTACCCGCGGGCTGTATGGCGGGCTCCGTCACCAACCGGATCGGGCGAGTCCAACGCCCTGAGCCGTGCGGTGCACCGTGACACCACGTATGTACTGGACCAACGTCTTGAGTGCGTTACGGCGGCGGCACTTTGTCCTCGACGCGTTCAGGCGTCGGACTCACACGAGTTTCGTCGTGGACCCGCCGTCGACATCGAGGACCACCCCATTGACGAAGCTGGCGGCGTCGGAACAGAGCCATGCGATCGCCTCGGCGGTCTCGCTCGCATCCCCGACACGGTTCATCGCAGAGTGGCGAGCGACAACCAGCGCGCTTAACTCTGGCGCCTGCTCGATGTAGGAGTCGATGATGTCGGAATGGGTGTACCCGGGGGCAACCACGTTCACTCGAATCCCTTGGGTCGCGTAGTCGACTGCCGCGCTCTTCGAGAGTCCGTTCACGCCGTGCTTGCTCGCTGCGTACGGCGCTGCGCCAAGATCGTGCGGTTTGGTGCCGTAGATGGACGAGATGTTGACGATCGAACCTGCGCCCCCGCGGAGCATCGCCGCGATCTCGAACTTCATGCACAACCAGACCGCCCGCAGGTTGGTGTTCATGACCTCGTCCCACTGATCTTCCTCAACGTCGGCGAGCGGAACCAGGACCGGGCCGGAGACGCCAGCGTTGTTCACCGCGCAATCAAGCCTCCCGTACGTGTCCAAGGTGCGGTTGATCAGAGCCTCCACATCGGCACGCTGGGTGACGTCCGTGCGCACGAAGAGTGCCTTCCCGCCGGCTGCTTTGATGGTGTTCTCCACCTCGAGACCCTTGTCCACTCGGCGAGCGGCGAGCACTACCTGGGCTCCCTCGCTTGCGAACTTCATGGCTGCCGCAGCGCCGATCCCGGTATTGGCGCCAGTTACCACCACGACCTTGTTGTCGAACGTTCCCATCATCTCTCCCGTACGAAGCTCGCGGAGGTACCGCATCAAGCACCCTAGTCGGAGTCAATTGGCGGCCTCATGCCGTAGTCGTCTGGATGCGGTGCAGGGGTCCGACGGGATCTGGCGAAGTTCCCGCAAGGCTGTTGAGCAGTACAAGAGGGAGAAACACGCCCGTCGCCCCCAGGCCACCTGACAGGGACAGTGAATGAAGGTCGCGCGCCGAGGGTGCGAGGCCGTTGCGAGTGCGAACCGCGCGCCGGTAGGTTTCCAGCAGCGCCGTGCTGCGCCTCGGGACCACTGTCCCCGTCAGGTCAACTGATCGAACGAGGGGCCACCGATGCACCGTGCGCTATTGCAACATCCGGACGATTGTTCCGTGGGGAGGCCGTTTCCGGCTTCCGACCGTGTCGACCTTCGGGAGGTGGCGTGATGGCCGTCTGCCAATGGTGTGAGCGAGAAATGCGGACGGCCGCCTCTTGCGTCGTCGACGCGCTCCATCGGAACGGCCAGCGCTTCCCCCTGGCAACTTTCCAAGCCGTCCGGAGCGGGTCGTCGACCAGCGCTCGGTGCGGGGACTGCGGAGTGCTCGGCGGCGGCTCGCACCACCCCGGTTGTGATCTACAGCGTTGCCCGGCGTGCCGAGGCCAGATGCTGACGTGTGGTTGCCAGTTCGACGAGGACGGCCCCGACGCGGATGGCTTCGATGAGGATGACGTTGACGAGGATGATCTCGACATGGTGGATATCGCCGCCCTGCTGGAGCCCCTCGGAGTCGACGGCAACGGAATGCTCACCGAGACGGTGCGGATGGGCGCACGCGAGCTCATCGTCCACCACGACGACGTTCCCGAGACCGACACCGTCCAGGTTGCCGGCATCCCCTGTACGACTCCGCTGCGCACGGTCATCGACATGGCTCCTGAACTTTCGACGCCGCGTTTGATGGAGATGGTCGCGTACTGCCTCGATCGAGGGCTGTTCACGGTCGCCGACGCCCGGCAACGTCTTGCCCAGCCCGACATGGTCGGTCGCCGTGGAGCCGAGCTGCTTCGTCGGGTGCTGCCGCCCACCGCAACCTGACGCATAGTTCGACCGGTCAGCGAAGGGCGAGCGCCGCACGGCGTGTTCGCCACCCGCGGGCTGTACGGCGGGCTCCGTCGCGAAGGGGCGGCGGAGCCCGACAACGCCACTGTTGGTAGGCTCTTGAGCAGTGGCAGAGGTGGTGTTCTGGAACGATCCGAGGCCGCCCGCTTGGATGCACCGGTTACCCCGCCGGTTGAGCCGCTACTTCGCTCGTCCTGTGCGGAACTTTGGCGATTTGCTCGGTCCGATGATCGTGCCGCTACTCCTCGCCCAGAGGGGATGGAGGCCAACTGCCGCACCCACCCGGCGCCTCCTCACCATCGGGTCGATCATGCACCTCGCACAAACCGGCGACGTGGTGTGGGGATCGGGCCGAAACGGCCGGTTGCGGGAGGATGAGCATCGGTTCGATCAACTCGATGTGCGAGCCGTACGAGGGCCGTGCACGCGCGACTGGTTGCTCGCACGCGGGGTTGGCTGCCCGGAGGTCTTCGGGGATCCCGCGTTGTTGCTCCCATCCGTCCGCCCAGATCTCACCTTGCTCGCTGAAAACAAGCGTCACCGGGTGACCTTCATACCGCACATCGACGACCCCTGGCGCCAGGAACGTCACGGACTCCACTTCATCTCACCACGGGCGAATGTGGAACACGTGTTGCGTACTGTTGTGCAGAGCGAGTTCGTCGTAGCGACATCCCTTCACGCAGTGATCGTGGCCGAGGCCTTTGGTGTGCCTGCACGATCGATTATCAACCGGGCCGAGCCCGAGTTCAAGTTCGCCGACTACTACCTCGGCACCGGCCGACCGAACTACGTACGCGCATCCTCGATCCCGGAGGCGTTGGCTCTCGGCGGCGAAACGGCTCCGGTCATCAACTTGCAGCCGTTGATTGACGCCTTCCCCATCGACCTCTTCGGCTGACGAACCTCCGGATCGATTTCTGGTTGGAAGTCCAACCAGATCTCAACCCGGAAACCGGAGAAGTTGGGCGTCAACGCAGCGTGGCGAGTGCAGCGTTGAACGTGGCACTCGGGCGCATGACCGCTGTGGTCTTGGACGGGTCCGGTTCGTAGTAGCCGCCGACGTCGACCGGGTGGCCCTGCACCGCAGTGAACTCCGCGACGATGGCGGCCTCCTCCGCCGCAAGCTTGGTTGCGAGCGGGGCGAACCGTGCGGCGAGTGACGGGTCGTCGGTTTGCTTGGTGAGTTCCTGCGCCCAGTACAGGGCGATGTAGAAGTGGCTGCCGCGGTTATCCAGCTGGCCAACCTTGCGGGCCGGTGACTTCTCATTTTCGAGCAGCAACCCTGTTGCACGGTCCAGCGTGTCTGCGAGCACCTTGGCGCCCCTGTTGTTCGCGAACGCTGCGAGCTGCTCGAAGGAGGCGGCCAGCGCAAGGAACTCGCCGAGGGAGTCCCACCGGAGATAGTTCTCCTTGACGAGCTGCTGCACGTGCTTGGGCGCCGAGCCACCGGCACCGGTTTCGAACAGACCGCCGCCGGCCATGAGCGGGACGATGGAGAGCATCTTGGCACTCGTGCCGAGCTCCATGATCGGGAACAGGTCTGTGAGGTAGTCGCGCAGCACGTTTCCGGTGACCGAGATGGTGTTGAGGCCCTTGCGGATCCGCTCGAGCGAGAAGCGACAGGCAGCCTCGGGGTCGAGGGTTTCCATCTGGACGCCGTCGAGGTTGTGCTCGGGCAGGTACTGCCTGATCTTCGCGAGCAGCGCGGCATCGTGCGGTCGCTTCTCGTCGAGCCAGAACACGATTGGGTCGCCGGTTGCGCTGGCACGGTTCACGGCGAGCTTCACCCAGTCGCGCACGGCCGGGTCCTTCGTCTGGCACATGCGCCAGATGTCGCCGGCCTCGACGCGGTGCTCCATCAGCGTTGCGCCGGATCCATCGACAACACGCACCGTGCCGTCGACGGGGATCTCGAACGTCTTGTCGTGCGAGCCGTACTCCTCTGCCGCCTGGGCCATGAGGCCAACGTTCGGCACCGAGCCCATCGTGGACGGGTTGAACGCGCCGTGCTTGCGGCAGTCGTCGATGACCGCTGTGTACACGCCGGCATAGCTTCGGTCCGGGATGACGGCCTTGGTGTTCTGCTCCCCGCCCGCCTTGTTCCACATG
This sequence comes from Actinomycetota bacterium, assembly GCA_009701715.1. Lineage (GTDB taxonomy): Bacteria > Actinomycetota > Acidimicrobiia > Acidimicrobiales > Ilumatobacteraceae > WLJO01. The sequence goes on from WLJO01000007.1 coordinate 80,626, forward strand.
TTCCCGGAGGTGCGGATCATTGCCGGCATCGACGCGTCGATGATGACGTCGCTCGGCACGTGCAGGTTGGTGATGCCGCGGTCGGAGTCCACCATGGCGAGATCGGGTGCGGTTGCATAGGTTGCCTCAATGGCGGCGAGCACGGCGTCGCGCTGTGCTGCCGGCAGCTTCTCCGCCGCATCGAGCACCGCACCGAGACCGTTGTTCGGGTCTGCACCCACGGAGGCCAGCGCATCGCCGAACTTCGCGAACACGTCGGCGAAGAACACGCGCACGGCGTGGCCGAACATGATCGGATCCGACACCTTCATCATGGTGGCCTTGAGGTGCAGCGAGAACAGCACGCCCTGTGCCTTGGCATCGGCGACCTGCTCGGCAAGGAAGTTCACGAGCGCTTTCTTGCTCATGAAGGTGCCGTCGATGATCTCGCCGGCCTGCAGGGAGAGCTTGGCTTTGAGCACGGTGACGTTGCCGTCGGTGGCCACGAGTTCGATGCGCACGTCGGTGGCGGTGGGCACGGTGACGGACTTCTCGTTGCCGAAGAAGTCGCCAGCGGTCATGGTGCTGACGTGGGTTTTGGAGTCCGCGGACCACTTGCCCATCGAGTGCGGGTGCTTGCGTGCGTAGTCCTTCACCGAGAGCGGGGCACGGCGGTCCGAGTTGCCCTCACGGAGCACCGGGTTCACGGCGCTGCCCTTCACCCGGTCGTAGCGCGCACGCACGTTGCGGTTCTCGTCAGTCTTCAGCTCGTCCGGGTAGTCCGGCAGGGCGTAACCGTGGCCCTGAAGCTCTTTGATGGCAGCCTTCAGCTGCGGCAGCGAGGCGCTGACGTTGGGGAGTTTGATGATGTTGGCCTCGGGCGTGAGTGCCAACTGGCCGAGCTCAGCGAGCGAATCAGGCACCCGCTGGGCCTCGGTGAGATGGTCCGGGAACTGGGCAAGGATGCGGGCTGCGAGCGAGATGTCGCGGGACTCGACCTCCACACCGCAGACCCCGGCGTACGCCTGGATGATCGGCAGGAACGAGTAGGTGGCCAGCAGCGGGGCCTCGTCGGTGAAGGTGTAGACGATCGTTGCCTTGTTTGCAGTCATGGGGGGCATCTCTTCTGGCGTGCGATGGGGTATCTCGCCGGACTGGCGACGGTATAGAGGCTAGTCAGCCCGGCGGTGGTGACGCCGGTCCGTGGGAGACAGCCCAAAACGGCCAATGGGCCGGTTCCCGGCTGACGATCAACCGAAAACCGACCCAGACAACTGGCGGTGCGAAGGCTCAGCCGGCGTGCGCAGGCAGGCTGGCGAGGAACTTTTCGAGCTCGGCGTTGAATCCGGCCGGGTTGTCGAGGTGCACGAAGTGGCCCGTGTGGGGCACGGTGACGAGGTTCGAGTGCGGGACAGCGGTGCGCAGTTCCTCCACGGTGATCGGCCGCAACGGGATCTCGCCCCAGACGAACAGCACCGGGATCTTCAACGACTTGGCGAGCGAGAACGCGTCCATGTGGTGCAGCGCCTCGAGGTAGCCCACGGCAACGTTCTGCGGGGTGCGAGCGGCATCATCGGCACACATCGCGACGCACGACACGTCAGCCTCGGGGTGGAAGAAGTTCGGGTAGATCCCGCGCATTGCATCGCTGAAACCGGGGCCGCTGATGTTGGCGATCAGTCCGGCGACGAGCTCGTCCATGGCTGGGGTGTGCCCGAGTGGCACGCCCTCTTCGAGGATGAGACCACGAACCAACTTGGGATACATGGCGGCGAGGCCGAGTGCGCCGGGGAAGCCACCGGCATGGCCCACCACGAGTGCGTCGGTGATACCGAGCGACTCGGCAATCTGGGCGGCGTCCTTGGCCTCGCGCTCGAGGGAGTACTTGTAGTCGGCCGGAGGTGTGGACGCGCCGTAGCCACGACGGTCGATCGAGAGCACGCGGTAGTTCTTCGAGAAGTGCGCCAGCTGAGGCGCCCAGTGGTTGCGGTTTCCGCACCAACCATGGGACAGGATGATTCCCGGTCCCTTGTCACCACGCACGTCGTAGTGGATCTGCACGCCATCATCTGCGGTAAAGACCGGCATCTCTTCGTCTCCTGCGGCCGCCGTAGTGCCCGTCCCCCTGACGGCTACTGGCCAACTCGCAGTAACGACGTTAGCCGGGAACCCGGCCGCACGCCTCAGGGGGACGGTGGCTGCCGAGGGGCCAGGTAGTCACCCACGACGGCCCTCGTCCGGCGGAGCGAGTCCCGGAGCCGTTTGCGAAGAGCGGGGGACAGCGAGGGGTCGTCGAAGTTTCGTGCATCGTGAACCGCGTACGTTTCGTCGCCCTTGCCCACCCAGGTCGGCACGATGGAGGGGCGGTCCGTGACGATCCTGCCGTTGGCCGCCCGGTGGATGGTGATGAATACCAGCAGGCCGTCCTGCGCCTTCAGCGAGGTGATCGGGCCTCCGGGGAACGTGGCGAGGTGGTTCCCCATGCCGTAAAGCACGTAGCGGTCACCGCGATGGTCGATCGGCTGGACGACGTGTGAGTGGGACCCGACGATGAGGTCGACCTCGGTGTTGTCCCAGAGCCAGCGGGCGGTCTTGCGCTGGAGGTCGTCGGGCGGGGTGATCATCGTCTTGCCGAAGTGCAGCGACACGATGACGTACTCGGCCCCGGCTGCTCGGGCCGTCTGCGCATCCGCTCGGATCTGCTTCCGGTTGATCAGGTTCACGCGCCATGGCTCGTCCTTGGGTAGCGGGTGGCCTGGTGTTGCGTAGGTGTAGGAGAGGTGAGCGATACGGATGCCGTTCACTTCGACGATGTCCGGCACGGCGTCCTGCGCGCTCACAGCAGTTCCGGTGCGGCCGAGGCCGATGGCATCGAACGCGGCTGCGGTTGCGTCGATCCCCGCCACTCCTCGGTCGAGCGCATGGTTCGAGGCGAGTGAACAACGGTCGAAACCCGCATCTGCCACCGCATCGACGAGTTCGCTGGGCGTGACGTAGCGCGGTGTCCAGCCCTGGCCCTGCGGCCGTACGGGAACCTCGAAATGACAGATTGCGTAGTCGGCTGCGGAGATGAGCGGTCGCACGCGATCGAACATGGGCCGGAAGTCGTAACCATTGCCGCCGGCGTTGCGCCGCGCTCGCTCGATATTGGGGATCAGGCCGATCACATCGCCGACGAAGGCGAGTGTTGCCGTGCCGGGTTTGCGCGGCGCCGAGGTGGTTGTGGGTTGCGGCGCGGTCGTGGTCGTTGTCGTCGTCGGGGCAGTGGTAATCGGTGCGGCTGTCGTCGTTGTACTGACGGGCAGCGTCGTCGGTGGTCGCGTCGTGGGCCGTTCCAACGAGGTGTTGGTGGCGCCCGGCCCGGACGAGCGTCCCGGTCCCGCATCGGATGCCCCGCCGGGTGAGCAGGCCCCGAGAAACACAGCAGCCGCGACGAGCAGGGCGGGACCGACTCGAGAGTGCACTTCGTCTGTCTACTGCCTCGGCCGCCGCGGGGCCACCGTGGCAGGATGATTCAATGTCAGCAGCCTTCGACACACCGATCACACGCGACGGCGAGTCCGTCACCGGACCGTTCCGGTCACCCCGCCAGATGTTGGCGGATCAGGAATACGACGGGCACACGAGCGTCCACGACGAGGCGACTGCGGACAAACTCGGCCTGAAGGGTGCCCCGATCGAGGGTCCTACCCACTTCAGCCAGTTCGACCCGCTCGCTGTTGCGCTCTGGGGGCAGGAATGGTTCGAGCGCGGGTGTCTCAGCGCGCACTTCGAGAACATGGTGATCGAGGGCGAACAGGTGCAGGCGTCGGTGACCAGGACGGGCGCGAATGCTGCCCGCGGTAAGGCACTCAAGGCCACCGGGGAGTCCGTGCTCACGGCGTCGCTGACGCTCGGCGACGAGCCCACCGAACTGGACCAGCGCCTTGCGGCGATGCAGGCCAAGCAGCCGGGCCGGCTCTACATCGTCGACCGTCTCGAGGTCGGTTGGACATCGCCGAGCGAGCAGGTGTCGATGGGTTTCGAGGAGTCGAACGGGAACCTCTACCCGTTCTCACTCGCCGACAAGTGTCGCCTGATCACCGAGCCGTCGCCGTGGTATGTCCCGGGCGAGCAGTCCCCGTGGGGGCGGGCCGTGGTGCCGACGGAGATGCTCAGCGTGCTCACCGAGAAGCTCGGCCTGCACCTCCCAGTGCGGGGACCCTCCGTCGGGTTGTTCATTGACCTCGAGGTGAAGAGACACGCGCCCGTGTTCGTGGGGGAGCAGTACTCCGTGACGCACGAACTGGTGTGCGTGGGTCAGAGCAGGCGTGTGGAGAGCTACTGGACCCGCAGCGAACTGCGTGACGGCGCCGGTGCACTTGTTGCTACCGTCCTGCTCCACCAAGGTGTGTTCAAGGCATCGTTTGCTGATTATCCGGGTGAGGGCGAATGACGCTGCGGCGACAACTGCTCGATACCGCCAATCGGGCAATCAGGCCGGCTGGTGTCTTTCTCGAGCGCGTGCCTGCGGCCGGTCGCGGGAACGGGCGCGATGCGGTGGAACGCCGTGAACTGGCAGCACAGCACGAGCACGAGCGACTGATCACGGCCCGGCACAACAGCCAGACCCCCGAGGACGTTCGGCGGCTCGACGAGAAGTACGCCGCCCCGTACTTGGCGAGATCAGTACCTGGGACCTGCTGATGATGCTGGGTGCCTGTGTGGACCCGACGGATTCGGCACTCGGCGCGGCGAGCCAATTGACGCACGTGCTCCAGACGCTTGAGATGATGATCGCGGATGGTGTGACCGACGAGGATCTGCTCCTTGTTGCGATCGTTCACGACATCGGTAAGGTGCTCCTGCTGACCGACGAGGACCCAGCGAACGTGGTGTGCATGAACCGGTTCATCTCCGGCGAACCCGGAGCGGGCCTCGAGCAGGCAACCACCCAGTGGAACCACGACGAGTTCGGGTATTCACGACTTGTGGACGTGCTGCCGAGGGAACTCGCATTGCTCGTCCGTTACCACAGCGTGATGCCACACGATCTCGAGCCGTACCTCGCTCCGTCCGACCGTGCCTTCGCAGAGCGCTATCACCGTCCGTTCTTCAGGTACGACCAGGGCTCGAAGTCGGCTGCACGGCGACCGCGCGTCCGCCTCGAGGACTTCCGCAGCCTGGTCGGCCGGCGACTGCCGTCGCGCCTCGAGATCTGAGAGCACACCAATGCACGAGGTGGGGTTCCTCATCCTTGGCGCGGGACCGTGTGGGCTCGGGGCCGCGAGGCAATTGGAGCACTGCGGTGTCGGGTCGTGGCTGTTGATCGACTCGGCGCAGGGCCCCGGAGGCCTGGCGTCATCGTTCGTCGACGATCAGGGGTTCACGTGGGATGTTGGCGGCCACGTGCAGTTCTCCCATTACGAGTATTTCGACTTGGCGATGGATGAGTTCCTCGGGCCGGACGGTTGGAACGACCATCAGCGCGAGTCCTGGGTGTGGATGCGTGACCGCTTCGTCCCGTACCCGTTCCAGAACAACCTCCACCGCCTTCCCCCGGGGGAGAGGGATCGTTGCTTCGAGGGTCTCGTGGCAGCGTCGGCCACCCGCGGGCCGGCAGCCACCGACTTCCTCGCGTGGATCCGCAGCACGTTCGGTGAGGGCATCGCCGAGGGCTTTATGGAGCCCTACAACGTCAAGGTGTGGGCTCACCCGCTCAACCTGCTGTCCACCTCGTGGATGGGCGAGCGCGTCGCGCTGCCCGATGTCGACCGGGTGCGCAGGGGCATCGAGACCGGGCGCGACGATGTCTCGTGGGGGCCCAACAACACGTTCCGCTTCCCGAAACGGGGTGGTACGGGAGCGATCTGGCAAGCGTGTGCAGAGCGCCTGCCTCGGGAGCGGCTGCGATTCGGCGATCGCGTGCAGGCGA
>WLJO01000070.1 GCA_009701715.1 Actinomycetota bacterium
CTCCGGGAGGCGTTCGCAGCCATCGCCCCGCTGCGATCCGGGAATGCCTGAATAGCCTGAGGCACATGACCAAGCTTGTCGTGTGTCCCGAAGCGAACCCTTCCCTGCCCTCGCTCGTCACCACCGATCCCACCGTGATCGCAGCGCATCTCGCCGGTATCGGTGTTGCGTTCGAGCAGTGGATCACCGCGGGCCCCCTCCCCGACTCAGCGGACCAGAACGCCGTCCTCGCTGCGTACGCGGACGGTGTGGCGCGCATCCGGGCAAAGGGCTTCGACACGGTCGATGTGGCACGCCTCGCCGGAGACCTCGATGACCCCGCCTTCCTCGCAAAGGCAGCCGAGGCCCGGGCAAAGTTCCTGTCCGAGCACACGCATGCCGATGACGAGATCCGCTTCTTTGTCGAAGGAAGTGGGGCGTTCTACCTCCGCGTCGACGGCTCGGTGCACATGATCGTCTGCGAGGCCGGTGACTACCTCTTCGTACCGAAGAACACACGGCACTGGTTCGACATGGGCACGCGCCCACGCTTTGCGGCCATCCGTTTCTTTGCCATCCCCGAGGGCTGGGTCGGAGAGTTCACGGGGGACCCGATCGCGTCGTCGTTCGCCTCGTACGACGAACTCGTCAGCGCCGGAAGCTGACGGCGGGCCCGGGCCGGGGAACACCACGGTGATCACTCACATCGTCATCGACATCGAGGGCACCACGTCGTCCACGTGGTTCGTGCAGCGAACGCTCTATCCGTACTCCCGCGAACGCTTCGCCGAGTACCTGACCGCCCACCGGGATCGACCCGACGTGGACGCGATGGTGCAGACGGTCCGGGAACTCGCCAACGAGCCCGACGCGGATGATTCGCGAGTGGTCTGGTGGCTCGAGCACTGGCTCGACCGGGACCAGAAGGTGACGCCGCTCAAGGCATTCCAGGGCTGGATCTGGGGCGAGGGATTCGCCAGGGGCGAGCTCACCTCGCACTTCTTCGACGATGCGATCCCGGCGATGCGGCGTTGGAAGGCAGCCGGGCTCAACCTCTCCATCTTCTCGTCGGGTTCGGCCAACGCACAGCGGGCATGGTTCGGCAATACACCCGAGGGCAACATCCTCCCGCTGTTCTCGCACCACTTCGACACCGAGAACATCGGCCACAAGCGCGTCGCCGACAGCTACCGGAAGATGACCTCGGAACTGGGGGTCCCACCGGACCGGATCGTGTTCCTCTCGGACCTCGTTGCCGAACTGGACGCGGCCCGTGAGGCCGGCTGGAACACGGTGGGTGTCCGGCGCGAGGGCGACGAGTACTGGGACGCAGGCATCGGTGAGCACCTCGCCGTCACGTCGTTCGACCAACTGGACCTCAGCGGCGACACACCCCGACTGGTCACGGCGTAAGGGATGTCGCTCCCGCAACAGGGTCCGAGTCCGACGGATCTCTCGCAGGTATTCGACGTCATCGTCATCGGCGGGGGCATCACCGGTGTCGGCGTGGCGCGCGAGGCAGTCGGGCGTGGTCTGCGCACGCTCCTCGTGGACCGGGGGGACTTCGGCGGCGGCACCAGCGCGGCTACCACGAAGTACATCCATGGCGGCATCCGCTACCTCGAGCAGTACGACTTCGGGGTGGTGCGCGAGAGCCTGCGCGAGCGGCGCATCCTTGCGCTCGGCGCACCGCACCTCGTGCACCAGACGCAGTTCATCATGCCCGCGTGGCGCTGGAGCAAGCCCTCCCGGGCACTCATGGGCGCCGGCGTCGCGCTGTACGACGCGCTCTCCTTCGACCGCAACCGCGGTGCCCCCGCATCCCTGCGCATCCCTCACCCGACCTGGCTGGGGAAGCAGCGGTTGGTGCAGCAGGTGCCCTGGCTCGACACCGACGGGCTGCAGGGAGGGTTCGCATACCACGACACGCTGAACGTGCACCCCGAGCGTCTGCTGCTTGCGTACGTGAAGTCCGCTGCGGCCGATGGCGCCTCGTTCCTCACCCACACCGAGGTGACCGGGTTCGCGCAGCACAGCGATCGGGGCAATGTGGTGATCGATGGGGTCACTGCGCGGGACTGTCTTGGGGGTGTCACGTACACGCTGCGCGCCCGCGTCGTCGTGAACGCTGCGGGGCCCTGGATCGACCGGGTGCTCCAACCGCTCAGCAGGCCGCTCGGGGTGGCCGTCAACCGCTCCAAAGGGGTTCACGTGCTCACACGCCCCCTCGGCGGGCCCGGTCGGGTTGATGCGGCGGTATTCGCCCGCGCGAAGTCAGGCAAGCACGTCATCGTCTCGCCGTGGATGGGCGGCTCGTTCATCGGGCCCACCGACACCGCGCTCCCCGACGGCTCGGACGCGGTGGTGGCCGATGCCGACGACGTTGACTCGATCCTCACCACCGTGAACTCCACGATGAACCCGGGGGAGCGAGCGCTCACAGTGGACGATGTCGTGGCCACCACGGTCGGCCTGCGCCCCCTCATCCGTCGCGGCGAACAGGGCGACGGCGGCAACACGTACTCCGCCAGCCGTCGCCACGAGCTGTACCACCACGTCGACCGGGGTGTCACCAACCTCTGGTCGATCGGCGGCGGCAAGTGGACGACGGCGCGTGCCACCGGCAAACAGATGGTGGATGCACTGCTCAAGCACGAACTGCGCGGTGTACCGACGCGTCGGTTCGACTCGGAACGGTCGGGCACCAGCACCACGTTCGCGTGGGCACAGGATGCCGCGCCGTTCCTTGCCGGGGTCGCGAGCGCTGCGGGTGCACTCGGCCTCGACACCGCAACCGGGGAGCACCTCGGTCGGCTGTACGGCACCGAGTACGCCGCCATCATCGGGCTGATCGGCGCCCAGCCCGGGCTCGCGCGGCGTATCACCCACGACCACGGATGCCTCGATGTGCTCGCCCAGGCCGTCTACGCAGTCACGCACGAGGGTGCGCGCACACTCGACGACGTCATTGACCGCAGACTCGTGGTCGGCACACTCGGTCCGGTGAGCCGGGCAACGATCGGCGTAATCGCGGATGTTGCCGGGCCGCTGTGGGGTTGGGACGAAGAGCGCTGCGGCCGGGAGTCCGACGCCGAGTTCTCCCGCCGGACCACGCTCGAGCGCCTCTGGCGAACCCACACCTAGTCAGGCGAGTCGGTACTCGGCCTTGCTCGTCGGGCGACCGTCACCGCCGACGGTCACGGCACCGTCGGCCACCAACTTGCGCAGGTGCGAGAGCACGCTGCGCCCGGCTGCCCGGTGCAGTTCCTCGCGGACGTCCTTGTACAGCACCTTCACCATCGCCTCGATGGTCGTCGGCCCGCTGCCGAGGAACGCAACCACCTGGGCCTCGCGCTCAAGCCGGTGCGCGAGGAGCGCTCGCAGGAAGGGTTGCGGGTCCGTGACCGGGTTGCCGTGCGTGGGCCAGATGATCCGGTCCGGCCGCGCGATCACCTTCTCCATCGAGGCGCAGTAGGCCCGCATGTCACCGTCGGGCGGCGAGACCACGGTGGTGGACCATCCCATGACGTGGTCGCCGGAGAACAGCGCCTGCTCCTCGCGCAGCGCGAAACACGTGTGGTTCGAGGTGTGCCCGGGCGTGAACACCGAGTCGAACGTCCAGCCTGGTCCGCTGATCACGAACCCGTCGGCCGTCACGACGTCGGGGGCGAAGTCGGTGTCCACGGACTCCTTGTGCTCCACCTCCGTGTCGGGCCTCGCGTCCGTCTCCGGTTCGGGGTCGTCGTCGGGGTCTTCAGTGGCCCCGTGCGGGCCGAATGCGTACGTCGGTGCCCCCGTGTGCTCCTTGAGCCACTGAGCGAGCGGCGAATGATCCGAGTGGCAGTGCGTGACGAGGATCGCCACCACCTTCTCGTCGACGAGTTCGGCCATCAGCGCGTCACGGTGGCCGGGCAGATCGGGGCCCGGGTCGATGACCGCAACCTCGCCGCGCCCCACGATGTACGTGCCGGTTCCGCGGTACGAGTACTTGGACGGATTCTCCGCGATCACCCGTCGGATGAGCGGGGACACCTGCTCGGCGGTGCCGTAGGTGACATCGTCGAGCGGTGGGACGAACGGGATCGCGGTTGCCACAGTGCCGACCCTAATCCCGCTCGGCGCCCGTCTGCTCCACGAACGCGTCGTAGATGCGCTGCTGAGCAGGATCGGAGTGCGCAGTGTCCTCCGGGTGCCACTGCAGGCAGACGAACCAACCATCGCTGCGCTCCATCGCCTCCACATGTCCATCGGTCGCCCACGCAGTTGCGGTGAACCCCGAGCCGAGCCGATCGACTGCTTGATGGTGGTACGAGATCGCGGGAGGAACGTCGCAGCCGTTCAGCGCCTTCGCGAGCAGACTGCCCGGCGCGATCTCGATCGAGTGCTCCACTCCCTCCAGCGGCGAGGGGAAGCCGTGGGGCCCGTGGGCCACTTGCGAGGGCACCTCGAGGTCCGCGAGGTGCTGGTGGAGGGAACCGCCGAAGGCCACGTTCGCCACCTGCATGCCTCGACAGATCGCGAGTGTTGGCAGACCGATTCGGGCAGCAGCACGGCACAGCGTCGCCTCGAACTCGTCGTTCCGGCGGTCGACGCCGTAGGTCCGCGGGTGGGGCTCCTGGTCATACATCGCCGGGTCCACGTCGGAACCACCCATCAGAAGCAGGCCGTCGAAGCGTCCGAGAATCTGGGCAGCGAACTCGTCAGACAGTTCGCGCGGCGCAATCGTTACCGGTTCACCGCCGGCGCGGATGACCGCATCGAGGTAGCGACGTCCGGCGAAGGAGACCTCAAGCCGGGACACCTTGCCGCGAGCGCCGATCCGACCTGCGACAGCGATCAGCGGCAACATGAGTACCGAATCTACCCATCGCCTGCGAGACTGAGCCGGTGAGCAGCGACGACCCGGCAGGTGACAACCAGCCAACCCCGGAGGCGCTGCCAGAGGACACCGCGGAGAACGCCGAGGACGAGTTCCTCCCCGAGGACTTCGAGGACGACCCGAACGACAACCGGCCACGCTCCACCCGCAAGCGTGCTGGCCTCGGTGGCCAGATGATCGGTGCGGCGATGATCGGGCTCGCAGAGATCCTCGAGCCCAAGCCCAAGCGGGACGCACCGATCGAGGTCACCAATCCCGGCAAGCCGCTCGACCTCGACCGGGATGGTCTCGACGAGTCCTTTGGCGTGGCCGGGGCACGCATGAAAGGGCCTCCGCTTAACTCGGTGAAGGCAAGAGCCCGAGCGGGCCGGCCGGTCAAGCGCCGACGTTGATGCGCTGACGCGCGAGCGCACCGGCGAGCGCACCGTTGCGCATCACGGTCACCCGTTCGAGACCGAGCCAGCCCGCCATCAGCGCGAGCTCGGCGCCGAGCGCCTCGGCAACGCCGTTCATCCCGGCACGCGTGCGGATCGTGTCCTCGGCGAACGCACCCTGCACGAGCAGGGTGCCGCGAGCACGATCCGCCTTCAGGTCCACGCGGCCGACGAGTTCGTCCCCGAGCAGGAACGGCAGTACGTAGTAGCCGTAGACGCGCCTGAGGG
>WLJO01000071.1 GCA_009701715.1 Actinomycetota bacterium
TCCACACCACCGGGTCGAACGGGGACAGCAGGGCGCGCGCTGCAACCGTCCGCGGCATGTCTGCCGCCGGATCGAGGTACGCAACCTCCTTCCAGCCCTCCACACGGACCGGCAGCAGCCGCCCCTCCTCCACCAGTTCGGCAACGAGCGGTCTGCACGGCGTTGCCTTCTGACGGTGATAGTCGACGAGGTCTGCGAGCGTGCCGACACCGAGGTGCGATGCCGCCAGCGCGAGCAGTTCCTTACGGGCCTCGCGCTCGGGGGGTGTGGGCACCGCGAGGGCTGATGCCGGTATCACCCGTTCGGTCAGGTCGTAGATGCGCGCAAAATCGTTCGGGCGTCGCTGCGCCGTGATCCGACCCGTCCAGAACAGGTGCTCGAGCACCATCTTCGCCTCGTCCCAGTCCCACCATGGCCCCTTGGGCCCGGTGCGCGCGGACAGTTCCCCGGCAACCAGTGGTCCCCCGTCGCGCACGCGCGCATAGACCTCCTCGACATAACCGGGGCGACGGCGCGAGACCGCCTCCACGCCCTTCCAGCGGTGGCTCTGGGCCATCTTCCAGCGGTGCAGGTGGTGATGCCCCGTGGGCACGTGCGACGCCTCGTGCACCCAGTACTCGAACAGCTCGCCTGCCTGCGTGGCGCGGTGGATGAGGTCACGCGGGTGCGGCCCGAGACGGGCGAACAGCGGCAGTTCCTGACTGCGCACGAGGACGTTCACCGAGTCGATCTGGATGAGCCCCATGCGATCCAGCACCCGACGGAGGTGACGCAGGTCTACCCGCCCGGTTGGTCGCGGATCACCGAATCCCTGTGCGGCAAGCGCAACCCTGCGGGCCTGCCCGAGGTTCATGGTCTCCATCGTTCGCCCGACGATATAGCGTCGCCGCGATGGCCGTGCTCGACACCTCCCCCGTCGACGCACCGCCGGTTGCGCGTTCCACCGAGTACCGCATCCTCGGGGGGCTGATGGGCTCGTCTGCACTCGGCGGGCTCGGACAGCTCATCGGGCTCACCGGTACCCCGCTGCTCATCCAGGAGCTCCTCGGGTCCAAGACCTGGATCGGCACGGGCAGCTTCGCCATGATGGGTGGCACAGCGCTCGGTGCCGTGGTGCTGACCAAGCGCATCGGCCGGACGCTGCGGCGACCCACCCTCATTGGCGGATACCTCGTTGGCGCGGTTGGCGGCGTGGTGGTCGGTCTGGCCGCCCGCTGGCAGTGGTACGCACTCGTGCTCGTCGGGCTGCTCCTGTTCGGGTTCGGGAACACCGCGAGTCAGCAGTCACGCTTTGCGGCAGCTGACATCGTCTCCGATGCGCGCCGAGGGCGGGCCGTGTCGATCGTGGTGTGGGCGAGCACCATCGGGGTTGTGTTCGGGCCCAAGCTGTGGGGGCCGTCGGGCCGCATGATGGCCCACGTGGGCCTGCCCGAGCTCGGCGGGCCGTTCGTCGTCGGCGGTGGCGTCTACGTGGTCGCCGCGGTGGCCTGCTGGCTCGTGATCCGACCCGACCCCCGAGACATCTCGCGCCAACTGCGCGACGAGCCGGTGACCAGCAACGCCAAGGTGGACGTCCGTGCTTGCCTGCAGCGACCCACCCTGCAACTTGCCTTCGCAGCGCTCGTGATCGGTCAGGTGGTCATGGTCGCGGTCATGTCCGTCACCTCCGTGCACCTGAGGGACCACGGCTATTCAGCGGACGGCATCGGCACCGTGATCTCCGCACACGTGCTCGGCATGTACGCGCCGTCGCCGATCTCGGGATGGCTTGTCGACAGGGTCGGTCGGCTCCCCGTGGTGGTCGGCGGTTGCGTGGTGCTCGTTGCCGGTTGCGTCACGGCGGCACTGTCGCACCCCGGCAACCACCTGGCCATGATCGTCGCGCTGTTCATCCTCGGCGCCGGCTGGAACGCGAACTTCGTCGCCGGTTCCACGCTCGTCACCGACGCGGTCACGGCGGCCGAGCGGTCGCGAATCCAGGCAGTTGCGGACACCACCACGTTCCTCGCATCCGGTGTCGCAGCACTGCTCGCGGGCTTCGCCCTCGAGTGGTCGAACTACGCAACGATGGGGATCATCGGCGCGTGCATCGCAGCACTCTGCGGGGTCCTCGTGTTGGCGTACAGGCCAAGGCTTCGCTCCGCCTGACGGCCACCGCCGGCCAACCTCGTATTCTGGGCAAGGTTTCCCCACGCATACGTGGGGAATGTGCCGTCAGAACGCGAGGGGCTTAGTCGGCGATGGTGATGGTGACCGAGTTGATCACCACGTCGGTCTTCGGGCGGTCGCCCGAACCGGTGGGCACGTTCTGCATCGCCTCCACCACCTCGAGACCCTTCACCACCTGACCAAAGAGTGCGTAGGCGGGCGGCAGACCCGCACCGGACGGGCCGCTGATGAGGAAGAACTGCGAACCGTTGGTGTCCGGGCCGGCGTTGGCCATGGCCAGCGAACCGATCTGGTACTGACCAGGCTTGGGCAGTTCGTCCTTGAACTGGTAGCCGGGGCCACCGCGGCCGGTACCCGTCGGGTCCCCGCCCTGGCAGACGAAACCGTTGATGATTCGGTGGAAGATGATGCCGTCGTAGTAGTGGTGCAGCGCGAGGAACACGAAGTTGTTGACGGTGACAGGCGCCTTGATCGGGTCGAGAGCGATCACGAGCGTGCCCATGGAGGTCTCCATCGTGGCGGTGTAGCGCTTCGCAGGGTCAACGCCCATCTCGGGGACGTCGTTGAACTTCTGTGTCTTGGGGGAGGATCCGTCGAGGGCGGGGAAGGGGTACGGCATGGGTCAGAACGCTACCGGCCCCTAGGCTTGCCACCATGACCGACGACGCACCGCAGGCCCCGCCCAACGTGGCACCCGCCACCGTGCTGGACCTCGACGCCATCACCGCGGACCTCGCAGGCGTGGAGATCGCGCTTGCCCGGCTCGAGGCGGGCACGTACTTCACCGACGAGGTAACGGGCGCGCCGTTGCCCGAGCAGTTCCTCGTGGCCAACCCGACGGCCCGCACGGTCGCCGACGCCACCACGGCGTGAGGCTCCGGCACTTCCGGACTCGCGCGTCCCGCGGTTTGCGGATCGGCCGACTCACTGCGCGCAACGGCGCACGCTTCATCGGCACCCGCATCCGCGGTGTCGGCGCGGACGATGCTCGCAAGGCTGCCCTCAACGAGCAGTTCGCCATCCGCACTGCGCAGGACGTGGCCCGCGAACTCGGTCAGATGAAGGGCGCCATGATGAAGGCCGGTCAGCTGATCGGTTTCATCATCGAGTCGCTTCCCGACGATGCACAGCAGGCGCTCGCCACGCTCCAGGCCGACGCACCGCCGATGGCACCCGCGCTCGCAACACAGGTGGTCACCGAAGAACTCGGCGACCCGCGCAGCGTCTTTCTCGACTGGGGCGAGACGCCGATCGCTGCCGCGTCAATCGGCCAGGTGCACAAGGCCGTCACCCGCGACGGCCGCGTGGTTGCGGTGAAGGTGCAGTACCCCGGCATCGCCGACGCGCTCGGCGCAGACCTCGCGAACGTCGAGGTGCTCTACAGC
>WLJO01000072.1 GCA_009701715.1 Actinomycetota bacterium
AGCGATTGCGGCCGCGAGGTTGACCGTGACCGACGACTTGCCGACACCGCCCTTGCCCGACGCGATCGCCAGCACACGGGTGTTGGCGGGAACAGCGGTGTCCGAGGCGTTCTCCTTGGCGTTCCAGCGCGCCTTGGTCATGACGGCGCTGCGCTCATCGGGGGTCATCTCGCCCCAGTCGATCTTCACCTTGGTGACACCGGGGTGAGCCCCAACGCGGGTCTCGACGTCTTTCTTGATCTGGGCGCGCAGGGGGCAGCCGGAGATCGTGAGCTTGACGGAGACGAGAACGTGGCCGTCTTGGCCCACGGTCACTGAGGGGACCATGCCGAGATCAACAACATTCCCGCCGAGTTCGGGATCAATGACCCCGCGGAGGAGGCCGAGGATTTCATCAACAGACGGGGGCGCGACAGCGGGCACACAAAAATTGTACCGGTGTCCACCGTGTTAATCTGTTGCTAGACTTCGAGAAGTGGAGCAACGCCTCGACGTCCTGAAGACGCTCGGTGACAACACCAGATACGCCATCTACCTCGAGCTTGCGCGTTCGCCCCGACCTGTCTCCACGGCGGAAGTAGCCGAGACGCTCAGCCTGCACCCCAACACCGTTCGCCCTCATCTCGACCGGATGCGCGACGTCGGTCTGCTCTCGGTGGACATCGAGTCCCGGGGTGGCGTCGGCCGCCCTCAGCACCGCTACTCGCTCGCCCCCGACGCCCCCTCGTTGGGTTTCGAGCCGCCGATGATGCCGGCGCTCGCGTCCATGCTGGTCCGTCTTGTCGAGCAGGTGGGCGGCACCGGCGCTGATGCGTACGAGATCGGCCGGGACCAGGGGCGCGCCGATGTGGTGCGTTACGCAGACGCCCGGAGCTGCGTCGAGGCCCTCGTGGCCGAACTCGATCGAACGGGCTTCGATCCTGCTGTCGGAGCGACCGAGGACGGCGATACCGCCCTCGTCGCCTTCGCTCACTGCCCGTTCCGTTCGCTCGTCGACGACCACGCAGATGTGGTGTGTTCCCTCCACCGGGGAATGGTGGAGGGGTTCGTCGACGCCATGGGCGATGCCGAGGTCACCGACTTCCGCACGCTTGCCCACCATCCCTCGTGCCAGGTAGCCCTGACCACGAGGTAACTTGATACCCGCCGTGCCCTTTGTTCTCGAGGAGATTCTGCACATGATTACGCTCACCGATTCAGCGGCCGCCAAGGTCCAGGAACTCATCCAGGCCGAGGGCGAGCCGTCTCTTGCACTTCGCGTTGCCGTAAAGCCGGGCGGATGCTCCGGATTCCAGTACGAGATGTACTTCGACGGCGATGTCGCTTCCGATGACAACCTCGCCACGTACGGCGATGTCAAGGTTCTCGTGGACCCGGCAAGTGCCCAGTTGCTGGCAGGCGCCACGCTCGACTACAAGAACGGTCTGCAGGACGCAGGGTTCCACATCACGAACCCGAATGCGAGCCGCAGCTGCGGCTGCGGCCAGAGCTTCTCCTGATCGGCTCGGGCCCGTCGCCCGAGATCCCGTTTGTACTGAACGGAACAGCCGTCGTCCTCACCGACGACGGCTGTTCGCTGTTAGAGGGTCTGCGCGACCGGCTGGGCGTGCGATCTGCAAAGGACGGCTGCAGCCCACAGGGACAGTGTGGCTGCTGCACAGTGTGGGTGATAGACGATCGAGGAGGCGGCACTTGGCGGTCTTTGCGGCGGTAGCAGCGGCGGCCTGGAGAAGTGTCGGTTATTCCTCCCGATTGCCCGCGGGGCGCACGGCCTAGCCTGCCTGCGGAAGGCAGGTGCTCGCAATGTGGTTCGTTGACCCCAACAAGGTGATGTCGGAGTTGCTTGATGGCGAGGCGGTCATCGTCGACCTCGCGTCAGGGCGGTATCACGCAGCGGTCGGCGTCGCCGCCACGGTGTGGGAGGGGATCCTCTGCGGGCACTCGTTCGAGCACATCATGGACGACGTTCAGCGGGCGCACACCGGTCTGCCCGCTGACGCGGAGCATCACGTCAAGGAGTTCATCGTCCGGGTGGTGGACAGCGGACTGGCCATCCCCTCAACCGAGTTGCTCTCCACCAGCGACACCCGTTCGCCGATCGGTGTCGAGCCCACGCCGTGGGTCGCCCCGGTGCTCGAGTCGCACGACGACCTTGCGGACCTCATGCTCATCGACCCGGTCCACGACGTGACCGATCAGGGCTGGCCGCACGCGGCTCGGCAAGACCCGTGAGCGAACTGAGCGGCGTTGTTGAGCGGCTGCTCGAGCGCTCGCAGGCAATTGTTTCCAAGGATCGGCAGGTGCTGACCCTCGGCGTCGCTGGTTGCGTAATCCGGATCGTTTCGGCGGGTCCGGCGATGCTCAACTTCGTTCGGCCCGCTTTCGCCCATCTCGAGCCGCTTGCGGACGATGTGCCTGCGGACCTCACCGTCACCACGTGGGACTCCCGGTCGACAGGTGAGCCCTATCCGGATCTCCCGCTCGTCGATGTGGGGCCCCTTGCCACCGGCATAGTGACTGCCCCCGGACTCCTGATGTCGTACTACTCCGTCGGCCGGGCGATGAGCGTGCTCAACCGCACCGCCGACCAGGCGATGTTCATTGTCGACGACGCTTCGATCCTCCCGCCGTGGGAACGCCCGTCGCCGTTGCGGACGATCCTGTCGTGGTGGTTCATGGATCGCGGAAAGCTGCTTGCCCACGCCGCTGCAGTCAGCACGGATGACGGGGCGGCGCTTCTCATCGGCCCGAGCGGCAGCGGCAAGAGCTCGACAGCGCTCGCGTGCTTGGCCGGGGGGATGGGCTACCTGGGCGACGACTACGTGCTGATCGATCTCGCGAGCAATGAGGTGTGGTCCCTGTTCGGCTCAGCGAAGCTCGTTGCCGATCACCTGATGCAGAACCCGGGGTTGATGACCAGCGACGGGGTCATTGTCCATGAGGCGAAGGCCGTCAAGCACTATGGATGGCCCTCCACCGAGTTCCCCGAGCGTGCTCGACTCCGGGCCCCGATCCGGGCACTCGTGCTCCCCACCGTGACGCGGGGACCCGAGTGCCGGCTGGTCCCAAGTACCTCGGCGAGAGCGTTGCTCGCACTCGCACCGTCCACCATGTTCCAGTCCCCTGCACTGAAGGAGACCGCGTTCGGGCTCTCAACCGATCTCGTGCGCTGCTTCTCGCCATTTCGCCTTGAGCTAGGCGAGGGAGTCGAGCAGGTTCCTACGATGCTCTCTGAGTTGATTTGTCAGGGAAGGGAGAAGGCGTGAGCGTTGCCGGACTCCACGGAACACGCGTCTCGGTCGTCATTGCTGCATACAACTCCGAGCGCTTCATTGCCGATGCCCTCGACAGCGTGTTTGCCGAGGTAAGCGAGCAGGACGACGTGATTGTCGTCGACGATGGCTCGATGGACGGGACGGCCGAGGTGGTCCGCCGTTACCCCACGGTACGTCTTGTCCAGCAGCGCAACGCAGGCCCAGCAGCAGCGCGGAACACTGCCATCCGGCTGTCCACGGCCACGTTCATCGCTGCGATCGACCACGACGATCTCTGGCCCGCAGGACGCCTTGACCGGATGGTTGCCGCGCTGGAAGCGAACCCCGAGGCTGGGTACGTAGCGGGGCGTCAGAGACTCATGGTCACCCCCGGTGCGCCGCTTCCGTACTGGCTGAAGTCGACCGAACCCGAAGAACTGGAGCGTTTCCAGAACGAGCGCGGAACAGGGATGATCATGATCCGTCGCAGTGCATTCGACCGCGTCGGGCTCTTCGAGGAGTCGATGACGCGTGGAGGTGAGGACATCGACTGGGTATTCCGGTGCCGCGAAGCGGGATACAGCGAGGTTGAGATCGACGACGAGGTCTTGATCAGGCGTCTTCACGGCGGCAACATCACGGCGAACGAAGACGATATGAAGCGCGCGACGTTCGCGATCCTCCGCAAGCGCGCGCAGAGGCGGCGTTCCCAGTGATCTCGGTAGACGTCATCGTCCCGTCGTTCAACTCGGGTGGATTGCTCAGCGAAGCACTTGACTCCATTCAGGTGCAGACCTACCCGCCCGCGCGCGTCATCGTCGTCGACGACGGTTCGACAGACGGTGCGGTATCCGGGGCAGTTGCGGGCCGCCCCAACGTCACCGTTATCCGTCAGCACAACGGTGGTGTGTCCGTTGCCCGCAACACCGGTGTTGCTGCATCACGAGCAGAGGCGCTCCTCATCGTGGATCACGACGATCTCCTCGTCCCGAACTCGATCGCATCACTCGTGCATGCGATGGAGAGCGGTGTCGGTGTGCAGATGTGTCACGGCCTCGTCCAAGAGTTCGTCGACTCCCGAGGCGGTCTGCCCGAAGGTGTTCGGGTAACCGAACGGACGCTGCCTGCGCGACTCTCCGGATGCACGCTGGTGCGACGGACGCTCTGGGACCGTGTGGGTGGTTGCGTACCGGGCATGTCGCAGGGCGAGTGGATCGACTGGATCGATCGAGCGATGACGCTCTCGCCGAAGGTCGTCCTCGTCAACGAGGTGATTCTGCGCCGTCGCATTCACGCGAACAACTTCACCCGTGCCACTGCCGGAAAGGTCCAGTACCTCGACGTCGCTCGCGCCGCACTCGCCCGCAAGCGCGAAGGCAGGTAAGCATGAGCAGGATCGAAGGACTTCGGTGGGACTCCTGGCCCGAACCGCCCGATGTCCTGCTGCTCCGTGCGTTGCTTCATCGTGATGACGACGTTGCACGAGCCGCGTGGAGAGCGTTTCGTTCGCAGTGGGATCCGGACACTCCCACGCCCGACCAGTTCCGCCTGCTTGGAGCAATCGCTGACCGGATCGACGTGCTCGATCCGGACGATCCTCGTGTCGGCATGTTTCGCGGTATGCGTAGACGGAACGCAGTGCACGCCCTGGTCATGCTCGATCGACTGGACGGTCTGCTCACGCGCCTTGAGGAACTCGGGGTCGAGCCGGTGGTGCTGAAAGGACCCGCACTGGCGCTCTCGGTGTACGACCACATCGGTGCCCGTCCGTACGGCGATCTTGACGTTCTGGTCCCCTATGGGGCGCACGAGCGGATTGTCGATGCCTTTGTGGCCGATGGCTGGGAGGCGACGCATCACGACTTTGCCGGTAATCACGGGGTGAATTTTCGTCGTGGCGAGGCCGAGGTGGACCTCCACCGCCTGCTGCACGCCGAGATCGTGCAGGTGGGCCGACCCGAACAGACCATGTCGGTCCTGCGCACGGAACCCGCACCACGTGAACTGTCGTCGGGTCGACAGGTGCGCATCCTTGCGCCGACCGATGCGCTGTTGCACACGATCGTGCACGGCACGCAACGGTTGCTGCCGCACAATCTCCGGTGGGCCGTGGATGCGGACCGGATCATCGCCACCGAGCGAGTGGACTGGGACCGCCTGGTGGCGCTGGCCAAGACCTTCCGCGTCTCACCCTTGGTCCACGACTCGCTGGTCTTCCACAGCACGCTGACCGGCCGCCCTGTCCCGGGCGGCGTGCTGGAGCAACTTGCCACAGATCGGCTGAAGTGGCTGGAGCGAAAGCGGCTCGACGCCTTCCACGAGTGGCCCGAACCCGGACGTTTCTTCGGCCCGGCATCCACCAATCTCAGCTGGGCCCTGTGGCGCACCCGTCACCTCACCGCCGTAGGGGCCCTTCGGGCAGTTCCCGGCGAGTTGGCCCGCGGGCTCGGACGACGGTCCGCCTGGTCGCTCCCGGTTCTCGTGCTGCGCCGCCTCGGGCGCGTACGCTTGCGCGCATGAGCAACGCCCCCAAAGGTCCCTACACCCCCGTTGTCCGCGCCGGAGACTGGATCATCGTGTCCGGCCAGTTGGGCATGAAGGACGGCGCACTCGTCCCGGGCGGCGTGACCGCTCAGACCGCCCAGGCCGTCGAGAATCTCAAGGCTCAGTTGGCCACCATGGGTGCAACCATCGCCGACGTGAAGAAGACGATGTGCTTCCTCACCGACATGGCCGACTTCCCGGTGTTCAACGAGGCCTACGTGGCGGGCTTCGGCGAGCACCGTCCGGCACGGTCCACAATCGGCGTCGCGGCCCTGCCGATGGGTGGCGTGGTGGAGATCGAGGCCTGGGCCTTCGTCGGCTGACGCCGATCGGATAAGGTTTTCGTTATGGCAGGTGCCGTCCTCATCATCATCGCCCTCGTGCTGGCGCCCGTCGTCATCTGCATGAGTTTTGCCGGCCTTGCCGCCCTGCTCGGTCAGATGCTGTGGAGCGACGGCGAGAAGCGCCACGAGGGCAGCGAACTGCTCGACGTCGGCGTCTGACGTCAGCGCACGTCTGCCACAACCACCTCCGCACTACCGTGTGGGTCAACGTCGCCCGTTCGCGACGACTGGGGTGACAGATGGCCGACTTATTGATCCGTAACGCCTGGTGCGTGGCCACTATGGACGGCGCTCGTCGGGAACTCGACGGTGGTTGGGTGGCCATCACCAACGGTCTCGTTGAGGCCGTCGGTTCCTCAACGGACCCGCATCCTGGGGCTACGGAGGTGGTCGACGCCCAGGGGTGTCTCGTCACGCCGGGTCTCATCAACACCCACCATCACCTCTACCAGAACCTCACCCGCGCGCTGCCGTTGATGACGTCGCAGCCGCTGTTCGGATGGCTGCAGTCGCTCTACCCACTGTGGCGTGGACTTAACGAGGAAGCGGCCTACGTGTCGGCGTGGGTGGGTCTTGCCGAACTCGCGCTCGGTGGTTGCACCACCAGCACCGATCACCTGTATCTCCACCCGCACAACGGTGGCGACCTGCTCGGCGCCGAGATCGAGGCTGCCAAGTCGATCGGCATGCGCTTCCACCCCACACGCGGATCGATGTCGCTCTCGCAGAAGGACGGCGGACTCCCGCCAGACGATGTCGTTTCCGACGACGACTCGATCCTCACCGCCTCCGAGGTGGCTGTTCACCGTCATCACGACCGGTCGCACGGCGCCATGGTTCGCATCGCGCTCGCACCGTGCTCGCCGTTCAGCGTCACCGAGTCGCTCATGGTGCGCTCTGCGGAGCTGGCCGCCAAGCTCGACGTGCGTCTGCACACACACTTTGCCGAGAACTCCGAAGACGACGACTTCTCGCTCGCCCGGTTCGGGTGTCGCCCCATGGAGTATCTGGAGCGCACCGGTTGGTGCACGGAACGCACCTGGGTCGCCCATTGCGTGATGCCGAACGACGATGAGGTTCGGCGCCTCGGTGCGGCCCGCATGGGTGTGGCGCACTGCCCATCGTCCAACCTCATCCTTGCGTCGGGCATCGCTCCGGTTGTGCCGATGCGTGCTGCCGGCGTGAACGTTGGTCTTGGTGTCGACGGCTCGTCGTCTGCAGACTCGGCCTCGCTCTGGCTCGAGGCGCGTCAGGCGATGTTGCTCGCGAAACTGCGGGACGGGGCCGGAGCCGGAACGGCTCGTATGGCACTCGAGGTTGCAACGCTCGGTGGCGCAGGCTGTCTCGGCCGCGAAGGCGAGATCGGTGTGCTCACCCCAGGTGCGGTGGGCGACGTTGCGGTGTGGAGGCTCGACGGGCCAATCTTCGCCGGCGCCATTGCCGATCCAATCGAGGGTTGGTTGCGCTGTGGACCCACGTCGGCGTGGCACACCATCGTGCACGGACGCTTCGTGGTGAGAGATGGTCGCATCGTCGACGAGCGCAACCTCGCAGACGTCATGGCGCGTCACCGCATCGAGGCGACGCGGATTCAGGCCGGCTGAGGGGATTCCTATGACAACGAAGAAGTTCCGATTTGGTGTGTTCGGCGCTGCCGCTCCCACGGGCAAGGCATGGATGGATGAGGCGCGAAAGGCCGAGGCTCTCGGCTACTCGTCACTGCACGCTGCAGACCACTACGTGGACACCGCCTCGAACGGTGGACAGCAACTGGCCTGCATCCCCGCTATCTCAATGGCAGCAGCGGTTACCAACACGATCCGCATCGGTGCCCGCGTGTTCTGCATCGACTATCACCATCCCGTCGTACTGGCGAAGAGTGCAGCAACGCTCGACCTGCTGTCCGATGGTCGACTCGAACTTGGACTTGGCGCCGGCTGGGTGAACTCCGAGTACGAGGCGATGGGCCTGAAGATGGATGGTGCAGGCGTACGCATTCAGCGCCTTGCGGACTACGTGGACTTCACCAAGGCCTTCTTTGCCGGTGCCACGCTCAATCTGAGCAATTCCGCAGCGATTGTGCACGGCTTCCAAGGCCAGCCCGTTCCGGTGCAACAGCCATGTCCGCCGATCATGATCGGCGGTGGTGGCAAAAAGGTGCTCAGGCTCGCCGGCCGTGTTGCAGACATTGTCAGCTTCAACTTCAATAACGCCGAGGGCAAGGTGGGCACCAACAGCGTCCGCACTTCATCAGCGGCACTGATGGACGAACGCGTGGGCTGGGTGCGCGAAGGCGCCGGAAGCCGTTTTGACGACATCGAGCTTGAGGTCGGTGGCTACTTCCTCGCCATCACCGACCATGCACTGGGCACTGCCGCGAAGTTCGCTGCTCCTTTCGGCCTGACCGCCGAGGAAATGCTCGATCACCCCAACGCGCTCATCGGATCCGTCGACGCAATCTGCGACCGGCTGGTCGAGCGGCGCGAGCGCTACGGCATCAGCTACGTGATGGTGTCGATGCGCAGCACCGAGGCCTTTGCCCCGGTAGTCGCCCGCCTCGTCGGCGGCTGATCTCGCGCTCGGATTTCCAGCGGGAAATTAGTTGCCCCAGCGGCTCTGGCCGAAGCGGTAGCCCACCGAACGAACCGTCTGAATCAGGTTCGCGTGCTCCTCGCCCATCTTCGCCCGCAGGCGGCGGATGTGTACGTCGACCGTACGAGCACCGCCGTAGTACTCGTATCCCCACAC
>WLJO01000073.1 GCA_009701715.1 Actinomycetota bacterium
CAGCACCGAAGAAGGCTGTTGCCAAGAAGGCAGCACCGAAGAAGGCTGTTGCCAAGAAGGCTCCGGCACGGAAGGCCGCCGCCAAGAAGGCTCCGGCCAAGCGCGCCGCCAAGAAGTAATTACCGACCTCTGTTGGTAAGCGACTCACAATGGGGAGCCCTACGGGGCTCCCCATTGCGCGTACCGTGTATGTCATGCAAGGGATCTGTGATGACCTGGCGGCCGAGCACGCCGCCCTCGATGCCGTGGTTGCCGACCTGTCCGAGGGGCAGTGGCATGACGCCACACCGGCAGCGGGGTGGGATGTTGCCGACTGCATCACCCACCTCTGGTTCTTCGACGAGCGTGCGCGCATGGCGCTCGACCCGGCCACCGCCGCCGACTTCGTGGTGGATGCCCGCCGCTTGATGGCCGCCTCCTCCGAGGGCAGGGACCTCTCCATGGAGGCGGGACGGGCACTTTCCCCAGCCGGTCTCCTTGCGGCCTGGCGAGCAGAACGAGCGGACCTACTGGCGCTGGCTCGGGTATCCGATCCGTCCGCCCGGATTCCCTGGTACGGGCCAGCAATGGCCGCGCGGTCCTTCATTACCGCTCGTCTCATGGAGACCTGGGCGCACGGACAGGACATCCGTGACGCGTTCGGTCTCGAGCCCGCGGTGAGCCTGCGCCTGAAGCATGTCGCCCACATCGGGGTGCGGGCGAGGCCGTTCGCCTACGCAAACAACCGACGCGAGCTTCCGGCGGAGGGGATCCGTGTGGAGCTCACCGCGCCGGACGGCAGCCAGTGGGCGTGGGGCGACGAGGGTCTCGCGAACGTCGTGAGCGGCCCGGCGATCGACTTCTGCCTCATGGTGACGCAGCGCCGCCACGTGTCGGACACGGATCTCTCGGTGGTCGGCCCGCTCGCGGCGGACTGGATCGGGATTGCCCAGGCCTTCGCCGGCCCGCCCGGCCCGGGACGCCGGCCGGGGGAGTTCGCCCACCCGGGCTGAACTGTGCGCTAGAGGTCGGTGATGCGCTTGAACATCTCGGCAGCATCGACACCGAGGCGGGCACCGTGCTCGGCGAGGCGCAACCTGATCCGTGCGCGGAACCCGTCCATCTGGGACTCGTCGGCGGCCTTCATGGTGGACTCGAACTGGCTCCGGTGTGCCTCAAGCGCTCGGAGCTTCACATCGACGTTCGCGGAAACGTCCTCGAGATGGTCCGGCTCGTCGGCTTCCCACAGCAGCAGCGTGTGCGGGCGGTGTGGGGAAAGATCGTGGTCGCGGAAGAAATGAGGGTCGCGCGCCGCAACGATGCCCTCACAGGCGAGGAGCCCCGCGTGGCGATGATCCGGGTGCAGTCGGTAGCGCTTCCACGGGTCGTGGCCGAGGACCACGTCCGGGCGCAGGGTGCGGATCCAGCGTGCCACTTCGCCGCGGTTCGCAAGGGTCGACTCGAGTTCGCCGTCGGTGTGCCCGAGGAAGACCACCTGGCCCGTGCCCCCGAGCGCGCTCGCAGCGGCGCGCTGCTCGTCCTGACGGGAGAGGATCAGGGCGTCGATGTCGGCGTCGGGGTTCCACGTACCCTTCGAGCCGTCGGTGCAGACGAGGTGGTGCACCACACAGCCTGCGGCCGCCCACTTGGCGAGCGTGCCCCCTGCGCCGAACTCGATGTCGTCGGGGTGTGCCCCGATCGCGAGCGCGCTCTCGGGAACCGAGAGGTTGCTCGACCAGGTCACGGGGCTCAGCGAGGGCTGGCCGGGTTCGTTTGCAGCCATTGGCGTACCTCCTCCATGCGTGGGTCAGCGAGATCTGCTGGTGTGTCGAGATCGTGTGCGAGCCCCTCAACCCGCAGGACGCGGACGAGCGGCCAGTGCGCGAGCGCCTCGATGAGGTGCTTGCGGAACGATCCGCTCCCGTAGTGCGGCGAGAAGCGTCCGGCAAGTGCTGTGGGGAGGACGAGCGCGTTGGTGCCGTCGTAGCGATAGTCCGGTACGACGGTGATGGCGCCGTCGAGCGCGAGTTCGGAGAAGCCCTCCGCGAGCGGGAGGTCACCGTGAGCGATTACTGCCAGATCGAATCCGGTATCGGCGAGCACCTGCAGTCCCCGTTCGACTGCAGGGTTGAGGCCCGCAACGTCGCAGCGGATGACGGTGACACCGAGATGCTCCGCCCAGGCAGCCACCTCAGGGTCGTCGCAGACGACATGCACCGCAAAGGCACCGGCTGCGGCGATGACGCGTTCGGCACACCAACGGGCGAGCGCAGTCCGCTGTGCAGCGTCGAGTTCACCCCGCAGTCGCTGTTTGGCGTCCGCGAATGCCTTGACGGGCACGAGCAGTGCCACTCGGGGCGGTGGGTTGCCCTGCTCGTTGCGTTGCACGGGCGGGATGCTACGGCCGCCGCGTACGCTCTCGGGCATGGCGATCCACGTGGCGGTCATTGGGGCGGGTTCTTGGGGCACCACCGTCGCCGCGCTTGCCGCCGGCAACACGCCCACGGTGCTGTGGGTGCGCAGGCCGGAACTGGCCGACGAGATCAACCGTCACCATACGAACCGTGACTATCTCGCCGGTCACCGCTTGCCCGAGGCATTGCGTGCCACGCCGGACATCGAGCAGGCAGTCGGCGGGGCGGACGTGATCGTCATGGCAGTGCCCTCTCACGGCTTCCGGGCAGTGCTCCGGGAGGCCGCGCCGTTCGTTCGTCCGTGGGTCCCGGTGGTGTCGCTCACGAAGGGTCTGGAGGAGTCCACGCTCAAGCGCATGAGCGAGGTGGTTCACGAGGAACTCCCCGGGCACCCGGTAGCCGTGCTCACCGGCCCGAACCTCGCTCAGGAGATCCTCGCAGGGCAACCGGCCGCGAGCGTGATCGGTGTCGGCGACGAGGTGATCGGCCTCGAGCTTCAGCGGATCTTCGCCACGATGCGGCTCCGCGTGTACACCAACCCCGACATGGTGGGTTGCGAGGTGGCGGGTGTGGTGAAAAACGTGATCGCGATCGCGTCCGGGATGACCGAGGGTATGGGCTTCGGCGATAACACCCGGGCAACGCTGATCACGCGGGGCCTTGCCGAGATGACGCGGCTGGGGGTTGCGCTCGGCGGGAACCCGATGACGTTCGCGGGCCTCGCCGGAATGGGCGACCTCATCGCTACCTGCTCGTCGCGGCAGAGCCGCAACAACTCCGTCGGGATTGAGCTCGGCCGGGGCCGGTCGATCGAGCACATCCTCGCGGACATGAAGATGGTCGCCGAGGGCGTGAAGAGCTCGTCGTCGGTGGTTGCGCTCGCCGCGCGACACGGTGTGGAGATGCCGATCTGCGAACAGATCACGGCGGTGTGCCATCGGGGCAAGACTGCAGCCGAGGGCCTCAGCGCCCTCATGAGCCGCGAGAGCAAGAGCGAACTCGCCGGATTGGATGATTGATGGGGCAGCAGGTGGACGACCTCGAGGGTGGGTCGACGACGATCGGGGTGCTCGGCGGCCACTGGCGGGCCGAGGTCGACTCTCGCGGTCGCATCGTCACCTGGGAGGGGTCCGCCCTCGACTGGTGGATCGCGGCGGAGGACCGTTGGCACGATCCCCGGCACGAGCTCACGGTGAGGCAGCAGAGCGTCGACGGCACGCCGGTGATCGAGACCCGCGTGCGCGTCCCCGGCGGCGATGTCGTGCAGCGGGTGTACGCCGTTGCCGACGCCGGCGGCGTCACCGTGATCGAGGTGGAGAACGACTCGCCGGCCCCTGTGGCGGTGGTGTTCTCCCACGGCAGGCTGCTCACCCAGCGGCCTCCGGCAACCGTGCCGATCGAGGGCATCGAGGTTCCCGCCGATGCCGTGTCGTTCCCCATTGGTCACCACGCCACGATGCGGGTGGGCATTCCGCACAGCGGTAACCCCGGGCCCCTTCCGGCCGAACTGGGAACGCCGCTCGCAGTGGCACGCGGATGGACGCGCCTCACCGAGACGGCGTCCCGGGTTGTGCTTCCCGACGCAGCGCTCATGGAGCGGCTCGTCAGCGTGCGCTGTCACGTGCTCCTGAACGGCCCGGTGGACCCCGTGAGCGATGCCGCCGGTTCGCTCCTCGGGCTTGCCGAACTCGTTCGAATGGGTTCCGACGCTGTGGACCTTGTCCCCGAGGCCGTGTCCGCAGCGGAGCGACTTGCCCGCGCTGCCCGCACCTGCGGGCTCGACTGGGACGGTGCTGCTGCGCTCTCGGCAGTCGAGCGCCTGCTGGTATCGGCTGATGACCACCGGGCGGCAGCCGATGTCGCAGCGCTGTGTGCCCGACTCGGTGGTTCGGGGGCGCCCGTTCCGGAGCAGGCGCCGGACGGAATCCGGTTCGTGCCGTGGCTCGAGTACCGACTGGCCCGACCCCTCGCGAACAACACGTGCGTGCTGCTGGAGGCCGGGCATCCGCAGGGATGGCTCGGCGCGAACTGGGAAGTGCACCACCTGCCCGCCGGCCCCCGGTCTCAGGTGGGCTACGCGGTGCGCTGGCACGGTGAGCGGCCCGCTGTGCTGTGGGAGATCACCGGTGAACCCGTGGCGCTCGTCGGCGGCTCTGCGGCGCCTTCCTGGCGGGGGTCCGGCCCGAGCGGCGAGGACCTCTGGCCCGAGCCCCAGCCCCAGTCGTAGTTCTGGTTCTGGTTCTGGTCCTAGACCTAGTTCTGGTCCTAGACCAGGGCAACGATCCGAACGGCGTCACCAGTGTTGATCGAGCCGGTCTCGATCACCGTCGCGTACACCCGGGCCACCGGGCCTCGCACATGACTCATCCGGTTGAAGTCTCCGTCGGTGAACCATTGCGCGTTGTGCCGGCACGGGATTGCCCAAGCAGACGCCTCGGCGAGCACCGTGCCGACCCTCAGCAGCACGCCGGGGCGCACGGTTGACCAGTCGATGCCCGAGAGGGTGAGGTTCTCGCCGGCAGCCCCGGGGGCGATCGGGTGCCCGTCGCGAGCGAACGCGTCGATCACCTCGACGGACCAGAGACACAGCGCTTGCCACGGGCGACCGTGGTGCTGGCGTGAGCGCTGACGGTCGCCCACGATGCCACCGAGGCTCACCTCGACCCGGTCGACGGCGCTCTTGGGGACGCCGCCACCCGAAACATTGATCCGGGCAACGGTTCCCTGGCCCGAGGTACTCACTACACCCGCGCGGCGCAGCGACTCCATGGCATCGCGCATTGCGTGCCAGAGCAGCCCCAACGCCGCCACCGCTTCTGCCGAGGACTCGTTGCCCGCAAAACGTGCGGCAGCGGCCCTCCCGAGATCCGTGAGCCGCTGCCCGAGGTCGTCCGCACCCAGAACGTCCGCTTGTAGTCCGTCCGCACCCAGAACGTCCGCACCCAGAACGTCCGCACCCAGAACGTCCGCAAGGGATTGGGACAGCAGGGAGCCGTGGATGTGAGCGGCAGTGGCGTCGATGCCGGTTGTCAGGTGGTCCCACCACATCCCGAGGTTCGAGAACGTCTTGGCGACGTCGGTTTCGGAGAAACGGTAGTGACCGAGCCGGGGCATGTCAGCGAAGGAGGTCGCCCTTGGCGAGAGCGATCAGAGTGGCAATGGACATCTCGTTCCAAGCGGCGCCGTTGGTGCCGAGCGGGTCCAGTTCGATCAGCACACGACCCAGCGTGAGTCCGGCGGTCCAAGCCGCGAGCGTAATGAGGTCGACGTCTGGGTGGATCCAACCGCGCCGCTGCGGCTCGGCCAGGATCCCGGCCAGCGCGCGGTTCGACGCATCCTGTGCGCTCGCCACCCGCACGGCGAGGTTGGGGCGGCCAGCCACCCCGCCGAGCACGCTGAGTCGCTGGAAGCGCAATGCCGATCGATCTGGCGAGTACGACTCGAGCGAGAGTCCGCTGACGGTCCGGTAGAAATCGTCGGCGGACTCACATCGGGCAATCCGCTCGCCGATGTCGATGTTGAAGTCCCGGATCGAGCGCACGTAGATCTCTGCGAGCGCTTCCTCGACGAGGCCTTCACGGCTGCCGAAGAAGTGATAGAGCGATGCAAACGAGACCCCGGTTGCGTCGGAGACTTCGCGGACCCTCACCGAGGCCTCACCGCCGCGCTCGATGGCATCGATGGCCATTTGCAGCATCCGGTCCCGCGTACCCGGGGGCAGTTCGGCGTTCGGTGCGGTGCTGCTCGGCCGGGGGGTTCGTGCCATGCGGCTCAGCATACGGAGCCGGGACAGCCGGTCTCCCAACCGACGCCTCCGGAGGTCCGCTGGCGCTGCCCGCGGCGTCGTACGATCGTCGCCGTGGCTGCACCGGCGTTCGAACCCGTCTCGGAGCGGGCGATCGGTGGATTGGTCGTGCTCGCTGCGTCGGTCTCGACACTCTCGGGAATCGTGCTCGCTCTCGTGTACCGCCCTCACCAGTACGGACTGCTGCGGGCTGCGCACTCCGGCGGGGCTGCGGTCGCGGTGATCTCGGCGATCGCGGCGCACGTCGTCGGCAGGGGCGGTCGGATCAAGTTGTCCCGCCGGACCGTTGTCCTGGTGGTGGGCACCGTGGTGGTGCTCGGTGCAGCGATCGCGACGGGTACCTCGATCGCATGGAGGGAAGGGGCCGCTGCGGACAGGGGGATGTTCCTTGCCGGTTCGGCACGTGTGGTCGTGTCCGAGCGGGTGGTCTCCTCGCGCTCGGTGCTCGTTGCGTTCGTGATCCATGCCGCTCTCGGGATCGGTTCCTTCGCGCTTGTCGCCGGCCGATACGTGCGATTGCTGTGGGAAGGGCGCGGGTCCGCACAGTGACGGCCCGAGCGGCAGCCGCGCGCCCGTCGAAGAAGGTGGCCCCCACCCGGGTGCTCGAGCGCGAACTCTGGGAGCGGGGTTTCGACACCGTCGTCGGTATCGACGAGGTGGGTCGTGGCGCCTGGGCTGGCCCCCTGGTGATCGGTGCGGCAGTGCTCCCGAGGGGCTCGCGCGTTCTTGGCGTGCGCGACTCCAAGATGCTCAGCGAGCGAGCGAGGGAGCGGATGTTCGATCGTGTCGCCAACTGGTGCGTTGCGTGGTCGGTGGGTTCGGCATCCCACGAGGAGTGCGACGATCTCGGCATGGCGGAGGCACAACGCGTGGCAACTCGACGGGCCCTTGCGGCCCTCGCAATACAACCCGATGCAGCGATCGTGGACGGAACGTGGGACTTCGTCGGTGGGTCCGTCCCGCACGTGGAGATGCGCGTGAAAGCCGATGCCACCTGCCTCCCGGTGGCGGCCGCGTCGATTCTCGCAAAAGTCACCCGGGACCGAATCATGCGGGCGCACGCGGAGGACTACCCCCAGTGGCACTTCGGTACCAACAAGGGCTATCCCTGCCTGCTCCACCGAACGGCACTGGGTGGGTACGGACCGTCGGCGATCCATCGGCGGAGTTGGGTGTTCATGGAGAACTACGTTCCGTGGCCCGGACTGCGCACGGTACCCGGGACGCAGCGATCGCTGTTCTGAGCGAAACTCTTTCGGCTCAACGTGGCAGCACCAGTAGCGTGGTGCTCCTGTGGACAGGCTGAACAACGAGACGCAGGCGGCGATCGCCGGACGCGAGCAGGCAGGCGGCTCGCTTGCACCGCCGTTGTGGGCGACCACGGCGTTCAGCTCGACCGACCCTGCGGAGGCGGCCTGTTCGGCAGGCTCCACCAGGCCGAGTCGTTTCTACACGCGCTACGGGAACCCGACGATCAACGCGTTCGAGGAGGCAGTGGCAGCGCTTGAGGGAGCGGAGGCGGCCCTCGCGTTCGGGTCGGGCATGGGCGCGGTGGCGAGCACGGTGATGGCGCTGTGCTCGCAGGGCGACCACATCGTCGCCCAGCGACAGCTCTATGGCGGCACACTCTTCTTCCTGCAGACCGTCTGCCCGAGGTTCGGGATCGACGTGACGCTGGTCGATGCGACAGAGCCGGGCGCCTTCCGCGAGGCGGTCCGGCCCGGTCGGACGATGCTCGTCCTTGCTGAGACCCCGTCCAACCCGAGGCTCGCGCTCGCAGACCTCGAGGAGCTTGGCAGCCTGCGCGGTCCGTTCACCGTGGTGGATTCCACCTTCGCAACCCCGATGATCCAGCGCCCCCTTGAGTTCGGTGTCTCGCTCGTGCTGCACTCCGCCACCAAGGCGATCGCGGGGCACAACGATGCAACGCTGGGCGTGATCGCCGGTGAGTCAGATCTGATCGATGCAGTCTGGGCATACTCCACGCTCCACGGCTCCGTTGCGTCACCGTTCGACTCGTGGAACGCGCTGCGCGGCATCCGCACGCTCGGCGTCCGTGTCGAGCGGAGCTCGCGGACGGCGCTGGCGCTCGCGCGGTTCCTCGAGGCGCATCCGGCAGTCGCCTCGGTGTCGTACCCGGGTCTGGACTCCCACCC
>WLJO01000074.1 GCA_009701715.1 Actinomycetota bacterium
GCATGCTGCGGTCCACCACGACACCGTTACCGCCACCTCCCCCCGAGGGCGAACTACGTAAGGTGAACCTGCGCTATCGCTGCTCGATCTGCGGTGTGGAGATGCGGCTCACCATGGCAACGGCAGAGGATCCGGCACCGCCACGGCACTGTGGTGACGACATGGACCTCACCGCTCCGATCTACGAATAGGTCACGGAGTGGGCGTCGCAGTGTCCTGCAGCGACCGCCGCAGGAGCCCAAATCGTTATCCACAGACTGTGGACAACGTGTTGAGAACTACGACATTGTAATTTCGGCAGGGGCCGGGGCTTCTACCTGCGTACTGGGTAGAACTTGCTCAAGCAGCGCAGGGGGTAGTGACCCACTGCGCCCTGTGGATAGCGCTGAGTGTTGCTACCGCCACTGCGTTGCAGCGAACAACCCGCCGAGCACGCTCACGAGTCCGCCGACGATCCACCACTGGCTGCCGTCCTGACCGCCGGGAACCCATCCGAGGTACTTGAGCATGATGAGAATTCCGCCCACACCGAAGAGGCTGATCATGAGAGCGGGCCACCAACGAGGGCTTTCCTTCTCGGACTGCGGAACCTTGGGCGTATAGCGGGACGAGGCCTCGGCGGCACGGTGTTCGTGCTCGTTGTCGTCGTTCCGCTTGGCCTTGTGCCGAGCCGAGGGTGCGCCTGCGGTGGGCAGGGTTCCGGGCTTGGTGCCCTTGGGCGTTACTCGCCCACTTCCGGTCTTGCGCTTCGGGGGTGCCACGAAAAAAGGAGCGTAGTCGGCGGCGGCCACCAACGCGCTGTCCGGAGTGCTCCGGCGACGAATTTCGGGCCCGTTCCACGCGGAAAGCCAATCCGTTCGACAGATCGGCCCAAAACCGGGCAACCTTGCGGGGTGCCGCGTGTGCTCGTGATCGACAACTACGACTCGTTCGTCTACAACCTCGTCCAGTATCTGGGCGAGTTGGGCGCTGAACCGATCGTGGTGCGCAACGACGCGTTGTCGGTTGCCGATGCGGTGGCCCTGCGCCCCGATGCCGTCCTGCTGTCACCTGGTCCCGGTCGTCCCGAGGATGCAGGCATTCTCTGCGAGGCGATCCCCGCGTTCGCGGGAGTGGTGCCGGTGTTCGGCGTGTGTCTCGGGCATCAAGCGATCGGCCATGTGTACGGCGCCGATGTGGTGCGCGCCCCCGAACTGATGCACGGCAAGACGTCGATGGTGGAGCATGACGGCCTCGGTGTGTTCGCTGGCCTGACGTCACCGCTCGAGGCGACGCGGTATCACTCGCTCGTTATCGACCCGGCAACACTGCCGGCCTGTCTCGAGGTGACGGCCCGCACGCGTGACGGGATCATCATGGGTGTGCGTCACCGCGAGCTCGCAGTGGAAGGTGTGCAGTTCCATCCGGAGTCGATCCTCACTGCCGGGGGTCACGACCTGTTGCGCAACTTCCTCGGGGGGATTCGCGTCTAGTTCGGGTCCACCGTGGTGGTGGTCGTGGTGGTCGTGGTCGTGGTCGTCGAGGTGGTCGTTGGTGGTGTGGTGGATGCCAGGCCGAGCCGAATGGTGATGGTGGCGCCGGCGAGCGCCGACGAACCGGCCACGGGGCTCTGCAGCATCACCTTGTCGTCCTGAGCGTTGCCGTACGGCAACGGAACCGAGTCGCCCACTTTCGTCTTGAGGTTGAGGTCTTGCAGGACCTGCCGGGCCTCGTTCTCCGTCATGCCGTTGAGGTTCGGCACCGTCACCGACAGCGGGCCAGTGGATACGACGAGCGCAATGGTGGTGCCGTAGTTGACGGACGAACCGGCGAGCGGCTCGGTGCGCACCACGCGGTTCGCGGGAACCGAATCGTTCTGCTCGGTGAGCTGGTTTACCTTGAAGCCCAGTGCCTCAAGCGCCCTCGTGGCCGTTGCTGGGTCCTGGCCGCTCACGTTGGGCATGACCACCTTGGAGGGGTGCGTTGCCGTGACGAGGATGATTTCGGAGTTGTTCGGCACCTGTTGGCCCTTGAGCGGGGCTTGGTCCATCACCGTATTTTCGGGGACTGCTGCCGTCTCTTTCCTCTGGGCGCGCACCTTGCCGATGTCAAAGCCCTTCTTGTCGAGCAGAGCCACCGCGTCGTCGTACGTCAGGTTGGTGAGGTCTGGCATCTCGATGAGCGTGGTGCCCGGGGCCGGGTTGTAGGTGATGGTGACCTTGCTGCCCTCGTCGACTACCTGGTCCGGTGTGGGGTCCTGCTCGTAGACGACGTCGTCGGCCACACCCTCTTTCTCGACTGCCCGCACGTCGGGGATCAGGTTGGCGTCGAGCAGTTTCTTCTGCGCATCGGCGAGGGTGAGGCCACGCACCTCGGGAACCTGCGCCTCGCCAACGGCCGCGCCGCCCGGCTCGCGGTTGGACAACACGTTGAACAGCACCACGCCGCCTGCCGCGAAGAGGGCAAGGATGAACAGCGCCACGATGATGACGCCGCCCGTGCGCCGTTGGCGCGGGGGCGGGTAGCCGGGCTGCGGCGGGGCGTAGCCCTGCGCGACGGTGGGGGGCATGTTCGCGCCTGCCGGAATGGGCTGGTACGGGGATGGCGCGCGTCGTGGTTCAGGTGCACCGGCGGGCATCGATCGCGGTGCGGCGGCGCCGCCGAGGGCGACCGGGTTCGGTGCGGGTGCTGTCGCCTGGCCGCTGCCTGCGGTGGCACCGTTTCCATTTCCTGCCGGGCTGTTGAGCGCGGCCACTGGCTGGCCGTCCTTGAAGCGGCGAAGGTCGTCGCGCAGCACGTCGGCAGTCGGGTAGCGGTCGTCGGGGCTTTTGAGCAGCAGCGTGTGCACGATGGCGTCGAAGTCCTCGGGTACGTCCGGTACCAGCTCGCTGAGCCGCGGCGGCTCGCTGTGCACCTGCTTGTACGCGATCGCCACGGGATTCTCGCCCGTGAACGGCGGGCGGCCGGTGGTGAGCTCGTACATCACGATGCCGAGGGAATACAGGTCGCTGCGCGGATCGGGCTGGGCGCCCTGGGCCTGCTCGGGCGAGAAGTAGGTGGCGGTTCCCATCACCGAACCCGCCTGCGTGAGGTCCTGCTCGGCGGAGGAGTTGAGCGCCCGGGCGATCCCGAAGTCCGCCACCTTCACCCGGCCGTCGTGACCGACGAGGATGTTCGCCGGTTTGATGTCACGGTGCACGACACCGTTGCGGTGGGCGAACGCAAGGGCCGAGGCCACCTCGATGGCCACGTCGGTGGCCTGCTGCGGGGTAACCGGGCCGTTGCTCCGCAGCACCTCGGCGAGCGTGCGACCGGCGATGAACTCCATCGCGATGAAATATGTGGAGCCGTACCGACCCCAGTCGTACACGCCAACGATGTTCGGGTGATTGAGATTGGCCGCGGACTGGGCCTCGCGGCGGAAGCGCTCGACGAACGACGGGTCAGCCGCGAACTCGGGGAACAGCACCTTGATGGCGACCGGGCGATCGAGCAGGAGATCCCGCGCGAGAAACACGTCGGCCATGCCGCCGCGGCCAATTCGCTGTTCTAGCTCGTAACGGTCGTTGAGAACCGGCCGCTGTGTGGACGACATGGTGTGTCGAATCTAGCCAGTTCAGCGGGAGTGGACGTGGCGCGGGGCGCAGGGCCCTGCGCGGCTGCCGCCTACGGGTTCAAGACTGCGTAGCTGAGGAGTTGGTTCGCGATGGGTCCGGCGAGCCGCCCGCCGGTCCCGGCCGAGATCACGGCATTCACTCCCTTGAGCATGACGGTGACGACCACCTGGGGGGCCTTGGCGGGCGCAAAAGCCGTGATCCATGCGTGCGAACGCTGTTCCTGCCCCTTCGGATTGAGCTGAGCGGTTCCCGTCTTTGCAGCAACCTGAATGCCGTTCGACAGGCTGAAACGGCCCTGCGCCGTCCCGTTGGGGCCCTTCACGACGCCGATCATCAGGTCCACCATCGTGTCGGCGACGGATTTCGTCATCGCCACCTTCCAGACCTTGGGCTTGGTGGTGGTGACGGAGGTGCCGTTGCGGTCTGTAGTGCGCCCGACGACGTACGGCGCCATCTCGTTGCCGCCGTTCGCGATCGTGGCCGTCACCATGGCGAGTGCGAGCGGGGTGAGTTGCACGTTCTCCGCGCCGAACCCGCGCTGCGCGAGCACCGGGACCTGGTCCTCGAAGCGCTCGCCCGAATCGCTGACGAAACTGGCTGCAGGGCTGGGCAGGTCGAAGGGAGGGGCCTCGTTGAGGCCGAAGTCATTGGCGCCCTGCACGAACCGGTCCCCGCCGAGCAGGACTGCAAGGCGGGCGAACGGCGTGTTGCAACTACGGCGGAACACCTCGCGCAGGTCTCCGCCACAGGACTTGCCGCCGTAGTTCTCGATCGGGTCGGTGGTCTGCGGGGGCAGGTACTCCCTCTCCTCCGCGAAGAGCGTCTCGGGCGAGGCAACGCCGGTCGTGAGTGCAGTGCTCGTGGTGATCAGCTTGAACGTGGAGCCCGGCATGTACCGCTCCTGGTACGCGTTCGCGAGGAGCGGCTTGCGCTTGTCGGCGAACAGCTTCTCGAGCTGCTTCGTCGCTTCCTTGGAGTTGTGTGTCGCGATCAAGTTCGGGTCGTACGTGGGCCACGAGTACATCGCGAGGATCGCTCCTGAGCGCGGGTCCATCATCACGATCGAGCCCTCGCGTTTGCCGAGCAGCTTGGCGGCGAGCCGCTGATAGTCCGCGCGGATGGTGAGGTACACATCGCCCGTCGGGTCCGTGCGGCCCACGAGGTCCCCGAGGTTGCGCAATGGAATGCCCTTGCCCGACAGCGTGTCGTTGAACACCCGCTCCACCTGCGACGCGCCGTTTGCGAGCGTGAAGTAACCCGTGATGTTGGCGAACAGCTCGCCGGCCGGGTACTCCCGCTGGTACTTGAACCGGTCACCCGGTTTCGCCGGGACCGTGCGCGCGATCACCACGCCATCGGCCGTGATGATGTTGCCGCGTGGCTTGTCGAACACCTGCTCCACCTGGCGTGTGTTCGACGGGTTCGCGTTCAGCTGCTTGGTCCTGAACATCTGTGGAATCTGCAGCGACACGAACAGTGCGAGGTAACACACCATGAGACCGATTGCGAGCTGACCGATGCGTCGGTTCACTGGCTGCCCCCCACGGACGTGCTGCTGGCGGGCTTTGCGGCGATCCGGTCGGCGCGCACGATCTGGCGGCGCAGTCTGCGCGCAGCGAGGCGCTCGCTCAGGGTGGGGAGGTCCGGAATCTCTCGGTTGCGTCGGGCAGCGGAGTCGGAGATGCGGATGAGCAGGCCGAGCAGCGCGAAGTTCGCGATAAGCGACGAGCCGCCGTAGCTCACGAAGGGCAGCGTGACACCGGTGAGCGGCAGCAGTCTCGTGACACCACCCATGATGACGAAGGCCTGAACACCGAGGATGGTGGTGAGCCCGGTGGCGAGGAGCTTCTCGAACGGTCGCTGCGCCTTCACGGCAACGGACAGCCCGGCGCCGATCATCAGCAGGAACGCGATGAGGATTGCCGTGGCGCCGACGAGCCCGAGCTCCTCACCGATCGCGGCGAAGATGTAGTCGTTCTGCACCGCTGGGATCTTGTTGGGCGATCCCTGTCCGAGGCCGGTACCGAACAGCCCGCCGTTCGCGAAGGCGAACCAGGCCTGGACCGCCTGGCGCCCCTTGTCCCCGGTGAGCGTGGTGCCGCCGAACTGGGACCACGGGTCCAGCCAGAGCGTCACACGGCTCTGCACGTTCGAGAACACGCGCCACGCGATCACCGCACCCGTGGCGAAGAGCACACCGCCCACGACGAGGAACGCTGCGCGTTCGGTGGCGACCCACAGGAGCACGACGAAGAGCGTGAAGAACAGCAGCGACGAGCCAAGGTCCTTCTGGCCGACGAGCACGACCACGGAGAAGCCCCACGCCGCGACGATCGGGAGGAGGTCGCGCGGCTGGGGAAGGTTGAGTCTCCAGACACGCCAGTTGCCGGTGGCGATCAGTTCACGGTTCTCGGCGAGGTACGCGGCGAAGAAGATCGCCAGGAAGACCTTCGCGAACTCGCCGGGCTGCAGGCTGAACGGGCCGACGCTCACCCACAGGCGGGCGTTCGTGCCGTTGAACGTTCCGATGCCGGGCACCATCGGCAGCACAAGCAGGCCGGCACCGAGGAACAGCAGCGTCCACTTGTACCGGGCGAGGTCCGGTACGCGCCGCACGAGCACCAGCACGGCGACGTACAGCCCGATGCCGAGGAGCGTCCAGATGGACTGCAGGCCCGCGAGTCGGTTGCGGACGTCGACACGCACGATGAACACGTAGCCGATGCCGTTGAGCAGTGCGGCGAGCGGCAGCAGACACGAGTCCGCTCCCGCAGCGAGGAAGCGGGTGGCCACGTGGGCAACCACGAGGAGTCCGAGCACGATGACGAGAAACCCGATGAGGTTTGCCGGGATGTCCGAGGTCTTGCCGAGGGACGCGAGCAGGTATGCGCCGCCGGTGAGCACCGCGGCCATGAGGATGAGGACGAGTTCGTTGTTCCGCCTGCGGGACGCGATCGGCGAGTTGCTCATCAGCTGCTTAAGGTCGAGCCGTCCGCGGAGTCGGACGCGTCCCCGATCGTGTCACTCACCGAGTCCGCAAGGGTGTCGGGGGTGGTGTCTGGAGGATCGTCGACGAAGTCGGTGATCGCGACGGTGTCGCCGGGCTGGGGGCCGTCGTTGGACTTTCCGCCGGTTGCGGCGGCGACGATCACGAGGATGATGGCGATGAGCGCTACTGCTGCGCCGCCGATGATGAAGCGCGTGTTGGCGCGGGCATGCATTGCCATGCGCCGCGCCGCGGTATTGGGTGTCTCGTCGGCATGGGCCACGGGGAACGGGTACCGGTCGGATGGGTCCAGGCCACGGCTGAGCACGGCGTCGGTGAGGTCCCTCGGCGGGTTGGTCTCGAACGGCGGGGTGTCGTCGGTCAGCGCTGTCCGCTCGTCCTCGATGTTCAGGTCGTCCAAGGAGTGGTCACGGGTCTCGTCCTCGACATCGTGGCCGCGCACGGTGACGTACGTGAGCAGGTCCTCGCTGTCGTTGACCGTTGTCGGGTCCGCCCCCTCTTGCACGTCGAGCACGATGACGGTGGTGTTGTCGCGGCCGCCGGCGGCGTTCGCGAGCCGGATGAGTTCCTCGGCGGCTGCCTGTGGGTCCGAGAAGTCGCAGAGCGCGTCCAGGATGACCTCGTCGGTCACCTCGTCTACGAGGCCGTCGCTGCAGGACAGGAACCGGTCTCCTCGCACAATCGGCAGTGTCCACACGTCGATACCGATCCCGGCCTCGATGCCAAGGGCGCGGGTGACGATGTTGCGCTGTGGGTGCACCCTCGCTTCTGCGGCCGTGATGTGACCCGAGTTGACAAGTTCCTGCACGTACGAGTGGTCAATGCTGACCTGCTCAAGTCTGCCGGCGCGCAGACGGTAGGTGCGGGAGTCGCCCACGTTGATGACCGCAAGGCGGGCCTCTCCGTCCCGCTGCACGATGGCGATCCCGGTGAGCGTGGTTCCCATCCCCCGATGGGCAGCGTCGGAGCGCGAGAGGCTGAGGATGTCGAGGTTGGCGGCGATGACGGCGTTCACTGCGTCGTCCGCGGTGACGTCGCCGGACAGCCTGCGGAGGCTGTCCGCAGCCATCGCGGAGGCAACTTCACCCGCGAGGTGACCACCCATGCCGTCGGCAACGGCGAACACCTGGTCCGTCACCACGAACGCGTCCTCGTTCATGCTGCGCACGCGCCCCGTGTCCGAGGCGGAGCCGATGAGGAAGCGTTGGTTGGTCACTGGGCTTCCACGATCGTGCCGCCGAT
Organism: Actinomycetota bacterium; assembly: GCA_009701715.1. Taxonomy (GTDB): domain Bacteria; phylum Actinomycetota; class Acidimicrobiia; order Acidimicrobiales; family Ilumatobacteraceae; genus WLJO01. The sequence continues at coordinate 7,846 of WLJO01000074.1, forward strand.
CTGCACGCGGTCACCGCGGTGGATCGGCTTGGGGACGCGGATGCGGTCACCGTTCAGGTAGGTGCCGTTCGTGGAGCCGAGGTCTTCGAGCAGCGTGTTGCCGGCCTCGTCCCGATACACACGACAGTGCAGGCTGGAGATGAACGTGTCGTTGAGGATCTGGATCGAGCAACCCGACGA
>WLJO01000075.1 GCA_009701715.1 Actinomycetota bacterium
CCGAGTTCACGCAGGCCGAGAATCGTGCCGCGCATCAGGCCCACCCGGTCGGTGAGGCCCCGACTGCCGCCCCCAACGGCCACGGTCATGCCGGGCGTCACGCTTCCGGCGAGCGACGACAGAACTGCTTGACGTGCCGCCTCGCACGCATCGGCGATGGGCTGGGGCTCGATGACCGCAAGTTCCACCTCGACGAGTCGAGGGATCTGCAAGGCGGGGTCGAAGGGGAGGTCAATGCCCCGGGACAGTTGCTGCCATGGGTTCGGGCGATCTTCCATTCCCCCATGCTCGCACGCATCGGGCACCGGGCGGCACAACGGGTACGGTGACTGTCGGTGACTACCTCGCTGCTCCCCAATCCTGCGTCGGCGGTATCCGCTCGTGGACTCGTGAAGCAGTACGGGAACTTCCGCGCGGTGGATGGCATCGATCTGGACGTGTACCCGGGGGAGACCTTTGGATTCCTCGGCCCGAACGGAGCCGGCAAATCCACCACCATCAAGATGCTCTGCACCCTGCTCGAGCCGACCGACGGGCACGCCCTGGTTGCCGGGTTCGACGTAGTGAGCCAGCGCGGTTCGGTGCGCCAGAACATCGGCCTCGTGTTCCAGGACCCGACGCTGGACGGGTACCTCTCAGCTGCCCAGAACCTGAAGTTCCACGCCGAGCTGTACGGGGTGCCCAAGTCCATCGTGGCCGACCGGATGCAACAGGTCATGGAGATGGTCGGCCTCTGGGAGCGCAAGGACGCCCGGGTCGACACGTTTTCGGGTGGAATGAAGCGACGTCTCGAAATTGCCCGTGGGCTCCTGCACTCGCCCCGAGTGCTGTTCCTCGACGAGCCAACGGTCGGCCTCGACCCGCAGACGCGCTCGTCCATCTGGGGCTACATCGAGGAGCTCAAGCAGCGCGAGGACATCACCATCTTCCTCACCACGCATTACATGGACGAGGCCGAGCACTGCGACCGAATCGCGATCATGGACCAGGGCAGGATCGTCGTGCTGGACACGCCCGCTGCCCTCAAGGCCAGCGTCGGCAAGGACCGGATACAGATCGCGACGCGCAATGATGCTGCAGCCATCGCACTGCTCAAGGAGCGTTTCGATCTCGATGCAGAGGTGCACGACGGCCATGTGCAGTTCTCGGTGACAGACGGCGAGGAGTTCGTCCCCAGCCTGTTCAACAACATCGACCTCGGTATCCGCTCGGTCAGCGTTGCCCGCCCGTCGCTCGACGATGTCTTCATGGCGTACACCGGGCGCACGATCCGAGACGCCGAGCAGTCCGCTACCGACAAGCTCCGCTCCAGCCCGTTGCTTGCTGCCGGGCGGAGAAGGTAAATACACGATGAGTGTTGTTCCCGTTGCTGTTGTCGACGACAGCCGCTCCCACGACCTGCGCGGTGTGAAGGTGGTGTGGCAGCGCGAACTCATCCGGTTCGGTCAGGACCGTATGCGCATCGTCACCTCGCTCGTGCAGCCGGTGCTCTACCTGTTCGTCCTGGGTGCCGGTTTGTCGTCGCTCACCAAGGGGGGCATGGAAGGTCTCAGCTACCGCAAGATCATCTTCCCCGGTGTTCTTGCGATGAGCACGATGTTCACGGCGATGTTCTCAAGCGTCAGCATCGTGTGGGACCGCGAGTTCGGTTTCCTGCGGGAAATGCTGGTGGCGCCTGTTCGGCGCGGAGCGCTGGTGACCGGCAAGGCGCTCGGTGGTGCCACCACCGCAACGATCCAGGGTTGCATCGTGCTGGCGATGGCTGGAGCGGTGGGCATCCCCTACAACCCCGTGCTCATCGTGGTGCTGCTCGGCGAGATGCTGTTGTTGTCGTTCACCATGACCGCTGTGGGCATGGTGATGGCTGTGCGGGTGAAGCAGATTCAGTCGGTGATGGGTCTCATGCAGATGATCACCCTGCCGCTGCTGTTCCTTTCTGGTGCGTTGTTCCCGCTCGGCGGTCTCCCGACGTGGTTGCAAGTAGCCACCCGACTCAATCCGCTCACGTATGTCGTGAACCCCATGCGACACATCGTGTTCGAACACCTGAACATGTCGGCCGAACTCCGCAACAAGATCACCCCGCCCATCACCTGGTGGGGCTGGCACGTGCCGGTCGGGCTGCAGGTGCTGGTGGTGGCCGTGATGGGTCTCGTGGCCCTCGCCATCGCCACCCAGCAGTTCAATAAAGCCGAATAGCACCACCTACGATCGGGAACCATGGGAATCGCAGTGGTGACCGGGGGCGGGCGCGGTATCGGTGCCGCCATTGCCAGACGGCTTGAGGAAGACGGACACGTGGTGCATCGGCTCGACCAGAATCCCGGTCCGGGCGTGACGGTGTGCAACATTACCGACGAGGCAGCGGTGAACCGGGTGGCCGAGCAGATCACGGCCGACGGACCGGTGGAGATCCTCGTGAACAACGCAGGTCACTGGCGCTTCGGTGCGCTGGAGGACGTGTCGTCGGAGGACTTCCGTGCCGTGCTCGACGTGAACGTGCTTGGCACGTTCCACTGCACGAAGGCGTTCGGCAGGTCGATGCTCGCCGCCGGCACGGGCAGCATCGTGAACATCGTCAGCATCGCCGCCTACCGGGGGAACCCGTCGGTGGGTGCGTACTCGTCGTCGAAGGCTGGCGTGGTGGCGCTCACCGAGGTGACGGCGCTTGAGTGGGGTCCGCGCGGCATTCGCTGCAACGCCGTCGGCCCGGGCCTCGTGCCCACCGAGGGCACCGGCAATGTGTACGACGACCCGCGGGTACGGGAGGTGCGCGCCGGCGCAGTGCCACTGCGCCGTCTCGGTACGCCGGAGGACATCGCGGAGGTGGTGGCCTTCTTTGCATCCGACAAGGCGTCGTACGTGAACGGCCAGACCGTCTATGTGGACGGCGGGATCTCCAAGGCACTGATGTCGATGCTCCCCCGCCCGTATGACGTACCCGGACCGCACGCGAAGTGAGCACACCGTTGAGTAACCATCAGACAGATTCCTCGTCCGTGCCGAGTGTGCTCGGCGGCGCCGTGATCGGGCGTACTCGCGAGGCCGATGTGGTGCTCGCTGCGCTCGCGACCCGCCGCAACATCCTGCTCGAGGGCCCACCCGGAACGGGAAAGTCCACGCTGCTCCGCGCCGTTGCCGAAGAACTCGCGCGGCCGTTGTTCCTCGTGGAGGGAAACGCAGAACTCACGCCGGCACGGCTGCTTGGCGCGTTCGATCCTGCGCAGGTGCTCAACAGCGGCTACACGGCCGATGCGTTTGTCGACGGCCCGCTGCTTTCGGCGATGCGGTCCGGTGGGTTGCTGTACGTGGAGGAGATCAACCGGGTGCCGGAGGAGACCCTCAACGTGCTCATCACGGCGATGAGCGAACGCGAGGCGAACGTGTCGCGGCTCGGCCGCGTGGTGGCCGTACCCGGCTTCACCGTCATCGCAGCGATGAACCCGTTCGACGCAGTGGGCACCGCCCGAATCTCCGGAGCGGTGTACGACCGCACGTGCCGCGTGACGATGGGGTACCAGTCGGCGGTCGAGGAAGTGGCGATCGCCGAGCGTGCCGTGGTGTCGGTGTTCGTGGAGCTTGGTGGTAGCGGTGTCGATGCGGCCTCCTCAATGGAGGAGAGCGACACAGCACGCCTCACCAAAACTGTCGAGATGGTGCGGGCCACGCGCTCACACCCGGACATCCGCCAGGGGGCATCGGTGCGCGCGGCGATCGATCTCGAGGTGCTCTGCCGACAGTTGGCAATGCAGCGGGTCGACGGCGGGGGCGCTGCGATCTCCCGCAACGACGCAGACGTGACGCGTGACGCTGCGCTCGCTGCGTTGTCCGGTCGTATCCGACTCTTCGAGGGATCAGGACGAAACGCCGACGATGTGGTCAGCGAGCTGTGGCGACGCTTCTTTGCCGGTGCAAGCACTGGACAGGTAACGCACACCCCGGGAAAAGACCCGGCCCGGTAGAGGGAACGCCGGGCACAGGATCGGGATTGGTGAAAGAGGGTCCTTCGGCCCGCCGGGAACTCGACAAGTCCAAGAGCCGGGGCAGCGACCGGTCGTTCGTGGAGCGTGTCGATCCAACGTTTAGAGACCTGTCCCCCGAACGCGGTGTGCTCGACGATGAGGCAGCCGCTGCGGCCTTACGAGACGACCTCGACCAGGGTCTCGCCCGACTCGCAACTGCAGCGAACACCTCCGATGAGGCCCTTCGCCGTTTGGCAAAGCGCCTCGCCGGTCGCGTCATCGTGCACCTCGGCCAGGGTGGCGGACAGAAGCGGCGCGGTGTCGGCCACCTTGCGGGTGGTGTTCTGCGCGATGGTGACGAAATCGACCTTGATGCGAGCCTGCCGGCGATCGCGGAGGCGCGCAGCCTCGGGCAACGTGTGGACACCGATGCACTGCGCGGCCGGCACTGGGTGCGGGAGGAACATGCGCTCACCCTGCTCATCGACCGGAGTGGTTCGATGGGGGGCGAGCGCCTCGTCACGGCAGCGCTTGCCGCCGCGATCGTCGCCTGTCGTGCCCCCGGCGACTACAGCATCATCGCCTTTGCCGGTGACTGTGTGGTGGTGAAGTCTCAGGACTCGGAGCGCTCGACGGACTCGGTGATTGACGACCTACTGTCGCTGCACGGCTACGGCACCACCGATCTGGCGCGTGCCCTCAACGCAGGCCATCAGCAACTGAGTCGCTCGAGGTCGCGCCGCAAGGTAGGGATCCTGCTCTCCGACGGTATGGCGACAGCAGGTGCTGATCCTTTGAGGCTCGCACGCGAGTACGAGACTCTCCACGTGATCGCGCCGCCCGGGGACGTGCCCCAGGCAGCGGCGCTGGCGAGGGCCGGCGGCGGCCGCTTCGCCCAGGTGTCACGCCCCAGCGAACTGCCCGAGGTGTTGTTGCGCGTGCTCGGCTGAGCCGCTACTTGGACATCTGACCGCAGTCGACCGGCAGGATCGTCCCGGTGATCATGTCTGCGTTCGTTGACGCGAGGAACAGCACGGCATCGGTGATGTGCTGCATCTCACAGCGCCACTTCTCGCCAGCCATGTTGCCTCCCGAGAAGGTCTCAAAGGCGTCCTCGGGGTCCATGCCCATCTCCCCGGAGAGGCCTGAGACCATGCCCGATCCTTGACCCTCGCCGGGCCGGATGGTTGCCGGGCAGATGGCGTTGACGTTGATGTTGAACTCGGCGAGTTCTGTGGCCCACGACGTGGTGAGGCCGTTCACGGCATGCTTCGCCGCGACGTAGTGCGACAGCATGGCGTGGCCCGAGCCGGTGACGGCCGACGAGATGTTGATGATCTTGCCCTCGCGACGGCCGATCATGTTGTCCACCGCGTACTTGGTGACGAACATCGTTCCCTTCAGGCAGGTGTCAATGACGGCGTGAAGGGTTTCGGATCGCATCTGGTGGATGAAGTCGAGTGCGGCGATGCCCGCATTGTTCACGAGAATGTTGATGACGCCGTCAAACGCATCGAGCGCCTTGCCGACGGCGGCCTGCACCTCGTCCTCGTTGCGAATGTCGCAGGGCAGGCCGATACCGCGCTGGCCCCGGTCCTCAACGGCCTTGACGGCAGAGGCCATCATCTCCGGCGTGGACAGCCCATAGATCTGGTCGATCGGCTTGCAGATGTCGATGATCGCAACGTCACAGCCGGCCTCGGCGAATGCCTTGGCATGGTTGAAACCCTGACCCTTGGCACCACCGGTGATGAGTACCTTCTTGCCTGCCAACCCACGGAGTTCGATTCCCACGATGATTCTCTTTCTGTTTGAGCGTGATCCGCTTGGGCTGAACGGCTGCTCCCGAGACGGCAGCAGCGTCGTCAGCCCAGTAACGACGCAAGGTAGCACTAGCGTGCGGATGTGGCCACGAGCGAACGCATCTGGGGGCGCTTGCTGGGTGCCGTTGAGCGTCGTGAGGTGCCTGCCCTCGTTGCGTGCTTCACCGAGGAGGGTTCGTGGCAGAACGTGCCGCACGAGCCGTGGAGGGGACGCTTGGCGATCGCCGAGCGGCTCGGGCCGATCCTGTTGCGCTCGGAACGGGTGCAGTGGGACGTGGTGAGCGCCTCATTCACCGAGCATCGGGCATGGCTCGAGCGGGTGGACCGCTTCTGGATCGACGGCGTGGAGTACGCAGTGCGCTGCAACGGTGTGCTCGAGGTGGACCCGGAGTCTGGCCTAATCCGCGAGTTCCGCGACTACGTGGACCTCGGTGAGTGGCGGGCTCGGCTCGCTGCAGCGGGTCCGCTCGGGGACGTGGGCGCACCCCGCTGAACCGGGGTTGATCAGTCGAGGGTCATCGCCCGCTCGAAGGTGAGCGGCTCGCTGGACCAGTTGGCCACCTTTGAGCCGGGAATCTTGGTGTGGCTCGGCCAGGGGCGAGTGGTGTCGACCGGCTTGCCCTTGGAGATGATGTGGGCAAACTTCGACTTGTCGTTGAGCAAACGGATGTCTTTGGACGGGTCGCCATCCACCACCAGCACGTCGGCTCGGTAGCCGACGTCAATCACACCGACGTCGTCCATGCGCATGGCCAATGCACCGTTTTTCGTGCCACAGGTGATCGCCTCGAGTGGGGTGAGACCGAGTTCGTTGACGAACACCTCCATCTCACGACCGTGCCAGTGTCCGTAGGGCGTGAGCGCAAAGCCGCTCTCGGATCCGCAGAGGATCGGCACCCCGGCGTCGTACGCGGCGCGCATCATCTTCGCGGTGGCCCGGATCTCGCCGCGGAACAGGTCCTCCTGACCGATCCCGGCGCCCACCTTCGGGCCGTAGTCGGCGAGATTTGCGAGGAAGGTGAAGGTGGGGCACACCGGTGTGCCGCTGTCCACCAATAACTGCACAGTGTCCTCGGTGATGTACGACGCATGGAGGATGAGGTCCACCCCGGCGCGGACGGCAGCGGCGGTCGACTCGTCGCTTCGGCAGTGTGCCGTAACCGGGATGCCGAGATCGTGCGCAGTGTCGCACGATGCCTTCATCTCGTCCTCGGTCCACACGAGCAACTCGCCCTTGCGAGTGGGCACGCTGCCGGTGGCGTGGATCTTGATCCAGTCGGCGCCGTACTTGATGTGGCGCCGTGTCCACATCACGATCTCGTCGGTGTTGTTCACCACCTGGGCGTACCCGGCGCGTCCCTCGTCCGGGATGAGCCTTCCGGCCGTACCGCCCACCGCGGTAAGCAGTGCCTGGTACCCCGTCTTCATGCGGGGGCCCTCGATGACACCGCAGTCGATCGCGTCGCGCACCGATGGCCCGATCCCCCACGCGGTGTCCGGGTCCATGAACGAGGTGACACCCGCGCGCAGGATCTTCTGCAGGTTTTGCGATGTGGTGAGGGCAGACATGGCCGCCTCGCGGTGGAAGAACAGTTCGTCGTTCGACTGGACATCGTCGAAGGTGCAGTGCAGGTGCGTGTCGATGAGGCCCGGCATGACGGTCTTGCCGGTGGCGTTGATACGGGTTGCCCCGGCTGCTGCAGAAACCGTGCCGGGCGCACCGACGGCCACGATGGAGTCATCGCGCAGCAGTACGTCCGCTGCTCGCGGTGCCGCGCCTGTGCCGTCGATCAGGCTGCCCCCGGTGATCAGGATCTCGCTCATCCTCGGTACTC
>WLJO01000076.1 GCA_009701715.1 Actinomycetota bacterium
CAGAGGCACGCTAGCCGTTCGACTCGGAGGATGCCCGGTGCAGCCACGTGATGACGGTGCGCCCGTAACGGCGGCTCCTCGCCACCTCCCAACCCGGCGGAGCAGGGATTTCCCGGTCGCTCTCGGCAACCACGGTGGCTGCAGAAACGCTATCGAGGAGCGTTTCCCATGCCTCGAACAGGTACGGCGGATCGGCGATCACGAGGTCGACGGGGCCCAATTGACCGCAAATTTTTGCGGCGTCGCCGAGCACGACGCGGGCCCGACCCACGAGACCGAGCGCTGCAAGGTTCGCCCGGATCGTCTCCACGGCAACCCGGTCCCGTTCCACGAAGGTGCAGGTCCGTGCCCCCCGGGAGAGGGCCTCGATCCCCATCGCTCCAGAGCCCGAGAACAGGTCGACCACCACGGTGTCGTTAACGAGACCGGCGCTGTCGAGGGCATTGAACACCGCCTGTCGAACCTTGTCCGTCGTGGGCCGAGTGTCGTTGCCCGACGGTGTGAGCAGACGACGACCGCGAAGTTCTCCCGCCACAACACGCATGGCGGACGAGGATACGTCTGGCAGGATGCTGCAGTGCCGGCTCCCGAAGAGATCATCACCTGTGTGGACTGCGGCGGGCGCTGCCATCTCCTCACCCACGCCCGGGAGGACGACCAGTGGCTACCCGGTGACCTCGTTTCTTATCGGTGCGAGGAGTGCCGGGACCGCTGGGACCTTGTGCTACCCGACGACTGGGACGGCGACCCCGAGTAGTCACTCACAGGGGGCGCCGGGCTCGGGTGTCTGCGGACCCTGCTCGAAGTACGACACGAATTCGGCCAGACGGGCGTCCTCGGCCGACGGCAACATGAGTTGTTGGCCCCATGCAGAAGCAACCACCGCGGACGGAAGGCCGACGAACGGCGAGACGAGCACGTGCGTACGACCTTCCACCAGGCCCTTGAGCAGCGCCACTCCGCCGGCAGCGAGATCCGGCGAATAGGTAATCCACACTGCTCCGTGCTCCATCGAGTGCACACCGCGCTCGGTCTGAATCGGTGCGTCGTAGTAGCCGCACGTCTGCCAAGTTGGGCTGTGCGGCCCGCCAACCGGCGGCACCTGCCCATAGGCCACTGGATCCGACGTGTGCTCCCGCAGCAGACCCGCATACGACTTGGTGCCCTCCGGCGGGCCACCAGAAACGTTGTCGACGGACGCAGGGGTCTGCGTGTCTACCGGTATCGCTGCTACCGAATCGGCTGGTGCCTTCACCGTGGTGGGGCTTTGACCGGCTGACCCGGAGCCGCCGCAGGCCGTCAGCACTGCTGCGGCGAGGGCGAGGGCGAGGGCGAGCGCGAGCGCAGGCGCAGGCGCCGAGCAACGGAATGTGAGGGTAAGGCGACGGTTCACCTCCCCAGTCTCTCTCACGCGTGACGGAATCCAACGACAGGTGACTGACCGCGAACAGAGTCGATCACTAGTGTGATCGGGCAATGTCAGAGCCCACCACCACCGAGACGACGGTCCCCGAAAGTCGTCTCTCGCCGGCGCAGTGGGAAATCGCCCGTCGAGCCGCATTTGTGGTCTACGCAGCGCTCGTAGCGGTCCAGCTCACCGCCGGGATCCCACCACTCGACCCGGGCCTTCCCGTCAGTCCGATCATCTTGCTCGGTTGGTTCGGGTTAGCGAGCGCGATCTGGTCGCTGGGCAGGGACCGGCGCGAGTTGGTGTACGCGCTGATCGGTTGGGGAAGCCTTGCGGTCGCCATCCGCCTCTACTCGGCGACCCGTGGCGTGGTTGACAACTGGTGGGGTAGCCCGGTGCCCGTCCCTGGGCATCCATCAACCATCCCCGAGCAAGCCATCACCAATGCCCGCTGGGTGCTCTCCATCGACCGCGTTATCGGCTTCGGCAACAACCCATCACAGTGGCTGCAACGCCACCTGTATCTCTCCGGCAACGATCGTGGCGCCCGCTGGGAAGTGGTCACTGCCCTCACGTACATGTCGCACTACTTCGTCGTGTACGTCGTGGCCATCGTGCAGTGGCTGCGCGATCGGCGCGAGTGGCTTCGCTGGGTGCTCACGCTCTCGACCATGATGCTGCTCGGCGTAATCCTCTACATGCTCGTTCCCACGGCCCCGCCGTGGCTCGCTGCACCCATGGCGCTCGTGGGGCCGGTGAACCGTGTCGGTACGCGTTCGCTTCACTACCTCCACCTCAACTTCGCTGACCGTCTCTGGAAGAAGGGAGCAGCCAGCACCAACGAGGTTGCTGCGTTCCCGTCGCTCCACTTCGGCTTCACCGTCATGGTGTCGATGTATTTCTGGAAACGCGCCCGGCCGTGGGTGAAGGGTGTGCTCGTTTCGTACCCGTTGCTCATGGGGTTCACGCTCGTGTACAGCGGCGAGCACTACGTGTTCGACTGTCTGGCGGGTGCGCTACTCGCTTACGTCGTGGTGTGGTTCAACCGGCGGTACGTCTCACAGTGGTTCCCGAAACTGCTCGGCCCGACCCAACTGTCCGACGGAAATGTCACTTCACCGTTCGCTGACGAACCAAGCCCACAAGCAAAACCGACCCTCTCCACCTGACCGGAACGCTTCTGCCGGCAATCCGTCACCGCATCAACCAGCGGGCATCAACACAGGGGTAGGGCACCTGTCGCCCGGCCGCGATGGGTGACGGTCGCGGCGCTCCCCGACCCACTCGAAGTGCATTCCGTCCGGGACGAGGAAGTTCCCTCCCCAGGCAAAGCCGTGGCTCCGAAAGATCTGCACTACTGCGCAGGGCAGCCGAGGAGCGCAGCCGACGCAATTGGTGGTGGGATTCAGATCAATCGCGGCACCCCAGGTGTGGCGGGAAACGGTGCCCCCCTTTCCACCCAGAACGCCCCGGGCCCTCCGTGGTTGGTAGCACCCCCCTTTGTTGTCCGTGTCCCTCGTATCGATTAACGAAGCCAAACCAGCAATGGTGAGTTCGTCAAATGCTGCCTGGGCCGCCCGTGCGACCACGGCATTGCAGTGGGTGCTGAACCTCCGTCCGCCAACACGGAACACCGCGGGAATGATGTTCGCCGATCTCCAGGAGTCCGGCACCGCCAGCGCATTCGCGCCCCGACTGGGGACTTCCCCAAATAAGGAGTCCAGATCACGTGTATCGAGGATCTCGTCGGCGAAGCGGGGAGCCCACGTCCGAACCGGACGAACCCGGTACTGCGCAAAGAAGCCAGAGAACCCCGCGAAGACCGAATCGATCGACTCCCTTGAGGGCAACCCGTGGATGATCACGGACGCATGACGGCGAACGCCCATCTTGCGCCCGATCGTCTCGCTGAACAGCAGATCGCTCGGCAGCGAACCCGACACAGCCCCGAGCCGAAGCCGAAACGTTCGCCGGTTCCAACCCACCATGGTGAGCGTGTCCCCAACTAGGGCACCGCGCCGGCGAGCGGTGGCGGCGTCCATGACAACTTCCCCCTTTGCGAGCGCAGTACCGACCTCCGGGCCGAACAGTGTCTCACCGGCAGCGACGCCGATCGATCGGAAGGTCACACGATAGAAAAAGCCCGCAGGCGCCCCAAAGATCTTCTCCCCGTTTCGTCTGATCCGAAGGAGATCCAGGGTGCCACCGTCGATCACCGCTGCCCGGCCTCCCACCCTTGACGCAGCGTTTCGGGCCACGGCGATCACCCGGTCGCTGATCGGACCCGAGGCGTCCATCCACACCCAGTCCGCCGCCATCCCTCCGGACGTACTCGAGGTGGAGTCTCGACTCTGGACGGGCATTGGGCGGGCAATCGCCGGGAACGGCGTGGCGCTCAACGAACCGACGACAATGACCCCGGATACGAGCACTCTCACGAACGCCTGCCAGACGCAACGCACCGCTACTCCTTGGATCTACTCCGGCTTCGGAATCATCAGTTAGGCCCGGTGGGCGCACCCTATCAGTGCCGTCCCCACCCATCAAATCCGATTCCCGATCCCCGATCGCCCGGCGGCGAGTGGCCGGACCCGTCGGCGTCAAACGTGGTGCCGATGAATTCGCGAGCCCCCTCAGCCCTTGAACAGGAACGCTTCGTCCTCGCTCGTGAACAGCAGCGAGAGTTCGTCCACCAGCGCCGGTTGACTCCGCAGGGTGGGGTCCGCGTCGACAATCTCGAACGCCGCCTGACGGGCGAGCGCAACAAGTTCTTTGTCCCTCCGCAGGGACGCGAGCTTCAGATCGCTGCGGCCTTTCTGCGACGTGTTCATGATCGTTCCCTCGCCGCGCAGCTCGAGGTCCGCTTCCGCCAGTTCGAACCCGTCGGTTGACGCAACGAGCGCCTCCACCCTCGGGTTGCCATCTTCCTGGGGCGCTGTGACGAGCCAGCATCGCGAACGATGCGCGCCCCGACCGACGCGTCCGCGCAACTGGTGCAGCTGCGCAATGCCGAAGCGATCGGCGTCGAGGATCGCCATCACCGTGGCGTTCGGTACGTCCACACCCACCTCGATCACCGTGGTGGCAACGAGCACGTCAATCTCTCGGCGCCGAAACTGCTCCATGACGGTTTCCTTCTCCGCCGAGCCAAGCCTGCCGTGCAACAGGCCGATGCGCAGGCCGACCAGTTCCTGCAGGCGCAGGCGCTCGAATGTCTGCTCCGCCGATGCCACCTCGAGCTTCTCGCTCTCGTCAATGAGCGGGCACACCACGTACGCCTGGCGGCCGGCCGTCACCTCCTCACGGATGTCCACCCACACCGCCATCTCGTCGAGCGGTCCATTGGCCCAGTGCGTAACGATCTCGGTGCGCCCGGCAGGCTTCTCGTCGAGCACGCTCACATCGAGATCGCCGTACACGGTCATCGCCGCAGTGCGCGGGATCGGCGTAGCGGTCATGACCAGCACGTCGGGCACGGTGCCATCGGGGTTGTCGGCCTCGCCCTTGGCCCGCAACATCGCCCGTTGCTCCACGCCGAACCGGTGCTGCTCGTCCACCACCACGACCCCGAGATGACGGAAGCGAACACCCTCCTGGATGAGGGCGTGGGTACCGATCGCGAGATCCACCGAGCCGTCGGCGAGGCCCGCCAGAACCTCACGGCGCTCTGCCCCAGTTACCCGGTTGGTCAGTAGTTCCACACGCAGCGGCCGGTTGCCGAACAGGTTGCTCGGGTCCCCCACCTCGATACCGTCGAGCAGGCGTCGGATACCCGAATGATGCTGCTCCGCCAGCACCTCGGTGGGCGCCATCAGCGCACCCTGATGGCCTCCCTGAACGGCAACCAACAGTGCCGACACCGCAACCACCGTCTTGCCGGCGCCAACATCACCCTGCAGCAGCCGGTGCATTGCGTGCGGCGCTGCCAGGTCCCCTGCGATCTCGTCGATCGCCCGCTGCTGGGCACCCGTCAGCGAATACGGCAGGTTGGCGTGGAACTGCTCAACGAGCCCGCCGACGAGACGGTGGCGGATGCCGATCGCATCGCGCTCCATGGCGCGCTTGCGCATCACGAGCACGAGTTGCACGCGCAACAACTCATCGAATGCGAGTCGACGCCGCGCCGCCTCCTTGTCCTTCATCGTCTCGGGGAGGTGGATCGACCGGAAGGCCTCGTCACGGGCCATCAGCCCGAGCCCGGATCGGATGTCCTCCGGTACCGGATCGAGAATCCCACGCTCTCGACAGCGGTCCAACGCGTTCTCGATCCAACCCGCGAGCTCCCACGTATTCAACTGGGCCTTCTCACTCTGGGGATAGATCGGCACGATGCGCCCGGTCCGGTCCCCCACCAGGTCCACCACCGGGTTCGTCATCTGCAGGCCGCCGCGATAGTTCTCGGGCCGGCCGAACAGCACGATGTTGAGCCCCTCGCGCAGTTGCCGCTCGCGCCACGCCTGGTTGAAGAACACGATCTGCAGCCGACCGGTGCCGTCACCAACCGTTGCCGTCACCATCTTGCGGCGGTTCTTGAGCGACCGACTCGCAACCTCGCGGACGGTCACGAGCACCAAGGCTTCTTCGCCGACGACCAGATCGCCGACGCGGGCCTCGTTCGTGCGATCGATCCAGCGGCGCGGATACGTGGTGACGAGGTCCAGCACGGTCTCGATGCCGACGTCGCGCAGCGCCACCCGGCGCTTGTCGCCGACCCCTTTGATGCGCTCGACGTCGATGAGGGCAAGGTCGCGGAACGACAGCCCGGTCACGTGCTATTCGACCCCGACGAGATACGGGTACAGCTGATGACCACCCCGGTGCACCTCGGCCTGTGCACCCGGTCGGTGCTCGTGGATCCACTCCACGAGCGACGCGGTGACTGATGACGGAGCGTCTGCGCCCTCGATCACGGTGACGATCTCGGCCGTGGGACTGACGATGTGTTCGAGCAGGGCAATCATCGCAGACAGCAGGTTGTCGGCAACCGCAACAATGCCGTCGCCGCGAACCAGACCGATCCAGTCGCCCACCCGAACCGCTCCGACTGACGTCGTGACATCGCGCACAGCCTGGGTCACTTCGCCGGTAACCACGCTCGCCGCGGCGTCGGTCATCTCGGCCGCGTTCGCCTCGGCGTCCATCACGGGGTCGTACACCACGAGTGCCGCCAGCGCTTCGGGCATCGACTGGGTCGGAACCACCCTGACCGTCTTGTCGGTGAGTGCATTCACTTGCTCCGCCACCGGGATGATGTTCTTGTTGTTCGGCAGCAGCACCACTTCGCGGGCATTGACGTGCGCGACCGCCTCGAGCAGTTCGGCAGTCGACGGGTTCATCGTCTGGCCGCCGGTCACGATCCCCTGCACGCCCAGTTGCCAGAACAACTCGGCAAGCCCGTCGCCGCTGCACACCGCAACGACCGCTGTGGTGACCGCCGGTAGCCCGATTGCGGGGGGTTCCCCGCCGTACATCCGCGCCTCGCGGGCTGCGTGCTCCTCACCCACCTCGTCGAACAGGTCCGTGACACGGATGCCTCGCGGGCGGCCGCCGAGGTCCAGCGCAACCTCCACGGCGGCGCCGACATCGTTGGTGTGAACGTGACAATTCCAGATGCCGTCGCCGCCGACCACCACGATCGACCCGCCGATGGCTGCCCAGCCCTGCTTGAAATCCTCGATCAGGTCGTCGACGAGATCCAGGAAGTACATCACCTCATAACGCAGGTCCGACACGTCGTCGTGACCGCGATGGGCCACCCGCTCGAACTGGGCGAGCGACAGGCCGGTGATCACCTCGGGCTCCGGGATCGGATCACCGGCGACCACGTTGAGCGCAGCGTCGAGCAGCAGCAGGAACCCTGCGCCACCTGCGTCGACAACCCCTGCCTCTTTGAGAACCGCCAGCTGGTTCGGGGTGTCAGCCAGAGCTTCTCTGCCCGCCGAACGCGCTTCGCGCAGCACATCGACCAACCGACCACCACGGTCAGCAGCACGGCGTGCGCCGATCGATGCCTTCTTCGTCACCGTCAAGATGGTGCCCTCGATCGGCTTGAGGACCGCCTTGTACGCGGATGCGGATGCCGCCTCAAAGGCCTC
>WLJO01000077.1 GCA_009701715.1 Actinomycetota bacterium
AGCGATGCGTGGAACGCGATGACCGAGCCGATGCTGCGGTCCACTGCCACCGGCAGGACCGAGCCGCTCCAACCGTCGAAGGCGGTTGGAGCGAGCGCCTCGTCCGGCAGGTGGCGACGTCTGGAGATCACCTGTGCCGCGAGTGCGCGCACCCTGCTGTCGAGCTCGCCAAACGTGATCGAGTCGGCCCCCGCCGTCACCGCCACGCGCTCCGGATCCCGTCGGGCCTGTTCGCTCAGAGCGGTACAGACCATGAGGGTTCCCGATGACATCGATCGCTAGATTAACCGTGGAAACTCAGCAGTACGTGTGTGGATCCAGCGCCGTCTGCACCCCAAGGCGTTCACCCGAGAGAGGTTGCCGAGAATCTTGAGAGTACGCAGCAGGCATTTCATTCGGGCGCCCCACCGGGCGTTTGCCCTCGTTGTCGTTGCCGTCGCACTCGGCGGCGCCGCCTGCAGCGGGTCCGGCTCCTCTGGCCCGGCCTCATCATCTGTTGCCCCGACGGATTCGCAGGCCTCAGGCGAAACGAAACCGTCGGCCGTGCCGACGACGGAATCGGTAGACCTGTCCCGGGTGAACCTCGTCTTCGGCGCGACAACCACGCGCGGCAAGACGCGTCAGGCCACGCGTCTTGCGTCGGGTGCATTCGACAACCTCCCCTTCACCCTGAAGTGGCCGGAGTTCTCCAGCGGCGACGACGCACTGGCAGCGATGCTGGCCGACCGGGTGGACATCCAGGAGGCGCAGCCAACCGCTCTGGTCGTACTGGCCGCCGCTGCGGCAACGCCGTGGACCGCTGAATCGTCGCCGGTGAAGGTCGTCGGCGCACTGCGGTACGGCACACCGGAAGGGATCCAGATCGTCGTCCCCGAGGGTTCACCGATCCGCACCGTGGCCGACCTCCGGGGGAAGAAGGTTGCGTACTCACGCGGGTCCAGTTCGCAGTACTTCTTGGTGCTCGCGCTCGAGAAGGCCGGCGTGACGGCGAGCGATGTCACGGCGGTCAAGATGACGATGTCCGACGCGCGCGCTGCATTCGCGGCCGGTTCGGTCGACGCGATCGTTGCGTTCGACTTCAACATCCTCCCACTCTTCCGCCAGGAGTCGCTCCGTGTGATCGCACGGTCCGCGGACTACGACGTGCCGCTCTACGCGCTGATCACCGTGCGGGCCACGCTCCTCGAGGACCCCGCGTACGTCGAGGCGATCCGGATCATGCTCCGGCGCATGAGCGACGTCGAGGGTTGGGTCAGCGCGAATATTGACGCGGCCAGCAGGCTGAAGGAGGAGTTGGACGGCGTCGATCCCCTCGACTCCGAGCAGATCATGCGGTATAGCGTGAGCAGCGTGGTGCCGGTGTCCGACGAGCTCATTGCGTCGGTGGTCGACCAGGCGAAGCTGTTCCACGCTGAGGGTGTGATCGAGCGCCTCCCGGATATCAGCGTGATCTTCGACCGTCGGTACGACTTGGCATCGTGAGCGACGTCGGCACGACCCGCCAGCTCGCGCTGGGGACCGGGCGTCGACACCGTCGAATCCTTCCCCGTTGGGTCCGACGCCTCGCCGGTCCGCTGTTGCTCATTGCCGTCTGGCTGATGCTCACCGCAACCGGACTCGTGTCCTCGCGTACCTTCCCGACAGTCCCCGACGTCTGGCGTGCGGGTTCAGCGCTGGTGTCGCAGGGGGTGTTCCTCCCTGCGCTCGGCGTCTCGGCGCGACGAGTAGCGATAGGCCTCGCGATCGGGCTGGGCAGCGGGCTCGTCATCGCCGTGGTCGCGGGGATGTGGGGACGGGCGGAGGACGTTGTCGACTCCGGGATGCAGGTGTTCAAGGCGATTCCGACCTTCGCCCTCGTCCCCCTTCTGATCGTCTGGCTCGGCATCTACGAGAGTCCGAAGATCACGCTCATCGCGCTGGCCACCGCGTGGCCGGTGTACTTCAACACGTTCAGCGGGATCCGGAACATCGACCGGAGGTTTGTCGAGGCCGCGCACACGCTGGGGCTCGGACGCTGGGGCATCGTGCGTCATGTGGTGGTCCCCGGCTCGATGCCCGGATTCCTCGTCGGTCTGAGGATCAGCCTCACGAACGCATGGCTTGCGCTGGTGATCGCCGAGGAGATCAACGCAACGAACGGGCTGGGGATGTTGCTCAGCGATGCGAGGATCGCGTTCCGCCTCGACCGGATCGTCTTCGTCATCGTGGTGTACGCCGCGCTCGGGATGCTCTCGTACGCGCTCGTGCGCCTCCTCGAGGAGCGCGTCCTCGTCTGGCGCCCGGGATTCGAGGGCGAACAGTGAGCTCGCCGCGCGAGCCCGCGCCCGGCACCGGGCGAGGGGCCCCGGCGCTCGTTGCGCAGGGCATCTGTCGGTCCTTCGGCGGGCGCGAGGTGCTCCGTGCGCTCAACCTCACCATCGGCCGCGGCGAATTCGTGGCGATCCTGGGGCGCAGTGGCTGCGGCAAGTCCACCTTGCTCCGGATCCTTGCGGACCTCGATCCCGAGGCGGTCGGCAAGGTGGAGGTTCCTGCTCGGGTGGCGGTTGCGTTCCAGGATGCCCGGTTGCTCCCGTGGAAGCGGGTCGCTGCCAACGTGGGCCTCGGTGTGCGTGACCCGGATGTCGAGGCACGTGTGGCGCGAGCGCTCGCGGATGTCGGGATGACCGACCGACACCGTGCCTGGCCCTCGACGCTGTCGGGCGGCGAGACCGCCCGCGTGGCCCTTGCCAGAGCCCTGGTTCGCGAACCCGAACTGCTCCTCCTTGACGAGCCGTTCGGGTCGCTCGACGCCCTCACCAGGCTGAGAATGCAGGAACTGCTGGCCACGCTGTGTGCGCGGTACCGACCGACCGTGCTGATGGTCACCCACGACGTCGATGAGGCGCTGCTGCTTGCCGATCGGGTCGTCGTGATGGTGGACGGTGTGCTCGAGCACGAGGTAACCATGGGTGCTGCGGCATCCCGCACGCGCTCGGGGGACCGGTTCGGGGTGCTGCGCGAGCAACTGCTCGGCATGCTCGGTGTGCATGGGCACTAGCGTCGGTCGCGTTCCGCGGATATTGCGCGTTCGTGCGGGCGGAGGGACATCACCATGACCGACACACCCCACGCCGCCTTCGGACCCCGCTACGCAAGCGCGCTGGCCGATGCGGCCATGTGGCACCACGGGCAGGTTCGCAAGGGCAGCGACATTCCGTACGTCTCGCACGTGCTTTCCGTGTCTGCGTTCCTCTTGGAAGACGGCGCCGACGAGGATGAGGCCATTGCTGGCCTGCTCCATGACTCGATCGAGGATGCCAACGTGACGGTGAGCGAACTCGTCGCTCGGTATGGGCAACGTGTTGCCGACATCGTGGCCGCTTGCACGGACGACTGGAGTGGAGATCCCCACCACAAGTCAGCGTGGTGGCCGCGCAAAGTGCAACACATCGCCCACGTCACGGGTGCGGCTGCCGACGCCGACCTCGGAATCGCCCGTGTCACTGCTGCCGACAAACTTGCAAACCTGCGTTCCACCCTCGATGCCGGAGATCCGGGCGTGTTCTCCCGTTTCAAGGCCGGCATTGGTGGATTCACCTGGTATCAGCAGACCTTCGGCGGTCTGCTCGTACAGCGCCTCGGCAGCGAGTCGTTGCTCTCGCGCCGACTGTCGATGGCGCTTCGAGAGTTGGGGGAGCTCGTCAGCATGGAACGCACGCGTCTGGGTGGTGCGGTGGGCGAGTTGGGGGCCAAGTTCGCCGAGGTGGCGGTGCCTGAGGGATCAGGGCCGTACTCGCCCTGGCCATGGTTCGTCCTCGACGCCGTGCATCGCACCGGTGGGGCGATGCCAACGACTGACGTGATTGCGACGTGCTGGCAGTCGTGGTTCGGCGCATCGATGCCCGACGGGCTGTCGCTCGGGCTGCGCTAGAGCCCGAACCAACCGATCAGTGAGCGGCCGGTGCAGAAATGCTGGTCGCTCGGGTCGTTGTCGGGCAGGCCCCAGCGGTAGCGGAAGGCAGCAGAGAGATCGGACCCAAACTGCCAACCGTCCAGGTCGAGTGACTCACCGGGTTCGAGCGAGTGTTGCAGAGAGTCGGGAAGCGCTCGAGGCGCACGGTTGAGGCAGGCGACCGGCTCGGCCATCCAGCCGATGCAGAAGCCACCCGGCTGCATGTCGATCGAGAGGAGCGTGATCCCCCAGCGACGGTTCACCTCGTCGGCGAAGCCCTCGAGCGCCTCGTAAGGAACGGCCACCATGCGCGTCACCCGGGTTTCCCACATGATGCGCTGCTCGTCCCCCGAGCGCACGAGGTACACCGTGCCACCCGGCTCGACATCGTGCAGGTGATGCGGGCCGTTGGGCCAGGTGCGGAACCACGACATGTGCTCGAAGTCCTCATCGAAGGAGGGCATGAACCTGCCGGAGTCGTAGAAGAGCGCCATATCCCCTTGAACGCAATGGTGCGACACGTGTGTGATCGGGTTGGCTCTACTGGCACTTAAATGAACTGTAGGTGAACTGAACGAACGTAAGATGAACGGAGGCTTACACTTCGGTTCTCGATTTTGCGAAATGTGCACCGGCGTGCTGGCCACGCGACGCGTCGGTGGACGGACAGTGTCTGGGGGTGCAGCACGATGGCCAATCGGTCGGTACGTTCGATCGTCGCGGGATCGGCACTTGCGTTGACGATTGTCGCTGGGATCACGGTGTCCGGCGCCGCGCTCGCGGGCGAACGAGAGCAGCATGAATCGCGTCCCTCCGGTGCCCAGCCGGAAAGGGGCGAGTCGCTCCCGGATTCCGGCCTGGGGAACGCCTTCGCGTTGACCGGCGATCCTGGTGTTGGTTCGGTGGCACTGACGTGGGACGACCCCGACGCAACGACGTCTTGGCAGCGTTACCTCGTGCGTGTGAGCGATGCGGGGATCGCCCCGATCGCCACGACATCGCCGTCGGCAACAATCTCTGGTCTCACGCCGGGTCTCGCGTACACCTTCACCGTTGAGCGACAGGACGAAACACAGGCCACGTCTCAGGTCGTCGTGGTACCCAACAGTCCGGCTGTGCTCACGCAGGTCAACTCGGTAACCAGACCTGAGGGAATCCTGCTGATGCGGGTCAGTTGTGGGGTGTACGGAGCCCTGCCGGCATTCGGTGGAGCCAGCGCAGACTGGCCCGGCTTCCCCCGCTCCCTCGGGGCCGTGGAGGCAGACAACAACGCAAACGCTGCAACAACCGACGCCGGGTGTGGGTCGTTGCTTCAGTCGCTGGCGCCGGTCGCTGCCTCGCCTGAGGAGCCCGCAAACGGTTGGTTCGTGAGTGCATGGAGTCGCCTGAACCAAATCACCGTGATCGATACGAGGAACGACGACACCGGATGGGCACTAACCGGCTCGGTTACCGCAGTGATCGCATCCGACGGGCGTCGGTGGGACGGCAACTACCTCGGCTGGGCTCCGGTGATCACGAACGACTCAGCGCGCGTGCCTACCGGACCCGAGACCTTCTACGACCAGACGGTGACGGCAGGCGCCGTCGTGCTGCCGGGCAGCGGGCTGGTGTCAGGCGATGGCCTCGCGAGCGGACCGGCAAACCTGCTAGCCAGTGCCTGCCCAGGTGCTGGATTGGGTGAAGCCATCATCGATGGCCGTTTGCTGCTGATGCTTCCTGCTGCAGCAACGGCCCCGAGCTATTCGACGGTGCTCACACTGTCGCTGATCTGAGCCGACAGCGGCTCCGCTCAGAACCCGAGGGTGCCGTAGGAGTCGTTGATGTCGTGCTCGTCGTCGAACTCTTCGTTGGGCCAGGAGCACGCACGGCAGGGATGATCGGCGAGGAACAGGTTCATCTCGACGGGCAGCTGCTCACTGAGCCGGAAGATGCCGACGAGCGTGGCGGTGATGGTCTCGACGAGGTTTGTCCAGTCGCCGTGGACGAGTGGGAGTGTCCAGTTTGTCGACACCTCGTCGGGGTTGCTGCTACGGGGGTTGGGAGCAACCCAGCCGAGCAGGGTGAGCAAGCGCTCCTCGACACCCGACAGGCGAGAGGCGCCTTCGAGGTACTCGTTGCTGCTGGCCTCGGCGTGCGCAACGCCGTGGCCGACGAGCACCTGGACGTACCGCTCGGTGCGCGACGGCTGCTCGATCAGGAGGGCGCGGGTGGGTTCGCTCCCGGTTCGTTGCAGGAGGCGCAGCAGTGCACCGGACCACTGCATCCACCCTCCACCCACCGAGGGAGTGACGGTATAGCCCGTGCTGTACCGGGCGGCGGATTTGCGGAGGTGGCGGCACGCCGGGCAGGCGGCAGTCGTGGTGGCGTGACTCGTGTCTGTGGAGGTGCTCATGGTGCGGTGACCTTTCCTTCATGGGTGCCACGGCGTGGCCGGAGGAACAAACTGAGTATGAACAAGGGGTGTCACGGGGTTCCCGGGAGTTCGCCGAACCGCCAGTAGGCTCAGGGCGATTTCGGAGGGTGTGGTGGGCCGTCGCTTCGCAGTAATCGTGATACCTATGGTCGCCGCAGTCGCTGCGTGCGGCGGAGGAACCAAGTCCTCAACCAGCGAGTCCTCCTCGGAGTCCCGCACCACCACGACCGGAGCACCATCGGTCGGCGTCGAGATCGGGGGCGAGGCAGTCTCGACCGTGGGGTTTACCCCCTTCGACTCGTTCACCCCGGTGCCCCAATCCGGCTGGGGCGCGGATCTTGCGGCGATCGCCTTCCCGTACCGCCCGGACCCCAACGGATTCGCGTTCCCGAACGGGACACCGTCTGAGCCCTATGGGGTGGACGACGCCATCGCTATGTTCGGCGCGGCGGCGGTGTGCGAGGAACCGAGTGGTGGTTGCACTCCCACGGCCACGGCGCAGGCGTGGATCGACAAGGTTGCTGCCGCGACAGCAGGCGGTGTGTGTGAGGGCATGGTGCTGCTCAGCCTCGACCGCTTCGTTGCTGACGCCCAACCGGCGAGCATGGAGTTGTTGGCGGACGGTGAGGTGACCGATCGGGTTGTTCGGCTATTCGCCACCCAGTTCCTGCCGGACGTTCTCGCTGCGGCAGGCAGAACCCGTGGCAGGCCGCTGCGCGACGTGCTCGCCGATGTGGAGTCGGGTCTGCGGCCCGGCGCGAACCCGTACACCCTGGGCATCTATTCGGCCGGGGTCGGCCACACCCTCTTGCCGTACGCCGTACGGCAGATCACCGAGACGCAGACGGTGGTCTACGTGTATGACCCCAACTGGCCGGGACTCGATCGGTTCATTGAGTTTGACCTCCGGACAGACACGTGGCGCTACTCGTTCGGCGCGGCCGATGCTGCGAGTGATCCGACGCCCTGGTTCGGCGACGGCAATCAGATGGATGTGGTGGCCCTCAACGCGCGCGAGGCCCCGTTCGAGGAGCCGTTCGCCGGTGCGGGGAACGGTGCGGGTGTCACGCTGCTCACCGTCACCACCACCGGGCCGCGCTGGAGCGTGACGAACGGCAATTCGAC
>WLJO01000078.1 GCA_009701715.1 Actinomycetota bacterium
GTACGAGCAGGCCGGTGTCGGCCCGTCCGACCTCGACCTCGTGGAGCTTCACGACTGCTTCGCCACCGCCGAACTGGTGCACTACGACAACCTCGGCCTGTGCGAAGAAGGCGGCGCTGCCGACTTCTTCCTGTCGGGCGCAACCTGGCGCGACGGCCGGACCCCGGTGAACGTGTCCGGTGGTCTCGAATCCAAGGGTCACCCCATTGCGGCCACCGGTATCGCCAACATCTGGGAGGTCTGCCACCACCTGCGCGGTGAGGCAGGCGACCGCCAGATCGAGGGTGCCAAGGTTGGCCTCGCACACGTCATCGGCCTCGGCTCGGCGTGCGGCATCCACATCCTCGAGAAGTCCGGACTCTGAGCACCGCGGCCCGGGTGTCCCCGGGCCCACAACCGAACGGAGCAGCACCATGACGCTCACCACCTCCTCACCGGTCTCCACAGACCCAGAGGCGGTTCGCCGTGAGGTGAGCACGTGGCTCGCCGACAACTGGCGGCCCGAGTTTGCAGCGCGCGGCGCGGACCCGAAGGTGTGGCTCGCCAAGGTGGTGGACAGCGGGTGGGCCGCGCCCACGTGGCCCACTGAGTGGTTCGGGCGCGGCCTCGACGCCGAGACGAGCAAGGTGGTTGCCGAGGAGTTCCGCCGTGTCGGCGCAGCCGGCACGGGGCAAGACCAGTACAACCTCTGGGCCGGCACGGTGCTGCACTACGGGCAGGACGAACTGAAGCACAAGGTGCTGCGCCGCCTGCTCATGGACGACCTGGCGATGTGCCTGCTCTACAGCGAGCCCGGCGCCGGTTCGGACCTCGCGAGCATTGCGACACGTGCCGACCGTGACGGCGACGAGTTCGTGGTGAACGGCCAGAAAGTGTGGACCTCGGGCGGACGCGCCGCCGAGTACGCGCTGCTCATTACGCGCACCGATTGGGACCAGCCCAAGCACCGGGGCATCACGTTCTTCTTCTTCCCGATGCGCCAACCCGGCGTGGAGGTGCGTCCTCTGCGACAGGCAACGGGTGACGCCCGTTTCAACGAAGTGTTCATCACCGAGGCACGCGTGCCCGCATCGAACATGCTCGGCGAACTGAACCGCGGCTGGTGGGTGTTGCAGACCGCGCTCATGTACGAGCGCGCCGTGATGGGTGGCCCCATCGGCCGGCGAAAAGGGCAGGAGGATTCGAAGGAGTCACTCGACCCGGAGTCCGAGGCGAGCGCACCAGCACCGGACCTCTCGCTCGTTGACCTCGCTCACAAGGTCGGCCGCAGCAGCGACCCGGTCATCCGTCAGGAGCTCACGACGCTGCACTGTCTGCGTCTCGTCAACGAGTGGACCGGCAAGCGTGCTGCGGCACAACTGAAGAAGGATTCGTCGTCGCCGCTGGCCTCGCTCGGAAAGCTTGCCATGGCCAACATCCTCCACATCGCCGGGCGCCTACAGGTAGGCCTCCTCGGCGCCGAGGCGACGCTCACCGGCAAGGAGTCCGCCGAAAGCGGCGACGCGAACTATTCGATGCACAACGCGTTCTTCTTCTCGATCGGTGGCGGCACCGACCAGATCCAGCGCAACATCATCGGCGAGCGCATCCTCGGGCTGCCCAAGGAACCCGAGGTGGACAAGGAACAACCGTTCCGCCTGGTGCGACGCTCGTAGCGCTCTTGCCCCCGTCCCGTACGCTGCGGGAATGAGCGCCGGAACGAAGATCGTGCTGGGCACGTGCCACCACGACTGTCCCGACTCCTGCGGCTGGGTGGTGACCGTTGAGGACGGGGTCGCAACGAAACTGCGCGGGAACCCGGCGCACCCGTTCTCGCGCGGCGAGTTGTGCCCGAAGGTCAACCACTTCCTCGACCGGGTGTACAGCCCGGACCGCGTGCTGCACCCACTCCGGCGGGTGGGGCCCAAGGGGACGGCGACCTTCGAGCGCATCTCGTGGGACGAAGCGCTCTCCACGATCGCCGCACGACTGCATAGCTCCATCGACAAGCACGGCCCCGCCACCGTGGTGCCCATGTCGAGCGCCGGCAACCAGAGCGTGCTCGCCACCGTGACCCTCGGCGAGCGTTTCCTCAACCGGCTCGGCGCCACCAGGCTCACCGGGTCGGTATGCGGTGCCGCAGCCCGAGAGGGCGTGGCCGCAACCTACGGCAACGGCAACGGGATCGACCCGATGGACATCCGCCACAGCCGGCTCATCCTGCTCTGGGGCACGAACACCAAGGTGACCAACCGTCATCTCTGGCCCTTCGTGGAGGAGGCCAGGGCAGCCGGCGCCCGTGTGGTGGTCATCGACCCGGTTCGCACGGCGACCGCTGACGAGGCGGACACCTTCCTCCAGCCACTCCCGGGTACGGATGCTGCGCTCGCGCTCGCGATGATGCACGTGCTCGTGCGCGACGGTCTCGTGGACCGTGACTACGTCGATCGCTTCACCTCCGGGTACGAGGCACTCGTGGGGCGCGTTGGCGAGTGGACGCCGGCGCGCGCGGCGGAGGTCACCGGCCTGCAGGTTGGAGAGATCGAGGGGATCGCCGCCGCGTATGGCACGGTGCAGCCGAGCGTGATCCGGACGCTCATCGGTGCCGAACACCGGGAGCACGGCGCGATGCTGTTCCGCACGCTCGCCTGTCTCCCGCTGCTCACCGGCGCCTGGCGACACCGCGGCGGCGGGCTCACCCGTTCCTCGAGCGGATGGTTCGCCGGAACGATCGACCGCGACGGGCTCGGCACCCTCGCCCCCGGAACAGCTTCGGGAGCGCCGCGTCGCCTGCTCAATACCAACCACGTGGCCCGCGCGCTCAACGACCCGACGCTCAACCCACCGATCACCGTGCTCCTCGCGTGGAACGGCAACCCGCTTGTCACCCAGCCGAATGCCGAACTGATGCGACGCGGTTTGTTGCGCGATGACCTCTTCACCGTGGTCCACGAACAGTTCCTCACCGACACTGCGGCCTACGCCGACATCGTGCTGCCGGCCACCACGCAGATCGAGAGCGCCGACGTGGTACCCGCGTGGGGGCACCTGCACCTCGGGGCGAACCCGGCGGCCATCGCACCGCTCGGCGAAAGCGTGAGCAACACCGAACTGTTCCGTCGGCTCGCCGGCGCCATGGGCTACACCGATCCCGAACTCTTCACGTCCGACGACGAACTGCTCGACCTGGCGCTCAAGCGCCTCTCGCCCACGCGTCGCGCCGCGCTCGACTCCGACGGCTTCGTGCGACTCGACCTCCCCGAGGACCTCCGCCCCTTCGCCGCGGGCGGCTTCCCCACACCGAGCGGCCGGGCGCTGTTCCACTCAGCGGCGCTCGCTGCGCGGGGCCAGGACCCGCTGCCCACCTACGAACCGGCCACCGAGGGCCCACACGGTGACCCTGACCTCGTGAAACGGTTCCCGCTGGTACTCATGACTGTGAAGTCGCACACCCGTTTCCTCAACTCCTCGTACTCGCACCTCCCCAAGCACGGAGCGCTCGAGGGTGGCCCGTTCGTGGAGATCCACCCGGAGGATGCCGAAGCCCGCGGACTCGCCGAGGGCCGGACCGTTCGGGTGTGGAACGACCGCGGTTCCATCACCGTCCCGGTGCGTGTGTCCACCCGCGTCCGACCCGGTGTGGTCTCGGTCCCGTTCGGCTGGTGGGGTCGCCACGACCCCGAAGGTGCCGTGGTCAACTCCCTCACAAACGACGAGTTGACCGACTGGGGTGGTGGGGTGGCCTTCCACGACACCCTGGTCGAGGTGTCGCCGGCCTGAGCGGCACTTCTCGGGACTTTGGTCCCGTTGACCGAACCGGGGCACCCGGCTTAACTGGGGTCATGGTTGAGCCCGTCGAGCCAATTCGCGTCTTTCTCATGGATGACCACGAGGTAGTCCGAGAGGGCGTTCGCCAACTCCTCGAGTCGAGCGGCGAGATCCAAGTGGTCGGTGAGGCGGCGAACTGCGCCGACGCACTCACCCGAATCCCGGCTACCCGACCGGCCGTCGCCATCCTCGACGTGCAGTTGCCCGACGGGTCCGGCGTAGAGGTCTGCCGGGACATCCGTAGCACCCATCCCGAGATCGCCTGCTTGATGCTCACCTCGTTCTCCGACGATGAGGCGCTCTTCCAGTCGATCATGGCGGGCGCAGCGGGCTACGTGCTCAAGCAGATCCGCGGCAACGACCTCATCGCCACCGTGAAGCGTGTCGCAGCCGGCGAATCACTCATCGACCCCGCAGTCACCGGTCAACTGCTCGAGAGGCTCCGCCACCCGAAACCACAAGAGGACTCGCGCCTCGCGTCGCTCACCAAGCTCGAGCACGTCATCCTTGACCACGTATCGGAAGGTCTCACCAACCGCCAGATCGCTGGCAAGGTCAACCTGGCCGAGAAGACCGTCAAGAACTATGTGTCCTCCATCTTGATGAAGCTCGGCATGGCCCGTCGCACCGAGGCAGCAGTGTTTGCCGTGCGCGCCGCCGAGAACCGCTGAGCCCCGCACCACCACCCCTACCGAGGAGCAACCCCATGCCTAACGCATCAGCCGCGCGTCGAATCGTGGTCGGCGTCGACGAGTCCGACGCAAGCGTGGACGCACTGCGTTGGGCTGTCGAGGACGCCAAGCGTGATGGTGCGCTCGTCGACATCGTCGGTGTGTGGGACGTGGAGCCCGTGAATGTCGGGATCGAGCAAGTGGTGCTCACCACGCCCCATGGTCAGCCTGCCGAGCGCCTCGCCCGCCTCGACCAGGTTGTGGAATGGATCCAGCCCGAGCGCGACGGTGTCCGCTACGAGGTGGAAGTGCTGTCAGGCGACACCGGGCTCGCGCTGCTCGACCGGGCACAGGGCGCCAGCCTCCTCGTGCTCGGCCGGCCCCATCGGCTCGGCATCCCGTTCGGTTCCCACATGGTGAACCACGTGCTCAAGCACGCAACCTGCCCCGTAGTGCTCGTTCCGTCACGCGCTCAGGTGATCGTGGAGAGCGCCCGCTAAAAACCGCGCCGGGTTCAGTTGCCCCGGAGAGGGCGAACCGTGCTCGAGTTGATCTCAGCACGCATCCGGACATCGACGGCACATGCACCCGAGGTGCTTGCCACGAGCGGGTTGATCTCGAACTCGGCGAGTTCCGGCACCACAGCGACGAGCCGGGACACCTGCGCAACGATGCGTGCCACCTGCTCGAGGTCAACGGCCGGGCGCCCCCGGAACCCGGTGAGGCGGGCAGCAGTGCGCAACGACAGCAACATCGCCCGGGCCTCCCCCACCGTGAGCGGTGCGGCACGGATCATGATGTCGGCAAGCAGTTCGGCCTCAACCCCGCCAGCGGCAACGACCACCAACGGGCCGGCCGACGGGTCCTGTCTCGCGCCGACGAGCAGTTCCACCCCCGGCGCAACCTGCTCCTGCACGAGCACTGCCGTCATCGTCGGGAAGCGCTCCGAGAACACGCCGTAGGCGGCCGCCGCCGCATCGGCACCCGACACGCCGAGCACCACCGCACCGGCCTCCGTCTTGTGCAGCAGGCCAGGCACCACCGCTTTCATCACGACAGCGCCCGATGCCGGGACGAGACTGCTCGCGAGCGCTGCAGCCTCGGCGGGCGAAGCCGCAAGACCCGAGGCGGCAAGGCGAACACCGGTGGCGCGCATGATCCGCTGCGCCGCTTCGGGCCCGAGCCAACCGTCGGTGCCCTGATCCCCCTGCGCCTCGGCCCGGACGAGTCTCCTCACGGCGAGCCAGTCGATCGAGCCGCTGCCGGCCTCGATGGGCGGCACACGGTCCTGCGCATGCTCCGCCCGCCACGCAGACCATGCGTGTGCGCGACCGAGCGCGCGCACCGCTGACTCGCTGTACCGGAACACCGCACGCCTCGATAGCCGAGCGGGGATCCCCGCGATGCTGACGACCACCGGGAGTCCTCGAGGTGTGGCCGTCGGCATTCCTCCCGGCACACCATTGCCGCCGAGCGCGTCATCGAGATTCGTGTCCTCGTTCGGCCACACGCCAACCGATGCGACCACCACTGCGTCCACCTCACCCGATGACGCGACGATGCCAACGACGTCGGCCACGTCGGCCGGGCCCACGGTTGCCAACAGGTCCACGGGGTTGCTCGTTGCTGCTGCGCGTGGCACACGTTCGAGGATCCGGGCACGGAGTGCTTCGCTGAGCGGCGGCACCTGCAGCCCCACCGCCTCGGCAGCGTCCGCAGCGAGGATGAGCGGGCCGCCGGAGTTGCCGATCAGTGCCACGCGCGGGCCGAGCGGTGCCGGTTGGTGCGCAAGGATCTGGGCGACGTCGAGCATCTCCTCGAGGGTGTCCACCCGGATCACCCCTGCAGCCCGGAGCAGCGCATCAACTGCTGCGTCGTCCGACGCCAGCGACGCCGTGTGCGACGCGGCACCTCGCCGACCGGAGGTGCTGCGCCCGGCCTTCAGCACGATGACCGGCTTTCGGGATGCGACGTGGCGCGCGATGCGCAGGAACCGTCTCGGGTTCCCGATCGACTCGAGATACAGCATGATCACCGCTGCTGCTGGATCGTCCACCCACGCGCAGAGCAAATCGTTGCTCGACACATCAGCTCGGTTTCCGAGCGAGATGAATGACGACAGCCCGATACCTCGTTCGGTGGCCTCTGCGAGCACGGCAAGACCGATGCCACCGGACTGCGAGCCGAACGCGATGCCACCGACCGTCGGCGGTACTGCGGAGAAGGTCGCGTCGAGCCCCACGGCGGGGGCGATGATGCCGAAGCAGTTGGGCCCGAGCAGCCTCATCCCGGAC
>WLJO01000079.1 GCA_009701715.1 Actinomycetota bacterium
GAGCCTTCTTCGCCGGGGCAACCGGTGCTTCTGGGTCTCGGGATACTCCACCGGCCGCCGGTGTTCTCGCAACTGTCGTCGCCGCAGCGGAGTGCGGTTCGTCGGGGACCCGCAAACGCTTGGAGATCTCGCTCACCTGGGCCTCGACCAGCGCAACCTGGTGGACTAAACGGTCCAGCTGGCGAGCCACTTCGAGACGAACTGTCTCTGCCGCCTTCTCCCCGGCGTCCCGGCCCCTCTCGACGAGCAATTGAACGAGGCCAGAAGCCTCATGGCGGCGCACCTCTCCCTGTTTCACGAGTTCCCGAACGATGGCTTCGACCCGAACTGGCGACAACTGGGCCAGTTCGATCCCGGCGTCGAGCAGAGGCTTCAAGCGCTTCGTCAAGTCGGATCCCATAAATCCCACGGTACGGCCGGGGCAGCCGGGTCGCAAGGCAGTCGGGTCAGAAG
This sequence comes from Actinomycetota bacterium, assembly GCA_009701715.1. Taxonomy (GTDB): domain Bacteria; phylum Actinomycetota; class Acidimicrobiia; order Acidimicrobiales; family Ilumatobacteraceae; genus WLJO01. The sequence continues at coordinate 454 of WLJO01000079.1, forward strand.
GCGTCCAGCAATTGGCGAGCGATGTCGGCGAGGTTCGTTCCGGTCAGCTCGGGCATCGGGTTCGGCATCGATCCCTCCGGAGTGACCCCGGACCACACCTGTGCGTACCTGCAACCGAGGCGCTGGGCGAACAAGCCGTCGGTATCGGCCCGGTCGCCCACCATCACCGCTTGGTCCATGTCGCCGCCGAGCACGCCCCGAACGAGATCCGCCATAGCGTGATGGGGTTTGCCCGCCACCAGCGGGGAGACGCCACTCGCAACAGCCACCGACGCAAGGATCGCCCCACCACCGGGTATCGGGCCGTCGGGCGTCGGGTAGGTGGCATCGTCGTTGGTCCCAACCAGCCTGGCACCCGCCCGCACCGCAGCTGCTGCCTTCGTCATCGCCGCAAAGTCGAACGTCCGGTGGAACCCCACAATCACTGCGTCGGCCGGGCCTTCGGTCACTGACTCGGCCCCACGTTCGGCCACCGCCTCGTTGATGCCGGGGCCCCCGAACACCATGACACGCTCCCCCGGGGACACGAGGTGGGCAGCAGCCTGTGCGGAAGTCACCACATCCCCTCGGGCTAGAATGCCGTGACGGGCAAGTTTGTCTTCGGTCTCCCACACGGGGGCAAAGCTGTAATTGGTGACGAAGAGCACTCGGTGCCCTGCCCGCCGTAGTGCCGCCACTGCTGCGGCCGAACCCTCGATGGGTTCGTCTCCCAGCCAGATCACGCCATCAAGGTCGCAGAGCACCGGATACCGCATGTTGTTTCGATCCTGCCACACGGTGCGCCACACTGGAGAGGTGCCGAGATTTGAGCCCTTTCCCGCCATCCGCTACTCACCTTCACTCTCACTTGCCGAGGTGACCGCCCCGCCGTACGACGTGCTCTCGGAAGCGGACCTCGATGCGCTCGAGGCCCAACACGCCCGCAACATCGTGTACGTCGATGTGCCCCGCGAGCGCGATGGCGTAGGCCGGTACGAGGCCGCGGCGGAGCGCCTCCACACTTGGATCGCCGAGGGCACGATGGTGACGGACCCGAGGCCGAGTTACACGATCTACCGCATGGAGTTCACCGACGAGGCAGGTCGCCATCGCGTCATCTCGGGTGTCCTTGGTGGGCTCGAGGTGGTCAATGAGGGCGCTGGCGGAGTGCTCCCCCACGAACGCACGACGCCGAAGGCAAAGACCGATCGTCTCGACCTCACACGGGCAACCGGTACCAACCTGTCACCTGTGTGGGGCCTGTCACTCGCGATCGGCCTCACGGAACTCCTCGCCGATCCGGGCGAGCGCATGGGTTCCTTCACCGACACCGACGGGGTGACGCACAGCGTAGAGCGCGTGGACGAACCCTCGCGGGTCGCCACAATCGGCGCGCTCGTGGGCAGCAAGGACGTCGTGATCGCCGATGGCCACCACCGCTACGCAATCAGCCGGTCGTACCGCGACGAGCGTCGCCTGCAGGCTCCCGGCATCGGCGGACCGTGGGACCTCACGTTGACCTACGTCAACGAACTGGTTGCCGAACAGCTGTCGGTCTCCGCCATTCACCGTCTCTACACCGGTATCCCGTACGGCAACCTTCGCGACGCGCTCGGGCACTCCTTCGACCTCGCATCAGCAGGCAAGGTGACAGCAACCACCACGCTTCAGATGCTCGAACGCGGTGCGCTGTGCCTCGTGGACCGCACCGGCGACGGCACATTCCTGATCCCGAGGCCAGAAGTATTCATTGGGGTCCGAGACCTCGACTCTGCGCGGCTTGAGCATGCTCTCGCGTCAACCGACCACCAGGTGAACTACCAACACGGTGTCGAGCATGTGCTCGACAGTGTTCGCACCGGCGCCGCCGAAGCAGCGATCCTCATCCGCCCGGTCTCCGTCGACGAGATCCGTCGCACGGCCACCGAGCACCTCCTCATGCCCCCGAAGTCCACATTCTTCACGCCGAAGCTGAAGACCGGGTTGGTGCTGCGAAGCGTCGCGTGATCAGGCGATCGTGATGGACCCGTCCAGGTACACGTCCTGGATGGCGTTGAGCAGTTCGATTCCCTCACCCATCGGCCGCTGAAAGGCCTTGCGACCGGCGATGAGCCCCTGGCCGCCAGCGCGCTTGTTGATCACGGCAGTCTTCACCGCCGCTGCGAGGTCGCCGGAACCCTTGGACTCCCCACCGCTGTTGATCAAGCCGATACGACCTGCGTAGCAATTCAGCACCTGCCAACGCGTGAGGTCAACGGGGTGATCCGTGGTGAGTTTGTCGTAGACGAGTTTCGAGGTCTTGCCGTAGCCGGACAGCGCGTTGTAGCCACCGTTCACCTCGGGCAGTTTCTGTTTGATGATGTCGGCCTCGATCGTGACACCGAGGTGGTTTGCCTGGGCCGTGAGATCCGCGGAGACATGGTGGTCCACCCCGTCCACCTTGAACGCGTTGTTGCGCAGGTAGCACCAGAGCACGGTGAACATGCCGAGGTCGTGGGCCTCCTTGAAGGCCGCAGCCACCTCGTGGATCTGGCGCGTTGCCTCGGGTGAACCGAAGTAGATGGTTGCACCAACACCTGCCGCCCCGAGATCCCAGGCCTGACGCACCGAGCCAAACATCACCTGATCGAACTTGTTGGGATACGTCATCAGTTCGTTGTGGTTGATCTTCACGATGAAGGGGATCTTGTGCGCGTACGTCCGACTCACCGCGCCGAGCACGCCGTAGGTGGTCGCAACAGCGTTGCAGCCGCCCTCGATCGCCAACTTGACGATGTTTGCCGGATCGAAATAGATCGGGTTCGGAGCAAACGAGGCAGCTCCAGAGTGCTCGATGCCCTGATCAACAGGAAGGATCGAGATGTATCCCGAGTTCGCGAGTCGGCCAGAGCCATACAGCGATCCAAGCGAGCGGAGCACCGCCGAACTGCGATCGCTGTGAACGAAGGTTCGATCGAGGAAGTCCGGACCCGGAAGGGTCAGCGTGGTCCGATCGACCCCCACACAGGAGTGTCCGAGTAGGGATTCGGCTTCAGCACCGAGCAACGACTTGACGTCCACGCAACACATCTCCTGTGACTTGCGGCGCCGTCGAACCTCCGCCCGGCCAACGCCCACTGACGACATTTGATCGTAGTGGGCTGGGCCCTGTGCAGGGCGGTTCGGCGAGGCTCAGGGCCCCGCTAGCGACTCCCGGAGCCGTCCCAACGTGCGGGCCACTCCCTTTCGGTTACTGGCTCGTTGTACAAGCCCGGCAACAACTTCCGTCCGCGTCTGGGTGGCCCCGCCGGAACGAAAGAACCGTCGACGCACCTCACCCGTGACCACTACCTCATCTCCGACGTCGAACTGGGCCGACGGCGGCGGGTCGAACCAGGCGACGGGGACCGAGGCAGCGCCCGTGGACGTTGGGGTGGTGAGATCGAACTGCAACAGCACAGATCCTGAGGCAAGTTCCCGGCGGTCGGGGGTGCGCGACAGCACCCCTTGCAGAACAACGATGTTCATGATTCCCTCAAATGTTCGCTGGAGGGCGGCGGGGAAGCCGGTAGTCCCAATGCTACGCAGGGGGTGCCGCAGGGTTATCGACCCAGTTGGCGCATCCGTTCGGCAACGTCCGCGAACTCGGGGTCGTTGGCAAGGATGCGAGCGAACAACGATCGTGCCTTGGTGACGTCACCACTCCGGTCGTACAGATCGGCGAGCACGTACCACAACCGCAGGTGGTGATCCCGTACCTTGGCGGGGGCGCGTTCGCTGGAACGCAGCAAGTCGATGGCACCCTCGATATCTCCCTGATCCGCCTTCGCACCCGCGACGACGATCCGACCCTCCGCCACCAGCCCCGCTGAGGGTGACGCTGTCTTGAGCTCTTCCCAAAGGGCATCGATTGGGCCGTACTTGCGCATCGCCCGGTAACAATCGGCAAGCACCGGATGATTCTCCACCCCGCCGCCATAGGTGCGGTATGCCTCGAGCGCTACGGCTGCCTGCCGCCAGTTGCCGAGCCGGTACTGCGCCAAGCCGAGGATCTCTTGGGCGCTCGTCATGTCCGGGGCCTCACGGATCACCGGGGTGACCATGCGCCTCGCGTCTCCGAAGCGCTCGCGATCCAATGCGCCCTGAGCAGCCTCTACGCGCTCGTTCAGCGTGCGCGCCCGTAGCGGTGTGACACCAGCGGACGGCTTCGGCGTGGGTCGATCCGTCTGTTCGCTGTCATCGGCGACGAACGCGCGCGGGCTCCGCTGAGTTCGACCGTCACGATCCGTAGGTTCGGAGCGACCCCGATAGGTTGCGCCTTGAGCAGCATCACGGACAGAGCCCTCGTCGATCCAGACCTCTCGATTGGCGTCGAGTGCCTCACGGTCGGCCTGAGGATTGAACTCGGTGCGCTCAATTGTGCCGTCTTCACCAGTTCTCTCCCGACGTCCGACCGGTCGGCGCTGCGGCTTGCCGATTGGACGCCCGACAGAACCATCCTCTCGACGAGGAACGGGACGAGTCGGCGGTTCCTCACGTCGAGGGCGGCCAGGGCCACCGGGCCTCGGGCCACGGTCTTCCCACTGACGTGCCGGACGGTCGCCGCGGTCGGCGCCACCAGTACGCGGGCCACCGGGCCTCGGGCCACGGTCTTCCCACTGACGTGCCGGACGGTCGCCGCGGTCGGCGCCACCAGTACGCGGGCCACCGGGCCTCGGGCCACGGTCTTCCCACTGACGTGCAGGACGGTCGCCGCGGTCGGCGCCACCAGTACGCGGGCCACCGGGCCTCGGGCCACGGTCTTCCCACTGACGTGCAGGACGGTCCCCACCGCTCGCACCGCGACCGAAGCGACTACCCGGTGCGGGACGGCTGAAGCGGGACGGGCGTTCGCCCTCCGGAGCGCCGGGACGAGGCCCACGGTCTTCCCACTGACGGGCCGGCCGTGCCGGACGATCGCCGCGCTCATCAAAACGACGCGTCGGACGTCCGGGAGCACCGCCTCCCGCGCCGCTACCGGACCGACGATCCCCACCAAAGCGGCTTGAACCGGCCCCAGGCGCACCGGAGGGACGTCCTCCATCACTGGTGGGACCCTGTCCATCGCTCGACCAACGACGAGTCGTCCCCGAGCCACCGGACGAGCCCAAAGGGCGACCGCCTCCCTCGCGGGGAGCACCAGAACGCCCGGTACCTGCGCCTCCGGAGGAGGATCGGGGGCCTGCTGGGCGGCCGGAAGGGCGTCCAGTGGGGCGCGATGGACGGGAAGGTCTCTGCGGGGGCATAGGTTTCCACGGTACGGGCAAACTGCGGCAAAAATGCAAACACCCCCGAGCAATGCTCGGGGGTGTTCTCGATAAATTCCGGCGGCGCCCTACTCTCCCAGGGGGTCTACCCCCAAGTACCATCGGCGCGATCAGGCTTAACTGCCGTGTTCGGAATGGGAACGGGTGTGACACCGACGCTATGACCACCGGAAATCTATTGTCAAACTCGGGTGCAGCCGGCAAAAGCCAGCGCAACCTCGAGGACTCCAGAGCAAGTACGAGCGGTTCAATAATCGAAGCCCTCGGCCGATTAGTACCGGTCAGCTGAACACATTACTGTGCTTACACTTCCGGCCTATCAACGTGGTGGTCTTCCACGGGCCTTACCAGGTTA
>WLJO01000080.1 GCA_009701715.1 Actinomycetota bacterium
ATCGGTCTCGCACTGGTCACCGCGGCACTGCTCGCCCACGTGATGCATCTACGCCGGTGGCAGGCAACTCTCGCCGGTGCCGTACTTCTCGGGTGGCAGGTGGCCGGCATCCCGAGCGACTGGGGCGTACCCGGTCCGCTCGACACGGTCGGCAGTCTGGTGCTCTGGCCGCTGCGCATCCATACCGTCGACCTTGCGGGCCCGGCACTCTTGCTGGTCCTTGCTGCGCTCGCGCTGCTTGGCCTCGAGCGTCTCTCCATCGACGCGCTCTCGCGGCGCAGCGCGCTCGTGAGCCAACTCCGTTTCGCCGTCACCATGCGCGACCTCCGCACGGTGGTACTGCTGCGCCGGCAGCTGAGCAACGAGCAGCACCGGGTGCGGCCGTGGTTCCGCACGCCGCGGCTCGTTCGCAAGCCCGTCACACGTCGCGGCGTACAGAGCATCGCGAGGTTCCCGCTCAGCCGCGTCATCCGTATGGTGATGCTTGCCGTCGTGACCGCAGCCGCTCAGGTGGCTGCCTTCCGTGGCACCACCCCGATGGTGGTCGTGAGCGGCCTCGCCGCATTCGTGCTCGGTCTCGAGTGTGTGGAGCCGTTCGCGCAGGAGATCGACCGACCGGAACGCTGTGATGCGCTGCCCCAGGAGCGTGGCTGGCTGCTCGTGCGCCATCTGCCGGTGCCCGCGGCGGTAGCGGCGCTGTTCGGCCTGATTGGCGTGGCGGGCATCGTGGCCTTCCACCGCACCTCGATGTCGTGGCAACTCGGGCTGCTTCTGGTGCTGCCGGTGGTCTGGGCCGGAGCAGCGGGGGCTGTGCTCAACGTCATGTCGGGGCTGCCAGAACCGACGGTCGCGGGCGCGGTCAACGACATGCTGCCGCCAGAGGTTGCAGGCATGCGCGAGGTATTCCGAACGGTGAAGCCCCTTGCAGTGGCAATCAGTGGGAGTCTCCCGGTGCTTGCCGCCCGTTCGGCGGTACGCCACGGTCACCAGCCGATCCCGCCGGCGCTGCAGGCCGCAGTGGCAGTCGGACTGGTCATCGCTGCAGTCGCGTGGTGGGCACGCAAGCGCGACGGCATCAAGAGCAAGGCTGGTGCCCTGTGGGCCGCCGGCGATACCGAGTTCAGGACCCGCCACTCGCGGGCAGGGGGATCACGATGACCGTCGGACTCTGGGCACTCGAGACCGTTGGGCTGTGCAAGGACTACGGGGACCGGCCCGCGCTCACTCCCACCAGCCTCACGATCGGTACGGGCGAGCGCGTCGTGATGGTGGGCCACAACGGCTCGGGCAAGACCACATTGCTGCGCATGAGCGCCGGTCTGCTCGACCCCTCCGACGGCAAGGTGATCGTGCACGGCCGACCGTCCGGGTCGGCGCCGGCCCGACGGATGCTCGCCTACCTGGGTGACACGCCCACGTTCTACGACGACCTGTCCGTGCGGGAGCATCTCGAGTACGTCGCTGGCCTCCACAACATCGAGCAGTGGGAGGAGCGTGGCACCCGCCTGCTCGAGCAACTGGGGATCGACGACCGCATCGATGACCTGCCGAGCAGGTTCAGCCGCGGCATGCGTCAGAAGACGGCGATCGCGCTCACCTTCATCCGCCCGTTCTCGGTGCTGCTGGTGGACGAACCATTTGTCGGGCTCGACGAACCGGGTCGACTTGCGCTCATCTCGCTCGTGGACGCGGCGCAGCGCAGCGGATGCACCGTGGTGGTCGCCACGCACGAACTGTCGTACGCGGCTCAGGCCGAGCGTGTGGTTGCGCTGCGGGAGGGCGTCGTCGCGTTCGACGGTGATCCCTCAACCACCGACCTGCATACCCTCATCTGACCCCGACGGGAATGCGGTCAGGCGACCGGCGGGTCGGTGAACTGGGTGCCGGCCCGAGAGACGTGCTCGGTCCACTGGGTGCCGTCCCAGTAACGCAGTTCGAAGCGGCCGGACGGGTCGTGGTACCAACCGGCCGGGGTGCCGGACACCGAGACCGGTGCGGCGGACGTGGTGATCGTAGGAACCGTTGACGCGGCCTGCGGCACGGCCTGGGCGGGGGCAGTACCCCAACCGGCAGGCTCGGCGACAGAGGACGGCGCCGACGTGGTGATGACGGTTGGCGTGGGGACGACCTGAGCGGGCGCTGCGGTTGCGGTTGTCGCCTGCACGCCCCGGCTGAGGAACGCCGTGATGTCGCCACCGGTGGGGACAATCGCAACGACCTGCCAGCCCTCGGCGGACTTCTCGGAGAGCTTGGAGGCCAGCGAGGCCGGGTCGTACGAGGAGGCACTGACGCTGATGAACTCGGGCATGGCGGGGACGCTACCGCGCAAACGGGGCGACCCGACCGTCGCTGTGCCACCGGGCGTACCGGTGTGGGTAGCCCGACGGTCGTAGCCTGAGGGGGTCATGCGAGCTACCTCCATCGGCCACGCCGGGATCCTCATCGAGACCGATGCCGGGACCATCGTCTGCGACCCATGGTTCCTCCCGGCCTTCTTCGGCTCGTGGTTCGTCTTCCCCCGCAACGACCTGCTCGAGCCCGGGCTGATGGAGCGGATCGAGAACCCCGACTATCTGTACATCTCGCACATCCACGCGGACCATTTCGACGAGCCGTGGCTCATCGACCACGTCAGCCGGGACACCACGGTCCTGCTCCCCGGGTATCCGACGAGGGAGCTCGAGCGTTGCCTGCGCAACCTTGGGTTCGCGAAGTTCATCCGGACGAAGGACGGAGAACTGACCGACCTCGGCGGTGGCCTGCAGGTGGCTATTCACGTGGAGACAGCGATCGCGGACGGGCCGGGTGGGGATTCGGCCATCGTGGTGCTCGACGGCAAGCGCGTGCTCGTCAACCAGAACGACTGTCGCACCACGGACCTCGACGCACTCGGCAGGCACGGCAGGGTGGACCTCCACTTCCTGCAGTTCTCCGGGGCCATCTGGTACCCGATGGTGTACGACGAGACGCCGGGCCGGATGCGTGAACTCGTGGACTCCAAGGTGGACAGCCAACTCACCCGGGCGATGCGTTACGTGGAGGTGGTGGACGCCCGTGCAGTCGTGCCGTTCGCAGGGCCGCCGGCATTTCTCGACGAGGACCTCTTTGGCCTCAACGTGATCCGCGGCGATGAACTGTCGATCTTCCCCGACCAGCGGGTGTTCCTCGAGCGCCTTGCTTCGGCGGGCCGTACCGGCGTCATGAACATCCCCGGCACGGTCGTTGAGGTGGGCGACGACGGCGTGATCGTCACGCACCCGATACCGGATGCCGACGTGCACGCGATCTTCGACAACAAGGAGCAGTACCTCCGCTCGTACCAGTCGGACTGGGCCGAGTGGCTCACCGCTCACAAGGCGACGTGGATACCGCCACGAGCGGATCTCCTCGACCGGCTCAAGCAGTGGTGGGAGCCGCTCTTGGAGGTTGCCCCCACGCTGCGGGCGGGAATCGGTGCGGGCGTGCTGCTGCGCACGGGTGATCTCGATGTGTACCTCGACATGCCCGTAGGAGAGGTGCGCAGGTGGGCGGGCGAGCCGTACTCGTACCGCTTCGAGATCCCGCGTGAGCTCGTGGAGACTGTTGCTGCGGAGGAGGCGGTGGACTGGAGCAACGCGCTGTTCCTGTCGTGCCGGTTCCGTGCCTGGCGGGAGGGCCCGTACAACGAGTACGTCTACAACTTCTTCAAGTCGCTGTCGAACGAACGCATGCGTCGTGCCGAGGCCGAGGCGATGCGCAAGCTCGACCCGCCGGAGAACGACGAGGAGATCACGGTCTGTGGGTTCGTCGTGGATCGTTACTGCCCGCACCGCCAGGCGGACCTGTCCGTGTTCGGCGAGGTCGACGGCGAGATCCTCACGTGCACCCTGCACGGGTGGCAGTTCGACCTGCAGACCGGTGAGTGCCTCACGGCAACCGGTAACCGGCTGCGCGTGCGCCCCGCTACTGACTGAGTACGCGGACCGACATCCAGTAGCGGAGGCGGTGGGTCCCTGCTGGTATCCGGTACTGGGGCAGCACGTCCGGCCCGCAGCTTGCGGTGCCGAGCCCGCGGGTTGAGGCATCCACGTGCACGGTGAGGAAGTCGCGTCGCACGAGTTCGGTCTGGTCCCGTGCGGTGAACAGGTCATCGTCGGTGTGCCACGTGGCCGAGCAGTTCACCGTCTGTGGTGCGTCGGCGGTGATACGCAGAGCGATGCCCTCGGAGGGCGCGACCAGTTCGAACCAGCGGCAACCGGTGCGTAGGCCAAAGTCCTGAGGCACGAGATACGCAAGGTCGTCGGGAACGCCGCCCCAGATGCCGGTGAGCGCACCGGACCGTCTGTCGGGATAGTTCTCGTGCGGCCCGAGCCCGAACCACCGCACGTGCGTGAACTCGGGTGGCACCGAGAATCGAACACCCACGCGCGCCGGATCCGCGAGAGCCTCGGGGAGCGTGAAGCGGTGATCGACGTACACGGTGCCGTCGGGCGCCTCGGTCTCGGTATGGCGATGCTGCACCGACGGGGGCAGTCCGTGTGGAAGCCCGCTGTGGAGCCAGCGGGCAAGTGCGTCCCCACCACCATGGTGCTGGCTCATCAGCTTGAAGCCGTCGTTGTCCGTTGCCGCCCGCCACAGCGTCGGCTCGATCACCTCGACGAGGTCGAACACCCTCGGCTTGTTGGACGGCTTGCCGGCCACGGTGCGCACCGGTCGGGTGGCGCGCCCGGGCACCCTCAGCGCAAGCTCGTCCCACGAGACGAGGTGACCTGCCGATGCCCAACCGGAGTCCCGCTTGGTGCGCCAGGCGAACGAGAGATGTGTCTCGCCGCTCTCTATTGCGCTGACACCAGCCGGGAGCGGAATCGTTGCGGAGCCACCGGCGACAATCCTCGGCACGGCGAGGCGCCCGCGTGCGGTGATGACGCCGTTGTGCCGCAGTGTCCAGGTGCCGGCCAGCCACGAGACGTCCCGGAAGCAGTCGGCGTTCTTGACGACGAGACCCCTCCCGCGCGGAGCGAGCGAGACCCGAACGGGGCGGTGCACCCATGCGAGTTCGCGCATCACCGGGTGCGGTACGAGGTCCGATGCCATCAGGCCGTCGGCAACGAAGTTGGCGTCGTTCGGCGTGTCCCCGAACTGGCCGCCGTACGCGAAGCGCCAACCGGGGGCGGCACGCACGGTCTGGCGGATGCCGTGGTCCTTCCATTCCCAGATGAAGCCGCCCTGCAGGCCGGGGGTGTTCTCGAACACGCGCCAGTAGTCGGCGAGCGAGCCGTTCGAGTTGCCCATCGCGTGGCTGTACTCGCACATGATGAGCGGACGGTCTCCGAGTCCGTTTCGTCCGTACATCTCCACCGCCCAGATCGGTGAGTACATGGGGCAGACGATGTCGGTGACGTTGCGGCCGCCGTCAACCCAGCCGGCGTGGAACACGGCACCCTCGTAGTGGAGCGGTCTGCTCGGGTCCGAGTGGCGCATCCACGCGGCAAGCGCCTCGTGATGGGCGCCGTATCCGGACTCGTTGCCGAGGGACCAGAGGATGACGCTCGGGTGGTTGCGGTCACGC
>WLJO01000008.1 GCA_009701715.1 Actinomycetota bacterium
CGTGGCCCCACTCTTGGCGGTCGACGGCAGGGCGAGGATGGAGCGGCCTTGCTCGGCAAAGCACGCTGCGCGCGCAAAGCTCCCCTGCCCACCCACCAAACCAAGGTGACGGCCACCGACCACTTCGGCGCTGATCTGCCCGGTGAGGTCGATCTCAATTGCGGAGTTGATGGCGTGCAGCGATCCGAGCCGGCCGAGCACGCCTGCGTTGTGGGTGTACTCCACGTTGCGCATCACCACCGATGGGTTGCCCGTCACCCACTCGTGCAGGCGTTCGGTGCCGAGCAACGAACCGGCAACGGTGAGGCCGCGGTCGATCTCCTTGCGCGCATTAGTGATCACACCGCGTTCAACCAGATCCACCACCGCATCGCTGATGAGGCCGGAGTGCACGCCAAGATCCTTCTTGTCGCCAAGGTGCGACAGGATTGCGTCGGGCAGGGTGCCAATACCGAACTGGATAGTGGCGCCGTCGGGCACCACAGAGGCCACGAGCCGGCCGATGATGTCCTCCTCAGACGACGGTGTACGGCGCTCAACCGGCACGAGCGGAACGTCGTTGTGCACGAACCCGGCGATCCGCGACGACGGTACGAGGACATCGCCTATGGTGAACGGCACACGTGGGTTGATCTCGGCCAGCACGCACGGCGACATCTCCACGGCGTTGCTGAGGTAGTCGCACACGGCGCCGAGTGAGTGAACGCCCTCAGCATTCGCAGGGGTCATCTGCGCAAACACCACGTCGGGCCGCAGCACACCACGACGCATCAGCATCGGGAGCGAGCCGAAGTGCGCCGGGATGATAGTGAGCACACCGGCGTCGGCGAGCGCCGCCGTACGGCCCACCACTCCGATGCTGATGAATTCGATGGCATCCGCATGCTCGGGCCGAAAGGCGCCGGTGTAACTCGCCCCGATGTACACACGGACGCCACCGAGCGAGTGACGCTGCTCGATAAGAGCCTGCACCAGCGCCTGGGGTTCACCCGCACCCTGACCGATGATGATGGTGTCGCCCGGCTTGACGTACCGGGTGAGGTCAATCTGCGTGCCGGTCATCGGATCGCGACCGCGTTGCCAGGCGAACCGATGCCCTCCGGGAGGTGGAGTGGCTGGGCAACGAAGAAGAAGGTCCATCGCCCGTCCGCACGGCTTGCGGCCGCAAGGCGGTCGAAGTCGAAGAATTCGCCGAGTGCCATACCGAGTGTCGGGATCATCCGGCGGTGCAGCGAACCGACCTTGGGGTCACCGGGCACCATCTCCACGGCCGGATTGTCTGCCAACAGAGCCGCCGGGTGTGCGTTCCAGAGGAGCCGGGCAACGTCGTGATCTCCAAGCAGGCCAGCACCGGTGGGGCTCGCTGCGAGGTCGGTGCGCTCCTGCGCGTCAAGCGCGCGGTACGCCTCCACCCAACCGGTGCGCAGGCACCAGATGTCGCCAGTCTGTGGCACCACACCCTGTTCCTCGAGCGTTGCGCGCACGTCGTCGGCGCTGATTCCTTGGGCCTCCAGCGGGTGGTATCCCGGCCGGTTGCGGCAGAGGAAGTCACCCACGTCGATGAGCAAGCCACGGCCGGCGATTCCGTGAGCGGCCCAGTGCTCGATACCCAGCACGTTCGGCACATCCATCGGGTCGTCGGTGATGCCGCCCCAGTAGCCGTGCTCGCGTGCCCGTACGTGCCCGAGTGCGTCCCACTGGGTGCTCCCTTGCGGGTGGAATCCGTCAAGTCGGTCGTCCATCTCGTGGCGATTGATGGCGAAGATGTGGTGGCTGAATGGCTGACGCCCGAACATCGGCGGATCGGGCAAGTTCATGGGCAGGTCGAGCGGGAACAGCGCACCGCTGCGGACCTCCGATGCGGCAGCAGCGACCCGCTCGGGTGTCACGAGATTGATGGAGCCGAGCACGTCGTTGTCACCGAATACACCCCAGGCGTGGTGGATATCGAGACCCGGCAGGAACGGGAGGTCGTCGTAGTCGGGAAGGTTCACTGCGATGTCCTCAGCCCGCGAACTGGTCGCGAAGTTCGCGCTTGAGGATCTTGCCACTGACGTTCTTGGGCAGTTCGCCGATGAAGAACACCTGCTTCGGACACTTGTAGCCGGCGAGGCGTTCGCGACAGATCTTGATGATCTCGGCGGAAACCGCGTCGCCGCCCCCGATCCCCTGCTTCATCGCAACAACAGCGACAACTCGCTCGCCCCACACCTCATCGGGGAGACCGATGATGGCGGCCTCGGACACCCCGGTATGCACGTAGATGACTTCCTCGACCTCTCGGCTGTAGACGTTCTCGCCGCCGGTGATGATCATGTCCTTCATACGGTCCACGATGTAAAAGAAACCCTCTTCGTCACGCCACGCCATGTCGCCGGTGTGGAACCAACCCCCCTTGAAGGCCTCTTCGGTGGCCTCGGCGCGGTTCCAGTAGCCCTTGAGCAACTGTTCGCCCTTCACCACGATCTCGCCCACTTCGCGAGGTGGGCACTCGTTCATGTTCTCGTCGACCACCTTGACGGCAGCAAAGGCCATCGGGACGCCGCACGCAGCAAGCAGGTGCTCCTCGCCCTGAGTGGCGCGCACGTGGTCCGACTTCGGGTGATACAGCACGTTGCCGCCGAGCTCGGTCATGCCGAAGCCCGAACACACCACCGGGCCGAATCGTTCGATGGCCCGCTTCAGCAGCTCCACGGGCATTGCCGCTGCGCCGTAGAGCAGGCTGCGCATCGTGTCGGTGTCGTGCTCGTCCAGCTTCGGGTGTTGGAGCACGAAGTTCATCATCGTCGGGGCAAGCCCACCCGTCGTGCAGCCGTACTTCTCGACATGCTCGAGCCACTTGCCAGCCTCGAAGGCTCGCTGCAACACGACAGAAGCCCCCATGAGATGGTGCTGCGTGATGAGGTAGCCGGCGACGTGACACATCGGGAAGCTGTAGAGGTGCGAGTCGGTCTGGCGCACGTCGTAGGCGATGATCGCATTGAGCAGAGCAGTAATAAGGCTGCGGTGCGAGAGCATCGCCCCCTTGGGGCGGCCCGTAGTGCCGCTGGTGTAGAGCTGCCAGGCGATGTCGTCCTCGGTCGGCCTCGGTAGCGGTGCCGTGCTCGCGGCGGCCGTCAGTGCGTCGTAGCCACTCACGCCGCTCAGCCCGGAGGCGTCCCCGATGACCACGATGTGCTCCACCTTCGGGAACTGGTCTCGCACCGCAAGCATCGCGTCGAGGTAGTGGCGCTCGATGAGCAGCACCTTCGCGTTCGCGTCGTTGACGATCCAGGCGAGCTCGTGCGGGTTCAGCCGGTAGTTGAGGAAGACGAGCGCCATGTTTGCTGTCGGCACGCCGTAGTAGGCATCAACGTACTCAACGATGTTCTCGGCGAGGATCGCGATCCGGTCGCCGGTGGCGGCGAGACCGGTGAGTGCATTCGCCAGCCGGTTCGACCGGTCACGCAGCTCAGCGAAGGTGAACTCGCGCCCCTCGTCGGTGATCAGCGCAACCTTGTCGGGGTACTTGGTGGCGTTCAGCTCGAGGATGTCACCCATCAACATGTCCGGCACTCCCAATGCGCTACCGGGGCCCCACCGGTCGCAGGTCCCACCGTTGCGTAAGGTAACAGAGCACCCCGCCGCCCCAGAAGGGCAGCCGACTACCGAGGAGCACACATGAACCAGCCACGCTTTGCCGGGCGCACCGTTGTCGTCACGGGCGGCGCCAGTGGCATCGGGAAGGCAACGGTTCGCCGTTTCCTCGACGAAGGGGCCAACGTGGTTGCGGGTGACCTCAACGAGGCGAACGGTCTGGCGATGCTGGAGGCATGGCATGCGGATGCCGACAGGCTGCGCTTCCTCGCCGGCAACGTGGCGCTGGAGGACGACATCGTTGCGCTCGTGAACCTCGCCACCAGCACGTTCGGCACCCTCGACGTGATGTTCAATAATGCCGGTATCGGCGGTGCGTTCGGACCGATCACCGAGGTGGACGTGGATGCATGGGACCGCACCTTCGAGGTACTGGTACGCGGCGTGTTCCTCGGCACCAAGCACGCCGCCCGCGTGATGATCCCCCAGGGCGGAGGTGTCATTATCAACACCGCCTCGGTGGCCGGACTGGCGGGTGGCTCCGGACACACCGGCTACTCGGCCGCGAAGACCGCCGTGGTGAGCATCACGCGCAACACGGCAGAGGAACTGGCGCCGCACCGCATCCGCGTGAATGCTGTCTGCCCAGGAGTGATCTTCACGCCCCTCGCGGTGGGAAGGGACGAAGAGGCCCTCGGCCGGATAGTCAGCGACTTGCAGCCGTGGCCCGACCGCGGCACAGCCGAGGACGTCGCCGCCGCCGTCGCCTTCCTCGCGTCTGACGACGCGCGATTCATCGTGGGCGAATCCCTCCTCGTCGACGGCGGCCTCCTCGCAACTGGGACCCGGATCCACAAGAACATGGATCCGCACGGCGCTACCAAGCGCTACACGGGTTTCGGGGCCGGGAGCACTGGCGAGATCACCACCTCCCGACGCATCGCCCCGAAGGAGTAGTCGACCACCTTCGACCCCGGCCACGACAGCCGGTGAGGACTACCATCTGGGGGGCCGGAACTATCCGGTCCCGACCGTGGGGGTCGGCTGTTTGGGGAGGGTGCACGTTGGTCGAGCCGTACCGCGTACTGGATCTCACGGATCACCGAGGGCAATTGGCGTCCCAAATGCTCAACACGCTCGGCGCTGACGTCCTGCTCGTGGAACCGATCGGCGGCAGCAGTGTCCGGACACTGGCGCCATTTGCCGGCGATACACCCCATCCCGAGCGCTCACTCCCGTTCGTCGCCTGGAACCGGGGCAAGCGCAGCATCGAACTTGACCTCGGCACCGAAAGCGGAGCCTCCCAGCTGATGGAACTCGCCCGCACCGCTGACGTCCTCATTGAGTCCGGCGTGGTTGACGTCGACCTTGCGGCACTGCGGGAGGCCAACCCTGCGTTGGTCACCATCTCCATCAGTGCCTTCGGCACCACCGGCCCGAAGGCACAGTGGCCCGCAACCGACCTCACCGCCCATGCCGCAGCCGGACAGCTCCTGATGACCGGCGACGAGGATCGGCCGCCCGTACGAACCACGGAGCCGCAGGTGTTCCAGCACGCCGCCGCCGACGCAGCGTGCGCCGCACTCGTCGCCCTGGCCGAGCGGGACTCGAGCGGACTCGGCCAACACATCGACATCTCGGCCCAGCGATCCATGCTCATGGCCACCCAGAGCAACG
Organism: Actinomycetota bacterium; assembly: GCA_009701715.1. Classification (GTDB taxonomy): domain Bacteria; phylum Actinomycetota; class Acidimicrobiia; order Acidimicrobiales; family Ilumatobacteraceae; genus WLJO01. The sequence goes on from WLJO01000008.1 coordinate 5,254, forward strand.
TGCTCGCCGCCCCGTACCGGGCGCCGCTGTTCCAGCGGACCGCAACCGGGCACTTGCTCAACGGTGTCCACGTCCAGCTAATCTGGCCGTGCAAAGACGGTCACGTCCTGGTGAACGCCTTGTTCGGCGCACCGTTCGCACCGTTCATCAAACGGCTCGTTGAGTGGGCACGGGAGGACGGCTTCTGTGGCGACGACCTCGTCAACGAGGACTGGCCCTCCTTCGGTGCGCGCGTCTTCGGTGGCGAGACCCCGATCGCACGCCATACCTATCTCAAGGAGGTCATCGGCAAGGTCTGCGAGCACCGGACCAAAGCCGAATTGCTCCAGGCGGCGCTCGACCGCAAGTTGCTCATCGGACCGATCGCGACGATGGAGGAGGTGGTCGAGAACCCCCAATTCGCGTTCCGAAACTTCTTTGAGTTGGTGACCGATCCCGAGATCTCTCCGGTCCCCTTCCGCGCTCCCGGTTCACCGGTACACGCCGACACGAAGTACGTACCGCTCGGACGCAGTCCGCGGCTCGGCGAGCACAGCGCAACGGCGCTCCGGCACTGGGCCCCACGTACGGAAACTCCCAGCCGGGAACCCGGCAACCGCCAGGCGCCGTTCGCCGGCCTCAAGGTGCTCGACCTCACGTGGGCCGTGTCGGGCCCCTATACCGCCCGTCACTTTGCCGACTACGGCGCAACCGTCATCCACGTTGAGTCCACGAAGGGACCGGACTCCGCTCGGGCGGTGCAGCCGTTCCTCGACAACCTTGCGCTGCCCGAGAACGCAGCGATTTACCACAACATGAATGCGGGCAAGCTCAGCCTGTCGCTCAACATGGCTTCACCGGGTGGGCGCGAGGTCCTCGACGACCTCGTTGCATGGGCCGACGTGCTCATCGAGTCGTTCTCACCGAGAGGCCGGCTCGCACTCGGTCTCGACTACGAGCGGTTGCGGGTCATCAACCCGCAACTCGTGATGATGTCAACCTGCCTCTTCGGCCAGCAGGGCCCCATGGCCGGCTACGCAGGGTTCGGCAACATGGCGGCCTGCCTCGTCGGCTTCTTCGACCTTACGGGTTGGCCCGACCGAGGTCCTGCCGGACCGTTCGGCGCGTACACCGACTACATCTCCCCCCGTTACGCCTTTGCCACGCTGCTCGCCGGCCTCCGGGAGAGCAGAGCCACGGGTCGCGGCCAGTACCTCGACTTCGCGCAGGCGGAGTCGGCAGTGAACTTCCTGTCGGTTGCGATGCTCGACTACTCGGTAAACGGCCGGGTGGCTGCCCGCATCGGTAACGACGACCCGGCAATGTCGCCGCACGGTGTCTACCCGTGCACGGGAACCGATCGATGGGTCGCAGTTGCGTGTCGCGATGACAGCGATTGGCACTCCTTGGCATGGCTGATCGGACGAAGCGATCTCGCGTCCCTCAACAACGCCGAACGGCTCGAACGACGCGGGGAGCTCAACGACGCTGTCGCTGCATGGACGGGGCTCCGCTCGCCGTCCGAGGCCGAGGCCGAACTGATCGCGCACCGCGTCCCTGCGCATGCAGTCATCCACTCCCCCGACATCTATTCCGATCCACAGCTTGCGCACCTCGGACACTTCGCCGAGATCCCGCACCCACACCATGGATCCGTCACCGTCGAGGCTTCCCGCTTCGGCCTCACGGGCACACCCAGCACGATCTCCAACGGTGCACCCAGCTTCGGCCTGCACACGGTTGACCTGCTCACCGAGACGCTCGGGTACGACCTCGACCGGATCGGTGAACTCTTCTCGTCTGGCGCCCTCGACTGATCGGCCGGGGCACCGCGTCTCAGTAGCCGAGCTCGCGTGCCGCCCTGTCGAGCACCACGGGGATTGACCATGCGGTGCGAGCAAGGCGAAGATCGCCGCTCGAGCCGTCTGCATAGAGACCCGATGCGCTCACCCAGAACGCCACGGACCGCATGCAGTACAGCATGTTGTAGTACCGGCACTTCTCCTCGTCGATCTCGAGGCCGGTCTCGCGCTCGTACTGACGGAAGAACTCGTCTCTCGGCACGAGGTTCGAGAGCAGGTCGGTGCCCTCTCGGTTGAGGTCCGACAGCATGTAGGCCACGTCGTACATCGGGTCGCCGATGCACTGTGTCTCCCAGTCGAGCACGGCGCTCACCCGGTCGTCGTGGATCAACAGGTTGCCGGTGCGGTACGCGCCGTGGATGAGCGACAGGCGATCGGTGGTGGGTGCGTTCTCCTCCAACCAGCAGATGAGGTCCTCGAGGATCGGCTCGTGCACGACGCCGGCGAGACTCATCAACTCTTTCCACTTGGCCACCTCGCCGAGGGCGAAGTCCTTGCCCGGGCCGGGAACCCCGAGGAAGTCAAGCCCGGCGGCGCGCCAGTCGAGATTGTGGAGATCAGCGAGTGCCTGCGTGAAACTGCCAGGCAGCACACCGCGCCCGGAGGCCTCTTGGTAGTAGCGCCGGCCGTCGCTCCCCCACGGGTTCGGGCACGCGCCAGGTACACGGTCCATCACGATGAACGGCTTGCCAATGATGGCCAGGTCGCTCTCGTACCAGTACGCCTCGGGCGCCGGTACCGCGGTGTTCTCGAGACACTTCAGCACCCGGAACTGCGTCTCGAGACTCGACATATGCCGCAGCAGGGTGTTGCCCGGGTCGAGGCGGACGCAGAACGGTCGGCCTACTTCCCTACCGGACTCGCTCCACACGGCATCGAACAGCCAGATCTCGTGCGACCAGCCAACCGTCGGTCGCTCGATGTTGATCATGTGGAGGCCGTCAGCGCCCGGAATCCTCGACGTGAGGTAGGCCTCGATGCGCTGTTGGCGGTCGCTGCCGCTGTCCCCCTGCTTCGTGCTCATGCCGAGAACTCCATGCGGCGATTGATGTCGGCGCGGAGCGCAACGCGCACGCGGCTGAGCAATGCAGCGAAGAGGTCGTCGCCGAGCAAGGTCCTGTCTGCGTACAGCGCCTGCACCAGCGTGCAGATGCTCACGGCATTGCACGCTGCGGACACCCCGGAAACCGCAGCCGTGGTGCCGTCGGGAAGCGACAACGACGCTGTGAGCCGAGTCAGATCCGCGATCAGTGACTCTGCATCGCTCGCCTGCTGGGCGGCGTGTGCCGGGGCGAGCTCAAGTTGCTTGGCCAATTTCTCCAAGACCACTGCCGCCATGTACGCCTGGGGCTTGGCTGTACCCGTGGTGTTCGGCGCAATTGCCGTCTTCATCGTGACGCTCATGCGGGCGAGCAGTTCCGCCGGAGGGGTAACAACCGCACGATCTCGGTGGGTGGCCATCAGCGGGCATCTCCCCGCGCTGCGCGACGGAAGTCGGCCCAGTCGTGGACCGGCCACATGTCCTGATCCTCACCCCACGCCTCGATGCCCCCCATGTCCCACCGCACCAGGCTGTTCACGTCGATGAAGGTGTGGCGGTTGAGGATGATGCGGTTCACCGGTGTGCCAGTGACCGTGAGTGAACGCCCCGACTCGTCTTCGAAGTCCATCTCGATGCGCTCGATCCACCCGTGCTCGGTGCTGCGCTCCACCCGACGCTCTCCACCGACGAGGGGAACGGTGATGCCGTTGCGGCGGAGGAAGCCGTAATTCGCCGCTTCCCTCCCACCGTGCTCGCTCGTTACCGCGAGGAACGCCTCATCCGGCGACGCACACCCGGTGACGTACGCCGCCTTGTGCGGCCGGTCCTCGCGCCGACGGCCCCATGTGCGGTCGCGTGCGGCGAGGCAGTCAATGGCGACACGCTCCCCGTTCACCACGATGTGGCCGGCGACGCGTCCGAACTGGTCGAAATGGCGCGCCTTGCCGAACGTCGACTTCACCGAACGCATCGGCTCGGGCGGCATGATTCCCTCGAACACGAGGTCCACCAGCAGGCGGCCCGGATCGTCGTAGGTGAGTGCGTACTTGTTCGTGGGCTCAAGCACCTTGATGCCCACGCCCGTGGGGAGTGTCGCGTTGCGGAGATCGGTGTCGAGCGGAATCTGCAGGGTGGAGTAGTTGGTGGAGTAGAGCGCCTCCCAGGGGAGCACGGTGGTGTCGTCCCACACCCACACGCCACCCTGTACCGAGCCGACGTTGGGGCGGGCGAGTGTGTAGAACCAGCCGCCGAGCCGGCGGGCCGGGTCATGGAACGAGAACCAACTCGTCTCGGTGGCCCACCAGTCGTCACCGAGCTCTGCGAAGTGGAACGCATCATCCCGAGGTCCAAACGTCGGCGGCCCTGCATCGCTTGTCATCGACGGTGTCCTTTCCCGGCACGAATGCGGCCCTGCCCCTACGGCTGACCGATATGAATCGTAGACCACGTTCCCGCAGCGAACGAAGTGCCCGAACGAACCGTGCAGGCAGCCGGTTTGACCGTGTCTGCCTTGCCACTTACTCTTCAACGCACTTCGAGCAGGGGGAGCCCGATGACCACAATGAACAGCACAGACTGGCTCGCGCACCATGCGCGAACACGGCCGACCAAGCTCGCAATCCGCGATCTGATGGACGGCCGCGACCTGACCTACGCCGAGATCAACGAGCGGACGAACAGACTGGCATCGGCGCTTGCCCGTGACTTTGGGGTGAAGCCGGGCGACCGCGTGGGCGTGGTGAGCAAGAACGTCTCGAACATCTTTGAGGTGCAGTTCGCCTGCTGGAAACTCGGCGCCACCTTCGTGCCCCTCAACTGGCGCCTCGCCGTGCCGGAACTCGCCTACATCGTCGGCGACTGTGCACCGGTCGTCGTCTTCCACGGGGTGGAGTTCGCCGATGCCATGGCTCAGTTGGGTGTCAACCAGCGGGTCGCGTGGGACGCTGACGCAAGCGGTAGGGATGCCTACGAGGAACTGCTGCGTTCGTCAGACACCGAGTATCCGGCCAACGACAACACCCTCGACACCGTGCTCACCATCATGTACACCTCGGGCACGACCGGTCACCCCAAGGGCGTCATCATCACGCACGGCATGACGTTGTGGAACGTGGTGAACCAAACCGAACCGTTCCGCACCGGGCCGACCATGGTGAACATTGTGGTACTCCCGCTGTTCCACACCGGCGGACTGAACTGCTTCGCGAACCCTGCATTCCACTACGGCGGAACGAACGTGATGACGGGCGCCTCGTTCGACCCGGCGTTCTGTCTGAAGGTGCTCAGCGACCCAGCTGTCGGTGTCACCCATATCCAGATGGTGCCGGCGAACTACCTGTTCATGAGTCAGCAGCCTGCGTTCGACACCTCTACCTTCCCGCACATCGTGGCGGCCGGTGTCGGCGGCGCCTCGCCATCAAACACGCTGCTCGACGCGTGGATCTCCAAGGGAGTCCGGCTCCAGCAGGCCTTCGGCATGACCGAGACCGGCTCGATGGTGATGGCACTGCCACCCGAGGACTGCAGCCGCAAGATCGGGTCGTGTGGGCTGTCGTTCATTCACAACCAGTTGCGCATCGTGGATCCAGACGGCAACGACGTTGCGCGCGGAGAAGCTGGCGAACTGTGGGCCAAGGGCCCGAACATGACACCGGGCTACTGGAACCTGCCGGAGGTATCGGCATCGTCAATCACCGACGGGTGGCTGCACACCGGTGATGCGCTTCGCCAGGACGAGGACGGCTACTTCTATGTCGTGGACCGCATCAAGGACATCTACATCTCGGGTGGCGAGAACGTGTCCCCGGCCGAGATTGAGAACGTGCTCTACCAACTGCCGAGCATCGCCGAGTGCGCCGTAATTGGCGTGCCCGACGAGCGCTGGCAGGAGGTTGGTCACGCGTTCATTGCGCTGAAACCCGGGGCTGCCCTCGACGAGCAGACCGTGGCAGCGCACTGTGTGAAGAACCTCGCCAAGTTCAAGGTGCCCAAGTACGTGACGTTCGTGGACGCGCTCCCCCACAACGCCACCGGCAAGATCCTGAAGCGCGAACTGAAGGCACTCCTCGATCACTGAGTGCCCGGGGCGGGCTTCGATCCCGCACCCCCTTGCGGGGAGGGGGGTTTAAGCCCCCCGCGTCTGCCAATTCCGCCACCCGGGCTCGGGCCTTCGGACCGAGTTCAGGCTAGACGTTTGCCGCAACCACGGGTGAGTGAAGCGCGTAGAGACGCCTGCGGCGGAACACCATCGTCGCGCCACCGATACCGAGCGTGAACGCCCCTTCGATGAATGGCCCGGGGCCTGTCGGTCCGACGTTCGAAGGCCGGACCCCTGAGTCTCCCTGTACCAATCTGTTCCATGAACCGCCGTTCAACCGGGCGAACACCACGGCCAGATCCCAATCGCCTCCGAATTCAGCCGAGAAGGTGCCCCGGGGTATTGATCACCGCCAAGGAGGAAGGTGTAGTCATCGCGGTCAACATTCAGACTGCAGGTAGGCGGGGCAGAGCTTTCGCCAGCGTGAGCAGCGCCGGTGCCCATCGTCAGCATGGGCACGGCAGCCAATCCCGCCACCACCGCACAGGCTCTGAGACGGCGGATCATTGTTGAGGGCATGGTGCATCCATCGAGGTTGACATCTTGATGAGCCGGAAAAAATACCCCACCGCGGGCTTCAGAGCAGGTGACCGGTGACTGCGAGGAAGCCGAGCGCCACCATCAGCACGCCGCCAGCACGGCGCCACCACGTGATCGGACCGCGCTCGCCCTCGCGACCGAGCGCAATGAAGGTCTCCACCGCGGTCATCGGGATGTTCAGCACCACGAAGGCAACCCGCACGAGCTGTACGCCACCTGTCCAGTTCTCGAGCACTCGCCCGACGAGCGTGCACACGAGCAGTGCCGTGATGAACTTGTAGACACGCTTCGGCACGATCGGTACGAATACCTTGATAATCGGGATTCGATCTTCGATCACGTCGAGCAACTGCTCCGCGCAGTACGACGCACAACCGAGCCACAGATACCAGTTCCAGCCGACGAACGGCTTGGCGGCAAGCATCAACGCACCTGTCCGGGCGAACACCATTACCCAGCGCCGTGCAAGCCCGTACTCGGGCACGTCGTCGTCCACAGGGCGAACGGCACGCAGCCGTGACGGGTACACGTTGGTAGCGAGCGACTCGAGCGACACACGGAGCACGATTCCGGCCATCGCGATCATCGCGAGCAGGTCCGCGTCGGTGGTGATGTCGAGGGTGTATCCGCGCAACCCCTCGAGCGACCCGACAGCAGCGCGGATCAGCCAACCCACGAACAGCGCGCCCACCGCCGCGTCTGCCGTCCGGTTCCACCGACCCTCCCAACCCCGTCCCGGCGGACGTGTCAGCGGACGCACCATCTCGGCCATCAGCGACACGCCCGTCATTGCCACTACCGAACCAGCGACGACGAGCACGGAGTTGAGCGAGTTGATCGAGCCGGTGACGAGCAGCACGGTGAAGTACCCGATGCCGGCAGCAAAGCCGGCTATACCGTCGAGCGCGCTGAGCACGAGGATCGCGCCGAGCAGTGCAGCGGAGGGGGGCAGGGCCTCGAGACCGGTACCGGTTGCGGCAAGAACGCCGAGCACGAGGCCGGCGAGCGGGAACAGCACCGAGAGCGAGCCGAGCATGGCGCGCAGGTAAGAGCCGCCGACCATTGCCCGCGTCACGCCAGGAAGCGCCGCGCCGTATCGGTGCTCGAACGCAAGCGCTATCCGCTCGACGCGCTCCCGACCCGGCGTCCGCCAAGTGGCTGAGCGGTCGCCCCAAGCCTCCCCATCGAGGTCAACCTCGAGCGCGTCCTCCACGTCGATCTCGCCGACCTGGCCTGCACTGTCGGCACCGCCACCCCCACCGCCCGCACCGGCCGCACCAGCAACCGCGAGGCCCGCAATAGTCGCAGCAACCACCGCGGTCGCGTGTGCACCCGGGTCGTAGGAACCGAACCCAAGCCGCTGTTCACCGGCGGCGAGCGCGCCCGTGGCACTTACCTCGAACGTTGCAGAGTCGAGCACTGCAGGCTCGCCGGCGTAATGGAGTTCGATGGCGTGTGAACCTGCCTCGAGGTCTGCCGGCAGACGACCGGAGAGCTCGAACGAGCCGTCTGCAGCGACGACCCCCGTGCTGATCACGCGGTAGGTGGAATGCACACCGATCTCAATGTCGCGTCCCGGGCGGAGTCCCTTGCCGCGCACGGTCACCTCGGCACCCGGTGACGGCTGGCCGAGCCGTGCCTCCACCTTGATCTCTGCAGACCAATCGGCAGGCACAGCAGTGGTCGTGGTGGTCGGCACAGCCGTGGTTGTCGGGCGCGTCGCTCGCGTGGTCGGGGGTTCGGTTACCGGCACCGTGTCAGGGATCGACGTATCAGGGATCGACGTGTCAGGCACGGTGTCGATGACCGTGGTCGGCGGTGTTCTCGGCGGTCGCGTACTGGCAACCGTTGTGGTGGTGGTCGGCGGGCTCTCGCCAACCCATACCGTCACCGCAGCGTTCGGGACCGGTGGCGTGGAGTCGCCGAACTCGACGATGTATCCGCAGCATGCTGAGTCATCAATCGAGACATCCCAACCGGTCTTTCCGCCAGCTGTCCGTTGGCGGACCCGCCCATAGTCATCTGCACCCTGTTTGGGTGTGCGCGGCTCGCGCGGCAGCCAGTTGAAATACGTCGGGGTGATGCCGGCATCCGGTCCGGCGACGTAGGTCCAAGTCCATCCATTTCGGCCACGGGCGGACTTACCGGTGAGGCCGAGGTGGAGCGGATTCGGACCGGCAAGGTTGGAGATGTACGCCTCCTCGTTCGCCGAGGTCACTGTTGTGAGGTAGCCGGTCTTGCCGTACAGCGTGAGCGACGCCGCCGCGGCCCGTGCCGCGGTGAAGCCGAGGCGGTTCGGGTAGTACCGGTACTGGTGGCCAGTCGGACCAGCAGGTGGGGCAACACGGTCGTCCACCGTGGCGAACACGCTCACTTCGCCGGCCGTCGGCGCAACGAGTGTGACCGATGACAGCGCAGCAGTGACGTTTGAGGCCGTGCCGGACAGAGTGATCGTTGCGTCGGTGTCGCCGTCTCCGGCCTCGTAGGTGACGCTGGAGCACGCCCCGCCGCAGCCCAGCGTCAGCGTTCCTGCACCGACGGGGGCCACGGCGAGGGTGAGTGAGAGGTCCTCCGAGCCGGCCACGGTGAACGCACCGAGTGCAACATCGACCCCGGGTGTCGTCGTAGCCGACGGGGGTGCTGTGAGCGTCACGGTGTCGAGAGCGGTCTGGCTGGCGGCCTCCGCCCTCGACCCGTTTCCTGCTGGGGAGAGCAGACCGAGAACGAGTAATCCGCCCATCGCCCCCACGAGGGCACCACGAATGCGGCGTTGCCGACGGAGGCGGGCAATGCGGGACGCGCCCTGCGGCGACCTGAACGGCCCGGTCGGACCGGTTCCCCCTCGATGCATTGCTGACCCACTTTGTTCCCGGCAACCCGCCGACCGACCGAACAATTCTAGGGTGCCCTACTACATCCCGTGAAAGCGAAACACCGTCTGTGACCGAATTGCAGGCACGCCGAGTGGAGCGCTCAACACGGGCAACCGTTGTGTCGTTCAGCCGAGGTCGAGGAGAGCTCGAGCCTCGGCAATGGCCTGATCGTGATCGAGCACGTGCACAGCCTGCATCCCGACATCCCGGGCGCCCTCCACCATCGCCTCGAAGTCGTCGAGGTAGAGCGCTTCGCCCGGCTCCACCCCGAGCCTGACGAGCGCGTGGTAGTAGATGGCGGCATTCGGTTTGCGCAGCCCAACCTTGCAGGAATGGACCGTCTCGTGGAACTGCACGTCGGCAGGAAGCAACCGGTCCCACCACGGCACCCACTCCACGACGCTGTTGGTGATGAGCGCCGTGCGCAGGCCGGCGTCGCGCACCTCGCGCACGAAGGCGTGCATGCCTTCGTGCGGCTCGAACACCCCTGGCACGAAGTACCGAGAGGCGGGGTCCATAAGCGGTCGGGATGCCCGGTCACTCGGGCTGAGCAGCGCGAAGAACTCCTCGAGGGTCAGTTCGCCACGCTCCAGCCGGTGAGCCGGCACGTCGCCGTCACCGGCAGCGGAGAACGACATGAGAGAGCTGTTCGCCAGATCGGTGATCTGTAAGCCGGCAGCGTTGATCTGCTGCATGAACGCCGCCCCGATCGGGTGGGTCATCACCCCAGCCACGTCGAAACACACCGCCTTGATCACGTGGAGCACGCTACTGAGTGGACTCTCGGCCGGGAGGGGCTACGTTGCGGTCCATGTCCGAAGGAACCGACCGTCTCATCACCATGCTTACCGCGTTCGATTCGCGGGTTCAGGCCGCAAAGAGCGGCGACTGGGGCCGGCCGGCGCCGTGCGAGGGATGGACCGCCCGCGACGTCGTTACTCACGTGGCCAACAACGTCTTCAACCTCACCGCCGGGTTGACCGGTTCGGAGCCCACGCCCGTGGCAGACGACGAGGACACCGTGGCCGGCTGGGACCGCGCACTCGCTGCGGCCAACGCCGTGCTGCCGACCGCCGACATGACCCAGAACGTGCCCGGACCGATGGGTGCGATGCCGGCCGAGATGGTTATCGGTCGACTCATGTCGATGGACACGCTCGTGCACATCTGGGACCTTGCCCGGGCAGTGGGTGGTGACGAGCGTCTCGACGCCGAAGCAGTTGCCCGCGCCTACGACGGCGTGAAGCCGATGGACGCGATGATCCGCCGTCCGGGTGTGTTCGGGCCCAAGGTGGAGTGCGCCCCCGGCTCAGACCTGCAGACCGAGTTCCTCAGCTTCCTCGGCCGCACCGTCTAGGACGGCTGTACCGCTGCGGCGGGAACTGCGCCACTGCGGTTCAGGCCACCCGACGCACCGTGGTGGCCGGCGCCTCGCTGGCAGCCACCGCGAACCCGAGCGCCGCCCAGAGTGCCCCACGAACGCGGAGCGCATCGGGGCCGGAGAGCTGGTTGGTGACGATGATGCCCTCGATCATGTCGGCGGCAACCGCCACGAACGGCCTGCCCTTCACCCGAACCGCCACTACTGCGCCGTTTCGGGTGCGCCGGATGCTGCGATCAACCGGAAGCGTGGGTGGGCAGCGAAAGGTTGGCACCGCATGCTCTCGCTGACGTGCTGCTCTGGCCAGCGTGCGGGCGGCCTGGGCAAAGTCGGCAAGCGTGGTGGTCTCCATGCCCCGAAGTGTGCACGTGGGGTGTCACAGAGATCCACGGGGTGACCCGTGCGGCCAAAACGACATCGGTAGCATGTCTGCAGTTCGAACCCCGCCCTCAAGGATCCGAGTGAGACGACGCAAAGAAGCACGAGCACTGGCGATCTCCGTGATCGTCTGCGCGCTCGGGGTGGTGCTCGTCGTACCGTTCTCGAACAGCGCTGCCTCGTCGGGCGCGTTGACCAGTGACACCACTGAGGTCCCCACGTCAGACGGAGAGTCCTCCCCAGACGACACCTCGCCGGCCAACATGTCGCCGGCCAGTACCAACAGTGCGAACACCGAATCCAGCGTGACGACATCGAAGGGTGCCGTTGGAGGTTCCACCTCCACGCTGCCCGACGAACCAATTGTTGACGACAGCGGCGACGTGGTCGGCAACGAGAGCGGATGCGTCCTCACTGTCCGGGCCATCCGCAGGGGCAACGCCGGTGCAAACGTCACGTGCCTCCAGCAGGCGCTCAAGGCTGCCGGCTACCTCGACGGTCCGGTCACCGGCAAGTACACGCAGGCAACCGTGAATGCGGTCCGCAAGTTGCAGACAGAAAAAGAGCTGTTCGTCGACGGCATCGCCGGCCGCGAGACAGCGATCGAACTGGGTATCTGGCCAGACGAAGCCTCCGCGGTCGTGCGTACCCCGAAGCCCGCGAAGGGTGCGAAGGACCTGCTCGGCTACGAACTGTCCTCGGTTGCCTCTGCCGGCGCGGACGCGCCGCCGGTGCCCGAGGATTCCGGCACCGGGAGGCGCATCGTGTACTCCCGTCTCGGTCAGCGCGTGTGGGCCATCGACGCCGACGGCCGCACGGTGCGTTCGTGGCTCGTGTCCGGGGCCAAGTTCGCCAACGAAACCCCCGGCACGCACCGCGTGTACAGCAAGTCCAAGATCACCACGGCCTGGAACGGCAAGGCAACGCTGCGGCTCATGGTGCGCTGGCTGAAGACCAAGATCGGCGCGATCGGCTTCCATCAGATCCCGATCCACCGCAACAACAACAAGCCGTACCAGACCGAGGACCAGCTCGGTTCCCGTCTCTCCGGTGGTTGCCAGCGGCAGGCGCCGCTCGACGCGAAGTTCCTCTGGGACTTTGCCGATATCGGCACCAAAGTCGTCGTTCTCTGACCCGCTCTCCGCTCATGGCGCGGTTCCCAAGGTCCCTTGCGGTGCTCGTGCCCCTCGCAGCGCTGGTTGCCGGTTGCGGCCCGGTCAGCCGTTCTGCCCCGGTAGCCACCGAGTCCTCGAGCACGAGTAGCACCGCCCCGGTTGTGCCCTCCACCGTTTCGCCCTCCACGGTTGCCTCCACCGTCGCCTCCACCGTCCGGGCACCCGCCTCGACGGCGGAACCGACCACCACTGCCCCAGCCGCCGCGCCGACCGCCAACCCGGAGGTGTTGCGCACGGCCGAGGAGCGAGTGCTCGCCCGGTTCCGGGAGCACGCCGCCTCGCTCCTCCGCAACGGCTACCAAGCGGTGGGTATCGCCATCGAGCGCGAGGGCAAGGTGCTGGGCACGGTGACCGCTGGGAAGGACCCGCGCGGCCGTCCCCTCGCCAACACCGCACGCTTCCGCCTGGCCAGCGTCTCCAAGGTGCTGCTCGCCACCTTGGTGATGCAACTCGTCGAGGAGGGCAAGCTGCGGCTCGACACGCCGGTCGCCGACCAGTGGGGTGGGCGATTCCCGGTGGGCGACCGCCGCGCCCGCTCCGTCACGGTACGGCAACTGCTTCAGCACACGTCCGGCCTCGACCGCATGTGGAACACGTTCTTCAAGGACCCTGCCACGGACTGGCGCAACTCCGCAGGTCTCGCGCTCGCATCCCGTCTGTACGCCGAACCGGGCACGCGCTACCGATACAGCAACGCGAACTTCGTGGTGCTCGGCGCCCTCGTCGAGCGTGTGACCGGTGGCCGGCTCGCCACCCTGATCAACAATCGGGTGCTCGCCCCGCTCGGCATCGCGCCCTCGTCGATGATTCGCACAAAGGTCACCGACTCGACCGGTCCTTCCTACGTGGTTACGCCGGGTCGCACGTACCTCGAGGCGCTCGGCCCGGCCGGTTCGTGGACCCTCTCACCCAGCGAGGTTGCACTCGTGCTCGAGGCACTCAACCCGAATGCACCCTCGTCGTTGCTCTCACGTTCATCCCGACTTGCGATGCAGCCCCCATGCGTGGGCAACCCGCGGCCGGCCGGGCAGACCGACAAGGAGCGTTACGGGCTCGGACTGCTGTCGAACGGTGACCTCTGGGGGCACACCGGCACCATTGAGGGCGCTCGCGCCGCGGCGTTCGTGCTGCCCAACGGGTACGTCATCGTGCTGCTGGCGGCCACCGAGGCGGTGCCCTTAGGCGAGCGACTGCTGCACGTCTTCGAGTCCGAGATCTCCGACCTGCGGGCGCTACCCGGCGGCACCGAGGACGTTCCGGTCTGTCTCGCTGCCTGAGCGGGGCTCAGGCGCTCATCAGGGCAACGGGGACCCCGAGACCGAGTTCGTCCCGCACCGTGGCGATGAACCGTCCGGGCTGCACGGCGGCCTTTGGTGGGCCCATCACCTCGGGCCCCAGCGAGGCGCACACCGTGTCGAGATTCCCGACCGTGATCACGAGACCCCACCACTTGGCGGCAGGGTGCTGCACCTGGGGTGACTGCACGACCTCGAGAATCACCTCGCCGAGCCGGAAGAACCCCTGGCGCACGGGCGGGGCCTCACGAATCCGCTTGAGGGGTGCGCCGGTCACTGCAGTGACGGCTTCGCAGGTGTGCTCCAGATCGGGGGTCATGAGTACCACGTGGTCGATGACGCGAGCGTCGAGCGTGTTCGACACGACAAGATCTGTCGGTTCGCAGTGGTGGATCGGCGCGCCGTGCACCATCGAGGGCCGGGGGCCGTGATCGTGGTCGCAGGCCCCCTCGCTGTGATCGTGGTCGTCCAGACCGGCGATGCCGACGGACTGGATGCCCGGGTTCAGGAACGGGACGACGCGCAGCCGAACGGTTCCGATGAGTGCGGAGTTGTCGACGAACTCAAGACCCAAACGATGCCACGGTTCGGTCGTGCCACCGACAACCAGTTCCGCAATGCGGGCGTTGGGCATTGCCTATTGCTGGGTTGGTACGGCTCAGCCGCGACCCATGTTGGGGCGCTTGCCGTGGTTCGCCTTCGAGCGACGCAACTTGGCCTTGCGCTTCTTGGTCTTCTTCGACATAGGTCTGAGAGCCTACTCGCCGGGTGGCGGGGTTCCACCCGCCTCCCCCAGCGCATCCGGCCCGCACCGCTGGGGGGTGCGCGGCCAGACCACCCGGTGCGGCCAGCAGTTAGCCTCAAGACTTCGCTATGGAACGCTTCGGACTCGTCGGACTGCCTAATGCAGGCAAGTCATCGCTCTACAACGCCCTCACGGGTGGCGGGGCCCTCGCTGCTCCCTACGCGTTCGCCACCAAGGACCCCAACATCGGGGTTGCCAAGGTGCCCGACGAGCGGCTCGACCGTCTCGCTGTCATGTCAAAGAGCAAGAACGTCGTGCACGCCTCGGTGCAGGTGGTGGACATCGGCGGACTCGTGGAGGGCGCCAGCAAGGGTGAAGGCCTCGGCAACAAGTTCCTCGCGAACATCCGCGAGGTTGAGGCCATCGTGTTCGTGCTGCGCGCGTTCGAAGACGACGACGTTCCCGGTCCGTCGGATCCGCTTGAACACCTCCGTGTCGTGGAGCTTGAGCTCGCACTCGCGGATCTCGAGACCGTCGAGACTCGCCTCCCCCGCCTGCAGAAGGCAATGAAGAACGACAAGACACTCGTCGAGGAGGTGGAGGCGCTCACCATTGCGCTCGCCGCACTCTCCGACGGACGCCCGCTCTACCGCGCAGGCCTGAAGCGCGACGTGCGTGACGCGCTCGCTCCGCACTTCCTGCTCACCAACCGTCCGGTTCTGGCTGTGGTGAACGTGGGCGAGGGCGAGCTCGACACGATCCCCGAGAAGGAAGCGCTAGTTCGTGCCGAGTTCTCCGATGCTGGCGAGCACGTCGAGGTGATCGGCATGTGCGTGCAGCTAGAGGCCGAGGCCGCGTCCATCACGGACCCGACCGAGCGGGCCGAGATGCTCGACGGTTTCGGGCTCGGCGAGGGTGCGTTGTTCCGCATGGTGCGCAGCGCGTATCACCTGCTCGGTCTTCGCACGTACTTCACCACGGGCGAGAAGGAAAGCCGCGCCTGGACATTCCACGCCGGTTCCAGCGCACCGGAATGCGCCGGCCGCATTCACACCGATTTCCAGCGCGGCTTCATCAAAGCCGAGGTCATCCACTGGGACGAGTTGCTCGACATCGGCTCGTGGACCAAGGCCAAAGACGTCGGCAAGATCCGTATCGAGGGCAAGGAGTACCACCCGCTCGACGGGGACGTGATGGAGTTCCGCTTCAACGTGTAGCAGGGCTTTCGCGATCTGCGCAGTCGCGTCGATCGTGCACTGACCAGGTCGTTATCGTCCGTTGCTGGCCCGCCGAGTAGTCCCGAGTCCGCAGAAGCCATCGGTCGTCTCTTTCGCGCCGACGAGTTGTGCGGAGCCCACGGCTGAGAAAGGTCACGCCGAATGCACGGGTTCTTTCAGCGACGGTCCTACTGGACAGGCGATCCGTGCGCGACAAGTCTTTGGCTGTAACCGATACCTAGGGCCTCCTCGTTGGAGGAACGGCTGACCTTGCTTTCTCGCGGTGATATCGTCTGATATCTGAAGGAGGTGCCGTGACTGACATCCTGATTCGCGACGTCCCCGAGGACGTCATCGCTGCGATCGACATCAAGGCCCAGCGACTCGGTCTCTCGCGTACCGAATATCTGCGGAGGACCCTCACTCGTGAGCGCGACGCAGCACCCTCCGAGGTCTCGGTGGCCGACCTCGCCGCCTTCGCCGACACGTTCGCTGACCTCGCTGACCCCGAAGTCATGCACCGTGCCTGGCGATGACCGACTGGCTCATCGACAAGTCTGCGCTGCTCCGTCTGGGGGCCAGTCCTGATGCAACCGTGTGGGCCAACCGCGTCGAACGCGGACTCGTCCGCGTCACGAGCGTGACGTTGCTCGAAGTCGGTTTCTCCGCTCGCTCGGCTGGCGACCTTCGTCACGCCCTCGGCTCTGCCCCGCTGCGGTCGATGCCCGTGGAGTACTTCACGCCGGCGATCGAAGATCGCGCCATCGAGGTCCAAGCAATCCTCGCCGAACGAGGCCAGCACCGGGCACCCTCGATTCCCGATGTGCTCATCGCCGCCGTGGCAGAACTGGCACAGCTCATCGTGTTGCACGTGGACAAAGACTTCGAGCTCATCGCCGAAATCACCGGACAACCCGTCGAGCGTCTCAGCCAACCGTGACCGACACGAGGAGTGCCGCGATGACCCAGAGGGGGAGATTCAAGGCCTCCTCGTGAACGTCTGAGTGCGCCGATGGGGCCGTGTTACGGTCAGCACAGACAACAAGGAGCGAGCGATGTCGACAGCGCCCGGCTGGTATCCCGATCCGAGTTCCCCTACCCAGTTGCGATGGTGGGACGGTTCAGCGTGGTCTGAGCAGACATCGCCACGGCCCGAGACCGCGCCGACGGGATCGCCGTGGCCGCAGCCGGGTGCACCGTCGGGCACACCGCCTGTTCCCAGTTCCGGTACCGGTGTCGGTGCCGGTGTCGGTGCCGGCACCCGCACGGTTCCGCCGCCACCCCCACCTGTTCCGTCGCTGTACCCGGCAGCGCAGACGTCTCGCAGCAGCTCGTTGGCGGTCGACTGGTCGAACAAGCCGTCCTACTTCAAGCGCTTCCTCGCGTCGTTCCTCGACTCGCTGTTCTCTGGTTGGCCCGCCCTTGTTGGCCTCATCATCACGCTCACGGTCGTGGCGGCAAACGACGTGAGCACCGACCCCAACGTCATCGACGTGCAACTGAGCGGCGGGGCAACACTCGCCATCGTGCTCTCGCTGTTCATCGGCTGCACCCTGTCGTTCGTGCTGTTCGTGTGGAACCAGTTCATCCGCCAGGGCCGCACCGGTCAGACCGTCGGCAAGAAGTCGCTCGGGCTCGCGCTCGTCAACACCAGTGACGGCACACCCTGCAGCGGATGGCGTTCCCTCGCCCGGATTGTCATCGTCTCCGCGATTGGCAGCGCCACCCTTGGCATCTTCCGGCTCGTGGACGCGTTGTGGCCACTCTGGGATGCCCGTGGTCAGCGCGTCGTGGACAAGATGCTCGACACGGTCGTTGTCCGCGTCGCCCAGCAGTAGCAACGTCGAACACTGACCACCGGCGCGAAGGACCCGGCGCAGTACGGTGGATGCGTGGCGATGACGCGAGGGAACAAGGTGCTCATGTGCACCTCGATCGGGGTCGCGCTCTCCGCCGTTGACACCACGATCGTCAACGTCGCCCGCGACACGATCGCGAAGGAATTGAACGGAAGCGACGGCACGGTGTCGTGGGTGCTGTCGGGATACAGCATCGTGTTCGCCGCAGTGCTGCTCACCTCCGGACGCCTCGCAGACCGCTACGGCCGCAAGCGCATGTACATGACCGGGCTGACGATCTTCATCCTGTCGTCGGCGGCCTGCGGGTTCGCGTGGAACCTCAACATCCTCATCGCCGGCCGCGCTACGCAAGCGGTGGGCGCAGCGCTGCTCACGCCCGCAGCCCTCGCCCTCGTGCTCCCCGAGTTTCCTATGGAGAAGCGGTCGTCCGCTCTCGCCGTCTGGGGGATGGTCGCCTCGAGCTCGGCCGCACTCGGCCCACCACTCGGGAGCGTGATGATCGACGCGTGGGGCTGGCGCTACGCGTTCTTCATCAACATCCCTATGGGCGTGGCCGGCTGGATCATGGGCAAGAAACTGCTGCACGAGCACCGTGACGAGAACGCTCAGGGGCTTCCCGACATCGTGAGCATCGTGTGCGGGGTGGGGGCGGTGGGCGTGATCGCCCTCGCGTTCACCGAGAGCAACAAGTGGGGGTTCATCGGCCCGAAGGCGCTGGCTGCGTACGCCATCGCCGCCGTTCTCATCCCCGTGTTCGTCTGGCGCTGCAACAAGGCGCGCCTGCCGGTGCTCGACCTCAGGCTCCTGCGGTCGCGCTCGTTCAGCTCCGCGAATGTCGCCGGCGTGCTGTTCTCCATCCCGTTCTACGGATCCCTGGTCGCGGACCTGTCGTTCCTCCAGAGGCAGTGGAACTACTCGGTACTCGGTGCCGGCGTTGCAGCGACGATCTCGCCGATCTTTTCGTTCATTGTCAGCAGGCCCACCGGACGGCTCTGCGACCAGTTCGGCCATCGCAAAGTGGTGGTTCCCGGGGCACTCATCCTTGCGCTGTCAGTGTTCCTGCGCGCGGCGTTCATGACCTCCGAAGCTGCGTACTGGACCCGGATGGCACTCCCGATCGCACTCACGGGGGCTGGCCTCGGCATCCTCATCCCGAGCATCCAGTCCGGGGCTGTGAAGTACTTGGAAATGGACCGAATGGCGATGGGCTCTGCGTTCTACACGACGGTCCGCCAGCTCGGCGCGGCGCTCGGCGTTGCGCTCACCGTCGCGATGTTGCAGCGGGCCGGCCACTCCACCATGACGAACTTCCGTGCGGCCTGGACGCTCCAGGGCGTCGTTGCGGTGTGCGTTGCCGTCGTGATGGTCATCGGCTTCCGCCCGCCAGCCCCCACCCGGTAGCTGCCGGTCGGCCGACGGATCAGCCATGGTTGGCCCCGGGCCGCCGGCGTTCGGGGCATACTGGCGACATGCACGCAACCCACGGGAATGGCCTCGAGCGCAACGGCACTGTGGCGCTGTCCGCGCTCGATCTCTGCCCGGTATCGGAGGGCTCCAACCCCGCCGAGGCCCTCGCGAACTCGCTCGATCTCGCCCCACGCCTCGAACAACTCGGGTACCGCCGGCACTGGGTTGCCGAGCACCACAACATGCCAGGCATCGCAAGTTCCGCGCCCGCAGTACTGCTCGCTCACCTCGCGCAGGTCACGACCACCATCAGGGTCGGTTCGGGCGGCGTGATGCTGCCGAACCATGCCCCGCTCGCCATCGCCGAGCAGTTCGGCATGCTCGAGGCCCTGCACCCCGGCCGGGTGGACCTCGGCCTCGGCCGCGCGCCGGGCACTGACGGCGTCACTGCTGCTGCGCTGCGGCGCGGGCACCGACCGACGGCCGAGGACGACTTTCCCGACCAACTCGCGCAGTTGCTCGGTTTCTTCGGGCGGGGCTTCCCCGACAACCACCCGTTCCGCGCCATCACCGCCGTCCCCGCCCTCGGGTACCAACCAATGATGTGGATGCTCGGCTCGAGCGACTACGGCGCGCAGGTGGCGGGCATGCTCGGCTGGCCGTACTCGTTCGCCCATCACTTCGCGGCCGAGGGAACCGATCATGCGCTTGCTGCATACCGCTCGGCGTTCCGGCCCTCCGAGACGCTCGAGCAGCCGTACTCGATGATCGGTGTGTCCGTGGTGTGTGCAGACACTGACGATCGGGCGATGTACCTCGCTGGCTCCGGTCTGCTCGCCTTCGTGCGCCTGCGCACGGGCCGCCCCGGCCTGTATCCCACACCGGAGGAAGCAGCCGATTACGACTACGCCCCGGGCGATCAGCGCATCATCGAGCACAGGCTCCAGAGCACGGTGATCGGCAGCCCGGGAAGCGTGCGGCGCCAGCTTCAAGAACTCGTGGACCGCACCGGCGTGGACGAACTGATGGTCATGACGATGATGCACTCGCACGCAGATCGCGTGCGCTCGTACGAACTGATGATGAGCGAACTGCGCGCTCACCCGCTCGAGCGCGCTGCCACCGTCGGCGCCCGCTAGACCGCGTCCACCCCGCTGCGGCACGGCCCTCTGCGCCGAGCGACCGCCTGTTACCCTCGGCCGCGTGAGTGGATCGAGTCTCCGTAGTCGTCTTGCCTCAGGCGAGTCCGTCGTGATGCCTGGTGTGTGGGACGCGCTGAGCGCCCGCCTCGTGCACCGTGCTGGCTTCGGCACGGCCTTCGTCAGTGGCTACGCGGTGAGTGGCACGCTGCTCGGGGTGCCCGACATCGGTTACCTCACCCAGACCGAGATGGCCGAGGTGGCACGCCGTACGTGCGGCGCAAACCCTGACCTCGACCTCGTGGTGGATGCGGACACCGGCTACGGCAACCCGCTCAACACCGTGCGCACCGTCGAGATGTGGCTGCAGGCGGGCGCATCCGGCATCTTCCTCGAGGATCAGGTGTGGCCGAAGCGCTGCGGGCACATGGCCGGCAAGCAGGTGATCGAGCGCGCCGACTGGCTGGCGAAACTGCAGGCCGCAGTCCAGACCGCCGAGCGCCACGCCGGAGGGTTGCACGTCACGGCGCGCACCGATGCGCGAGCGGCCGTGTCGCTCGACGAGGCAATCGAGCGTGCGCGGATGGCGCGCGACACCGGCGTGGATGCCCTCTTCGTCGAGGCGCCCGAGAGCATCGCCGAACTCGAGCAGATCGCCACAGCGCTTCCGGGCATCACGCTCGTCGCAAACATGGTGGAGACGGGCAAAACCCCGTTGCTGAACCCGGCCGAGCTCGCGGAACTCGGCTTCCGGCTCATCGTGTCACCGCTGTCGCTGCTGTTCTCCGTGGTGAAGGCCGCCCAGGACTCCCTCGACATCCTGCACACCGAGGGAACGATGCGCGGGCACCTCGATCGCATGGTGGAGTTCACCGGATTCACCGACATCGTCGGGCTCGACAGGCACCTCGCCATCGAGCAGCAGTACCGCAACTGATCCCCGGAGCGATCCGCCTGCCGCCGGGCGATACTCGACAGCCGTGAGCAGCATTGTGGTGTCCGACCTGGCCTATGCCCCTCCGGGTGCGGACCAGTTGTTCTTCGACGTGGGGTTCGGCGTGGCGCCGGGCGAGCACGCTGCGCTCGTCGGCGCGAACGGGGTCGGCAAGAGCACGGTCCTGCGCATCCTGTCCGGTGTACTCGAGGCCGATGAGGGCGAGTTCTCGCTCGGTGGGTCGGTGCTCTCGATGACGCAGGACGTCGGCATGGCACGCCCCGGGGACACGCTGCGCGAGATGCTCGTCGAGGTGGCACCCGCAACGCTGCGCACGGCGGGTCGGGCGCTCATCGCCGCCGAGCGAGCGCTCATCGATGGCACCGACGACGGCATGCAGTACGCCACGGCCCTCGCGGACTGGGGTGACCTCGGCGGCTACGACCTCGAGGCACGCTGGCAGGCGGCTGCACAGCGCAGTGTGAAGACACCGGTGGACGACTTCTCCACCCGGCTGGTGTCCGAGCTTTCCGGCGGCGAGCGCAAGCGAATGGTGCTCGACCTGCTGCTCACGTCCGGTGCGGACATCCTGCTGCTCGACGAGCCCGATAACTATCTCGACATCCCCACGAGGGCCTGGCTCGAGGACCAGATCCGCGCTTGCCGCTCGACGATCCTGATGGTGAGCCACGACCGAACGCTGCTCGAACGGGTCGCCACCAAGATCGTGGTGATCGAGGGAGCAGGTTGCTGGGTGCACGGCGGTTCGTACACCACGTTCCCCGAGGCGAGGGCGAAGCGCCAGGAACAGCTTGGCGACGAGCTGAAGCGCTGGAACGACGAGGAACGTCGTCTGTTCCACCACATGAAGATGATGAAGCAGCGCGCTGCACAAAACTTCAAGAACGCCACGAAGGCGAACGCCGCGGAGACGCGCTGGGAGAAGTTTGTCGCCGCCGGTCCGCCTCCCCCTCCGGTTGCGGACCAGCAGATCCACGTGCGCCTGCGCGGCGCGGACGCGGCACGGCGCGTTGCCCGGCTCGAGGGTGTCGCGATCGGCAACCTGTTCCGGCCGTTCTCCGACGAGATCCATCACGGTGAGCGCCTCGGCCTCATCGGGCCGAACGGCACCGGCAAGAGCCACCTGCTGCGAGCACTGGCCGGAACCGTCCCACCGGACCACGGTGCCATCTCCTACGGGCCGCGCACCTCAATCGGCACCTTCACACAGATCAACGACCGGCCCGACTTCATCGGCCGCACGTGCCTCGACATCGTCGGCGAGCGGTCGTTCGACGACGAGAAGTCGATGAAGGCCCTCGCCCGCTACGGGCTGCGCACCAATGCCCGCCAAGGGTTTGACACCCTCTCAGGCGGCCAGAAGGCGCGCCTCGAAATTCTCTGCCTCGAACTCGAGGGGCACAACGTGCTGCTGCTCGACGAGCCCACAGACAACCTCGACATCGAGTCCTCGGAATCGCTCGAGCAGGCCCTCGACGGATTCGAGGGGACAGTGGTGGCGGTGAGCCACGACCGCACGTTCCTCGCGAAGTTCGATCGTTACCTCATGATCACCGATGACGGCGGCGTGTACGAACTACCGGATTACGACGTGGCGATGCAGGCGCTCGCTGCACCGGGTGCTGTGGACGGCCTGCGCCTCGCGAAGAGCCTTACCAGTCCGTCGGCCTGACGGTTCGGTCAGGACGCGCGGCCGGCGCCGAATGTGTCTCGTACGTCGACTGCGATGGTGAACGGGTCCTGCAGCGGGCCGAAGTGGCCGAGGTGCGCGTATTCCTTGAGCCTGCCGTAAGGCAGTGTTGCCGCAGCGGGCCCGGCCATCTGCACCGTGTTCGACATGCCGTCCGCACCGCCCACGGCGACCACGACGGGGATCTTCACCCCCGCACAGCCCCCGCTCGTCAGCAGGCCGGCGGCCTCAAACGTGCGTGCCTCGTGCTCGGCCCGGCAGGCAAGGCGAACGGTGCCGTCGGGCAGATCCGTGAAGCCGTGCTCGACGTACGCGGCGAGGCAGTCGCTCTGCAGATCGCCGAGCGGTCGACGGCTCGCGTACCGCCACATCGCCTCGGCACGCGAGGGGAACACCTCGCGCCTCTTGCGTGCCGGGCCAGACATTGCGTTGTTCTCCTCGACCGTGCGCTCCCAATCAGCGAGGAACACAATCGGTTCGTAGAGATACGCCTGCTCGAAGGTGTTCGGCCGCGCGAGCTCGGCGATCAGGATCGCTGCACCACCCATCGAGTGGCCGATGGCCAGGAGCGGCTGGCCCCGGGTGCCCTCCTGAGCGTTGACGGCATCCACCGCAGCCCGGACGTCGTCGGCCATTCCTGCCCAGGTGAAGTGTTCGTCGGCGGGCGGGGTGGACGAGCCGTGGCCCCGGAAGTCGAAGCCCCACACGTGATAGGCGCTGGCAAGGTGGCGAACGAATGGCTGGTAGGCGCGGGCGTGGAAGCCGGTGGCGTGGCAGAGCAACACCGGCGGGCCCACGCCGCCGAGGTCATGGAGGGCCAGATCCACCCCGTCGGTGGACGGAATGCGCAGTTCTGCAGAGGTCACGGCCGCGACTCTTGCCGGGTCGGGGCGCGGGAATCCAGTTTTCCGGGCGGCGTTGTAAACTGGCAGTCGACCCTTTCGAGTGCTAACCGCACTTGAGCGTGCGGTCCGGAAGTCCATCACCGGAGAACCCATGCCTACTTACGTCTACAAGTTCATCGAGAGCGGCGAGACCATCGAGGTCCAGCAGGCGTTCACCGACGCCACCCTCACCGAGCTAGCACACCCCAACGACGGCGTCGTACGCGCCGTGAAGAAGGTCTTCCAGCCTGTCGGCGTCACCTTCAAGGGCACCGGCTTCTACAAAACCGATAGCCGCGGTAAGTCAACCTCAACGGCAGCGACCACCAAGTCCGAGACCGCGTCCGGATCTGATTCAACCGGCTCCTCGCCATCGTCGGGGTCCTCGGGCAGCGAGTCGGCGAGTCCCGCTCCCGCCGCCGCGCCGGCAACGACTCCCGCCAGTACTCCTGCGGCGGGCTGATTGCGCGGTCGGCGGCTGCGAAGCGCGCCGGCGAGGGGAAACCCGTCCGCTACATTCGCTTCACCATGACACTGCCGGCCTCTCCGACCTCCCGCCGGCTTCACCCCCGCTTCGTGCTGCTCTCGTTCGTGGCGCTCGTGCTGCTCCTGGCTGTGGGCGCGTTCGCCCGCCATACGCGCGCAGACGCCGTTCAGGCATCCGTCGGGCCGCTCGTCCGGGCCTCGGACACCACCCGGGTGGACTCGCTCGGCTGGGCAGACGGCCTTGCACTCGGTGTGGTGGAGGGGATCACCGAATACCTGCCGATCAGCTCCACCGGTCACCTCATCGTCACCGAGCGGTTCCTCGACCTCAATCCACCCGATGGCGACGCGAAGGACGCGCTCGACTCGTACACCGTCGTGATCCAGGTGGGCGCAATCCTTGCGGTACTCCTGCTCTACCGCAGGCGTGTCGGCCAGATCCTCTCGGGTGTCGCCGGCCGCAGCGACACGGGTCGCAGGTTGCTCATCAGCATCGTGATCGCATTCGTGCCCGTAGGCCTCCTCGCCAAGGCCCTCGAGGGGCCGATCAGCGATCACCTCCTCAGCCCTGCGCCGGTGGCGATCGCGTGGATCGTCGGTGGCGTTGCGCTGCTCGGCGGGTCGCAGTGGCTGCGCCGAAAGGGACGCACCGGGAGTCCGCTCGAGGAGATCACACTCCGTCAGGCCGCGATCATCGGTGCGGTGCAGGCGTTCTCGCTGTGGCCGGGTGTGAGCCGGAGCCTTGTCACGATCGTCGGCGGCGTGGCTGCCGGACTCACTATTGGCGCTGCCGTGGAGTTCAGCTTCCTGCTCGGCCTCGCCACACTGTCGGCGGCAACCGCCTACGAGATCGTGAAGAACGGCTCCACCATCGTCGACCGATTCGGTATCGGTGCACCGCTCGTCGGCATCATCGCGGCCTTTGTCGCTGCTGCGGCTGCAGTCAACCTGTTCGTCGAGTACCTCAACCGCAGAGACCTGCGCATCTTCGGGGCGTACCGGATCGTTGCGGGCCTGCTCGTGTTCGTACTGCTCACCGCCAATGTCATCTAGTGGCAGTCTCTCCCAGCTAGGTGGAGGGGATGATGCGAGGCCGCCACGGACGGGCCGCGTCCCAGTGGTGCCCCACAGGCCGCGCCTGACGTAAGGACTCGAGGAACCCAGCGGGGCCGTCGAAATCCGGCATCTCCACGTACGCCGCCCCAATGGCATCGGGCACATGTGCATCGCTACCTGCGCCAGCGAGCAATGAGTGCTCGATCGCATAGCGCGCCGCCTGCGCATTCAGGCTCCGCAGCGACGTCTTCGCGTTGATCACCTCGATCGCATCGACGAGGCCCGCCCCGACGAGGTCGTCGAGCGCTGCCTCGGAGAGGTTCTTGCGCATCGGGTCGAACGGGTGCGGGATGTACACAACCCCGCCCTGCGCACGAATCGCCGCCGCCGCCTCCCGCGGCGCCAGGCCAAACGGCAGGTGCTCGCTGAGGAACAGCCCAATGATCTCGCCGGCGTGCGTCTTCAGTTCCTCCCCCACCACCACACGACACGGCAGCGACTCGGTGAGCTGCACAGCACCCTTGATCGCGTTGTGGTCCGTGATGCACAGCACGTCGATCCCGCTCGCCGCGACCGCCTCGATGATCTCGTCGGGCGTCGTGGTGGAGTCTCCGCTCCACATCGTGTGGCTGTGCATGTCCACACGCACCCATCCCGCTGGGAGCGGGCTCGCGAGATGCGGGTGGAGTGCAACGGCCGCCGGGCTCGGCACGGCCATGCTCAGGTACCGCTCACCGTGACGTCGTGGATCACCATCGATAGCCCGGTTGCGCGCATCGGCAGCCACTCGAGGTCGTTGCCGAGTGCCGCAACGTCCATGAGCATGCGCTGCAGCGTGGACGCGATTGTGAACTCCCGGACGGGCTCGGCCAGCGAACCGTTGCGGATGGTGAGCCCCGATGCGCCGGTGGAGAAGTCCCCACTCACCGGGTTCACCCCGGAGTGCAGCCCCTGCACCATCTGGATGAGCACCCCGTCGTCCACACTCGCGATGAGCTCCTCCGGCGAGCGGTTACCGGGGACCAGTTGCATCGCCATGCATCCACAGCCCGGGGAGCCGCGGAAACCGCCGCGCACCGCGTTGCCGGTGGACACCGTGCCTACGCGCCGCGCTGAGTACGACGAGTGCACGAACTGATTCAGCCTGCCACCCTCGACGATCAGGTTGCGGCGGGCGGCGAGGCCCTCGCCATCTACCTCGGTGGCGGTGTACGCACGTGAGTCCGTGGGGTCGTCGACAAGGGTGATGAGCGGCGACGCCACCAGGTCCCCGAGACGATCCTTGAACAGCGAGCGCCCCTTCGCCACTGCCTCGCCGTTCACCGTCGACGAGATGACGCCGAGGAACTGGGCGGTGACGTATGGGTCCAGCACCACCGTTGTCCGCCTGCTCGCAGGCTTCCCGGCCCCCAGCAACCGTGTGGCTCGCTCCACCGCTTCCTTCGCAGCCTTGGCAGAGTCGAGCGCGAACGGATCCCGGCCCACAGCGAACCCGAACCCCGTCATCGTCTCGCCGTTCTCGTCGGCCAGCGTGCTGACCGACACGTAGCACCCGTTCTCCCTGCCGGACGAACGGATACCGGTGGACGTGACCACGGCCGCCTCACCGGCACCGTCTGCATAGTCCGCGCTGTCCACCCGGATCCTCGGGTCGCCCGCGAGCGTCATCCGCTCCAGATCGAGGGCGAGGCGCACCTTGTCCTCGGTGCTGCACTGTTCGAGTCGCTCGTCCCACAGCGACTGCGGACGCACAGCGACGCCATCCGGAGACGCGAGCGCCGCGTACTCGTCGGGTGTCCCGAACGTGACGTTGTCCCGCGCGTCGGCAAGCACCTCGTTCAGCACGCCCGAGTCCAGCGTTCCCGCGTACGCGAAACCGGTGCGGCCGTCACGGATGATCCGCACACCGACGCCCTCGGACTGGGCGGACGTGAACTGCTCCACCTCGCCCCGGTACACGCGCACCGACGTCTCGGTGCCACGGGACACGTACGCCTCCACCTGCTCGCCCGGACGGGCCTGGGCCGCAATGCGGTCCGCTATCTCCAACAGTTCGCTCATGCGGCGGTGCCACCGACCGTGAGCGCCCGCACCCGCAGTGTCGGCTGTCCGTCACCCACAGGGACCCCCTGGCCGTCCTTGCCACACGTACCCGGGGAACCCATTGCGAAGTCGTTGCCGAGCAGATCGATGTCCTGCAGCACCTGCGGACCGTTGCCGATGAGGTTGCCCTCACGGAGCGGCTCGGTGATCTGGCCATTCTCGATGAGGTACGCCTCCACCATGCCGAACACGAAGTCTCCCGACGCGGTGTCCACCGAGCCGCCACCCAACTGAGCGACGTACACGCCCTGATCCGTGGCGCGGATGATCTCGTCCGGCTCCTCGGTGCCGTTGAGCACGAACGTGTTGGTCATGCGCACCATCGGGAGGTGCATGTAGCTCTGGCGACGCCCGTTGCCGGACTGCGGGCGGCCCTCCTTGCGCGCACGAAGGAAGTCCCACATGTATTCGGTGAGCACCCCGTTCTCGATCAGCACATTGCGCTGGCTGGGGTGCCCCTCGTCGTCGATGCCGATCGCCCCCCACTCGCCGCTCATCGTGCCGTCGTCCACGAGCGTGATGAGTGGCGAAGCGACAAGCTCACCGCGCCTTCCGGCGTACACCGACGCACCCTTGGAGACGAGGTCCGCCTCGAGGCCGTGGCCGCACGCTTCGTGGAACAGCACGCCACCGGTGCCGCACTTGATGACCACCGGCATGCTGCCGCTGGGCGCCGGCCGTGCACGCAGCTTCGTGAGCGCCTGTTCCGCAGCACCACGTGCGAGGTCGCTCACGTCGTGCTGATCGAACAGCTCGAAGCCGATCGTGCCGCCGATCGAGCGCACACCGGTCTGCATGCCGGTGTCGCCACTCGCCACCGCCGACACGCGGAAGTTCACACGCACCTGCTCGTCGCCGGCCAGCAAGCCGTCGGTGTTGGCCACCATGATCCGCCGACGGCTGTCGCCGATGCCGGCCGACACCTGCACGATCGCCGGATTACCCGAGCGTGCCGCGTCGTTTGCCCGCAGCAGCATCTCCACCTTGGTCGCCTTCGCGATGGTGTCCGGATACACCGAAATGGGGCTCACGATGTGTGCCGGGGACTGCACGAGCCCCACGTTGCGTACACCGCCCTGTCCACCTGCCGCAGCGCTCGCCGCCGCCCTCGCCGCAGCCAGCAGGCCGGCCTCGCTGAGGTCTGCTGTGTACGCAAAGCCTGTCGTCTCGCCGTTCACCACCCGGATGCCTGCGCCACGGTCCCGGCCGCTCGACACCTGCTCCACCTTGCCGTCGTCGAGGCTGAGCCCGGTTACGCGCCGGTCCTCGGCGTACACCTCGGCAAACTCGGCCCCGGTACCCACGGCACCGGCGAGCACTCTGGACACCACGTCTGGATCGATGAAGGGATCAGCCATGGCCCAAGGTTACGGGCGGGGGAAGCACGGCAGAGCGCGCTGCTGACGTAGCGTGTTGGCATGGCAGCGGAACCGGGTGCTCGGGGCGTGGTTCGCCACGTGGTCACCGACGCAGACACCGCCGCTTCGCTCCGCTCGGGGACCGTGGCCGTGCTCGGGTCGCCCAAAGTGGTGGCGCTGTGCGAGGAGGCCTCGGTGCTCGCTCTCGAGGGTCTCCTGCCCGCCGGTCACACCTCGGTCGGCATGCGGGTGCAACTGGATCACCTCCAGCCAACAGCCGTCGGTATCGAGGTTCTCGTGGAGTCCGTACTCGAGAAGGTGGAGGGCAGACGCCTCACGTTCCACGTGAACGTGAACGACCCCCGCGGGCTGGTCGCTACCGGTCGCGTGACGCGTGTGATCGTGGAGACCGAACGGTTCCTCGAGCGATCGCGCTGAGCCGAGTCAGTGAGTGGCCTTGGGCGTCCGTGACGGCACCTCGATCAGTGCACGGCGTGCCGCCTCACGGTCCACGGGGAGGCCGGGGGTGTCCCGACACAACTCCACCATGATCCCATTGGGGTCGAGGAAGTACACCGAGTGACACCACCCGTGGTCGATCTCCATGAGCGGCTTCACGCCACCAGCTGACATGCGCGCCTTGGTGGTTTCCTGCTGGTCGGCATTCGCCCAGAACGCGCAGTGGTTCACCCACACGGGAAGTCCGTTGCCCGTGGAGATCTCGCTCTTCCAGTCCTCGCTCTCGCCAACGTTGTGCACGTCGAAGAACGCGATCGACTCCCCACCACCGCAGTCGAAGAACAGGTGCCGCATGAACCCCGAGCCGCGCCCAGAGTCATCGAAGGCGGCGCCCTCGGTGTGTATGAGCGGGAAGCCCATGAGGTCCTCGTAGAAGTGCCGGGTGGCCTCGGCGTCCCGGCAGGCGTAGGCAACGTGGTGGAATCCCTTGTCCCTCATGGGAACAGACTAATCGGCAACGAAACGACGTCTCGCCGTTGCCAGGATCGCACCGGCGAGCGTCGCCGCCGCACCCACGATCGCGATCGGCACACCGACGGCGATCGAGCCGCCACCAACCACCGCCCGGGTGTCTTGGACGATGCCCAGGCATGCAAGGCTGTAGAAGAACGCGACGCCGGCAGCGATCACCGCAACGATCGCGCCGGACAGCACCCGCCCAATCACGAGCATGAGAATGCCGACCGCCGCGGTCAGGGCCGCAAGCCCGATCATGACCTGTCCGGGCCCGTTGATCTGCCGGTACCCGTTCCCCGACCGGCCGAACAGGACATCGGTGCCGGTGCGCGAGAAACCCACGCCGTCATCCCACCACGGAAGGAAGGCGCCGAGCAGGCTGAGGGCGGACCCGACAAGCATCAGGGTCACGGCCGCAAGCACCCTCGGCCGCGGCGGTAGCCCAGCCGGGGGCATACCGTCGGCGGCGTCGGTTTCGGCTGCACCTGGTTCCCCAGCAGCGCCGGGCGAGAAGGTCCGTTCATCGGGCGAGGGGGGCGGCAGGGGGGAACCTGCATTGTCGTCGCCAGCCATTCCCAGACCGTAGTGCGGGCGCTGCGACCGCACCCGGAACCTCCATGCTCCGCCCGCGGGCCCCTCGAGCGCGTACTGTGGTCACTCGTGGTAGCCGAGGTCGAGCAACTCTCCCCCACCAAGGCCGCACCGCGCCTGTTCTGGTGGAAAGAAGTGCTGCTGATCGGCGCCTTCTACATGATCTACACGTTCTCGAGGAACCGCTTCGGCAGCGCCCGGCTCGGTGACAGCAAGCCCACCCAGGCCTTCGACAACGCCCGCCACCTCATCCGCATCGAGCAGGCGCTCGGGCTCTACCACGAGCACGCGATCCAGCACTTCTTCCTGTCCTCGCGATGGTTCATCTGGCTCTGGAACGTGTTCTACGGCACCTTCCACTTCATTGTCACGATCGGCCTCTTCGTGTGGATGTACCTGCGGGCCCGCCCTATGTTCACCAAGTGGCGCAACGCCATCCTCGCCACCACGGCGCTCGCACTCGTCGGCTTCTCGCTGTTCCCGGTGATGCCGCCCCGGCTGCTCGACAACACCTCCCGGTACGGCGGTGCGGCGATCGAGGCCGAGCGCAACATCGATCCGTTCGGCTTCCACGACACCCTCGTTGAGGTTGGCGGGTTGTGGTCGTTCAGCTCGGGCACCATGAGCAAGCTGTCGAACCAGTACGCAGCCATGCCCAGCCTGCACTGCGGGTGGGCCACGTGGTGCGCGCTTGTCGGTTGGCGCCTCACCCGTCGCCGCTGGGCACGCGCACTGCTGGTGACCTACCCGTTCCTCACGCTGTTCTGCATCGTGGTCACCGGGAACCACTACTGGATCGACGGCTTGGGCGGCCTCGCAACGCTCGGGATCGGCTTTGCCATCGGGCACTACTTCGACGTCTGGAACGACGCCCGCCTCGCCCGCCGGGCAGCGATCGCCTAGAAGATGCTGTAGCCACCATCAAGGGTGATGATGTCGCCCGTGTGCCACGAACTGGCATCGCTGGTGAGGTAGACCGCAATGCCACCCAGGTCCGACGGCTGACCCCATCGACGCATCGGGATCCGCGGGATGACGTTGTCGGCAAACTTCTTGAGCGCGAACGACGGAGCCGTCATCTCGCTCTCGGTCCAGCCGATTACCAGCGAGGTGGCCCGGATGGCGTGTCGCGCATGCTCCACAGCGATCGCCCTCATCATCGCGTTCAGTCCTGCCTTGGACGCGCCGTAGTGCTGGCCCTTCTGCTGGCCCTGGAACGCCGACCCGGAGGAGGAGAACACGATGGAGCCGCCGACCCCCTCGCGCTCGAACTGTGCCTTCATCACCCGGCAGGCCGCCTGCGCGGTGGAGAACGCCCCGTCGAGGTTCACCCGCATCACCCGGTGCCACTCCTCCATGGTGAAATCCACGAACGGCACGCCAGCACCTGGCACGCCCGCGTTCACGAAACAGGCGTCCAGACGGCCGAGTGCCCCCACGGTCTCGGTCATGGCCTCGCCCACCGCCTCGTGATCGCCCACGTCGCAGCGCAGCGTGAACACCCGCCGGCCCGTCTGCTCCAACTGGGCCTTCGCTACGGCGTTCTTCGTTTCGTTGGTACCCCAGATCGCAATGTCAGCCCCGTGATCGGCAAGGGCCTGGGCGAAACCGAGGCCAACACCCCCGTTACCACCTGTGATCAGGGCAACCTTGCCGGTGAGGTCGAAAAGATTGGTCATGGAGGTCGACCCTAGTTCGCGAACGGTCATTCGCTCCCGAGCGATAGCGTGACCCTCGCTGTGCAGCTGTCGTCAATCCGTTCGCCCGAAGACCTGAAGACGCTCTCCTACCCGGAACTCGCCGATCTGGCCGGGGAGATTCGTGACTTCGTGGTGCAGGCCGTCAGTGAGACCGGCGGCCACCTCGGATCCAACCTCGGCGCCGTGGAGCTCACGCTCGCTCTGCACCGTGTGTTCGAGTCGCCCAAGGACGCCATCCTCTGGGATACCGGCCATCAGGCGTACGTGCACAAGATCGTCACCGGGCGCCAGGACGACTTCGCCCGTCTCCGTCAGGGAGGCGGCCTCTCGGGCTACCCGAACCGGAACGAGAGCGAGCACGACTGGATCGAAAACAGTCACGCCTCCACGGTGCTCAGCTACGCGTACGGTCTCGCCGTGGCGCGTGACGCCGGGCAGGACCCGCGCCGGCACATCGTTGCGGTGATCGGCGATGGCTCGATGACCGGCGGCATGGCGTACGAGGCGCTCAACAACCTCGGCCACTCCAAGCGGCGCGTCATCATCGTGCTGAACGACAACGGCCGCTCGTACGCGCCCACCATCTCCAACCTCACCGAGGCGCGGCCTGCGGACCTCGACCGACCGGAACAGGCCACCCTGCCCGACCGGCTCACCGAACGACTCGCCCAGGCGTACACGGCCATCCGCATGAACCCGGTGTACGTGCGACGTCAGCGCCGGTTCGAGCAACTCGTCCGCGACATCCCGGTGGTCGGTGGACAGGCCGAGCGCGGCGTTGAGGCGTTCAAGGCTGCCGTGCGGGAGTTCCTCCAGCCGCCGTCGTTCTTCGAGGCACTCGGCGTGCGCTACATCGGGCCGATCGACGGTCACAACATGGCAGAACTGGAGTCCGCGCTCCGCAACGCAGAGGCGCTCTCCGCCGAAGGCCCGATCGTGGTGCACGTGCTCACCCAGAAGGGCCGTGGCTACTCGCCGGCGGAGCACGACGACGAGAAGCACCTGCACGACGCGCCGGTGTTCGACCCGTACGTGGGGCCGCCCAAGGCCGTGCCCACGGGCTACACGCAGGCGTTCGCCGAGTCGATCGTGAAGGAGGCAGACGCGGACCCGCGCATTGTCACCATCACGGCTGCCATGCCGGGCCCCACCGGCCTTTTGCCCTTCGAGGCTCGCTTCCCGGATCGCTTCTTTGACGTCGGCATCGCCGAACAGCACGCTGTTACGGCGGCAGCAGGGATGGCGATGGGTGGCCTGCGGCCGTTCGTCGCCGTGTACTCCACGTTCCTCTCTCGCGCTTGGGACCAAGTGGTGTACGACGTGGCGCTGCACCGCCTGCCGGTGGTGTTCTGCCTGGACCGCGCCGGCATCACGGGCGACGACGGCCCGAGCCACCACGGCATCTACGACATGGCGCTGCTCTGCAAGGTGCCCGGGATGCGAGTACTCGCACCATCGTCCGCGCAGGACCTGCAGCAAATGCTCCACGACGCCATCGAACTGGCCGACGATGGCCCGGTGATGATCCGCTACCCGAAGGGTGCTGCCCGTCAGGTGTCCGAGCACGAAGTCGGCATGGGTCTCCACGCTCGGCGCTCGCGAGAGGGTGGCCCCGAGTTGTGCATCCTCGCGGTCGGCAAGGTGCTCGCCGCCGCGGAGCGTGCCGCTGACGCACTCGCCGCCGAGGGGGTCCGCGCAACCGTGTGGGACGTGCGCAGTTGCGCACCGCTCGACGAGGACATGCTGGACGACGCGTTCCTGCACCGTGTCGTGATCACCGCAGAGGACGGCATCCGCGAGGGTGGTGTCGGCATGTCCATCGCCGACTTGCTGTCCGCCCGCGGCACCCCGGACGCGGCGAGGCCGTACGTTGAGGTACTCGGCGTGCCGACGGAGTTCGTCCCGCAGGCCAAGCCCGATGTCATCCTCCGACAGGTCGGGCTCGACGCCGAGGGCATCGCCTCCACCGCGCGCCGGCTCCTCGTACGCTGAGTCCCGTGCCCGTCGAACCGCTCCCCGACCTGCAGCCGGAGCTGGAACTGGCCCTCGAACTCGCAGACGTGGCCGACGTCCTCACGCTGCCGATCTACGAATCACGTGCGTTCTCTGTCGACTGGAAGTCGAATCGCACCGAGGTCACCGAGGCCGACCGCAACGCAGAGTCCGCTATCTCCGGATGCCTCGCCGTCGCCCGCCCGCACCACGCCGTGTTCGGCGAGGAGCATGGGCTTCGTGGCGATGCAGAGAACGAGTGGCGTTGGGTGGTTGACCCCATTGATGGCACGTCGAACTTCGTGCGCGGCATCCCGGTGTGGGCCTCGCTCATCTCGCTGGTGCACCGAGACTTCGGCCCCGTAGTCGGCGTGGTGTCGGCACCTGCGCTTGGCCGCCGATGGCACGGAGCCGTGGGCATCGGCGCCTTCGTGGGAAGCCACCGCCTACAGGTCTCGGCCACCGACACCCTCGCCGATGCTCAGGTGAGCGTGACGTTCAACAAGGGCTGGGACGAAGTCGGCCTTACCCCAAACCTCGTGTCGCTCCAGCAGGCCTCGTACCGTCCGCGTGGGTTCGGCGATTTCTGGCAGCACATGCTCGTTGCCGAAGGTGCGCTCGACGTGGCCGTCGACGCAATCGGGCTACAGCCGTACGACATTGCGGCGGTCAAGGTGATCGTGGAGCAGGCCGGCGGCGTACTCACCGATCGCCTAGGGGTGAACACCTACCTGAGCAACAGTGCGGTGTCGAGCAACGGCCGGCTCCACCACACCGTGATCGAGCACCTCAACCGCTGACGCTTGTTACTCGGTGAGGTCGACCGTGGCGAGACCGAAACGCGAAAGCAGCGGTGCGTACAGCGCCACCACGGCTGAGTCCACCACCGGCACACCGTTCACCGCCCACTGCAGCGCCGTCACCTGCGCCACGCTGCGCCGACCGAACGCCACACGGGTGTATTCCCATTCGTCCACGGTGAGCGTGACCGGCGCGTCGTCCGCACCGAACCGGCCGATTGGTGTCACCAGAGCCATCGGCGCGAGCCCCGCCTTGGCGACGCGGTCGGGGATGCGCCCGGCAAGGATGTCGATCGCCCACGCGTAGAACGAACCAGTTCGCTCCCCCGACATACCGAGTGCTCCACGCAGGTCCTGTTCGTGCGCATGAGCGTCCATCACGAGTGGAACGCTGAACGGTCCGGCCGTGCCCGCGCGCAGCAGTACCTCCACCTCGCGCGACTCCGCAGCCCACTGCTCGAACAGTTCCGGGAGCGGCACGTCGCCCCAGCGCTTGATCTGCGCGGCCGTCCACGCCTCGCCGGGCGAACCCTCGAGGTTCCCGGCGGCAACATCGGCCAGCACGCCGCGCAGGTGCGCGATCAGCAGGGGCACGGTCCACGCCGGCGTCGCGGGGACGATGCAGTTCGCAACCTCGTCCATACCCGCGGTGGAGACCAGTCCGGAAATGCGTGATCTCGCCGAGGCATACGCCCCGGCGAGGTCGAAGTCTTCGCTCAAGTCCGGCTCAGTCGAGTTCGGAGCCGACGACGCTGACGAACGACACGCAGGCACCCGGTGCACCACCGAGGTTGTGCGTGAGGGCCTTGGTCTTGCCCTGCCCGATCGATGCGATCTGCCGGGGGCCGGCCTCGCCGCGCAACTGCGTCCAGCACTCGAAGAGCATCCGCAGACCGCTGGCGCCGATCGGGTGACCGAATGACTTCAGGCCGCCGTCGGGGTTCACCGGCAGCTCACCATCGAGGTCGAACGTGCCGTCAAGCACGTCCTTCCAGCCGTAGCCACGCTCGGAGAACCCGAGGTCCTCCATGAGCACGAGCTCGGTGGGCGTGAAGCAGTCGTGCACCTCGGCCATTGCAAGCTCCGCACGCGGGTTGGTGATGCCGGCCTGCTTGTACGCGTCCACGGCGCTGTGCACCACCTCGTCGAAGGAGGTGTAGTCGTACGACGGGTCAATGGGGCCGTCTGCCGGGCCGGCAACGAACGAGAGCGCCTTCACGTACAGCGGCTTGGACGTGTACTTGTGGGCATCCTCGACACGCACGATGATCGCGGCGGCCGAGCCGTCGGACACGCCAGAGCAGTCGAAGATGCCGAGCTGTCCGGCGATGATTGGGCTGCAGGCGATGGTCTCCTTGGAGACCTCCTTCTTGAACTGTGCACGCGAGTTGAGCGCACCGTTGCGGTGGTTCTTCCAGGCGATACGCGTGAGCACATCTTTCAGCTCCGCCGGGTCCACGCCGTACTTGTTGGCGTACGCCGGGGCGAGAAACGAGAAACTCGCCGGTGCGGTGACCGTGAGCGCGGAGCCATCGTCTGCGGGGGAAGCCACCACGAGCCCGGAGTAGCCGGAGTCCTTCAGCTTCTCCACGCCGATCGCCATCACGACGTCGTACGCGCCGGAGGCGACGGCGTAGCAGGCGTTGCGGAATGCCTCGCTGCCCGTGGCGCAGTAGTTCTCCACGTGGGTCACCGGCTTGTGCTGGATCTTCAGCGGACGCGAGAGCGTGAGGCCCGACAGGCCCGAGCCCATCGTGCCGAGCCAGAACGCGTCGATGTCGTCGAGCTTTACGCCTGCGTTCTGCAGCGCGGCGGACGAGGACTCAACGAGCAGGTCGTCGGTGGACTTGTCCCAGTGCTCGCCGAAGTTGGTGCAGCCCATCCCGATGATGGCCACTTTGTCTCGGATTCCGTGTGATGCCATGTCAGATCTCCTTGCTGGTTTCGGTGGCCGGGGCGACGCCCTGGGTCGAGGTGTTCGTGCGGGTGTTCTTGGTGCTCGTGTTGCTCATCATGCCCCACCGCGGATGGGTCGGGCTTTCCAGAAGTAGTTGTGTACGCCGTCTTGGGTGAACAAGCGCCGGAAGGACATCTCCACCCGGTCGCCGATCTTCACCTTGTCCGGGTCCACGTCGGTCAGTTCGCACTGGAAGCGACCGCCCCCGTCGAAGTCGATGACAGCGGCAACGACCGGCGGGCTGAGGCTGAAGGCCAAGCGGTCCACGGTGTAGGTGGCGATGGTGGCCCGCACATCCGCCATGCGGATCGGCTCCATATGGTCGATCTCGCCCGTGCCGAAACTGACCCGTGAGGGCGGCAGGTGCACGAAACCGGTTTCGTCCTTGCTGCCGAAGAAGCCGAACTTCCATTTGTTGCGGCGCAGGCTGGGCGGGCCGGCGGGGCGGTCCGGCTCGGGGCGGCGCGGCGGCTCACGGTGGAGGAAGCCGCGCCACGTGAGGAACGAGGCATAGGTGAGGTCGTCGCGGGTGTTGGCGATCTGCTGGGCAACCGTGTTCGTCTGGCGCGCACGGAAGGCGAGCAGTTCGTCGGTGGTGCGCAGCAGCCACACGTTGCACCCGTCGGCGAGCAGCACCACCGCGATGGTCTGGCCGGGCTGAGCACGGTCGAGCACGTCGCACAGGTTCACCATCGCCTGGGCGGTGCCGGCGTTCCCGATCACGGTGGAGAGATCGTCGGCGACTGCCTCGGGCCGCACGCCGATCGCCTTGGCAACCGCCTTGGCCGCACGACCGTGGAGACCGCTCACGATCACGTGGTCGAACTGGTCCGGGGTCATCCCCGCCCCGGCGCACGCACGCTTGAATGCCTCCTGGGCGAGCGGCACGTAGGCGAACTCACCGAAGCGTTCCTCCCACAGCTGCGACGAGTCGTCGCCCGGCTCGCGCCAGCGGTCGAGGAACTCGGCGGTTACACCGGCGCCGCCGAAGTCTTCGCAGATCACGTTGCCCTCGCCGAAGCAGATCGCTGCAGCGGCATCGCCGCCGTTCGCCTCGTCGCCACCGCCGGGCAGACCGACACGCACGTCGGACACGAACGCCATCTGCGAGCCACGGGCGCTCGCACCCATGAGCGCTGCCACCTGCGAGCGCACCGAGCCGTTCACGTCGTAGGCGCCGACGCCGTCAGGCAGCGCAAGCGCCGCGTGGATGGCGGTGGCGTTGGTCTTGTCGAGGTATGCGGGCGTTGCGGTGGCGAACCAAACGTTCTCGGGCGAGTACCCCTGCGGTGCGTTGGCGAGGGCTACACGCCCAGCCTCCACGGCGAGCGACGTGGTGTCCTCGTCGTAACTGGCTACCGACCGCGTGCCCCTACCGCCGCCGCTGCCGAGCGCCGAGGTGATGGCGCTGCGCTGCAGGCGCCAGTACGGGATGTAGGCGCCATAACTCACGATTCCGGACATCTCAAACCTCTTCCACGACGAGCTCTGTACGAGCCCGACCGTAGTTCCCTGACCCCCGTCAGGAAGAGCCGAGCCCCCGGTCAGGAATAGTACGGGTTCTCGCCGGTGGCGTGGTCCGTCACGTCGACCACCTTGGTGATGCTGGCCAACTGCTCCACGAGGCTGCGCTGGACGCCTTCCATCATGGTGGTGCGGCTCATCGAGCACCCGTGGCAGCCGCCACCCATGCGCATGTATGCCGCACCGTCGCCGTCGTGGCCGACGAACTCCACGAACCCGCCGTGGGCGGACAGGGCCGGGTTGATCTCGGTGGCCACGAGGGCCTCGATCTCTGCCGACAGGGCGTCGCCGTGGGTGAGCCCCTCGATCCGCACGGCCGCGGGCTTGTTCGGGTTCCGGATGATCAGCCCGGTGGACTCTGCGTAGTCAAGAACGGCGCCCTGCAGTTTGTCCACGTCCCGACCCGGCACGATGACCTTCAGGCCGTTGTGGGTGCGCACCTCGTCGGTGAACGCCGCCTTGGTGAACTCGTCGAACGACAGGTCGTACTGGAACGTGTCGCCGCCCTCGCCCGCGATCTCGAGGCGCAGACCGAGACGCTCGGCGTCGTCCTCGTCGGAGCGCAACGACATCAACTTGTCGTGGGCGACCTCGGTGATCTCGATAATCGGCAGGGAGGCAGGCACAGACGGGGCCAGAGGGGACTGGATGCCGGCGGCGAGCGGGGAGATGGAACCGGGTGTGGTCACGGGGCTCAGACTACCGACCGGGTTGTCCGCCTCTGCCGTTTCCGGCCGAGTTTACCCGGGGACGGACGAAGAAATCCGTCAGCGGATCAGTCGAGGGGCCCGCCACCGTCCACCACGATGCGCTGACCCGTCACGTACCCGGCGAGGCCGCTGCAGAGGAAGAGCACCACGTTTGCGATGTCCTCGGGCTGACAAACGTGGCCGAACGGCATCGTTGCATCGAGAGACCGAAGGTCGGTGAGGTCCAGGTTCCCCGACCGGGCCCGCGTGAGCCGCACCCCCATATCGGTCTCGACGAGACCGGGGCAGACGATGTTCACGTGGATCCCATGCGGGCGCTCCTCCTTGGCGAGCGTGAACGCGAGCGCTTCCATCGCCGCCTTGCCCATGTTGTACGGGGCGCCGTTGGGGCCCATATTGCTCGTGGCGACCGAGGAGATCATCACGATGTCGCCGCGCGGACGGGTGCGCATCGACGGAATGACCAACCTGCTGAGGTGATGCGGGCCGACTGCATGCGTTGCGAGCAGGCGCGCGGCCTCGTCCGGCCTCGAGTCCGCCACGGCCTGGCCCCGCGAGGCGATCCCTGCGTTGCAGACGAGGATGTCGATGTGGCCGAAGTCCGCGAGCACCTCGCTCACCATGGCCGCGTCCTCGTCGGCATCGTCAACCGATGCGGCGTACGCCTTGGCGACACCGCCCGCCCCCTCGATTGCGGCGACCGTCGCGCGGGCCGCATCGGCGTCCTTGCGGTAGTTGACCGCCACGGAGGCGCCTTCGCGCGCCAGTAGTTCGGAGATGGCACGCCCAATGCCGCGCCCTCCTCCTGTGACAAGCGCCACACGCCCAGATAGCTGGCCCATCAATCACCCCCGCGTTGGTTGTATATGACAACCTAGTCATTCGTGCATGAGGGGTCTAAGAAAGCGATCTTTGCGGCCTTCTTGGCCAATCTGGGGATCGCCATCGCAAAAGTCATCGGCTTTGCGTTCACCCGTTCGAGCGGCATGCTCGCCGAAGCTGCTCACTCCCTCGCCGACACCGGCAACCAGGCCCTGCTGCTGTTCGGTTCGCGCCGCGCCCGCCGCAAAGCAGACCGCAACAACCCGTTCGGCTACGGACGCGAGCGCTACTTCTGGTCATTCATCGTGGCGCTCGTGCTATTCAGCATGGGTGGCCTGTTCGCGCTCTACGAGGGCATACAGAAACTTGCCCACCCCCACGAGACGCACAGACTCGGCGTGGCCATCGCAATCCTTGGCATTGCCGTCGCCCTCGAGAGTTACTCGCTGATGACCGCAATGAAAGAGGTTCGACACGTCAAGCCCGCAGGTATGTCGCTCTGGGGCTTCATCCGTCACACCCGCTCACCAGAACTCCCTGTGGTGGTACTCGAGGACATCGGCGCCGAGATCGGACTCGTGCTCGCTCTCGCCGGTGTGCTGCTCTCGCACTTCACGCATAATCCGCGGTGGGACTCCATCGCCTCGGTGCTCATCGGAGTGCTGCTCACCGTGATCGCGCTCATCCTCGCTACGGAGATGAAGTCCTCGCTCATGGGCGAGACCGCAACCGACGAGTCCGAGGAGCGCATTCGCAGCGCCGCAGCCGCTCACCCCCTCGTTCGCAAGGTCATCCACCTGAAGACCCAGCACATCGGACCCGATGAGCTGATCGTTGGGCTGAAAGTGGAGTTCGACCACTCGCTCACCATGTCGCAACTCGCCGAGGCCATCGATGCCGTCGAGGTTGTGGTGCGCGCCGCCGAACCAACCGCTGTCACCATCTACCTTGAGCCGGACATCGACCGGTCCGGAAACGACTGACGTACATGTCCAACATCACCATTGCGGCAAGGACCCGTTTCAAGAAGCTCGACGCCGGTCTCCCGGTACTCGTCGTCTCCATCCTCATCTTCTGCGCCGGGTCGACGATTGCGAAGAAGGCACACACCCCAGGGCTCACCCTTGCGTGTATGCGCTCGATGATCGCCGGCACGGTCTGGATGACGATCATCCTCGTGCGCAAGCGTCGCATCGGGTGGCAGAGCATCAAGCGGGCACTGCTGCCGGGTATCACCTTCGGCGTCAACATCGCCTGCTTCTTCACGGCAGTCAGCCACATCCCCGTAGCGAAGGCCGAATTCATCGGCGCGCTCGGCCCATTGGTGGTGGTGCCGGCTGGCGCCCTTATTTACCGGGAGCGCATCCCGTGGAAGGCGCTCGTGTGGGGGATCCCCGCAATCAGCGGCGTGGCGATCGTTGCGCTGCTCAGCGCCAAGAGCAAGGGCGAGGCGAATGGCTTCGGCATCTTCATGGCGGTCGCGTCGGTCTTCACCTGGGCGACCTACCTCATGCTCACGAAGAAGTTCCGGCCCGGTGTGGATATCGGCGTGTTCATGGCCTGCACGTCCGTAGCTGCGGCACTCGTGCTGCTGCCGTTCTCCATCGCACGTGACGGCTTCGTCACAGCGATCCCGGCGAGAGGTTGGCCGTGGATCGTTCTGCTCGCCATCGCCAACGGCGTGGTTGCGCACACGATGATCTTGGTGGCACAGAAGCACCTGCCGCTCGGCACGATCTCCACGATGCAGACGGCGCAACCCGGCCTTGCCGCCGGAGCAGCGTGGCTGGTTCTGGGCGAAACGGTGCGGCCAGTTCAGTTCATCGGCATGGCGATGGTGATCGTGTCGCTCATCTGTTACACGCTCACCGTGCAGCGTGCGGCGTTCCCCTGGCAGCAGCGCCGCAACTAGCGGCGGTCCCGGGAATTCGTCCCCTGCCCCGGTTGCATCAACCGTGGAGACGTGATTCGGCAGCAGACACGATCTGACGGGCCCACCTCACGCAAGCAGCGGCATCCGACTTGCTGATGTCTGCAGTCTCGTAGGCCGCCTGGGTCTTGCGGTCGAGCGCCCGTTTCAACGTGGACGCAAGCCCGGCATCAACCCGCTTCAGGAGATCCACAGCCGCTGCGTGATTTCCGTCGCCCGAGCGCTCACCGAGCGAGTAGCAGGCAATCGCATCGGCAGCGGCTATTGCAGCGTGAATGGCGTTTGTCGCGACAACGTCAGGTGCCTCCAACAACTCTGCTGCCTCGAGAAACTCGCGGGCGTCAACCAGACGCCGCCGGGCTTGT
This sequence comes from Actinomycetota bacterium, assembly GCA_009701715.1. GTDB lineage: Bacteria > Actinomycetota > Acidimicrobiia > Acidimicrobiales > Ilumatobacteraceae > WLJO01. The sequence continues at coordinate 47,141 of WLJO01000008.1, forward strand.
TGTGCATCACAGGGCTTTCGCGTTCCCTTGGGCCGGCTCAACGTGACCTCGCCAGCAACGGCTTCGGGTCGCCTGCGAGCGCGATGCCATCGCGCCTCACCTCGTCCACCAAGCCGTTGCCCGAACGGAGGAGCCTGCGCCATGAAGTAGGTGTGTGCTCGACCACCTGCAGCGCGTTGCCCGTCCAGTCGAGTACGTCGCCGGCAAGGAGCGTGAGTCCGTTCCGCAGGTCTGGTGCTTCGAGGTCGTCTACGACCACCAGGAGGTCCACATCGGAGCTGCTCCCAGCATCGCCGCGAGCGACTGAACCGAACAGCCAGGCGGCGCGAATTCCTCGGAGGGAACCCAGACGATCACGCAGGCGGTCGATGAGTTCGCTGCGAAGTCCAGCAAGCGCAAGCACCGGACCGGCCGCGAGGTGCTTCCGATTCAGCGCCACCAACGAGGCGCGGCCGACGATCGTCTCGTGCACCAGACCCGAGCTGACGAGTCCTTCGATAACCGAGCTGGCGTGCCCCGGCGACACACCCGCGAGCGTGGCGAGCTGCCGACGAGTGACCGGCTGTTCGAGACGCGCCAGCTCACGAAGTAACGCTCCCCGCACGGCGGGGGCCACGTCCATCACCGGCGAGCCGAGGTCCATGTCCCCGAGCATAGTCTGTATGATCGTTTTTCCAATCATTTGATTTGTTTTCCGATTAACGTCACCGGCGCCTCAGTCTCCACGTCGACCCGTATCGCTCAGCTCCGGGGTAGGGTCAGAAAACACAACCAAACGGGGAGCTCGGGGGAACGCCGGGCTGAGAGGGTGGCCGCCGGCTACCGACCCGAGAACCTGATCTGGGTAATGCCAGCGGAGGAATTGATGTCCACAGCCGTGGTCTTCATCGGAGGTCATCCACCACACCCGGGCGTGCTCGCGCATCTGCCGCAGGACCGCTGGGTGGTGGCCGCGGACTCGGGTTACGACCATGCGACCGCGCTCGGGGTGGAGGTGGATCTCCTCGTGGGGGACATGGACTCGGTGTCGCTCGACGGCCTGCTCGATGCTGCGGGGCACGGTGTGACGATCGAGCGCTTCCCCACCGACAAGGACTTCACCGACACCGAACTGGCGCTGCGCGCCGCGCTGCGGCACGGGCCGTCGGCCATGGTGGTGGTGAGCTGCGTTGGCGACCGGCTCGACCACTCGATCTCTGCTCTCATGGCGCTTGCAGACCCGTCCCTCGCCGCCATCCCGGTGGAGGCCTGGTGGGGAGAAGCGCACGTAACCGTGCTGCGGGGACCCGCCGCCCGCGTGATCGGCGGCAGCGTTGGCGAGACCGTGTCGCTGCTGCCGGTGGACGGCCCCGCCGAGGGCGTTACCACTACCGGCTTGCTGTACGCGCTGCACAACGAGGTGCTGCACGCCACGGCGAGCCGCGGCGTGAGCAACGTGTTCACCGAACCGAGCCTGACGATCGAGGTGCGCCACGGCGCCCTCCTCGTCATCCGTCCGCATGCGCTGCGGAGCGCTACTGCTGCCGCAACCCCCGAGGAACCCCGGACATGACACCCACGTCCCGCACCAACCGCCTGCTCGTCGCGATGCTCGCCGCCGTACCGTTCGCGCTCGTCGCATGCGGCGGGTCCTCGAGCACCAGCGCTTCCAGCACGTCCAGCACAGCCGGGGCCGCCACCACCGCGGCGGCCACTGGCGCTGCCGGTGAGACCATCACGATGCTCGTGTACGACGCCTTCACCGAGCCCGAGGTGCTGAAGTCGTTCACGCAGCAGACCGGCATCACCGTGCGCATCGCAAAGGGTGGCGACACCGGCACGCTCGTGAACAAGGCAATCCTCACCGCGGGAAACCCCGAGGGCGATGTGCTCTGGGGCCTCGACAACACGCTGTTGTCCCGTGCCCTCGACACGAACGGGCTCTTCGTGCCCTACGCATCGGGTGAACTGGCGTCGCTGGACCCGGCAGCCACCGCCCTCGTGCCGAACCACGAGGTGACGCCCGTGGACACCGGAGACGTGTGCCTCAACTACGACAAGGCATGGTTTGCCACCAACAAGATCGCTCCGCCCACCTCGCTCGACGACCTCATCAAACCCGACTATAAGGGACTGCTCGTGCTGGAGAACCCGGCTACGTCGTCACCAGGCCTCGCGTTCCTGCTGGCCACTGTTGCTAAGTACTCGCCCACCGGTTTCACCGCGTGGTGGGCATCGCTGCGGGCGAACGGCGTGACCGTGGTGGATTCATGGGACGCCGCCTACTACAACGAGTTCACGCAGGGCGGCGGGGGTGGCAAGCACCCGATCGTGGTCTCGTATGCCTCCAGCCCGCCGGCCACGGTGATCTACGCAGCAGACCCGAAGCCGACCGAGCCGACCACGGCCAACGTGAGCGCCTCCTGCTTCCGCCAGGTGGAGTTCGCCGGCATCCTCGGGGGCAGCAAGCACGTCGAGGCGGCACAGAAACTCATCGACTTCCTCGTGTCCGAGCAGTTCCAGGCGGCGCTACCCGAAAGCAACTTCGTGTACCCGGTGCGCACCGGTGTGGCGCTACCCGACCTGTTCGAGCGCTTCGCCAAGCCCATCGCTGCGCCGCTCACCGTGAGCCCGGCCGACATTGCCGCCAACCGTGACCAGTGGATCGCCGCGTGGACCAAGGCCGTGCTGCAGTAGCGCCCGCAAGGGCGCGCTGGGCACTGGCCGTTGTGCCGGTGCTGTTCACCGCGCTCTTCTTCCTGTGGCCACTCGGCGCCATCGCGGCGCGCGGCCTGTCGCTCGGCGCGATCGGCGACGTGCTCGGTGACGGGTACACGCGCTCGGTCCTGTGGTTCACGTTCTGGCAGGCCGCTGTGTGCTCCGCAGGCGCCGTGGTGGTCGGTGTGCTGCCGGCGTACGTGCTCGCCCGCTACCGCGTGCCCGGGCGACGCCTGCTGCTTGCGCTGGTCACCGTGCCGTTCATGCTGCCGACCGTGGTGGTGGGCAGCGCGTTCCTCGCGCTGCTGCCGGCGTCGATGCACCGCACGGTGCCCGCAGTGCTGCTCGCTCACGTGTGGGTGAACCTCGCCGTGGTGGTGCGCACCGTGGGTACGTCGGTTGCGCAGATGGACCCGCGGCTGGGCGATGCCGCAGCGACGCTCGGCGCCTCGCCGTGGCAGGTGATGCGGCACGTCACACTCCCGCTGTTGCGCCCGGCGCTGTGGGCGTCGTCCGCTGTGGTCTTCCTGTTCTGCTTCACCTCATTCGGCATCGTGCGCCTCGTTGGCGGCCCCTCGCACCCAACGCTCGAGGTGGAGATCTGGCGGCGCACCACACAGTCGCTGGACCTTCGCACCGCGGCGGCCCTTGCGGTGGTGCAACTGGTGATCGTGGTGGGGATGACGGTGGTGTGGTCCACCGCGCAGGCGCGCACGGCCACCGCAACGGCGATGCGCACGCTGCTGCGGCCCCGCAGAGCGCGCACGGCGGGACAGCGCGCGCTCGTGTGGATCACCGTGCCCGCCACCACCGCTGTCGTGCTCGCACCGCTCGCCGTGATGGTGGAGCGCTCAATGTGCACGGCTGCGGGCCGCCACTCGCTCGACGCGTGGCGCGCCGTAACCGGCGTCGGCCGGGCGCTGGGCACTGGCGGCACACAGCCGGTGGTGGCGGACCCGTGGGCAACCGTGCTCGCATCGCTGCGCATCGCGCTCGTGGCCACCTGCATCGCGCTGGTCGTCGGCACGCTCGCCGCGTGTGCAATCGCCTACGCCCGACGGGGCGGGCGCCTGCTCGATGCCGGCCTCATGCTGCCCCTCGGCACCTCCGCGGTCACCATCGGGTTCGGGCTCATCATCACCTACAACCGCGGCTGGTACGACCTGCGCGGCTCGTGGGTGATGCTGCCCATCGGCCAGGCGCTCGTGGCCGTGCCATTCGTGGTGCGCGTGATCCTGCCCACCATGCGGGCGATCCAACCGGGCCTGCGGGAGGCGGCCGCAACGCTCGGCGCGTCGCCATGGCACGTATGGCGCGAGGTGGACCTGCCGGTGCTGCGCCGCTCGATGGGCGCCGGGGCAGGGTTCGCGTTCGCGATCTCGGTCGGCGAGTTCGGCGCATCCAGCTTCCTCACGCGTGTCGGCAACGAGACAGCACCCATCGCGATCGGCCGGCTCATCGCGCGGCCCAGCCTGCTCAACCTCGCACAGGCGTACGCGCTGGCTACCGTGCTGGCCGTGGTCACGCTGGTCGTCATTGTGGTGGTCGACAGGCTCCGCGGGGAGCGGGGGGCGTCGTTCTAGTGCTCCACGTCGTGGATGTCTGTGTGTCGTTCGACGGCCGCACCGTGCTGGACCACGTGTCGCTGCATGTTGGCGGTAACGAGGTGGTGGCGCTGCTCGGGCCGAGCGGCAGCGGCAAGAGCACGCTGTTGCGCGTGGTGGCCGGGCTGCAGGACGTGTCCTCTGGCGTTGTGCGCTGGGACGGCACCGACATCACTCAGGAGCCCACACACCGGCGCCGGTTCGGGTTCGTGTTCCAGGACGAGCAACTGTTCCCGCACCGCGATGTGGCGGCGAACATCGGCTTCGGACTGCGCATGGCGGGCACGGATCGCGCGTCGGTCGCTTCCCGGGTGAGCGAACTGCTGGCGCTCGTGGGCCTTCCCGGCTTCGGCGAGCGGGACGTGACCACGCTGTCGGGCGGCGAAGCCAAGCGTGTGGCGCTCGCCCGTGCGCTCGCCCCGAAGCCACGCCTGATGCTGCTCGACGAACCGCTCACCGGGCTCGATGCTGCGCTGCACGACCGCCTTGCCGACGACCTGCGCAACCTGTTGAGGCAGGCGGGTCTGCCGGCGATCCTCGTCACCCACGACCCGGCCGAGGCGGCGCGCATCGCCGACCGGGTGGTGCACCTCGGCGACCTCGGCAGTGGCTCCCGGTAGGCGAGAACTACACTGGTGTCGGTTTGCATCGGAGGTTTCACATGACCAAGGGAACGTCTAGCCCCGCCGAGGCGGCCGCTGCCGGTGGGTCGCAATTCGCCAATCTGACCGCCGACGAACGAACCGCCGCACACGCCCTCATCGACGCAGCCATCGCCGAGCGTGTCGCCGATCTCCGCTTCGGCACAACCACCCTCAGCAGCGGCCAGATCACGGTGTCGGTCGACGGCAGCGGTCATCTCGTCGAGATCGCGCCGGACGGCACCTCACGCCGACTGTGAGTCGTCTCGAACGCATCTGGCCGAACATCACTGCGGCCGTACCGCAGTGCTACCGAGCTGCGTTCTACGACAACTCCACCGACGATGGACCCGTTGAGGTTGCTGCGTTCCGTTTCGGTCTCGCTGATTACCCCGCCCGCTGGCCCGCGTGGGCGCCGGAGGCGCTGTTTCAGCTTCCGTGAATCGGACGCAATCGGGCGATAATCTCCATGCCCATGTCTCGAAACAGCGTGTCCTCCCCCGCCCGCCTCACTGCCGCACTCGCCCTCACCGGGTTGGTGGGCGTCGGTGCACTCACCGCCTGCTCCGGCAACTCGTCGGATGCCAAGAGCGCCAACAAGACCGTCGTGCTCGACCTGGTGTCCGGTGTGCCCAAAACGGTCAAGAGCGACCTGGGCGAGCCTGGCCCGAGCATCGGCGACCTCGCCACCTTCAATGCTGGCGTCACCAAGGACGGCAAGGCGTTCGGCACCCTGGTGGGCACGAAGATCCTCGTGGTGCTGCCCGGCGATGACGGCGTGGGCACCTTCCAGAACCAACTGACCTTCGTGCTCCCCGACGGCACCATCACGGTGACCGGCGTGCAGCCGTACCCCGTCGACCCGAACAACGCTGCTGCCGTGGCCAAGGTGCGCCAGGGCACCACGCAGCGCTCCATCGTCGGCGGCACCGGCGCCTACGCCGGTGCACGCGGCGTGCTCACCACGTCTGAGGAGAAGGACGGCGCGCGCACGCAGCACTTCGAGTACACAGTCGAGTCCGGCACCGCAAAGGCGTAGTCCGAGGACGTTCCGGGCACTCGGCGAACTGCCGAGTGCCCGTTCACCGAGTGTTCGCGTGGGCGCCGGACTACCTGAGCCGAAGCCGTCGGTAGATACGCCACGCGAAACGGCGCCGCTTTCCCCAGTCCATGGGGGCACGGAACGGTCGGGGCACCCGGTACAGCTCGGTGCTGGGCAGGGTCGTGCCGTGCCAGTTGAGCGTTACCCGTCTGCTCGTGCACACCGTGCCGTCGTAGAGAGCGAACGCGTACACCGGGTCGTGTGCACGCAGGGAGTCGAGCACGGCAACCGCGTCGGCGCCCGCCGACGCGGCAACGGTCTCTGCGTCCAGCACAGAATCGGCGTGCTCCTCGTGCACGAGCAGCAGGTTCGTGGTGGTGGTGGCCGCCAGGCGGTAGCCGCGCTCCATGGCGAGTTCGAGGATTGCCCGCGCGCTCGAGCCGCGCTGGACTGCCGTGGACCGCTCCTGCACGAAATGAACCGCATTGGGGATCGACGGGTTGTACTCGATCACGATGATCAGTGGTCGGTAGCGCTGCAGCGATTCGAGGATCCAGTAGTCCGCTCCATCGATGTCGATGGAGAGCAGGTCGAAGCGTTCGGGGATCGGGGTGCCGGCGAGGAGGTTGTCCAGCGTGTCCGGCCCCTCGCACTGCACCATCGCGATCCGGGTCAGCACCGACGGGGTCGGGTGGTTCTGCGCGATCGCTGCCGCCTTCGCGGGGTCCCCCTCGATGAGCACCGCCCGGTAGCCCCTCGACCGGATGAGGTTGCAGGTGTTCGACAGGTGCACGCCGTCCCACGCGCCGAACTCCACGCACCACTTTGTAAGGTGCTCGTCGCCGATGCGGTTCAGCATCTCGTCGATCATGCCGTCCTCGCCAAACTGCGAATACACATTGCGTGCGTGAGACGCGAGGTTCATCGGAACACCATAGCGAAGCGTTCACGGGTGGAATACCGAACGTTCACCGTGCAGGGAGCGTCGTGCCCCACGGTGAGCAGCCCAGTAGGCCATGCTTGATCGCATCCGGGAAAGGGAGCAACAGTGACCCGAGCAACACACCGCAACATCGCCCTCGTGGCCCACGACAACAAGAAGGACGACCTCATCGAGTGGGCGCAGTTCAACCGCGGCACGCTCTCTCGCCACAACCTCGTTGCCACCGGCACCACCGGTCGCCTCCTGCAGGAACAGGTGGGTCTGGACGTGAAGCGCCTGCACAGCGGCCCGCTCGGCGGTGACATGCAGCTGGGGGCGATGATCTCCGAGGGCAAGGTGGATTTCCTCGTGTTCTTCTGGGACCCGCTCGAGCCCCAGCCCCACGACCCCGACGTACGTGCGCTCCTGCGCATTGCGGTCGTCTACAACACACCCACGGCGAGCAACCGGGCGACGGCGGACTTCCTCATCTCGTCACCGCTCTTCGGCGCAGACGAGTAGTGCCGACCGGTAGCGCAGACGAGTAGCGCCGTCGGGTAGCGCCTAGCGGATCTCGGCAGCGCGGGCTCGTGCGGTGGCGAAGAAGATGAACGCCGCGCCAACCACGAAGTAGCCGAGGACGAAGATGGAGAACGGCCGCACCGTGCCGTTGAACGCCCCGGTGACCACGCTGCCGAGCAGCGCGCCGCCGGCGAACGTGATGGTGCCGATGATCGACGATGCCGTGCCGGCCACGTGCGGCAACGGTGACAGGGCGAGCGTGTTGCTGATCGGCACCACGGCCTGGGCCATCGGGATGGACAGGCACAGCGCCACGGAAAGCAGCCAGAAGTTCGGGCGTCCGCCGTTCATCTGGCCCACCAGCATGAGCACTGCCATGGTGACCACGCCGATCGCCGCCTCCGTGCGGATGAGACGGAGCGCGCCGAGGCGGCCCACGAGCCGCGCGTTGGCAAGCGACATCGCGGCGAACAGCACGGCGATGCAGCCGAAGAACAGCGGGAACCACTTGGCGTACCCGTACACGTCCGACAGGATCACCTCGGAGCCCGCGAGATACGCGTTCATGATCCCGAAGATGAAGGTCATCGACACGATGAACCCAACCGTCTGGCGGTGGGTGAACACTTCCCTGCTGGCCGTGCCGACAGCGCTCCACGTGAACGGGCGGCGGCGCTCCAGCGTGAGCGTCTCGGGGAGACGGCGGCACCAGAGCATCAGGCCCCCGGCGATGGCCGCGGGCAGCCAGAACACAACCCTCCACGGGAGGATGGCGATGAGCGCGGCGCCGAGCGACGGGGCGAGAATCGGCACGATGAGGAACACGGCCATGGAGATCGACATCACACGCGCCATCGCGTTGCCGTCGAAGCGGTCCCGCACCATCGCCATGCTGAGCACACGCGGGCCCGACGCGCCGAGGCCCCACACGAACCGGGAGATCACGATGAGCGGCCAGGTGGGGGCGAGTGCGCCGATGATCGCCGCAACGGCGTACAGCGCGAGGCCGGCATAGAGCGGACGGCGGCGTCCGTAGCGGTCCGAGGCGGGCCCGTACAGCCACGGGCCCACGGCGAGGCCGAGGAAGTACGCCGTGATCATCCACGCGACGGCCGAGGAGTCCGACGCCATGCCGAACTGCTGGCGGATGTTCGGGAACGCGGGCAGCACGAGGTCAATGCCGATGGCCGTGGTGGCCGAGAGCACGCTGACGAGAAGGAGGAACTCCCGGGGGCCGAGGTCACGCCGGGGGCCCTTCACGGCGGGAATCGTGGGGTCTGCTTGAACCGTGGGCTGCACGCTGCGTCCTGTCTCGACCCGTCTGCTCGGGCATCCGGGGAACCCCCGAGACTCTAGGCGGCGGGGCACGGTCGGCGGGGCACGGTCGGCCGGGCACCCCACAACCCCAGCGCCAGTAGGGGTTTTCACCACAAACACCGCCACACCCCCTTGTCATCATCACACCATGGACATCACCACCGTTCCTTCGGAATACCTCGAGGCAGAACTTGTTGCGCACGCGGCGTGGGAGGCCACCGGCATGGCGCGCATGCTCGACGTGCTGGCCGAGTTCGACCGGCGTCGTGTGTGGGAGCACTGGGGTTGTGCCTCACCGCAGCAGTGGTTGGGCTGGAAGTGCGCGCTCGGGTACGTGGCCGCCTCCGAGCGTCTGCGCGTGGCACGGGTGCTCGGCTCGCTGCCGGCCATCCGTGACGGTCTTTCCCGCGGGAAACTCTCGTTCTCCAAGGTTCGAGAGCTCACCCGTGTGGCTACCCCCGAAACCGACGAGTGCCTGGCTGGGATTGCCGAGTGCGCCACCGCTGCGCAGGTGGCCAAGATGGCCAGCGCGCTCCGCAAGCGCACGCCAAAAGACGTGGTGTGCCAACTCGACTCGCGGGGTCTTCGCTGGGAGACCGACGAGGTCGACGGTTCGATGGTCATCACGCTGCGGCTTCCCACCGACACGGGTCAGGCCGTGATCGCTGCCGTCAACGCCGCCTCGCAGGTGGAGGCGGGAGTGCCGAGGCGTCAGGCGATGGCCGATGCGTGCGCACGGCTGATCACCGGCAGCGACGAGGTGCGAGCGCGGCCCGAGGTGATCGTGCACCTCCACGCCGATGCGGCTGCGTTCGAGGACGGCACGGCAGTCGCCCCCGAGATTGTCGAGTGTCTCGCCTGCGACGGGCCGGTAACCACGGTGGCCGACACCGAGGTGGGGCCGGTTGTCATCAAGAAGGATCCGCCGCCCACGCGTGCGCAGCGCCGCTGGCTGCGGATGCGTCACCGCACGTGCCAGTTCCCGGGCTGTCACCACGATGGGTCGTTCGACGCACATCATGTGGTGCCGCGCCACCTCGGTGGAAAGACCCACCTGCGCAACATGGTGCGCTTCTGCCAGTTCCACCATCGGTTGGTGCACGTGCTTGGGCTGCGGCTCACCCTCCACCCCGACCGTTCGCTCGACGTCACATTTCCAGCGGGAAATCCGGTGGACCGCACCATCGAGTTCGCACCGTTCGTTGCGCCCGCCCCGGCAGACCCGAATTTGATCACCGGAACGTGGACCGGCGAGCGGCTGCAGATGGACTACCTGCAGATTGCGGTGAGCAGCGTGAGCAAGGCGGCGTAACTGATTGTGACAGCACGCGGTCGGCGCCGGCAGCTCTACGACATCCACAGGCCGAACGGCATCACGATGGCCGGGCGGCGCGGGCGATTCTCGTCATTGCCGACACTGGAATGACCGGCCGAGAAGAACGACCTTGGCGAAACACTCCGGCATTAAAGACAACGTCCCTTCGAAACTTCCCGGAAAGAAGCCACATCGCCATTCCCAATTATGTCCGGGGTCTACGATGCGCTCGTGGGGACTACGAGCGTTGAGGACGGCCAGTGACCTCGATGAACCAACCGACACCTACCGGAGGGTCGGTTGACCCCCTCATCAAGTCCAAGAAGCGCGTTGCGGACCACGGCGAGGTGTTCACGCCCGACTGGCTCGTGGACGACATGCTCGATCTGGTCAAGGACGAATCCGAACGGATTGACTCACGGTTTTTGGAGCCCGCTTGTGGCTCGGGCAACTTCCTAGTACCGGTGCTCCAACGGAAGTTGGCAACGGTGGAGGCCAAGTTCGCGAAGAGCGAGTTCGAGCGTCGCCACCACGCCCTCCTAGCGCTCATGTGTATCTACGGGATTGAGCTACTCCCCGACAATGTTGCCGAGTGCAGACAGATCCTGCTCAACGTCATGTCCGCGTATCTCGGGAGTGGCGTCGACCCGGAGTGGCAGGCGGCCGCGCAGGTGGTTGTCGAGGCAAATATCGTTCACGGCGACGCCCTCAAATTGACAACCGCTGAAGGCAGGCACATCGTGTTCGCAGAGTGGGCCTACCTCGGAAAGGGAAAGTTCCAACGGCGGGACTTCCGATACGACACCTTGACCCAACTGTCCTCGTTCGGAGAAGACAGCCTCTTCGGTGATATCGGCAAGCACGAGATCTTTACCCCGACCCGCACGTACCCGCCGATGACTGCAGCGGAGATCGCGCAATGACCCAGGCTGGCTTCTCTCTCAAGGGCCGAAACCCAGACGTACTTACCTGCATCGCCAACCTATCAAACGACGAAGTGTTCACGCCGCCGGAGTTCGCCAACCAGATGCTCGACGAGCTTGGTCAAGCATGGGCGCGGGGCAACGACGGTGCGAACATCTGGGCGGACAAGACCGTTCGATTCCTCGACCCGTTCACGAAGTCGGGAGTATTCCTCCGCGAGATCACGAAGCGGCTCGTCGAAGGGCTTGCAGACGAGATCCCGGACCTGGATGCCCGAGTGGATCACATCCTCACGAAGCAGGTCTACGGCATCGCGATCACTGAACTCACCAGCCTGCTTGCGCGCCGAAGCCTGTACTGCTCGAAGTGGGCGAACGGCACGCATTCGATAGCTGCGTCGTTCGACAACCCGGCGGGAAACATCTGGTTCGAGCGCATCGAGCACACGTGGCAGGACGGACGATGCACGTTCTGTGGGGCCGGTCGGGCAGCGCTGGACCGGGGCGAGGAACGAGAGACCCACGCGTACGCGTTCATTCATACTGAGGACATCAATGCTCGCGTCGCCGAGCTGTTCGGAGACACCATGCGGTTCGACGTCATCATCGGCAACCCGCCGTATCAGCTCCAGTCCGACGGCGGAACTCGCGACATCCCGATCTACCAGCACTTCGTGGAGCAGGCGAAACGGCTTGGACCGCGATACCTCGCGATGGTCATTCCTTCCCGTTGGATGGCGGGCGGGTTGGGACTCTCGGACTTCCGCCAGGCGATGCTGAGCGACAGGCGGATCAGCGCGCTTGTCGATTACCCAAACGCGGCCGAGATCTTCCCGTCCGTCGGTATCAACGGCGGAGCTTGCTACTTCCTCTGGGACGAAGGGCATAACAGTTCGTGCGCCGTCGTCACCATCCGGGCGGGCGAGATCACCGGGCCCACGCTTCGCGCGCTCGATGAATATGACGTTCTGGTGCGGGACGCGCGCGCTCTGGGCATCCTGCGAAAGGTTCTCGCATACGACGAAGAGTCGGTCAACAGCATCCTCGCTCGCGACAAGGAGTTCGGCTGGACCTCCAACTTCGATGGCTTTCACGCTGTCGAGAGTCCTGGCGATGTACCGATCTTCTACATACGGAACATGACCCGGCAGACCGGCTACATCGCCCGCTCTGAGGTCACAAAGAGCAGTCATCTTGTTGACACCTGGAAATTGCTCGTACCTGCGGTCGGCTCCGGCCGCGAGCGCGAGCGGAGCGGCGTAGACCTAGTGCTGGGGCCCCCGCTGATCGCGCCTTCGCCTTCCGTGTGTACTCAATCGTTTCTTTTCTTCCACGTCGCGTCGCGTTCGGAGGCAGAAAGCCTCAGGACCTACTACTCGACGCGGTTCTTCCGGTTCCTAGTATCGCTGCGAAAAATCACCCAGCACGCCACCCACTCGACGTATCGCTGGGTGCCAAAGCAGCAGTGGGATCGCGTCTGGTCCGACAACGCCTTGTACGCCAAGTACGGATTGAACGACGACGAGGTCGTCTATATCGAGTCGGTGATCCGGCCGATGGAGGTTCGTGATGAGTAGACAGATCGAGGATCTCCTTCCGGAGCGCCCCGAGGCCCGTCTGCAGATCTACGCCTGGTCCACGCCAGACATCCCGAAGTATGCAGGGTGCTTGAAGGTCGGGCAGACGACCCAGGACGTGAACGCGCGCATCAAACAGTCACATGGCCAAGCCAAGTTCAAGTACAAACTCGAAGTCCATGAGCCTGCCGACCGTCCGGATGGCTCCTACTTCCGGGACAGCGCTGTCCGCGATCGCCTCAAGGCGAAGGGTTTGGAGAATGTCGAGCTTGAGTGGATGCGCTGCACGGCTGACGATGTGCGCACCGCCATCCACGAGCTGCGTACCGGCAAGAACGCCGCTGGAAACCATCATGAGACGTTTCAGATGCGCGCCGAGCAGGCCGACGCCGTAGCAAAGACCGCTGCCTACTACGAGTCGATCTGGGCCGAGGACAAGGACGCAGTCCCGCGCTTCCTGTGGAACGCCAAGATGCGGTTCGGCAAGACCTTCGCCGCCTACCAGTTGGCCAAGCGGTTGGGGGCGAAGCGTGTCCTCGTCGTCACGTTCAAGCCCGCAGTTGAGGACGCATGGGAAACCGACCTCAACTCTCACGTGGACTTTGAGGGTTGGCAATACCTCTCGAAGTCGAGCGGCGGAGACCCCATGAAGGCCAACAAGAAGCGGCCGCTGGTGTACTTCGGCTCCTTCCAGGATCTGCTCGGCAAGAAGGACGGGCGCATCAAGGCGAAGAACGAGTGGTTGCACTGGGTCAACTGGGATTTGGTGATCTTCGACGAGTACCACTTCGGCGCGTGGCGGGACAACGCGAAGGAACTCTTCGAAGGCGAAGAGGCCGAAGTCGCCAAGAAGGAACTCGAGGGTGAGTACGCAAACGTGCTTGATGATTTCAGGGAGAGCCTTGATGCGCTGTCAGGGGCGGAGTCCGACTTCCTGCCCATCAGCACCCGGGCATACCTTTACCTCTCTGGGACACCGTTCAAGGCGCTCGCCACCGGCGAGTTCATTGAGGAACAGATCTTCAACTGGACGTACACCGACGAACAGCGCGCCAAGCAGGAGTTCACCGAAGAGCACCCGGACGCGTGGAACCCTTACGCGGCGCTTCCCGAGATGCGTTTGCTCACGTACCAGATGCCCGATGAGCTCATCGCGATCGCGAACCAGGGTGAGTTCGACGAGTTCGACCTGAATGCGTTCTTCGAGGCGACCGGCCGGGGGAAGTCGGCCGAGTTCAAGCACAAGGGTGATGTACAGAAGTGGCTGGACATTATCCGGGGTGCCCACCTGCCCAGCCAGATCGATGCCCTGAAGGTTGGCAGCCGGCCGCCGTTCCCCTACTCGGACGTGCGAGTGCTCCCGTACCTGCAGCACTCGTTCTGGTTCCTACCCAACGTTGCGGCCTGCCATGCAATGGCGAACCTGCTTCGGGAGAAGCAGAACGTCTACTGGCACGGCTACACGGTGCTCAGCGTGGCTGGCACCGATGCAGGACTCGGACTTGCTGCACTGCCTCCGGTGCGGGTCGCGATTGGCTCGGGCTTCGAGTCGAAGACGATCACGCTCTCGTGCGGCAAGCTGACGACTGGCGTGACCGTTCCGCAGTGGTCGGCAATCCTCATGCTCCGGAACCTGAACTCCCCCGAGACCTACTTCCAAGCGGCGTTCCGAGTGCAGTCCCCGTGGTCGATCAAGAACCCAAACGGCGACAACCCTCACGAGGAGGCGGTGCTGAAACCCGCGTGCTTCGTGTTCGACTTCGCCCCCACTCGTGCGCTCCGCCAGATCGCCGAGTACGGCGCTGGCCTCTCCCCCGAGACCCAGAACCCCGAGCACGCTGTCGAGGAACTCGTGAAGTTCCTCCCGGTCCTTGCCTACGACGGGTCGAACATGACCCAGGTCGACGCCGGGGGCATCCTCGACATTGCCATGGCAGGCACCTCCGCGACGCTGCTTGCCCGCAAGTGGGAATCCGCCATCCTCGTCAATGTCGACAACGACACCCTCAAGCGAATCATGACGAGCGAGGCGGCAATGAACGCCATCATGAACATCGAAGGGTTCCGCGCTCTCGGCAGCGCGATCTTCGAGACCGTGGTGAACAAGAGCGAGGCCGTCAAGGACACGAAGAAGACGAAGGGCGAGGCTCTCACGCCCAAGGAGAAGAAGGAACTCTCCGACGAGGAGCGGGAGTACAAGTCGAAGCGCAAGCAGATCCAGGAGAAGCTGATCAAGTTCGCCACCCGGATCCCGGCCTTCATGTACCTCACCGACTATCGGGAGAACACGCTCCAGGACGTCATCACCAAACTGGAGCCGGACCTCTTCAAGGCCGTTACCGGGCTGTCGGTGGCCGACTTCAATCTGCTGGTGTCACTTGGGGTCTTCAATCCAACCCACATGAACCAAGCCGTGTTTGCGTTCCGGCGGTACGAGGACGCTTCGCTCCGTTACACGGGTGTCGAGTCCCACAAGGGACTTCGGCGCTACGGCCTCTACGACACCGTCATTGCCGTCGAGGACGGGTTGGTTCCGTAGGCGACAGCGGAAGGGGGCCGCTTTCTTGCTGTCACCTCGGGATGTTGATCAGTACTCCTGGCCGGCCGTGACGGGGGCCGCTACAGGCTCTCGTAGTGCGCCTGCATGGAGATCGCCATTAACTTTCGGCGCTGCTGAAGGAACTCGGGGTACGACCCCGCTGTCACAGTGAAGATGGTCGGTGGTATCGCGTTCTCGACAAGGTTCTTCTTGAGGTCGGCAGCGTCGGTGATTTCCCCGAGCACGAGCTTGCCCGTCTCGGTCTGGGTTCGGATGAGCCCCATGTACTCCACCGGCGAGCGAGCGCCAATGCTGATGTTGATCGCAGTCTCGGTCAGTGCGTAGTTGGCCACCTGGTTGTAGTCGCCACGATCGGGGAAGCCGTTATCGCAGAGGTACGCCTTCGGAACCACGTGATGAATGTCGCCCGACTGTTGATGCATGGCCGCCACGGTGATGCTCTTCGAGAGGAATCCTCGCGAGTTACTGGCCACTTGGGACGCGAGGAAGGTCTGGAAAAAGGGGCTGACAGTGCTTGTTGTCTCGAGGCTGTTGGGCAGAGTGACAGTCCAGAAGGCATCCGAAAGGTCGGACTCCTCGATCTGCTTGAGGTACGCAGCAGCACCGAGAGAATCGATTCGGCGAATGTCTTGCTCCCATGTCGACTCGAAGCTTCCCGAGTGACGGCCCGTAAGGAGGGACATCACGAACCAGCGCCGCACGATCCGCTTTCGCTCGCCCTCAGACATCGTGGAGTCGCTGCGAAGCCTCAGGTAAAGGGCGTAGGCGAAGTTCACGACGTTGGTGGAGCCGATCATTCCCGCCGTAATGAAACCCGCTGACTTCACGATCATCAAGAAGTTCTCGAAGTGGTACTTCTTTACGATCTGCAGGAGGGCAGCCTCCAGCTTGTCGAATGCCTCGGGAATCCGGCCCTCGTCAACCTTGCGAGTTTCTGGATCGCGGCCCGAAAGTTCACTCACGATCGATGCCGCCTTGCCGCGGCTAAATCCGACGAGCCCGGCAACGCGGATCAGATCGCCGTACTCCGGGTCGTACAGGTCATCGCTGTCGTCCTTTAACCAAGCGATCGCGGCGAGGAACGGTGACTTCGCGAAGTCGGTGTCGTTCTCCTTGATGTCGGAGTACGCATGGGGCGCTACGGCGAGGTGACAGAAGTAGTCGATGAGTTTGCGAATGTTCCGCCCCCGGTCGCCGTAGCTGGCAATCTTGCTCATCGCAAAGTCAGCGCTGCTCAGTGGAACACCCTTTGAGTTGATCCGGATGAAGATCTCGGAGACCGTCTCAACGTCCAGGTCGCTTTCGAGCTCGATCACTCCAACCTGAGCGTTCTTAAGGCCGTCGAGCCTGGCGAGAGCGACCTCGATGGCGTCCGGTGCGAGGCTCGGATTGCGCTCCAGGTAGTTCCTGGCGAATGTCAGAGGTGACGAGTTGAAGTACTCGCTGATATCAGCGATCCACTCGCTGTTCTTTCTGATCGCAGGATTGGCTGTTTCGAATTTCTCCGTGACCGGGTTGAACGCAATCGCGATTCGGACTGTCTTATATCGCTTGTTAATCACCGGAAGGCCCGCGACAGCTGCGCGCAGCGCGGTTACCCGCTGCTGCCCATCAATCAGGATCTGCTGGTGTCCGGCCAACTGACCGCCTTTGAGGGCAGCGCCCACAGAGTGCCACGTGATCAGATATCCGACCGGGTAGCCGTTATACAACGAATCGATCAGATCACGCACCTTCACGCTGTCCCAGACGAAAGGGCGCTGTAGTTCAGGAATCGCTATCTGTTCACTCTGAACGGCAGCCAAGAGATGCGCTACCGCGGACTGTGTGACCTTGTACTTGTGCATTCCCACGACCCCAAAGAACGAAACAGCCGGCGCCCTTCGGGCGGGTGTAGGCAATTGTTAGCAGTAATGGCCTGTTTACGCAGGTGACCCCACCGCTTCCAACCGGCGGGAGACAATCTCGACACCCGGTTTGCACCGCCAATGGTCCACTTAAGGCCGCTTGTGGGGCGAACGAGCGCCTCGCGCGCTTGTGCACGATTTGCCCTTCGACGGAGACCACAACACGGGACGTCACACCTCCGGAAAAAGTGAAACCCGGCCATCTCGAAGCAGTGAGCGCACCGGAAGGCAGGGACCCTCATGTGCGCGCTAGGCGCTGGATCCGGGCCCCGCAACGCGCTGCCTCACCCCCCCCTACCCAGCGATGCGCACCGACGCGGACAGCGTGGCCGTCGTGCCGTCGGCCCGGTCCACCTCGATGGTCACCTGCCACGTACCGGACTGCGGGATTGCACGCGCCGACCACGGTCGCGCCGGGCGCACCGCTTCACGCCCCGTCTCGCGACCCGGCCCAAAAATGCGGCGGCTGTTGCCGAATGGCAACAGCCGCCGCTTGCTCCGAACGTTTCTCGCTAGTGCGAATCGCCGGAGCGTGCCCTTGCGATGTTCAGGATCATCAGACCGTAGAGACACTTCGCGGTGATGTCCGCCAGCGTGTACCCGATCTGACGGGCCGTCTCTGCGCCCTCGTTGCCGGCATCGAAGACGACGGGGAAGAGATACGCAATCGGGTACACCATCCAGGTGATGAGCAACACCGCGGTGGCGTTCTTGATGGCCTTGCTCACCGCACCGGTTTCACGGGCCCCAGCAGCCTTTAGCTCACCCACCAGGATGTAGAGGATGAAGGCGAACGGCACCATGGCCAGAACCCAGAACAGCCACTTCATTCCGTCCCCGGAGGCCACTTCACCCGGATACCCCAGTGCGATCATCAACACTGTTGCGGGAACCAGCGAGAACATCAGTTTCTTGCGGCGGTCTGCGCTCACACCGAGGACGATGAGAAGTTCCACCACGAGCAGCGGAACCGTGATCAGCCAGTCCGCATAGCGGTAGCCCTCGTTCACGGTGCCTTCGGCCCAGCCGCTCCACATGCGGAAGTAGTGATAGCCCGCAGGGGGGTCACGGTAACACCGGTTCAGTTCTCGCCCGTGAACCAACGGGGCCTCACCCCCCCCTACCCCGCGATGCGCACCGACGTAGACAGCGTGGCGGTCGTGCCGTCGGCCCGGTCCACCTCGATGGTCACCTGCCACGTTCCGGCCTGCGGGATACTGACCCCGTACGCGGAGTAGTGGTTCGGCCCGTCCGGCGCGAGCGGAATCGACACCTCGGAGATTCCCGCCTCGGGCCTGCTGATCGACAGCCTCGCCTCGGCCGTGGGGGTAACGGCATCGCTCTCGTCCACCACGAGGTGGAAATCGTTGGCCCCCTCCACCGCAGGCGTGACCACCAGCGACACGCTCAGCGTGCCCTGCTGCACGGACACCGCCGCTGGCTGGAGCGGCCCGCGCTCATCGGGGTTGAGCCCCACGAGACCGGCAGACACACCCATCGCCACCACGCCGAGCACCGCATGGGCAACGAGCAACCGCCGTGCCGGCAGCAGCGTGGAGCGCCGGATGGCCGCCGACGCGGCGATCACCACCACAACCACGAGCACCGAGATCGCCATCTTGCCGACGAACACTCCGCCGAACGTCGTGCCATCGAGCGCGGACACGCTGCGCACCAGTCGCCACGACTGCGCAGCGCCAGTGAGCACCAGCACCGCCACGGCATACGGCAGCAGCGTCACGAGACGCATGGCCGCGGCATCAGTCTCTGCGCCGGCATCAGTCTCTGCGCCCGCATCAGTCCCTGCGCCGCCATCGGCCTCTGCGCCCGCATCAGCCTCGCCCCCGCCGAGCCACGTGCGCCTCCCGAGCAGCACCACGCCGAGACCACCCACCCACAGCGCAGCAGCGAGCAGGTGGAACCCATCCAGCAACAGACCGAGCGCGGGCAGGCGCCCGGTGCCCGGGTGCCCCGAGAGCCCGAACGTGACCGCAAGGCACACCACGAGCACGGCGAACGTGGCCCGCCACGCCGCACCACCGGCCAGGCCAACACCGCCGACCACGAGACCGCAGAACGCCACGAGCACGAGGCGCACGAGCAGCGCGATGCCGAAGCGCGCCGGGGCCGCATCGGACCACGCGGAGACGTCTGCAATACCGCCCAACCCGAAGCCTGCGCTGTGCGCGGCCTGCGCAGCGAGCAGCAGCACGGTGGACACCGCCGCAATCGCAACCGCAGCCCACCCGGTGTGGGTGAGGTGCAGTCGCTGCCGCACCGACATGCCACCACTCGCCCCAGCGGCCACGGCCGCCAGCACACCGGTGCCCACGAACAGCGAGAACCCCGCGAGCGCAACGAGGCGCAGCGCACCGATCACCCACTCGAGCGCGGGGGACGCACCACCCGCACCCACGGATTCGAGCACGGCGCGCTGGTCCCGCACGGCCGCACCCACCTGGAACGTGAACGCCCCGTGCATCACGTGAGAGTCCACCGACGTAACCCGGTACCGCACCACGTACACCCCAGCAGGAACGTCCTCGGGATTGCGCAGCGGCACCACCACCTGCGTGCGGTCCGGGGTGTCCAGCGGGGCGTTCAGCAGCACGTCGGCACCGGTGGCGTCCAGCAGGCGCAACCCGGTGAGTTGCTGCACCACCTCGCTGTCGAAGTCCAGCACCACCTCCACCGGCGGACCCTCCAGCACCGCACCGGCGCGGGGGCTCGCATCGTCGAGCGACGCATGGGCCGAGGCCGCAGCCGCGCCGACCGCCATCGACAGCCCAAGCACCGCCACGAGCACCGGCACGAAGCGCCGTGCGGCGCGGGCCACCCTCATGCGTACTGCACCGGTTCCAGCCCGTCGGGCACTGCCCGGCCGAGCAACCACGCGAGGCGCACAGCGGGCGCGAGGCGCAACGCTGCCTCGGGGAGCGTGGCGAGCCCCATCGGCTGGCGACTCGTCCACTCCATCGTGCGAATGCGCAGTTCCTCCGCGACATAGCGGGACGACCAGTCGTCGCTGTTGAACCCGGCAAGGCCAAGGTCTGCGTGGTGCACCTCCACCTCGCGCCAGCGGCGGAATGCCAGTTCGAACAGCGGTCGCTGGCCGGCACCGGGGCTGCGCCACTCCCCCAGCCAGCCACCCGCAGTGGCCCGCGCCCAGGCCGCCTCCAGGTGCACGATGGAGGATCGCACGTCGTCCACCAGCACCTGCGCGCCACGTGCGGCGCCCGCGTCGATCTCCGCGCTGCGGCCGGCCGCGCCTCCCTCGTACTGGTCGGTCACTTCGCCGCGCAGTGCGCCGTCGATCACGCGGGTGTGGCTGTCCGCGTTGCGCGCGAGGTGCGTGAGCAGGTGACCGACGGACCACCCGGGCAGGCGGCACGGCTGCTGCGCCACGGCATCGTTCAGACCGCCGGAATCCACGAGCGCCTCGAGATGCCCCACGAGCCGTCGGTGGGCGGCGCCGCACCCGTTGACGTGGTGGTCCAAGTCTCGTTCGATCATCGCGTGCGCCTTCGTCCGGTAGGGGCGGTTGCTGAGGGTATCGCCCTCGGTACCGTGGCGGCATGCGCCCCGAATCGCTCATCCTCGTCAACACCGGAGACGGAAAGGGCAAGAGTTCGTCCGCGTTCGGCGTGATGGGCAGGGCGTGGGCCCGCGGCTGGCGGGTGTGCGTGGTGCAGTTCATCAAGAACGAGGTGTGGAAGACCGGCGAGAAGAAGCTTGCGGACCACCTCGGCATCGAGTGGTGGGCACTGGGCGACGGTTTCACGTGGGACTCCACGGACATGGACGCCACCGAGGCCCACGGGCGCGAGGCATGGCGCGTGGCGAAGGAGAAGCTGGCGAGCGGCGACTACGACCTCGTGATCCTCGACGAGGTGACCTACATCGTGAAGTTCGGGTGGGTGCCAGTGGCCGACGTGGTGGACGCGCTGCGCAACCGTGCGCCGCGCACCAACGTGATCGTGACCGGGCGCGATGCGCACCCCGACATCATCGAGATCGCGGACACCGTCACCGAGATGCGCAAGGTGAAGCACGCCTTCGACCAAGGAGTCGAGGCCCGCAAGGGCATCGAGTACTGACGAGCGGTCCGGACCCCGGGGTGGGGTCACACGTCGATGATCTGCAGGCGGCGACGTGCTGCTGCAGCGAGCCGTTCGATATCGCCCCGATCCGAGGTGATCACTGCCGCCCCGCGTCGCACAGCGACCTCCACCACCGTGGCGTCCGCCGTGGCACCGGGTGCCGTTCGCTGCAGTACGCCCGCCCGCTTTGCCCGATCAGCATCAAGCGACTCCACCGAACAACCGTCGAGAAGCCGGATGAGTCCCGGTTGCTTGGCGCCGCGCCATGCCTCCACCAAACACGCCGCCGGTACCACCGGGAGCACGCCGCGCTGCAACGCACGTGCGTGCAACGCCCACATCCGCCTGTCGTTGGACTCGGCAGCGATCAGTGCACCCGTGTCGTAGACAAGGCCGAGCGGCGTACGTTTCGTCGCCACTAGCGCAGACCCACCCCGGAGCGATCAAGTTGGCGGTCCGCTGCAGCCAGTTCCTCGGCAGTGAACGCACCGTGCTGACGCTCCCAGGCCCGGACCGAACGGAGGCCACGGCGGACCGTCAGCCAGAACTCGGTGGCCTCGGCAAGCGCAGCCGACACGGTGAGCCCCGCTGCGGCCGCCTGTTGTTCCAGTTCCTCAAAGACAGGAGCCGGGAGAGATACCGAGCGCTTCACCACAGTCGACATACCGAGATGGTACGACCGTGGTAGCACCAGCACAACCACCGCTGTACGCCGGCTCGAGCCGATTCAGTAGCCTCAAGGCATGAGCATGCGTGTACGTGTCACCGCAGTCGGCCACCTTGGCGGACGCTCTCTCCGCATCGCCTTCTCCGACGGACTTGTCCGAGAGCTCGACTTCGAGGGAGTGCTGGACGGATTGCTCAGCTCCATCGACAACGACGAGACCTTCGCTGCGGTCACTGTTGAAGAGGTTTCAGGAACGGTGTGCTGGCCGGGCGGGATCGACCTCGACCCGGTCGTTCTGCACGGTGATGAGGTCGCCGCCTCCGCCATCCGGCCACGCGTCATGCGCGAGTACCGGTTGCAGCAGACCCAGTAGCTCGACGCAGGCGTACTGTTCCGTCATGGGATGGCTCGCCCGGATGGAGCAGTGCGATCAGCCTGGCTCTCACCCCTCTTGTTCTCGGTCGCCAACATGCACGTTTTGAGCGTTTTGGGGACCGAGAACGCAGGTGGTGGTTTGTTCTCGGTCGCCAACGTGCACGTTTTGAGCGTTTTGGGGACCGAGAACGCAGGTGGTGGATTGTTCCCGGTCGCCAACATGCACGTTCTGAGCATTCTGGGGACCGAGAACGCAGGTGGGGGCTAGCGAAGCAACGGGTTCGAGGGGAACATGTCGGCGGGGCGCAGGCCGAACCCGCCCTCGTGAGCCGGCATGTTGGGCAGGTCCTCCGTGCGCACCACGTGATGGAACCCCACCGTGAACCACACCACGAGGTCCGTGTTGGTCAACGAACGATCTGCAGCGGTCCACGCCGGAAGTCCTGCGTCAGCCGATCCGTCGGGCACGTACAAGCCACTCGCAAACTGCTCGCCCTGCGCATACGGCGTCACCCACAGCGTCTCGGCAGCCCATCCACCGCGTCGGGAGCCCGGGTCGCTCACCGACGACGCAGGCGCAACGGCCACGCTGTTGCCGAAGTCGATCTCGTAGCCCGGATGATGGCCGAGCGGACCGTTCGCAAGCGCTGACTGCACCAGCAAGCGCTCAGGCGCACGAGCATCCGGCGTGTAGCGCGCAGCAGCCTCGCTGGCCACCACCTGCTCGCTCACCTTCCAGATGTCGGTGCGTGCGGGGTTCCCGCCCACCTCATTGGGCACGAGCGCCTGGCGCACCACGCGATTGTCCGTCTCGCCCACATCGAGATCGAGGCGGAAGCTCATGAAGTGATCGTGATTCACCGCCAGCAGGCCGTTGCCCACCAGCACGCCGTGCTCGTCCTCGCCGATGTCGTGTGCATCGGCAGCAGTTGCAGCAGATGTGCCGCGCTGCAGGGCGATGCCCGCCGCATAGACGTGGAACCGCATCGAACCGTCGACACCGAACACGTTGTCGACGATGTAGTCGTAGTTGCCCACCACCGAGATCCAGCGCAGCACCAGCTCGGTCTCGGGCGCCGCATCGCGCTCGTGGCGGTAGCTCGGGTTTCCGGTGGGTCGCTCGAACACGCACATCGAGCGCGGCTTCACCTGTGCCTGCGCGCGGTCGTTGGGCAGCACTACGTCGAAGAAGGTAGACGTGGTCGGGCAGTCCACGCCCGGCTGCAGCGACGACATCGTGCTGCCCATGCCGAACTCCGCGGAGTCGAGCAGCGTGCGGAACGTCCACGACGGGTCGGGGTGCTGATACGGGACGAAGAGATCGGCCAGCGACCCCTCGTACATCACGCGGCGCTCCCCCGTGCCCCCGTCGAAGCGAACGTCCGCGATCTCCACACCACTGCGACGGTTCGCCCGCCAGCGCAGCGACCATCCGTCCCAACCGATCTGCGTACCGTCGACCTGTACGTTGCTGCGACCCGACGCGAACACCACGGGCTCGAGCGGCGGCCGTTGACGCTTCGGCGGCACGGCTGTGGGCGGAACGGTCACCACGCCGGTGTCGGTAACGGACAGCACCTCGCCGGTGTCGAGGTCGACACTTGCGAACAGTCCCTCGACCGGACGCGAGAGCACCGTTGCCGGATCGCCAGAGGTGACGTACGGCAGCACACGGGCGATGCGGTGCCCCGCCTCACCCGGCCCGTTCGTGGAGCCACCGGCAAAGGTGTAGAGCGTCACGTCGGCGAGCGCGAGCGAGCGCTTCGACAGCGCGGTGACGAACCGAGTGTCGGCCGAGGCGGCGCTGACGCCGATGCCGAACTCGCTCTCCGCGAACCCGGTGTGCGCGCCCGGCTTCTCCGTCCACGACACCAGCGACCGCTCGGCGAGGTCCACCACCGCCTCATAGGTGCGGTGCTCCCGACGCACGACTGCGAACACGCGCCGGCGCAACGTCGAGCCCGGCTTCCAGGCGAGCACCGACGCCTTGTCGGGTTCGTCGACTGCGATGTACGGGAACTCGCTGCCAACCACGAGACCCTTGTCGGCAAGCACCGTGCGGAAGGTGTCCAGTTCGGCGGCAGTGAGCCCGTCGAGCGGGTGCTGGGCCTTGGCCGGAGCGCTGAGTGCCACCACCTCGGCGGGTGAGTCAGCCTTGTCGCCCCCTCCCCAGCCCGAGCACGCAGACACCAGCACGAGGGCGCCCGGCACGAGCAATCGAACCGGCCATCGCAGCAGCCCCGACACACGCCTCTTCACGCGACAATCCTCGCAGGTGGGCGGCACCCTCCAGTTCCCAGTTGCCGCCAGCCGGAGACTTTTCGGTTGATTCGTTGCACTCTGGGCCGACTTTCCCCCGGTTTGGTTGCACTCTGGGCCGACTTTCCCCCGGTTTGGTTGCATCCAACGAACGGAAAGGGAGGATCTGCGGCGTGCTCAGAACTGCTCGAGCGCTGCAATGCATTCCTGGACCCGGTGCGGGCGGAGTCGAGCGGTCAACGCCTGCAGATGCCGTAACAGCGACACCACGGCCCGTCAGCCCAGTTGGCGAACCGGTATGACGATCACGGTGCCGTCGGCCTCCTGATGCACCTTCACCGACACGTTGTAGAACTCGGCGAGCGTCTCGGGCCGCAGCACATCTGCCGCCATCCCCTGGGACACGAGGTGCCCCTCGTGCAGCAGCGCGAGCCGGTCGCTGTACAGACCGGCCAGCGTGAGGTCGTGCATCGCGGAGATCACCGTCAGCCCGTGGCGACGCCGCAGGCCGTCCACGAGGTCGAGCGCCTGCTGCTGGTGGCCGATGTCGAGCGCCGTAGTCGGCTCGTCGAGCAGCAGCACCGGGGCCTCCTGCGCGAGCGCCCGGGCGATCACGAGTCGCTGGCGCTCGCCACCGCTCATCGTCGCGAGGTATCGGTCGCGGAAGCGGTCCAGGTCCAGTTGCGCGAGCACGCCGGACACCACGCTGCGGTCGTGCTTGGTCTCGGAACGGAACGTGCCCACGAACGGGTTGCGCCCGAGCAGCACGTACTCGAACGCTGTCATGTCGTCGGGCAGCACTGGAGACTGCGGCACGTACGCAACGAGGCGAGCGCGTTCCCGGCTCGCCAGGCCACGAATGGAGCGACCGTTCACCTCGATGCCACCCGTGGACTCCACGAGCCCCACGATGCTGCGCAGGATGGAGGACTTGCCCGCGCCGTTCGGGCCGATCAGGCACAGCCACTCCCCCGGCGCCACCGACGCGGAGAAGTTGCTCACCGCATCGCGCCGGCCGAAACGGACAGTGAGTGCGCTCACGTCCACCCTGCTCATCGCACCACCGACCGGGTGCGCATGAGGATGATGAAGAACGGGGCGCCGAAGAACGCCGTGACCACACCAATCGGGATGTTGTCGCCGCCCGCAGCGGTGCGGGCGAACGTGTCGGTGAGGATGAGGAACGCCGCACCAACCAGCAGCGAGAGCGGCAGCACCCGCCGGTAACTGGAGCCGCCGAGCAGGCGCACTGTGTGCGGCACGATGATGCCGACGAAGCTGATAAGACCGCTCACCGACACCGCCGCTGCGGTGCCGAGCGTTGCGGCGGCCACCACCCACACGCGTGTGCTCGCCACACGGGCACCGAGCGCGTCCGCCTCGTCCTCGCCCACCCGCAGCACATCCAACTGTCGCCGGTACAGCAGCAGGATCGCGGAACTGAACACGATGTACGGCGCCACGAGGCGAACGTCGCCCCACGTGGCGGTGTTGAGACGGCCGAGAATCCACGAGAACACCTCGCGCCGGGTGTCATCGTCCTGGCGCTGCAGGTACGTCTGCAGGGCCGTGGCGAACGACGTGACAGCCACACCGGCGAGCACGAGCGAAGTGGACGTTCGGGTGCCGCCGGCAGCACCCACGAAGTACGTAGCGATGACGGCGAGCACCGCACCGGCAAAGCCGAGCGCCACGATCGGGTCAACCGGCCAGGAGTTCCGCAGCGTCTTCATGTACGCAATAGCCACCGTCGCCCCGAGGCCCGCGCCGGCTGCGGCGCCCAGCAGGTACGGGTCCACGAGCGGGTTGCGGAACACGCCCTGGAACGACGCGCCGGCAAGCGAGAGCATCGCCCCCACCATCCCGGCGAGCACCACGCGGGGCATGCGCAGTTCCCACACGATGTTGCGCTCGCGCAGGTTCAGCCCGGAACGGAGCCGACCGGGGGTGAGCCGGTCGAGCACCTCGTACAGCACACGGCCCGGGGCGATCCCCGACGTGCCGGCGATAACACCCACCACTACCGCAACCACGAGCGCGCCGACCGCAACGCTGATCACCAGGCTGCGTGGGCGGCGGAGAGTGGGCGTCATTGGCTGCTTATGACTCGTAGATAATGGCCGGGTCCGGCGTGACCCCAGTGATGGCCAGCACGATGGTCTGCACGAGGTCAAGGACACGGGGCCCCCAGCGGGAGGCGATGTCGTCGTCGAGGACCACCACTCGGCCGGCCTTGACCGCTCGAATCTCGGACCAGCCCGGCCGAGCCGCAACCGTCTCCGCGTTCTGCTGGCAGCACTTGGAGTCCGCGAGCAGGATCACGTCCGGGTTCTCCCCCACGATGAACTCCGGTGTCAGCTGCGGGTAGCCGGCGGTGGTGGAGTTATCCACCTTGTCGGCGATGTTGAACATCCCGAGCTGGGCCATTAGGGCACCGACGAAGGTCTTCGACGAGGCGGAGTAGAACGTGTTGTCCAGCTCGTAGTAGTACCGAACCTTGCCCGCCGTGGGCTTGGTGTACGTCTTGATGAGGGCGATGATCTGGTCCTGCATCTTCGTGGACAGCTTGCCGGCGGCGGCGATGTTCCCTGTGGCCGCACCGATCGTCTCGATCTGCTGGTACACGCCAGCAAGGTTCTTCGGTGCCTTCGCCTCGAGCACCGCGATACCGAGCTTGTTCAGCTGTGAGGCAAGCTCGGTATTCGTGCCGTCGGTGATCACAAGGTCCGGTTGGTACTTCGCGATGGCCTCCACGTTCGGCTCGTAGGCCGACAGGTCGGTCACGGGCGCCTCGGCCGGGAAGTTCGAGAAGCTATCCACCGCAATCACCTGGGGACCGGCCCCGATGGCGAACAACGTCTCGGTGGCGGTCGGCGAGAGCGACACGATCCGACTCGGTTTGCCAAGCGGCAGTGCCACAGTCGACGAAGTGGTGGTGGTTTTCGCCACCGCAATCACCTTCGAGGCTTCGGAGGTGTCCGACTTCGAGCCGCAGGCTGCGGCGAGTGGGACGAGAGACAGGGCCGCGAACAGGATGCGGCGACGGGTAATCATGGGGTTTCATCCTCCAAGAATCTGGAGGATAAAGAGGGAACGAGGGACCCCGGTGAACCGGTGCCGCGCGGTCCACCCTTCATCCGAGGGTTGGTTGGTCGCACGTGATCCCAGGCGGCCGGGCTGATCTTGTCCGACTGGATGCCGGGAAGCTTTACCGTTGCGGGACAGCGCCGGAATCTCACCGGACTTCGCTGGTTTCACGTCGTCCGGACTGGCGATCCGGACGAGGGGACCCTAGCGCACCTGCGTCGCCGCGCTCATTCGTTCGACAATCTCGGTGAGCAGCGCGCTCGAGGTAGCAAAGTTCAGCCGCACGAACCCGCTTGATGTCGTGCCGAAATCCGGCCCGGGGCTGAGTTCCACCCCGCCGCGCCGGAACACCTCGGCGGGTTCCTCTGTCAGGCCGAGCCCGCGGCAGTCGAGCCACGCGAGGTACGTGGCCTGCGGCGGGACGTACGAGACGGACGGAAGGTGCGCTGTGAGCAGCCCAGCCAACTGCTGCCTGCGCGCGTCGAGATGGCGCACGCAGGCACGCAACCATTCGTCGCCGTGCGTCCACGCAGCCTCCACGGCGGTGGCGGCCATGATGCTCGTGATGCCGGCGAAGTGTGCAGGCAGCGTGTCGAACACGGCACGCACCGACGGCGCACCGACGTGGGCCACCGCCCAGCGCATCCCCGCGAGGTTGAACGATTTCGATGCCGACGTGAGCGTGACCGTGCGCGCCGACACCTCCGGCCCAAGCGACTCGAACGGGATATGGCGCCCGGGCGCGTAGACGATCTCGGCGTGGATCTCGTCGCTGATGACGATGAGGTCGTGGCGCTCCGCGATCGCTGCGATGCGCTCGAGTTCCGCCCGGCCGAACACGCGGCCGAGGGGGTTCTGCGGGTGGCAGAGGATCCAGATTCGTGCCATCCCCGGCTCTGCCTGCAGGCGCCGCTCAAGGTCGTCGTAATCGAAGCGCCACCCGTCGGGCGTGGCGTGCGCCGGTAGCGCTACGAGACGACGTTGCATGCTGCGCCACGTTGCGTGGAACGGGGGGTACGCGGGGGTGTGCATCACGATGCCGTCGCCCGGACTGCTCATGAAGTACACCACCTGACGCACTGCCTGGATCACGTCGTCGTACTCACGGCAGTGCGCGGCCTCGGGTGCCCATCCGTGGCGGCGCTGCATGCGCTCCACGAACAGCGGCACGAGTGGCGTGTGCCGACGCGGGTTCCACGTGGGGTAGCCGAGATCGCCGGAGTCCACAACAGCGCGCAGCGCGTCGAGCACGACGTCGGGCGGGCGGAAGTCCATGTCGGCGATCCACGCGCCGATGCGGCCCGCAGGCGTTTGCCACTTCGTGCCCGGCTTGGAGGCGAGCCATGCCGGGTCGATCGACTCGAAGGGATCGTTCGGGTGCACGGCGGTCACGCCGTCAACCTAGGCGACGCCGTGGTGCCGCCGTCCCGCATGCGCTTGCGTCAGGCGAACAGCTGCTGAAGGCGGCGCACGCCTTCTTCGAGGTCCTTGTCCGCCAGGGCGAACGACAGGCGTGCGTAGCCGGGCGCGCCGAATGCCTCTCCCGGCACCAGCGCCACCTTGGCCTCGGAGAGCATGAGGTCGCACAGCTCGAGCGTGTTGGAGGCCACACGGCCGTCTGCGCCGACCGGGCGGCCGAGCAGGCCCTGGAACGACGGAAAGCAGTAGAACGCGCCCTGCGGCTCCATGCACGTGACCCCGGAGATGGCCGAGAGCATCTGGTGCATCGTGCGGCCGCGGCGGTAGAACGCATCGCGCATCATCGACACCGCGGTGAGGTCGCCAGCCACGGCAGCGAGTGCAGCCTTCTGGGCGACGTTGCACACGTTCGACGTGGCATGGCTCTGGAAGTTAGTGGCGGCCTTGATGACGTCCTTCGGGCCGATCATCCAGCCAACACGCCAGCCAGTCATCGCATACGTCTTGGCAACACCGTTGAGCACGATGCAGGTGTCTGCGATGTCGGGCACGAGCGTGGGCAGCGAGTGGAACGTGTGGGCGCCGTAGGTGAGGTGCTCGTAGATCTCGTCGGTGATCACCCAGATGCCGTGGCGCAGGGCCCACTCGCCGATCGCCACGATCTCTTCCTTGGGGTACACCGCACCCGTGGGGTTCGACGGCGACACGAACAGCACGGCCTTGGTGCGCTCTGTGCGTGCGGCCTCCAACTGGTCCACCGACACCCGAAAGCCAGTCTCCTCCGTGGTGGGGATCACCTTGGTGACGCCACCAGCCAGCGAGATGGCCTCGGGATAGGTGACCCAGTACGGGCCGGGCACGATGATCTCGTCGCCCGGGTCGCACAGCAGCGCGAACGAGGCAAACACGGCGTGCTTGCCGCCGTTGGTGACGATCACCTGCTCGGGAGACACCTCGAAACCGCTGTCCCGCTTGGTCTTGGCGGCAATCGCCGCACGCAGGTCGGGCAGGCCCGGGGTGGGTGTGTAGCGGTGCATCGCCGGGTCCTTGGCGGCGGCGCAGGCGGCTTCCACCACGTGGGCGGGGGTGGGAAAGTCCGGCTCACCGGCCCCGAATCCGATGACGTCCTCGCCAGCGGCCTTGAGGGCCTTGGCCTTGGCATCAACCGCCAGGGTGGGCGATTCGGCGATTGCGGCAATTCGTGCGGACACTCGGCTTGTGATTCTGCTCACGATCTTCCATGCTGGCAGGTGCATGGCCAAAATCCCCCACGAAATTGTGATTCCTTCCGAACTTCGGCCCGCAGACGGCCGGTTCGGCTGCGGACCGTCCCGCGTCCGCAAGAGCGCAGTGGACGCGCTCGCCTCGGTTGCCACCACCTGGCTCGGCACCTCGCACCGCCAGGCGCCGGTGAAGAAAGTGGTCGGCTCGGTGCGCGCCGGTCTCAGCGAACTGTTCGGCCTGCCCGACGGCTGGGAGATCGTGCTCGGCAACGGCGGGTCCACCGTGTTCTGGGACATCGCCACGTTCGGCCTCATTGACGAGCGCAGCGCCCACTTCGTGTTCGGCGAGTTCTCCTCGAAGTTCGCCGAGGCGTCCGCCGCAGCACCGCACCTCGGCGCTCCGCTCGTCGTCGAGTCCCCCACCGGCAGCCACCCAGACATCACGGCCACTGCGGGTTACGACACGTACGCGCTCACCCACAACGAAACCTCGACGGGTGTGGCGATGCAGTTGCGCCGCCCGGCAGGGGCCGATGCCGGCTCGATCGTGCTCGTGGATGCCACGTCGGCCGCCGGCGGCCTTGCGTGGAGCCCGAGCGAGGCCGACGTGTACTACTTCGCCCCGCAGAAGTGCTTCGCCTCGGACGGCGGCCTGTGGATCGCTGCGTGCTCGCCCGCCGCGGTGGAGCGCATCGAGGGTGTGCACGCGTCAAAGCGCTGGATCCCTGCGTCGATGTCGCTGAAGATTGCGCTGGACAACAGCCGACTCGACCAGACGTACAACACGCCTGCGCTGGCCACGCTGTTCCTGCTCGACCAGCAGATCCAGTGGATGAACGCACAGGGCGGACTCGCTTGGTGCGCCTCACGGTGTGCGGCGTCGGCCTCGGTGCTGTACGGATGGGCCGAGGCGCGGGACTGGGCGACACCATTCGTGTCCGACCCGGCGAAGCGCTCCGACGTGGTGGGCACCATCGACCTCGTGTCCGCCGAGGACGGCGGCGTGTCCGCCAACGACGTGAGCGCTGCACTGCGGGCGAACGGCATCGTGGACACCGACAGCTACCGCAAGTTGGGCCGCAACCAGTTGCGTGTCGGCATGTTCCCCGCCGTGCCGCCGAGCGACGTGGAAGCACTCACCGCCTGCATCGACTTCGTGGTGAACCAACTGCGCAACTGAACCCATGCAGTAGGTTCGCCGCTGTGCAGGTTCGGGCGGATTCGACCTCCTTGGAGCAGTCCCGAGGGCACCAACTCCTCCACCGCTGGTCGGTAGCAATCACGCTCGCGATCACCACGCTGCCGTTCCTGCAGGTGCTGATCGGCCGACAGACTGCGATGTACGAGGACAGCCTCGACTACAACGTGCCAAACATCGTCAACAGCTGGCACGCCATCAAGTCGGGCCACTCGCCGTTCTGGACCCCGTTCGTGTACAGCGGGTTCAACCGCCTCGGTGCCGGGCAGATCGGCATCTTCTACCCGCCCAACCTGCTCTTCGCAGTCCTCGGCCCGGTGACCGCATACCGATGGTGGCTGCTGGCGCACCTCTGGATCGCCGCCGGCGGTGCCTATGCATGGTCGTGGCACCGGTGGCGAAGCAAGCCGGGTGCCATCGTGTCCGGGTTCGGCTATGCGCTGGGCGGCTTCATGGTGCTGCACATCGTTCACATGTCGCTTCTCGCGCCGGCAGCACTCATCCCGTGGGCGCTGCTTGGCCTCGACCTCGTCATCGACCGCTGGACACTCCCCCGCGCCGCGCTGTGCTCCGGCTCGATCGCTCTCGTTGCGCTGTCGGGCCATCCGCAGGGCCTCTGGATGTGCCTTGCAGCACTGGGCATCCTCGGATTCGCGGAGCTCGTCCGTTCCGGACGCGGGTGGCAGCCGTGGGGCCGAGCGCTCGCCGGAATGGGCCTCGGTGTCGGGGTGGCCGCCATTCAGCTGATCCCCGTGCGACTGCTCAGCCAGACCAGCATCCGTCCGCGCCTCACCCAAGAGGAGGCGTTCACGTTCGCCTCGGCACCGCGGCACCTCCTCTCACTGTTCGCGCCGAGACTGCTCGGCGGCTACTCCGGCCTCCATGCGGCTGCGTGGAACGAAACGGACCCGACGCTGCCCGTCCACGAGGTCACCAACTACCTGATGATCACACTGCTCGCGATTGCAGCGATCGGCTTCTGGGACAACCGCCGCGACCGGCGCACCATCGGTCTTGCGGCGCTCGCAGTGTTCGGCATACTCATGTCGCTCGCCGGCAACACACCGTTCGGCCGGCTCGCGTTCCACATCGTCCCGCTCGCATCCTCGTTCCGTGCGTGGTCGCGCGTGTCGCTGCTCACCAGCCTCGCCGTGGTCTCGCTCGCAGCTGCTGGTGTGCGTGCGCTGCTGCGCGAACCTGCGCGCTACGTGCTCGGACTGCTTGCCACCTGCGTCGTCCCACTGGTGATCACGGTCGCTGCGCCCCTGCTCTGGCGCAACCACAACCTGTTCGCGCCGGGCTCTGCCCGCGTGGTGGCGATGGTGTGGCCGATCCTGCTGCTTGGCACGCTCTGTCTCGTCGTGATCGCCATGGGAACGAGAGCGCCGAAGTGGGCAGCCGGCGCGCTCGTGCTTGTGTGCGCCGTGGATGCAACCGCGTTCGCGTTCACGGGCCAGTGGCGTTCGCTCCAGGTGGCCCCTTCGGCCGCTCGTCAGTGGTTCTCGGCCAGCACCGAACCCTTTGGCACGGCCATCGACGCCCCCGGCGGGGTGGACCGTTGGGTGAGCAGTGACGTGACCGCACGCTCGTGGGGACTCGTGAAGCGCAGGGACACCGTGATGGGCTACGACCCGCTCATCCAGCGCAACTATTCCGACCTCGCTGCAGGCATGTCGTATAGCGGGGTGATCGGACGTGGTGACTTCTGGGAGAAGGGACAGCTGAGCGACATCCTGCGCGTCACCACGTACGTCGGCGCTCCGGATCGCGCACCCGCCGACCCCTCGTGGAACGGCGGCGGCACCATGACTGGGCTCCCCTACCTGCGTCGGTGGACCCGCAAGCCGCGTCTGCCCGAGTCGTACCTCGTCGGAGATGCAGAGCTCGCGACCACCAACAACATCTACTGGCTCGTCCGGGACCGGAAGAACGACCTGCGCAACATTGTGTACGTGGAGCCCGGAATGCCCGGAACCGATAGGGCTGTCGCAGATCTGCTCAAGCGCGGCAACGCGGGCGCATCGTCGGGGGCCATGAGCGAATACGGTCGCGGCACGTACGAGGTCGACGCCACCCGGGCAGCACTCCTCGTGGTGTCGTATGCTTGGCTCGACGGTTGGCATGCCACGGTAGATGGCCGGTCGGTACCCGTTACACGCGCCAACGGGTTGGTGCTCGGTGTGCAAGTGCCGGCTGGACACCACGTGGTGCACCTGAGGTTCAGCCCCCCGGGGCTTCGCTTCGGTGCACTGCTTTCGCTGTTGTCGCTGGTGCTCCTCGTTGTACCAACGGCCGCAGCGGTTGCGCTTCGCAGACGGCACTGAGGACGGTCGTCTCGGAGCTGGCGGTGTCCGATGCCGCTGCAGGCGTAACGGTCACAGATTCCCAACCGGACGACTACGGAATTGGGACCACGACGATATTGCGGTTCGCAAACGCGCACGTCGCAGTACCGATCGAGGATCGGTACTTCGCCACAAACGTGTTCGACCCCGATGTCAGACCAGTGACCCAGAAGGTCGCACTCGCTTGGAAGACGTCGCCGATGTTTCTGCCCGGCGAAACCAGCGCCTGAGTGTCAGAGGCGGAGGCACCGGTTGCGCTGAAGCTCATATAGCACTCGTCACCGTTACTGCCGACAGTGAGGATAATGCTCGCGGTCACGGTGACCATGGCCTTGCCCGAGACCGGGATGGTGACACTCGTTGATGGGCCGACCGTCGAAAGGTCGACGTACGTGGTGCTGGTCGTGGACTGCGAAGTTGCCACCACAGCACCGTTCGCGCTCACTGCACCGGTATCGCCCTTCGGGCCCGTTGGTCCCTGCGGGCCAGTCAGACCCTGGGCCCCGCTAGCACCTGTTACGCCAGCGCCGGTGTCGCCCTTCGGGCCGGTTGAGCCGGTGGCACCGCGCGGGCCGGTGGGACCAATGAGCCCCTGAATACCAGCGGGACCTTGGAAGCCCTGTTCACCCTGGGTTCCCTGCGGGCCCTGGTCGCCCTGAACACCGGTGTCACCCTGAGGCCCCTGGAGACCAGTGGCACCGGCTGGACCGGTAGCACCGGTGTCGCCCTGCGGACCCGTCGGGCCCTGGAGGCCACTCTCGCCCTGGACTCCCTGATCGCCGCGGGGGCCTTGGGGACCAGTCGCACCGGTGACACCCTTGTCGCCTGTGTTGCCCTTCGGACCGGTGAGACCCTGTGGGCCGGTCGCACCCGTCACGCCACGAGGGCCGGTCACGCCCTGTAGACCCTGCAAGCCACTCTCGCCCTGAACACCCTGAACACCGGTGTTGCCGGCGCGTCCGGTGTCACCCTGTGCACCGGTGTCGCCGGTGAGCCCCGTGTCGCCGGTCAGTCCGGTGTCGCCGAGGACGCCCTGTGGGCCCGTGTCGCCGGTGACACCCGTATCGCCCTGCGGGCCCGTGACACCCGTATCACCGGTCGGGCCCGTGTCGCCCGTATCTCCCTGCGGGCCAGTTACGCCTTGCAGACCCTGCTCACCTTGAACACCCTGCTCACCCTGAACGCCCTGGAAGCCCTGCTCGCCCTGGAAGCCCTGCTCACCCTGAACGCCCTGAATCCCTGTGTCGCCCTGCGGACCCGTCAAACCCGTGTCACCGGTGTCGCCCTTCGGACCGGTCGGACCCTGCAAACCAGTCGTTCCTACCAGACCCGTCTCGCCCTTTGCTCCGGTTGCACCTGTCGAACCGTTGGAGCCGGCCGCGCCCGCAGTACCCGTGTCACCCTTCGGGCCGGTCAGACCTGTCAGACCCCTCGGGCCGGTGTCGCCCTGACTTCCGGTATCGCCCTTGGGGCCGGTGAGACCCGTCGCTCCGGTGTCGCCCTTCGGCCCGGTCGGGCCCTGCAAACCAGTCGCGCCCGTGAGACCCGTTGTACCCGTATCGCCCTTCGGGCCCGTCAGACCTGTCGAGCCCGTGTCGCCCTTCGCACCGGTTACACCCGAGGCACCGGTTGCACCGTTCGAACCATTGGCGCCCGTCGCGCCGTTGCTACCGGTCGCTCCACGAGCACCTGTCGCACCACTGGCTCCGAGAGCACCAGTTGCACCAGATGCGCCCGTGGCACCCAACGCACCTGTTGCACCTGTTGCACCTGTTGCACCCTGTGGTCCCGTCGGGCCCTGCAAACCGGTCGCGCCAACCTGACCCGTATCACCC
The DNA here is from genome assembly GCA_009701715.1 of Actinomycetota bacterium. Classification (GTDB taxonomy): domain Bacteria; phylum Actinomycetota; class Acidimicrobiia; order Acidimicrobiales; family Ilumatobacteraceae; genus WLJO01. The sequence goes on from WLJO01000008.1 coordinate 82,676, forward strand.
TTCGAACCAGTCGCACCCGACGCACCGCTCGCACCAGCAGAACCCGCAGTACCGGTATCGCCCTTCGCGCCGGTTGCACCGGTATCACCCTTCGGGCCGGTCGGGCCCTGCAAACCGGTCGCGCCGACCTGACCCATATCGCCCTTCGCTCCGGTTGCACCGTTCGCGCCAGCGGAACCCGCAGCACCCGCCGTGCCCGTGTCGCCCTTCGCGCCGGTTGCGCCCGAGGCACCGGTTTCACCGTTCGAACCATTGGCGCCCGTTGCTCCGTTGCTACCGGTGGCTCCACGAGCACCTGTCGCACCGCTGGCTCCGAGAGCTCCAGTCGCACCGGAGGCGCCCGTGGCACCCAACGCACCTGTTGCACCGGTTGCACCCTGTGGTCCCGTCGGGCCCTGCAAACCGGTCGCGCCAACCTGACCCGTGTCACCCTTCGCACCGGTTGCACCCGACGCACCGTTCGCGCCAGCAGAACCCGCCGAACCCGTATCGCCCTTGGAGCCCGCTACACCCGTGGCGCCCGAAGCACCGTTCGCACCAGCAGTACCCGTATCACCCTTTGCGCCGGTTGCGCCGGTGTCGCCCTTGGGGCCGGTCGGGCCCTGTAAACCGGTCGCGCCAGCAGAACCTGCGGTACCGGTATCACCCTTGGATCCCGCCAAACCGGTGGCACCCGTTGAACCGTTTGTGCCGTTCGACCCCGCAGCCCCAGTGGCACCCGTTGAACCGTTCGAGCCGTTCGAGCCGTTGGACCCCGCAGCCCCAGTGGTACCCGTTGAACCGTTCGCGCCGTTCGACCCCGTCGCTCCACGGGCACCGGTCGCACCGGTCGCGCCAAGCGATCCCGTCGCACCGGGCGATCCTGTTGCGCCGGTCGCACCCTGCGGACCGGTCGGACCCTGCAGACCCTGGGATCCCGTAGCGCCCGATGCACCAACAGAACCCGAGGCACCCGTTGCACCGGCAACGCCGGAAGCACCCGTTGCGCCGGACCCTGCCGGCCCCGTTGCACCGGCAACGCCCGTGGCACCCGACAAGCCGGTTGCGCCCGCACCTGTTGCGCCACGATCACCCGTAGCGCCCTTTGCGCCGGTCGCGCCCGTCGGACCCGGAAGACCCGGAAGACCCGTTGCACCCGTGGCACCTTGCGGACCGGTCGGACCCTGCAAACCGGCAGCTCCCGTCGCGCCGGTCAAGCCGGTTGCGCCCGCACCTGTTGCGCCACGATCACCCGTAGCGCCCTTTGCGCCGGTCGCGCCCGTCGGACCCGGAAGACCCGTTGCGCCCGTAGCACCCTGCGGACCAGTCGGACCTTGCAGCCCGGCAACACCCGTCGCCCCCGTTGCACCCCGAACACCAGTGGTACCGGCACCCGTCGCACCCGTGAGGCCCGTCGCACCACGAACACCAGTCGCGCCCGTCGGACCAGCAATACCCGTTGCACCCGTAGCACCCTGCGGGCCCGTCGGACCCTGCAAACCTGCAGCTCCCGTCGCACCGGTCAAACCGGTCGAGCCTCTGGCACCCGTGGCGCCCGTAGCTCCAGCCGGGCCGGTGGCTCCCTGCAACCCTTGTGCGCCGGTGGCGCCAGTAAGGCCGGTCGAGCCCCGTGCGCCGGTCGCGCCGGTCGCGCCGACCTGTGCAAACGCCGGATTCGGGGGGAAGACAAGAAGGACGAGCACGACAACGATGGCGAGCGGGGAGGCGAATCGCCTCAACGCACCTAACCATCTCATCGAACTGCCACCCTTTCTTGCTCGAAGAACCGTGCTCGGGCCAACTCCAAGGACTGCTTCTCACGCTAGGCCGTTGACCCTCTGCGTCAGCAGAAACACCTGCGGCTTACCGTCGAGACTACCCGCAGCGGTCGAATTGCACTATGCGTGGTTGACGTACCGAGGACCTTCTCGATCAGCTGAGTACTTGAACGACGATTGTGCTGTTTTCGAAATATGCCGTGCCGGCCTCACTGATCTTGTATTTCGCTGTGAACGTGACGTTTCCGCTGAACGTCACCACGTAAGAGGCGCTCGCAGCGAACGCCATCGCAAGCTTCAAACGGGCGTTCCCGACTGCATAGGTATCGGAGGCCGCGGATACAGACCCACCGGTAAAGCTCATGAAGCCGCCGGTGTCGTTGGCGTTCGTTCCGCTCGAAGACATCGTGAGCGTCACGATTGCGGTGTGCGCGCCAGCGCTGAGACCAGTTGTTGTCACGGAGGCTCCACCGGTGATTGTGGCGTAGGTCGTCGACGTAACCGACTTCTGACCCGCTGTTTGGGATCCCGCGAAGAGAGCCGGTGCCGGACCCGTCGCACCAGTTGCACCAACGCCGGTGTCACCCTTCGGACCTGTAGCACCAGTAACGCCAGCGCCGGTATCACCCTTCGGACCCGTGGCACCGGTAACACCCGTGGCGCCGCGCGGGCCGGTGGGACCAATGAGCCCCTGAATACCAGCGGCACCTTGGAAGCCCTGTTCACCCTGGGTTCCCTGCGGACCCTGGTCGCCCTGAACACCGGTGTCACCCTGAGGCCCCTGGAGACCGGTAGCACCCTGAACACCGGTGTCACCCTTGGGACCAGTCGGACCCTGCAGCCCACTGTCACCCTGGAGACCCTGAGCTCCTTGGTCGCCCTGATAGCCGCGTGGGCCCTGCGGGCCAGTTACGCCGGTTACGCCCTTGTCGCCCGTGCTTCCCTTCGGACCGGTGAGGCCTTGTGCACCGGTCGCTCCGGTAGCACCTCGAGGACCCGTGACGCCCTGCAGACCCTGCAGACCGCTCTCACCCTGAAGACCCTGAGCACCCTGGATGCCGGTGTCGCCACGATCGCCCTTGGCTCCCGTGTCACCAGTCAAGCCGGTGTCGCCCTTCGCGCCCGTATCGCCCTGCGCACCGGTGTCGCCACGATCGCCCTCGGCTCCCGTGTCGCCGGTCTGGCCGGTGTCGCCCTTCGCGCCCGTATCGCCCTGCGCACCGGTCTCGCCAGTATCACCCTTCGGGCCGGTCGGGCCAGCGAGGCCCTGCTCGCCCTGCTCGCCTTGGATGCCCTGGAAGCCCTGCTCGCCCTGGGAACCCTGCTCGCCCTGAGCGCCCTCAATACCGGTGTCGCCCTGAGCGCCATTCGAGCCGTTTGATCCTGCTGCACCGGTGTCGCCCTGCAGACCCTGGGCACCGGTATCGCCCTTGTCACCCTTGGGACCCTCAAGGCCCGGAGCACCATCAACACCAGCAACGCCAGTATCACCCTTCGAACCGGCTACGCCATCAGCACCCGTATCACCCTTCGTGCCGTTCGTGCCATCAGCACCCGTATCACCCTTCGAACCGGCTACGCCGTCAGCACCGGTGTCACCCTTGGAACCGTTCGTTCCGTTCGTGCCGTCAGCACCCGTATCGCCCTTCGAACCGTTCGTGCCATTCGTGCCGTCAGCACCGGTGTCACCCTGGGGACCCTGGACACCGGTATCGCCCTTGTCACCCTTGGGACCCTGCAAACCCGGAGCACCAGCAACACCATCAGCTCCGGTGTCACCCTTGGAACCGTTCGTGCCGTTCGTGCCCTCAGCACCCGTATCGCCCTTCGAACCGGCTACGCCGTCAGCACCGGTGTCACCCTTCGAACCGTTCGTGCCATTCGTGCCGTCAGCACCGGTGTCACCCTTCGAACCGGCTACGCCGTCAGCACCGGTGTCACCCTTGGAACCGTTCGTTCCGTTCGTGCCGTCAGCACCCGTATCGCCCTTCGAACCGTTCGTGCCATTCGTGCCGTCAGCACCGGTGTCAC
>WLJO01000081.1 GCA_009701715.1 Actinomycetota bacterium
GCCTGTGCGAGCGCCGACACCAGTTCACGGACGTAGACGTTCATGCCACCGGCATCGCCCTGACCGGGGAGCGCGAGCGGGGAGGTGTGCATCGAGATCATCGCCAGGCTTTGGCCCGGCGTGGTCGTCGGAGTCCCCTGATCCGTCACCGGGGAAAGGCTACTGGCGCAATACTCCCGGCGTACCCGGGCTACGCGCCACCGGAGACGGGCGGGAGAATCGCTACTTCATCGGTATCGCTGACGACGCGATCCAGTGTCGCCTCGTCGCCGTTCACCCACACTTTGCAAGTTCCGAGCACTGCCGCGAAGCCGCTTCCATACCTCTGTACGGCGTGCTCGAGCACCTCGGCCACGGTGGTACCGGGCACGGTGTCCCGTGCGGTCCCCGCAGCCTCACGTGCCGATGCGAACAACCGGAGAGTGGCCACGGCGCCGACGATACCCTCGGTGCGTCATGTCCGGTCCCTCTACCCCCACCACACCGTCGCGCATCCTGGTGATCCGCCACGGTCAGTCGACGTGGAATGCGCAAGGACGTTGGCAGGGGCAGGCGGACCCGCCGCTCACCGCAGTCGGCGAGACACAAGCGCTCCAGGCCGCATCGGTGCTCGCTGCTGGCCTGCTCCCCACCGAGAGGCTCGGGGCAGTCATCACAAGTGACCTCCAGCGCGCTGCCGTCACGGCGAGCATCATCGCCGACGAACTGGGGTTCGCGCCGGTCGCGATGGACAAGCGTCTGCGGGAACGTCACGCAGGTGAGTGGCAGGGCCTCACCCGCGCCGAGGTTGACGAACAGTTCCCGGGATACCTCGCGAGCGGTCAACGCCCTGCGGGCTTCGAGCCGTCCGAAGCGGCTGGCGCCCGGGCGAGCAGCTGTCTCGTCGGGCTCGCCCATCGGCTGGATGGCGCAAGTGCGCTCGTCGTGAGCCACGGCGGGATACTGAGGGCGCTGCGTGTACTCCTCGGGATCAGCGACGACCTCGCGTTCGCGAACCTGAGCGGCCAGTGGTTCGAGGCGCACAACAACGAACTCACACCCGGCGAGGTCGTTGAGCTCGTCACCTCCGAACGCCCGATCACAACGACCCCCCTCTGAGTCGGCGCGTCGTGCAGCAGGAACCGCTCCCCTTCGACACCGGCCCAACCATGTCGAGGGCCGCACCCGCTCGCCCTGCAGTGCCGACCACCGAACCCGAGCCGAAGGCACTCGACGTAGAGCAGCCTCGCTGGCCGTTCGAGGTACAGGTCGTGCGCAGCACCCGCCGCAAACGCACCGTCGGGGCCCAGATGAAGGGGGACGTTCTCTTCGTCACCGTGCCGTCATGGATGTCGCGTGCGGAAGAAGCCGTATGGCGCGACCGATGGGCGGACCGCTTCCGCCGCAAGGCCAATGCCGACCGTGTGGACCTGAGGGAGCGCTCGACCACCCTCGCGCGCCGGTACGACCTCCCGAGGCCGCGGGAGATCCACTGGTCCGACGGCATGAAGTCCCAATGGGGCTCGTGCACACCCTCCATCTCCACCATCCGGCTCTCGTCCCGCCTTGCGGCGTTCCCCAGCTGGGTACTCGACTACGTGATCGTGCACGAGCTCGCCCACCTCGTGGTGCTTGCGCACAACGACGAGTTCTGGCGAATTGTCCACCAGTTCCCGAAGTCCGAGCGCGCAATCGGGTACCTCATTGCCCGCAGTGACGACGCCGAGGACATCGACTGATGCTGCTCGGCCGTGCTCTCGACGACTCCTACGCCCCCGAGGTTCGCACGAACCTCACGCTGCTCACCCTTGCGCGCCTCAGCACCAACGGCGCGTTCCGGTATGTGATCCCCTTCCTGGCGGTGCTGGCGCGAGGACTCGACATCAGCATCTCCGAGATCGGCATCGCCCTGACGGTGAGCCAGCTGACCGGCCTGCTCGGCTCGGTGGTCGGGCGGTGGACCGACCGCGGCTCGCACCGCCTCCTCATGGTGGGCGGGCTTGCCAGCATCGCGACGGGAGCAGGGCTCGCCGCAGCCGCACCCGGTGTCTGGGTGTTCGGCGGCGGGCTTGTCGTGCTCAGCCTCGGCAAGCTGGTGTTCGACGTGGCGCTGACGAGCTGGGTCTCTGAGTACGTCCCCGTGAACGGGCGCGGCCGCGTCTTCGGGATCATTGAGATGTCTTGGGCCGCCGGGCTGTTCATCGGCGTGGCCGTGCTCGGCGGGATCACGGCGATCTGGTCGTGGCGATGGGCCTACGCGTTCTCGGCCGTCGTGCTGTTCGCCGTTGCCATCGCGATGCTCGTCCGGCTGCCCGGTGCCACACCCCGCTCGCCGGCAGCAGCCCGAGCCGTTGCGGCAACCCGGACCAGACTCACCCGGGACGCCTGGCAGTTCCTCGTATCGATGGGATTCATGCTCCTGTCGATGCAGACGATGATCTCGGTGCTCGGCCCGTGGTTGCAGGACGAGCACGGATACAGCTCCGGCGGGCTCGCGGCAGTGTCGTTCGGGTTGGGTGTGTTCGAGCTCGTCTCGTCGTTCGCCGCCGTGCGCTTCACCGACCGCTGGGGCGGCTGGCGCAGCGTCATGCGCGGCGGAATGCTGATCGTGCCCGCTGCCGCACTGTTCGTCCTCACCCACCGATTCGTGGTTGTCGGCCTGATTGCCTTTGCCGTGCTCACGCTCGGCTTCGAGTACTGCATCATCAGCTCGTTCTCGGTGGCGACGTCACTCGTGGCCGGCGCCCCCGGTGCGGGACTCGGGTTGATGTTCACTGCGAACACCATCGGTATCGCAGCCGGGACCATGATGAGCACCTGGTTGTACGACCATTACGGCGCCGCCACAGCGGTGTTCCCCGTGGTCGCAACATCGTGCGTTGCCGTGGGCTTGCTCGCTACCGGGCTGCGCACCCAAGGTCGCCGGGCAGCATCGGTCGCACCAGCAGCACGTACTTGATTCCGTTGTCCACGAATCGGGTGATCTGGGTGGCCTCGTTGAACAGCATCCCGATCGAGGATGCAGCAACAACCTGACACTCCGCGGCGTCTGCGAGACGTATGCCGGAGCCCTCCGGCCACGCAAGCTCGTTGGGGGTGATGCCGTCTGCCGGGGGCACCTCGTCCGCCGCTGTGGCCCTGACGGCAAATCGGGTGGCGGCAAACGACCGGGTGTCCGGAACCCCATTGGCAATGGGTTCGAGCAGGCTTACGTACTCGAGGAGATTGTGGCGATCCTTGTCGGTCTCGGCATCCTCACCGCCGAGCCCGAGGGCATAGGCATCGTGGGTATAGGTGGCCGCGTTGGCGTTGATGACCAGAACCGTGTTGGGTGCGTCGGCAACGTTGGCCTCGGGCGGACCGTAGGTGATGTTGCGGAACAGGCCGCCGCTCTCCGCTCCCTGCAGCAGCGCCTGCAGTTCGCCCTCGCTGATCCTGCCGACGAGGACCGGAGGCAGAAGCGGTTGCGGGTAGATCTCGATCTGCGCGCCCTCGAAATACACCGAACCGTCGCCGGTGATCAGCAGTCGGGGCAGGCGGGTGAAGATGGTTCCGGGGGCCACGAAGCCGCCGTCGTAGGTGAGGCTGATGACGACATCGTCGCCGCCGGTGGGGTGCGTGATGCCCGGTGTGGTGGGGACCTCAGTGGGCGGCGTAGACGTCGTGCTGGCGGCGGTGCTCACCTCGGTCCGCGTACCGCAGGCGGCGGCGAGCAGGGCGAACGGGGCGGTGGCCAGGGCGGCAAGGGCGCGGCGTCGGTTCATGCCCGTTCCGACGTCTGGTCGACCGCTTCGGTTCCCCGGGCGGGCTGACCTGCACGGACTTCGGCGAGCCGCATTTGACAAAAGGGTCCCCGGGACGATTGGGTAGGGATGTCTCGCGCTCGGCAACGGCGCCGCCGGGGCAGTTCACAGAGCGTTCACAGTCGGGAAAAGGCATCGAAACGCCATCCCGGCAGGGTAATAACGCCCCACCTTTGCACCGAGAGGACTCCCGTGGCCTATCAAGCCGAATACATCTGGTTGGACGGAACCCAGCCGACACCGTTGCTGCGCAACAAGACCAGGATCATCGAGGACGACGTCACCGAACCCGACCTCTGGGGGTTCGACGGCTCGTCGACCGAACAGGCAACTGGTGAGTCGTCGGACTGCGTGCTCAAGCCCGTGTTCCGCTGCCCGGACCCGATCCGCGGCGGTCGCAACATCCTCGTGCTCTGCGAGGTGTACCTGGCCTCCACGATGAAGCCGCACCCCACCAACACGCGTGATGCCTGTGCCAAGGTGCAGAAGAAGTACGCGAAGAACGACATGTGGTTCGGCCTCGAGCAGGAGTACACCATGCTCCGCCTCGACGGCACGCCGTACGGCTTCCCCGTGGGTGGCTTCCCGGCGCCCCAGGGCCCGTACTACTGCGGCGTCGGTGCAGGCCGCGTCGTCGGTCGCGAGATCATCGAGGAGCACACCGAGGCATGCCTCGCAGCGGGCCTCAAGATCTCCGGCACGAACGCCGAGGTAATGCCCGGCCAGTGGGAGTTCCAGATCGGACCGGCGAGTGCTCTCGAGGCGTCCGACCATCTGATCATGGCCCGTTGGCTGCTTCACCGCATCGCCGAGGACTACGACGTGGTGATCTCGTTGGCCGCCAAGCCCATGAAGGGCGACTGGAACGGCGCAGGCTGCCACACGAACTTCTCCACCGCTGCAATGCGCAAGAGCTACGCAGCAGTCGAGAAGGCCTGTCAGGCAATCGGCAAGAAGGTCGACCAGCACGTGAAGCACTACGGTCACGGCATCGAGGAGCGCCTCACCGGCAAGCATGAGACCGCCCCGTACAACAAGTTCTCGTACGGTGTCTCGAACCGCGGTGCCTCGATCCGTATCCCGTGGCAGGTCGCCCGTGACGGCAAGGGCTACGCCGAGGATCGTCGCCCGAACGCCAACATGGACCCCTACGTGGTGTGCCGGCTCATCAACGAGACGGTGTGCGCCAACGAGCGCTGAGCGCTCCCGGCCGCACGAATGACGTGACGATGCCACGCTGAGCATCGGGTTGGGGGGCCGTAAGGTCCCCCAACTGCGTTTTCCGGTCGCCACGACCGGACTCCCCTTCAGCCCGAGAGGTTTCCGTGAACGAACAGCAGCGCAACTACGTGCTCCACACCGTGGAAGAGCGCGGGGTACGACTCATCCGTCTCTGGTTCACCGACGTACTTGGCGTCCTCAAGTCCTTTGCCATCAGCCCGGCAGAGCTCGAGAACGCCCTCGAGGACGGTATGACCTTCGACGGTTCCTCCATCGACGGCTTCTCGCGCGTGCAGGAAGCCGATGTCCTCGCCATCCCCGATGCGACAACGTTCGAGGTGCTGCCGTGGGGCGACACCAAGTCTGCCGAGGCCCGCGTCTTCTGCGATATTCACAACCTCGACGGCACCCCGTTCGACGGCGACCCACGCCAGGTGTTGCGCCGGAACCTCATGCAGGCTCGCAAGC
>WLJO01000082.1 GCA_009701715.1 Actinomycetota bacterium
ACCCCGGCGACGGCAGTTGATGCCGTGGTGCAGGTGTCGAGTGCGGACTTCATGAAAGGAAGCATAGCGAACGTATGTTCGACTAGCAACGCAGAACGGCAAAGAATTTCGGAAATTTCTGTGAGGGCCATCCGGGGGCCGAAACCGTGGGCGTCTCAGGGTTGACGAACCCGTAAGTGATAACGACGGCGCTCGTTGTTATCACTTGTTGAAAAAGTGATGCAGGTAGGGACTCGCAACGGATTTGAACAGCGGCGGCACCAGCCGTATGCGAAGCTCCTGGATATATGGGCAACGATGCCGCAATCGCCATTGGGCTCTATGACCTACTCCTTACGAGTGGGGTCGCCCAACAACTCATCCAGATAGACCCGGCACTCGTCACGCGGCAGAAGCTCCACCCGGAGGAGGCCGCCGAAAGGGTGGCCCTCCACCTCTACCGTCAAGTTGAGTCGGTGCTTAGTCGTGTCGAATCGGGTCAGCGTCTGGAGGCGGGGCGCAGAATCGTTGAACTCGTACTCGAACAACTGGAACGTCTCAAGGCCGGAACCGACCTCCGAGCTGAAGTGATTGCTGGCCAAGGAGAGTTACTTCGGGCGATTTCTCGCTACCTTCCCGACGGTTCACCGCAGCCCATCGCAGAGCCACTCATTCCGCTTGTAGACACCACGCTGTTGACTAACGCGCCCGGGGAACCGGCGGTCGGAACGCAGATCAACGCGGAGATGGATTCCGCAGACGAGATAAGCGTTCTGATGGCCTTCATCCGTCGGTCCGGGGTGAATCCGATGATCAAAGCGTTGAGGAGACACTGCTCCTCTGGGCGCCGGCTGAGGATCCTGACCACGACCTACACCAACTCGACAGAGCAAAGCGCCCTAGACCTTCTTGCCGATGCAGGCGCAGAGATCAAGGTTTCGTACGACCTTTCCAAGAATCGGTTGCACGCCAAGGCCTGGATCTTCAGACGAAACTCTGGTTTCGGCACTGCCTATATAGGGTCCTCCAACCTGACCAGCTCCGCCCAGGTGAGCGGGCTCGAATGGAACGTCCGGGCGTCTGCCGCACGTAACCGAGACCTCGTTGACAAGATGCGGGCTGTCTTCGAGGCGTACTGGGAGTCACCTGACTTTCGCCCTTACGATCCGGAGGAGTTCGCTCGAGAGACGGCCAAGTTGGTCGACCCGCCTTCTATTTTTGTGCTCTCGCCGATTTCAGTCAGTCCACATCCATTTCAGGCCCGACTCCTTGAACAGATCGAAGTCTCACGACGCCTTGGGCATCACCGGAATCTTCTCGTCTCGGCTACGGGCACCGGCAAGACCGTGATGGCAGCGCTCGACTATCGGTCGCTGCAGGCCCAATTTGGTACGGCCCGACTGCTGTTCTTGGCTCACCGGCGGGAGATCCTCGAACAAAGCCACAACACGTTCAAGCAGGTTCTCCTTGATGCGAACTTTGGAGAACAGTGGTTTGGCGGAAAACGTCCACAGCATTTCGACCATGTGTTCGCGTCGATCCAGAGCCTGAACAGGTCGGACCTTGATCACTTGGATCCGCGCCACTTCGACGTGGTCATCATCGACGAGTTCCACCATGCTGCGGCCGGGTCCTACGAACGGATCCTCGACCAGCTCCGTCCGAAGGAACTCCTCGGGCTAACTGCGACGCCAGAACGTTCAGACGGTTTGCCGATTCTCGACTGGTTCGACGGTCGGATCGCCGCAGAACTTCGTCTCTGGGATGCCATCGAGCAGCAGCACCTATCTCCATTCCAGTACTTCGGGATTCACGATGGTCTGGATCTTTCCGCAGTGCCCTGGAAACGGGGACACGGGTACGACGTGGAGGGGCTGACCAATGTCTACACAGTGTCTGACCTCTGGGCGCATCGGGTGCTTAAGGAACTCGCAGCGAGATGTGCTGACATTTCGAAAATTCGAGCACTTGGATTTTGTGTCAGCGTTGAACATGCTCGCTTTATGGAGCGTGTCTTTGTCGAAGCAGGTGTGCACGCGAGGGCCGTATGGGCAGACACACCGGTGGTTGAGCGGGAGCAAGCGTTGAAGGACCTCAAGTCGGGAGCTATCAACGTTCTCTTCTCAGTGGATCTCTTCAACGAAGGGGTGGACGTACCGAGCGTTGACACGGTGCTTTTCCTGCGACCAACGGATAGTCCAACGCTTTTTCTTCAGCAGTTGGGCCGAGGGCTACGGAGGAGCCCCGGCAAAGATGTCTGTACGGTCCTCGATTTCGTCGGCACCCACCGCAAGGAGTTCCGCTTCGATCGACGGTTTGGCGCGCTGCTCGGGGGAACGCGAAAGGACCTCATCGGGCAGATCGAGAAACAGTTCCCGTACTTGCCTGCCGGCTGCTACATGGAACTCGACGAGAAGTCGGCAGAGATCATCATCTCGAACATCAAGTCGGCGATCCCGAGCACGAAGTCCGCGAGAATCACGGCCCTCCGCGCGATGGTCGGTGCAGGCCACGCACTCTCGTTGGCGGCTTTTCTTGAGCACTCGGGAATCTCGCTAGAGGACTTGTACGCAGGCGACTTTGGCTGGTCAGACCTCATGGAAGCTGCAGGTGTCCCGACGGAACCGGCCGGACCACACGAGAAGACCTTGCGGCGTGCCGTCGGCAGGTTGCTCCACGTTGACGACGAAGAACGGCTCGAGGGCTACCGCGACCTACTGGCTTCGGCGAGTTCACCAGTGGTTGCGAACTTGGCCCAACGCCAGTACCGACTCGCCGCGATGCTCGTGGCCCCACTTGTAGACGGGATCCCTGCGGACGCACTCCCGAAGGAGAGTAGCCTCCAAGATGCTTGCGATCTCTTGTGGAGGCACACGCAGGTGAGGGCCGAGGCAATCGAGCTTCTCGAGGTACTTTCAACGAGAGTGGACCACCTTCATTCCGACTTGGGGAACCGTCCAGAGAACCCACTCCAGGTGCACGCTCGCTACACCCGCGCTGAGATCCTTGCGGCCTTCCAGGAGTTGCAAGGGCCGCGTGCGAAGGAGTGGCGTGAAGGTGTGAAGTGGTTCAAAGAGGAATCTGCCGACGCATTCGTCTTCACGCTCGACAAAGGAACCGGGGCCTTCTCGCCTACAACCCGTTACCGCGACTACGCGCTGAGCCCTGAGTTGATCCATTGGGAGAGCCAGTCGACAACACCGGAGGACAGCGTTACTGGCATGAGGTACCGGACCCACGAGAAGAATGAACACGACATCTTCTTGTTTGCCCGAGTAAGCCAGAACGATCGGGCCTTCTGGTTCCTTGGCCCTGCAACCTATGTGGACCACGAGGGGTCTCGCCCAATGGCGATTAAGTGGCGTCTCAAGTACCGCCTGCCCGGGGACCTGTACGCGTCATTCGCAGCGGCCGTCGCGTAACAGCCTCACCCCATCTCCGCGAGGCGTGCCTTCGCAATCGCCCTCAGCAGGGCCGCGTCCACCTTCCAGTCCAGCGGCACTTGGAACGTCTTCTTGTTCACCGTGTACTTCGCCAGCTTGTCGGCCACGGCCTCGAGCGCGGTCCCGCCGAACGGTGACACCGTGAGGTGGTTCTTCGAGACCATCACACCGAGCACGTAGCCCTTCTCGTTGCGCAGCATCGGCTGGTTCCACGCCATCACCAGTTCCAGCGTCGGATGCTTCTCGGTAACCGCCGCAAAGATCGCCTTCGCTGTCCTCGCCGCCACCGGGTCCGCCTTCGCGAAGAATGCGTCGGGCCCGTCGAACTTCTTCGACGTGGTAGACCCCCGCACGTACATCACCAGCGCGTTCGCGTGTGCCTGGCTGAACCTGTGGTTCTCCCGCAGGAACGCGATCTGCTCCTCGTACTTCACCTTGCCCAAGTCGTTCACCCGATCGATCCACAGCGAGATCGGCCCGCCGTGCTTCTTCTCGATGGCGGGGAAGTGGGCGGAGCGATCACCACTGGCAGCAGGCATGCGCCAAGGCTAACGAGGGGGAAGTGAGGCCCCGGAACAACCCCGCAACCGCTCTGCATCTCGAAGCGTTTCCGGCGTGCGCCGACGAGTGTCGGTGCGTACACGCCTGATCGGGGCCGCATGCGTAGCGAGTGCTGGCGTTGACACGCTGTTCAGTGCCGTCTTGGAGAGGGCTCGCCCGGGTTACTCGCCGTGATAGAGGCGGCCGAGGTCAACGATCTCAGCGTCGGACCGCTTCGAGGCCGCGGCGGCAAGCGCCGGATCAACATTGGTGCCGAACAGGAACAGCCTTGCGTCCGCAGCTCGGTGGCCCAGCGCAGTTCGTGCCCGCTCCAAACGATTGAGGTGCCCGATACCGAGGGTCTCGCCGGCCTTCGCTTCACCGATCGCGGTGATGGTGCGCTTGGCCGGGGTGGGGCCGTCGGCGGCGGCGACCACGTCGAGTTCATGGTCGACACCGTCGATGTTCACGCTGGAAGGACCGATGCGGCTCGTGGGATCGATGGTGGAGGCCGCTGCGAAGCGTCGCGCCCATGTGCGAGCCTGTGCCTCGAACACAGGTCCACGCACCTGCGAGTCGAACGAAGCGCGCAGCCGGTTCGTCCACACGGTGCCAGGTGTCCGATCGCGTAGCAGTGCCCCGTGTGGGTCGAGCACTGCGTAGTGGAACTGCAGGAACGGGTCGTCAAGGGAGTAGAGAGGCCGCTGGTCTCGGATCGGGTCCTCGAGACGGATGACGAACCCGGCGTCGACGAGCCGATTGAGTGCCGGAGCAAGGTTGGAAACAGTTCTTCCAATCCGGTTCGCGATCGATCCGGCCGTGACGGCCCCATTGGCGATTGCGGCCAGGATGCTGTGGTGGACCAGCGATCCGGCTCCGGCCATGACCGGGTCTTCGGCGAGCAACGTGGTCGCCTCGTTTCGCATGGTGGCACCGGGCGAGAGGATCCGCTGAACGATCCAACGGTCCACGTCACCAGCACCATCAGGCAGGTCGAAGTTGACCATGTCGGTGGCATAGCCAACAACGCCTCCGATGGCGGCGTACACCTGCACTGCGGTTTGCAGGTCGGTTGGGTCGTTGAGACGCTCGGCGGCGGCTCGATAATCGTCGGCGTGCATGATGAGTTCCATGCCAGCGCGCCCCCGCAGGGGCGCTTCACCGGCGGTCAGGGCCCGCATCACCGAGATAGCCG
>WLJO01000083.1 GCA_009701715.1 Actinomycetota bacterium
GACGAACACGTCGCCTCGCGCAACGTCCACATCGGTGGTGAGTTCCACGACCACGGCATGGCCGGGGCCCGCTTCGTTCACTGGGTTGCCCCAGCGGTACAGGCCACCGACGGTGGCCTTCTTGCCCGACGGCTGAATGACGACGTCGTCGCCGGTGCGCAGCCATCCGCCGCTCACCACACCCGCCTGCCCACGGAAGTCGGCGTGCTCGCCGCCCTGGGGTCGGATGACCCGCTGCACGTGCACCCGTGCACCGAGGTCAGCGTGCACCCGCGTCTCGAAGTCCTCGAGGAACGCAAGCAGCGGTGGACCGATGTACCACGGTATGTGCTCGGACCCGTCCACCACGTTGTCGCCGAGCAGTGCTGACATCGGGATAGCCGTCACCGGCACCGGGTTGTCCAGCGCGCGGACGAAGCGCTGCAGGTCGTCGACGACAGCGAGGTACACCGACTGCTGCCAGTCGACGAGGTCCATCTTGTTGACCGCGAGCACGATGTGCTGCACGCCCAGGAGGCTGGCGATGAGCGCATGTCGGCGGGTCTGCTCCACCACGCCGTGGCGGGCGTCCACCAGCACGATGGCCACGTCGCTCGTGGATGCACCCGTGACCATGTTGCGCGTGTACTGCGCGTGTCCGGGGGTGTCGGCCACGATGAAACTGCGCCTCGGCGTGGCGAAGTAGCGGTGGGCAACATCGATGGTGATGCCCTGCTCGCGCTCGGCCCGCAGACCGTCGGTCAGCAGGGCGAGGTTCGTGGTGCCGTCGCCATAGCGGCGACTGGCCTTCTCCATCGCCTGCAACTGGTCCTCGAACACCGTCTTGGTGTCGTGGAGCAGGCGGCCGATGAGGGTGCTCTTGCCGTCGTCCACCGAGCCAGCGGTGGCGATGCGCAGTGTGCTGGCGGTACCGGCACGTACGTCGATGACCATCAGAAGTACCCCTCGCGCTTGCGGTCCTCCATGGCGGACTCGCTGAAGGTGTCGTCCGCACGGGTTGCGCCCCGCTCGGTGATCCGTGCCGCAGCAACCTCCACGAGCACGTCGAGCACGCCTGCAGCGGTGGATTCCACAGCACCCGTGCAGCTTGCATCGCCGACGGTGCGGTAGCGCACGGTGGCTACATACGGCTTCTCGCCCGGTTCGAGCACGACCGGCCCGCCGACCGCCAGCAGCATGCCGTCACGTTCGACAACCTCGCGGTTGTGAGAGAAATAGATGCTCGGCAGCGGCACGTTGTGGCGCTCGATGTAGCGCCAGATGTCCAATTCTGTCCAGTTCGACAGCGGGAACGCGCGTAGGTGTTCGCCCTTGCGGATGCGCGGGTTGAGCAGTGCCCAGGGCTCGGGACGCTGCTGGCGAGGGTCCCACCGGCCCATGCGGTCACGGAACGAGAGGATTCGCTCCTTGGCGCGTGCTTTGTCCTCGTCTCGGCGACCACCACCGAACGCGGCGTCGAAGCCGTGCTCGCCGATGGCGTCGAGCAGTGTGACCGACTGCAAGCGGTTGCGGCTCGCACGCGGGCCGGTGTCCTCGACCACGCGACCGGCGTCAATGCTTTCCTGCACACTCGCTACGACGAGGCGCACGCCCCACTGCTGCACGAGTTCGTCGCGATACGCGATGACCTCATCGAAGTTGTGACCCGTATCGACGTGCATGACGGGGAAGGGGAGTCGTGCTGGGGCGAACGCGAGCACTGCGAGGTGCAGCAGCACGGCAGAATCCTTGCCGCCGCTGAACAACAACACGGGGTTCATGCACTCTGTGGCGACCTCTCGGATGATCGTGATGGCCTCGTCGGTGAGCGCATCCAGGTGCGCCGTTTCGGCGTGGGTAGCGATCTCGGAGGTCATACGTGCAGCCCGCACTCGGTCTTGGCGTTACCCGCCCAGCGGCCGGCGCGCTTGTCCTCGCCCGGGGCAACTGGGCGCGTGCACGGCCAGCAGCCGATGCTCGGGTAGCCGCGCTCGCGCAGCGGGTTCACCGGCAGTTCGAAGACCTGCTCGTAGGTGAGCAGGTCCTCGTCGGTGAAGGACGCAAGCGGGTTGATCTTCACGAGGTTGCGGACCGGGTCGAACACTGCGACCGGGGCGTTGGCGCGGGTGGGTCCGTCCACACGCCGGATGCCGGTAACCCATCCCTGCTTGCCGACGAGTGCCCGGTTGAGTGGCTCCACCTTGCGTACACCGCAGCAGGCCTCCACGTCGGTCTGCCAGAGGTTGTCGGGCTGCACCTTCGGGTGGAGCACCGTGAGGTTGAGGTCGACCACCTTGCGCATCTCGTCCACGAGCCACTGGGTTTCTGCGAAGAGGTACTGGGTGTCGATGAGGACTACCTCGATGCCCGGTACGGCGGTTGCAGCGAGGTGAACCAGGACGGCATCCTCGAAGCTTGCTGTGACCACGAGGTTCTCGGTGCCGAACTGTTCGGCTGCCCAGCGGATGGCGTCGCCGGGGTGGCCGCTCTCCAGGGAGGTGGGGATCGTGACGGTGGGCATGCGCAACCTTCGCTGCAGGAACCGGTTTGGCCGGATCGGGACACCGCAGCGTATCCGAATTACCGACTAATCCCATCGGGAATAGGGGATTTGAGTGGGGTGTAATCGGGTGCGCGGTGCCGGTGGAGGTCAACGCTGGTTGGGTGCCGAGGACGACGGGGGTTACTGCAGGTGCGGTTCCTTGGGGAGCCCGAGAATGCGCTCGCCGAGGATGTTGTGCTGGATCTCGTCGGTCCCACCCGCAATGCGCAATCCGGGAGTGCTGCAGAGGTAGTCGCTCCACGCGAACGTGCCCCACTCGCCGGTGTCCGCCCCGAAGGCGGGGCCGAGCAGGCTGCCCGCGAGGTTTGCAATGCGACGGATCTGGCGTGAGGAGAGCAGCTTGAGGATGGATCCCTCGGCACCCCGCGCCTGTCCGGACGCAACGAGTGCCTCGCCGCGTGCGCCAACCCACTCGATGAGTTTGCGGTGGGTGAGCACCTCGGCGAGGGTCTGGCGCACGACGGCATCGTTGAGCCGGTCCATGTGCCGAGCAAGCTCGACGAGGATGAGCGCCGGGTCGGCCGCTGCAGAGGTCTTGCCCGACCCCACGGCGGCCCGCTCGGACATCAGCGTGGTGAGCACTGCCGCCCAACCGCGACCTGCGTCGCCGACGCGGTTGCCGTCGGGCACGCGCACGTCGGTGAGGAATACCTCGTTGAACTCGGCGTTGCCGTTCATCTGCCGAAGCGGACGCGGTTCTACGCCGGGTGTATCCATCGGCAGCAGGAACATCGTGAGGCCCTTGTGCTTGGGTGCGTCCGGGTCCGTGCGAGCCATGAGCTGACCGAGCTCTGCGAGGTGAGCGTACGAACTCCACACCTTCTGGCCATTCACCACCCATTCGTCGCCGTCACGAACCGCCTTCGTGCGCAGGCCCGCGAGGTCCGAGCCGTTGCCTGGCTCGCTGAGCAACTGTGAGCAGAGCAGCTCGCCGCGGTAAATACGACTCAGGTAGCGCTGCTTCACGTCCTCGTTGCCATGCACGAGGATTGCCGGGGCCACCATCTCCCAGGCAACTCCCCACGCACTCTGGTCGGGAACGTCGAACTCGCTCTCGAGGGAGCGGTAGATGCCGTCGAGGTCGTGGTGACGTCCGCCGCCGCCGTACTCCACCGGTCCGCCGAGCCAGCCGAAACCGGCATCGAATACCTTGGCGCGCCACGCCCGTGCCTGTGCGATGAGGGCCCGCGGGTCCTCATCGTCCTTGCCCATGAGGCGCACCTCGGGGCCACGGCCCCACGTGAACGACTCCGCGGCCGGTAGCCGCTCGGCGTTGGCCTCAAGGAACGACGTCGCCACAGCGACGAACTCCCGACGCTCATCCTCGTCGAGCGCGGCTGCATGGAGGTCCGCAGTCATCGTCTGTCCGCGATCAGTGGTCGGGATGTGCGCCGAGACCGGCTGCGGCGAGTGCGACCTGCTTGGCGCGTTCGAGGTCGTAGTGCCTGCGCGTCACGATCCGCTGCGCGTACAGACCGCCACCAGCCTGGATGTTGGTGACCAACTGCCAGCCGCCGTAGGAATCCGCTGTCAGGTCACGGATGAGGTGGAACAGGCGGGTGCGGTACTCGCCGTCGATGTCGGATCGGCCCGCCATGTACTTGCGTGCGAGGTGCCCCACCTCGGGGTTCTCGAAGTCTGCGATGGCGGGGGCGGTGACCACGGCGCCGCCGGCGATGTCGTGCAGGTGACGCACCATCAGGTTGAAGTTCGCGGCCCCGGTGTACTTGCCGGCATTGGTGTACAGCTCGTTCGGGAACGCAGCCCCGAACGGGCCGACCTCGGCGTGCATCAGGCAGGCCTCGAGACAGGCGCGCACCACGGTTGCGTGGATGATCATCTCGGAGATCTTCTCCTTGATGTGGGCCTCGCCGGCGAGGCCGTTCGCCTCGGCGATGAGCTGGGCCAGACCCACGAGGAGGTCAGCGCCGTCCGCCATGCCGGAGAGCCCGCCGAGGCGCTCCCAGAGGCCGAGGGAGTGGGCGAACACCGAGGCCTGGGACACCTCTCCGTTGAGGAAGATGCGATCGTTCGGCACGAAGACGTCGTCGAAAATCACGAAGCCCTCGGGATAGTTGTCCGTGCCCGATACGGGGAAGTCACGCAGGTCGTGATGGCGCGGCGCGTACGACGTGTTGATGATTTTCACGCCCGGGGCGTTCACCGGGATCATCGCGGCGATCGCGTAGTCCTCCTCGCCAGCCTTCATCGCCTTGGTGGGAATAGTCATCAGTTCGTGACCAAGCGAGGCGCCGGTGATGTGAAGCTTCGCGCCGCGGATGACGACGCCGTCGCTCTGGCGGCTCACCACGTGCACGTACGCGTCGGGGTCGTCCTGCTTGCCCGGGGGCCGCGAACGGTCACCCTTGGCGTCGGTGATGC
>WLJO01000084.1 GCA_009701715.1 Actinomycetota bacterium
ATCACAATGAGCTCACCCGCCATCAGACTGCGCCACACGAATGCCCAACCCTGCTTCAGGCCGGCAACGAACGACGGAAGTGCGGCAGGCACGATCACGTGCCGGTACGCGTGTATGCCCTTCGCCCCGAGTACACGCCCTGCCCGCACAAGGATCGGCGGCACATGGTCGATTCCCGAGATCAGGCCGTTGGCAACCGATGGCGCCGCGCCAAGCACGACGACAAAGAAGATCGCCGCCTCGGACTTCTTGAAGAGCAGAACCGCAAGGGGGAACCAGGCGATCGAGGGCATCGTCTGTAGACCGGTAATCAGCGAGCCGACAGCACTGCGGACCACGCGAAACTGGGCAACCGCGATACCAACGAGCGATCCGATGACGATCGCCACTCCGAACCCCACGAAGGCGCGCCGCATCGTGGTCCCGATCGCCCGCCAGGTGATCGACGTACCGAGGTCGCTGAAGAACCGAGGAAGCACGGTTGCCGGCCCGGGGAGCACATAGTCCGGCTTCCAGCTCGCCCACACGATCCCCTGCCAAACGAGGAGGGCGAGCCCGATAGCCGCCACTTTCGGCCACATCTGTGCCCACAGACGCCGCGCCCGCGACTCGCCGGCCACCTCGCTCTCCAGAGCGTCGAGCCCTGCGAGTTGTTCGTCGACCTCAGCGACGTCCATGGCGGGCGACTTCCTCGCGCAGCCGTGCCGTGACGTCAGTCGAGATGTTGGCCACGCCACGATCCTCGATGCGGCGCGGTCGGTCGAGCCCAACCTCAAAGGTGTCGGCTACGCGTCCGGGACGGCTTGTCAGCAGAACGATACGGTCACCGAGCCGGGCGGCCTCGCGGACATTGTGGGTAACGAAGAGCACCGTGCACCCTGTGCGCTGCCAGATGGACTCCAACTCGTCGTGCATCGTGTCGCGCGTCATCGCGTCGAGCGCCCCAAAGGGCTCGTCCATCAGGAGGATCTCGGCGTCCTGGGCGAAGGCCCGGGCCAACGCCACTCGCTGCCGCATGCCTCCGCTCAGCTCGTGCGGACGCTTCGTCGCGAAGTCTCCAAGGTGAACGAGGTCCAACAGTTCTGCGACCCGCAGCGCACGTTGCGCCTTCGGCACCTTGCGGAGTTTCAGCGGGAGCGCGACGTTCTGGGCAACCGTGAGCCATGGGAACAGCGCAGATTCCTGGAACATGAGGCCCGTGCGTCCGTGCACGGTGACCTTGCCGGCGCTGGGTTGGTCCAGCCCGGCGACGAGGTTGAGCAGCGTGGACTTCCCGCAGCCAGACGCGCCGACGATGCAGGTGAAGCTGCCGCGGCGCACATCCATGCTGATGCCCTCGAGCGCCGGAACAGAGGTACGACCGGTTCGGTACGTCCTGTAAACGCTCTCCAGACGAATCGCAATGTCGTTTCCGACAAGCGGGTCCGGCAGTTCGGCAAGCCGGTCGCTGGAGGCGCCTTCTGGGCGATTGTTTACTTCGACAATGCTCATGGTCGCTCGCTAACGGTGGGCTTGCCTGCAGCGCTCAGGACGCTGTTCAGGATCGAGAGGTCGTAGATCCCCGTGAGGTCCGAGGACTTGATAAAGCCGAGCGCCTCCGCCTCCTCGGCGGTCTTGAGGAGCGAACCGACAATCGGATCATTGGTGAAGGTGAGATTCTTCCACGCCGCCACGATGATTGCCGGGGCGATGGTCTTGCCCGTGATGGCCTTGATCTGGGCATTAGCTGCAGCCTGCGCGTCGGTTGGGTTCGCGTTGACGAAGTCGTTAGCGGCCACGTGCCCCTCGATGAGACGCTTCACGACATCCGGATACGCATTGAGGAACTTGGTTGACACGACGAGCTGTGTCGTGACGTACTGGCCATTGGGCCAGAGGTCGCGTTCGTCGACGAGCACCTTGCCGCCTCCGTCGATGATCAAGCGGGTCGCCCAAGGCTCAGGCACCCACGCCCCGTCAATCTGACCGGACTTGAATGCGTCCAGGGTGGCGGCGTTCTCCTGCGGGAGGATCGACACGTCGCCTCCGCCTGAGGTGTCCGCAGAGAGGCCCTGACCCTTAAGCCACGCACGCAACGCAACGTCCTGGGTGTTGCCGAGTTGCGGTGTTGCAATCTTGGCGCCCTTTAGGTCCTCCGGCGAGTTGATCGATGCTCTCACCACGAGGAAGGCGCCACGCGACGTCGCACCGGAGATGATCCGAAGGGCGTCACCCTTCGACTTGATGAAACCGTTGATGGCCGGATTCGGACCGACGTAGCTGGCGTCGAGGGCGTCAGCGAAAAGCGCCGTGACGACGTCGCCCCCGGCCTTGAACACCGATGGCTTCAGCTTCACGTTCGGGCCCAATTTCTCGGCGAAGATCCCCCGTTGCACACCGACGAGCGCCGTGGCGTGGGTGATATTGGCGAAGTACCCGAGGCGGAGCGTTACCGACTCCGAGGAGGACTCGTTCGAGGTAGCGGGCACCGTCTCAGCAGGCGCGGTAGCACCCGACGGGCTTCCAGCGCGGTCCGAATCCGACCCACATCCAACCAACGCCATCGAACCCATGGCCACGAGCCCGGAGAGGGCTGCGGCGGTGATGAACTGACGTCGTGACGTTGCAAACATGAGGGACTCCGGAACTAAAGCCTGTAAACCCGATCAGTTAAGTCTGATTTCCCGCTAAATGCAACCTAAAAGGTCGGGAATTAGCACCCGAGCGACCTCCTCGGTGGGCTAGCGTTTGCATCACGGCAACCCCGAAAAGGCGCAGAAACATCTCATGACCAGCACCTTTCCTCTTCCCGACCCCTTCGAACTGGCTCGACGCGCCGCTGCGGTGCTCGCCGAACGGACGGGACGAGCACAGCACGACCTGTTCGTCGTACTCGGCTCCGGATGGGCTCACGTGGCTGAACTGCTCCCCGGCGGCATCGACGTTGCGATGACCCAGTTGCCGGGGTTCCCCGAGCCCTCGGCGGCCGGGCACGGGGGCGCGTTCCGTTCCCTCGACGTCGGTGGGCTGCGCGTGTTGCTCGCACTCGGGCGGGTCCACCTGTACGAGGGCCACGACCCCCAGGCCGTCGCACATGGCGTACGGATGGCCTGGGCCGCCGGGTGTGGCACCGTGATCCTCACCAACGCAGCGGGGATCCTCAACCCGGACTGGCCGCTCGGTCGGCCGATCGTCATCAGCGATCACATCAACCTCACCGGTACGTCGCCACTCACGGGACCGAACCCCACTCCCCCGCTACCGGGCAGGTTCGCCGACATGAGCACTGCCTACACACCCGCACTGCGCTCGCTCGTCCATCGCCTTGAGCCATCGCTGCCCGAGGGCGTCTACGTCGGTTTCCGAGGCCCGCAGTTCGAGACACCGGCCGAGGTGCGCATGGCCGGCCTGCTCGGCGGATCGCTCGTCGGGATGTCCACCGTGCTCGAGGCCATTGCAGCGTCGCACCTCCGCATGCAGGTGCTCGGGCTGTCGCTTGCCACCAACCTTGCCGCAGGGTTGTCGCCAGCTCCCCTCGACGGCGACCACGTGCTCGCCGTAGCGAGGGAGAACGCACCGTGGGTCGCGGACCTGTTGGCCCGGATCATCCACGAACTCGCCACCGAGCACAACCAGCAGGCACCGCAGTGATCACCGAGATTCGTAACGCCACCATCGTCACTGTCGACGCGCACGACACCGTGATCGAGGGTGGCACGGTCATCATCGACCATGGGGTGATTACCGAAGTATTGCCCGCAGGCGTGGCACCATCGGCGCCAGCCGATCAAGTCGTCGACGCACGTGGCGGCATCGTGATGCCGGGCCTCGTGAACGCGCATGCTCACCTCGCCATGACGCTGTTCCGCGGCTACGCCGATGATCGGGACCTGCAGGGCTTCCTCGACCGTCTCTTCCCCGTCGAGGAACGCGTCCTCTCCGAGGACACCGTACGTGTCGGCGCGCGTCTCGCGTTTGCGGAGTCGCTGCGCGCCGGATGCACCTCCGCACTCGACATGTTCTGGTGGCCAGATGCAAGCATCGACGAAGCCCAGCAAGCAGGATTCCGCCTGCAGGCCGGGCCGATCTTCATCGGGTTCCCCGGCCCTGATCACACACCGTTCGCCGGACGAATCGCGAAGGCAGAGCGCACCGCACCGCACCGCTGGATCTTCGCCCATGGCACCTACACCATGACGCCAGACGAGCTGTCACAGGTGGGTGCGCTCGCGCAACGCAACGGCGCCCGCTTCCACATCCATGCCTCGGAGAACCCCTCCGAGGTCGCTGATGTGCGTGCCCGCTACGGCCGCACACCGATCGAATTGTTGGACGACCACGGGCTGCTCGGCCCCACCACGGTGCTCGCGCATGCCGTCGTGCTGAGCGACGACGAGGTGACGCGCCTGGGACACACCAAGACGGCCATCGCACACTGCCCGCTCTCGAACCTCAAGCTTGCGTCCGGGGTGTGCCGTGTGCCAGACCTGCTTGCGGCCGGTGCCACGGTTGGGCTCGGCACCGACGGTCCGTCGTCGTCGAACGACCTCGATCTCTTCATCGCCATGCGCATGGCCGCGCTGCTCCACAAGGGAACGCGTGGCGACGCCACCCTCCTCCCGGCAGCTGAGGTATTGCGCATGGCCACCATCAACTCTGCACGGGCACTCGGGATCGACCACCTGGTCGGCTCGATCGAGGTGGGCAAACGCGCTGACCTCGTGCGGCTGGACCCCGACTCGCCGTCGCTCACGCCGTCGTTCGATGCCGCCTCCACCGTGGTCTACGCGGCCTCGCGGGCAGACGTGCTCGACGTGTGGGTAGACGGCAAGCAGGTTGTTGACAACCGATCGCTCACCACGATCGACCTTCCCGC
>WLJO01000085.1 GCA_009701715.1 Actinomycetota bacterium
CCGAACGGGGCGGTGCACCCATGCGAGTTCGCGCATCACCGGGTGCGGTACGAGGTCCGATGCCATCAGGCCGTCGGCCACGAAGTTGGCGTCGTTCGGCGTGTCCCCGAACTGGCCGCCGTACGCGAAGCGCCAACCGGGGGCGGCACGCACGGTCTGGCGGATGCCGTGGTCCTTCCATTCCCAGATGAAGCCGCCCTGCAGACCGGGGGTGTTCTCGAACACGCGCCAGTAGTCGGCGAGCGAGCCGTTCGAGTTGCCCATCGCGTGGCTGTACTCGCACATGATGAGCGGCCGGTCTCCGAGTCCGTTCCGCCCGTACATCTCCACCGCCCAGATCGGCGAGTACATAGGGCAGACGATGTCGGTGACATTGCGGCCGCCGTCAACCCAGCCGGCGTGGAACACGGCGCCCTCGTAGTGGAGCGGTCTGCTCGGGTCCGAGTGGCGCATCCACGCGGCAAGCGCCTCGTGATGGGCGCCGTATCCGGACTCGTTGCCGAGGGACCAGAGGATGACGCTCGGGTGGTTGCGGTCACGCTCCACCATGCGGGCGCCCCGCGCGAGCCACGTGCTGCGGTAGCGGGCGTCGTGGCACAGGCTCGTGTTGTACGCGTGGCTCTCGATGTTCGCCTCGTCCACCACGTACAGGCCGATCTCGTCGCAGAGGTCGAGGAAGCGGTGGTCGTTCGGGTAATGGGAGCAGCGGACAGCGTTGATGTTGTGGCGCTTCATCGCCACGAGGTCGGCACGCATGTCGTCCACCGTGACGGCTTTGCCGCGCTCGGGGTGGTGGTCGTGGCGGTTGACGCCACGGATCATCACGCGCTTTGCATTCACGAGCAGCGCACGGTCACGCACCTCCACCGACCGGAAGCCGATGGTCTGTGCCACCACCTCGCGAGTTGTGCCGTCGGGCGCGACCAGTTCGATGAACACCCGATAGCGCTGCGGGACCTCGGCCGACCAGGGGAGCACCCTCGCCACCGAGCCGCGCAGTGAGGCGACAGAGCCCTCGAAGAAGTACGGCCGCTGCTCCGAGGGAACCGCGGCAGTGTTGCGCCGACCCTCCCAGGCGACCGCTACCCGCTTGCCGGCGAGCGTCTCGAGGTGTGCCCGCACGGTCCATCCGTCGGGAACAGCGTCCGCTGTGTTGTCCGTGGCGATCCGCACATCGAGCGCGAGTTTTGCCGAACCGTCTGGCCACGCAGCAGTGGTTGCCACGTCGGCTACGTGTACCGCAGCACGTGCCTCGAGATGAACGCTGCGGTGGAGGCCCGCCATCCACCATTGGTCCTGGTCCTCCACGTAGCTCTGGGCCGAGTAGCGCATCACGACGATCGCCACGGTGTTCGAGCCGGCCACGAGGTGCACGGTGATGTCGTACTCGCTCGGCAGGCGGCTGTCCGTGCCGTAGCCGACGAACGCGCCATTCACGTACACGGCGTGCACGCTCTCCGCGCCGCCGACGTGAAGCACCACCTGTCGCTTCCGCCACGTGCGGGGCACTCGGAACTCCCTGCGGTACACACCCGTCGACACCTCGTCGGGCAGCCGCGGCGGTGGACCGGGGAAGGGCATCGTCACGTTCGTGTAGTGCGGTACGTCGCCCTGGTTCTCGAGCGTCCAGTTGCCCGGGACGTGGGTGTCGCCCCACCCGGCGCTGCTGCCCGCACCGGTGACAGCGGATGCCGGCACACGGTCCGGGTGGGCGAAGCGCCGGAAGCGCCAGCGGCCGTCGAGGCTCGCGGACCACGGCGCCGGCAGGGTGTTGCGGGCATCGTCGAGGCTGTCCCAGCGCGTGAGCGGGACGTGCATGGGCAGCCGCCCGATGGACACGACCTCGGGGTCGGCCCACGGCCTGAGTGTTCCGATGACGGGAAGCACGGTGGTGACGTATCGCTCGCCCGGTCAGTCCAGCTGAGCCGGGAGCTCGAACCAGATCGTGAGCGCGTACTTCGTACCGGACTTCAGCGGCAGCGTCTCGTGCGGGTGTGTGACGAGTGAGGGCCACGACACGACCTCGCCGACGCCGAGCGTTCGGTTGGTGACGCCCTGCCGCGGGAAGTGCAGCTCACCACCCTCGTAGTCGTCGTTTAGCTTGATGGAAGCCGACACCTGTGCAACGTCGTGGTGCATACGGAGGTGCTCCTGGGCGCCCATTGCGTACTTGATGACGAATGCGTCGCGCAGCCCGTAGTAGTCAATGTACGGCCACACCGTTTGCAGGACGGGCCAGAGCCGCTCGCCGATGTCCATCTCGACGGCGGCGTACAGCTTGGGGCTGATGACGGCGAGCGATACCTCGTGCCCGGGCACCGGGTCATCGGGCTGTGGCTCGAACGCGCCGACGGCCTCGGCTGCGCGGATGACGGCCCGACAGAACTCGGGTGTCCAGAAGGGGACGACGAGGAGGTCCTGACCGAGCACGCGGGGTTCGGTGTCCGGGGTGAGCGCGGGGTCGGCTGCGTCCAGATAGCCGAGCACGCGTTGCAGATCGTCCATCCCGCGAGCCTACGACTGGCGGCTGCCCACCCGGGGATGCACCGTCCATGGCTCCCGCGGCAGGTGGCCCCACGAGAACCGGTCCACCAACTGGCGGGTGGTCACGGATTCAGCGGCGTCGGCAAGACCGATGCTGTGGGCGAGCATCGAGCGCACGTCGGCCGCGGACACCCCGGCCTGCGCGAGGTCCGCGAGTGTTACTGCGCCGTGGCGCTTGGCGAGCCGTTCGCCGTCGGCACCCACCGTCAGGGGCACGTGCGCGTACGAGGGCACGGGCAGTCCGAGCAGCCGACCGAGATGGATCTGCCGCGGGGTCGACGGCGCGAGGTCATCCCCGCGCACGACGAGGTTGATCCCCTGTGCCGAATCGTCCACCACGACAGCAAGGTTGTAGGCGGGCACGCCGTCGTTGCGGCAGAGCACGACATCGTCAACCGTTCCGGTCACCTTGCCGAGGACTGCGTCGTCGAAGCCGATGTGCTCCCCGTTCGAGCGGAGGCGGATGACCGGCTGGCGACCGTCGGCCGCCCTGGCAATGCGCTGCGCGTCGGACAGGTTGCGGCACGTTCCCGGATACGGAACCTCTGCACCGTGCGGCGCACGTGCCGCGTCGCGGATCTCCTTGCGTGTGCAGAAGCACGGATAGGTGAGCCCCTTCCCGGCGAGTTCGTCGATCGCTGCGTGGTAGCGGTTGAACCTGTCGGACTGGAACACCACCTCGCCGTCCCAGTCGAGGCCGATTGCCCGGAGGTCGTCGAGTTGACGGGTTGCATGGTCACGCGAGGAGGTAACCCGATCGAGGTCCTCCATCCGCACGGTGAACGCTCCGCCGTCGGCCCGTGCAGCGAGCCAGGCGATGAGTGCCGTGCGGAGGTTGCCGAGGTGCAGCAGTCCGGTAGGACTCGGGGCGAACCTGCCGTGGGTCACCCCCATATTCTTGCCGCTCTCGGGCATCGGATACCGGGCGGGCCGACTGCGGCGGCCCGGATGGCAGTGACGTAAGGTCGAGCCGATGAGCGACAACGAATCGACGCTGATGGGGATTGACCAGGACCGGGTCGAGGGCTGGATCGCCGCCAACACGCCGCTGGTGCCGCCGCTCACGTGGACCCGTCTGGTGGGTGGTCACTCCAACCTCACCTACAAGGTGCTGGACCAGCGCGGCACCCTCGCCGTGGTGCGGCGCCCACCGCTCGGCGAACTGCAGCCCAAGGCGCATGACATGAACCGCGAGTACCGGATTATCAAGGCGCTCTGGGGAACCGGTGTGCCCGTTGCCGAGCCGTACGGCTACTGCGAGGATCCAGCCGTCACCGGCATCCACTTCTACGTGATGGGGTTCGTGCACGGCCAGCCCCTCGGCTCCACCACCGACGCGGACACCTGGCTCCCGGTGGACAAGCGGGGCAATGCCCGTGAGTCCTTCGCCGACACCCTCGCGGCGCTGCACCTCGTCGACCCGATTGCCCGCGGCATCGGAGACCTCGGAAGGCACGACGACTATGCGGGCCGCCAGCTGAAGGCGTGGTACCGCTCGTGGGTCACGTCCGCCGCAGATGCCGAGCTCGACGACCCGCGCGTCCATTCCCTCCACGATTGGTTCAAGGCGCACCGGCCTGTTGACGGCCCGGTACGCCTCGTTCACGGTGACTTTGGCGTGCACAACTGCCTCTTCGATGATGACGGCAGGATCACGGCGGTTCTCGACTGGGAAGTTGCCTCGCTCGGCGAGCCGATGGCGGACCTCGCGTACCTGCTCAACATGTGGCTCGAGCCGGGTGAGGAGTCTGCCCGCGGCGGCAGCATGACGGCCAAGCCCGGTTTCGGCCCGCGTGCGCAGCTCATCGCCCGGTACTCGGCTGTGGTCGGGGGGATCGACGAGACCAAGCTGCAGTACTTCATCGCCCTGAACCACTGGAAGTCCGCGTGCATCGTGCACGGCGTCTACACGCGGTACAAGCGTGGCCAGAAGTCGTCGGTGGGCGTGGACATGCAGGGGTTTGTCGATGCCGCCCGCCGCAGTCTCGAGCTTGCCGAGACCAGCGTCGCGAAGCTCGGGTTCTGACAAACGGATCGGGGACAACCGATGGATGACCAGACGGTCGCACGGCGGCTGCTCGCCTGCCTAGACCTCACGAGCCTCAACGACGACGACACAGCGGAGCGCATCGACGCCCTCTGCGACCGTGCGCTCGACGA
>WLJO01000086.1 GCA_009701715.1 Actinomycetota bacterium
CTTTGCCCGGGCCTCGGCTGCCTTTGCGAGGAAGGCGGGGTCATCGAGGTCTCCGGCGAGGCGTGCCACATCGACCGTGTCGAAGCCCTTTGCCCGGATGCGCGCCACATCGTCCGCGTACGCAGCGAGAACGGCGTTCTGGTCCGCTGAGTCGGGGAGGAGGCCCGAGGTGCTCCACTGCTCGAACGCAACACCGATACCGGCGAGATGCGCTGCGATCACTACGGGATCGGCGGTGACGAGCGAGGGCAGGGAAGGGTTCGCTTCGGGACACACGACAAGCTTGGTCATGTGCCTCAGGCTATTCAGGCATTCCCGGATCGCAGCGGGGCGATGGCTGCGAACGCCTCCCGGAGCGGACCGGCGAGGATGCTGCGGCGCACCGACTGGACGGCTTGATAGGTGGCGTGTCGGACTGGGTCCGGAGTGCTCGCTGCCCCGCCCGATACCCACGAGCCCACCGCGGCGGCGAGGTCGTCGATTGCCCCCACGCCGTGTGCAGCGAGTGCTGCATTGGCGAGGATCGCCCCGTCCTGACGCGAGGGGACACGCCACGGCGTGCCGATGACGTCTGCCTTGATCTGGTTCCAGACAGCGCTGCGGGCCCCGCCGCCCACGGCGAGCACCTCGGCCACCGGGATGCCGTTCGCGGCGAACACGTCGAGGAAATCCGCATACTCGAGCGCGATCGACTCGAGCACCGAGCGCCACAACGTGGCGACGTTCGCGCCGGCGGTCATGCCGAGCCACGTGCCTGAGGCGTGGGGACTGTCGGGACTGCCGCCCGACAGGTAGGGCGTGAACAGCACGCCGTCGCTCCCCGCGGCCACCTGTGAGGCGAGTGCATCCATCTCCCGATACAGGTCATCGTCGCCCGGACGGCGCAGCACTTCGTCCCGGAGCCACCGGAGTGACAGGCCGCCCGCCTTCACGTAGCCCCAGTAGAGGGCCTGGCCGGGGAGCGTGCCGAGGGAGTAGAGCATCCCCGGCACCCTCGTGATCGCCGGCACGGGACCCGTGACACCGACGGTGAGGATGCTCGCCGTACCGGCAACGTCGGTTGCCATACCTGGTGCTACGAGGCCGGCGGAGAGGTTGCTCTGCATCACGTCGCCCGCACCGGCGACGACCGGGGTGCCGGCAGCGAG
The DNA here is from genome assembly GCA_009701715.1 of Actinomycetota bacterium. GTDB lineage: Bacteria > Actinomycetota > Acidimicrobiia > Acidimicrobiales > Ilumatobacteraceae > WLJO01. The sequence goes on from WLJO01000086.1 coordinate 1,149, forward strand.
CCCCGTCCTGCGAGCGGTATCGGCACTGATGGTGCCGATGACGTCGGAGGCGGCCACCACGCGGGGCGCCTGTTCCGGGTGGATGCCGAGCAGGGCTAGCTGGCGCTCGCTGACGCGGCCCGTCGCGGCGTCCCAGCCGATGATCCAGCCCGACAGGTGCGAGGGGTCGGTGAAGGCGTCCCGGGCGCGCAGCCCGCACAGCCGGCCGGACACGTACGGGGCGAGCGAGAGGATCTTGCTGATGCGCGAGTGCACGTCGGGTTCGTGGCGACGGATCCACTCATACGTGGTGGCCATGACGTAAGTGTCGAGGCTCGCGTTGGCGGACTCGGTCTCCCAGATCGGCTCGACCTCGTGGCGGAGGTGGCGCACCTCGTCCTGCGCTCGGGTGTCGAGGAACGGGATGATCGGCCGGACCGGCACCCAGTCGTCGTCCACGAACACCGGGCCGCACAGGATGCCCGACAGCGACACGGCCCGGACCCGGGTGCCGTCCCCACCTGCCGCTCGCACCGCCCGGGCGATGGCGTCCACCACGGCTGCCTCGATCTGGTGCGCATCCATCTCCACCCAGCCCGGGCGCAGGTGGTCGAAGCGGTGCTCGGCATAGGTGTCGGCAACCAACACCCCATCGCGTGTGTACAGGCCTGCCTTGGACCCTTGGGTGCCCACGTCGACGCCGAGAAAGAGGTCACCCGGGACGGAAGGCGAGGTGTTCATGGGCCGGAATCCTCGCATCCGATCCATCGACTTCGCACGGGGTCGGGCAGAATTGCGATCCATGTGTCCCGCCCTGCTCCCCACAGCGCCGCCGGTCGTCGCCGTCAAGGGGCTCACGAAGCGTTACGGCGGGGTGACCGTGCTCGATCACGTGGACCTCTCCGTGCGGTGGGGTGAGGTGCGGGCACTGCTCGGCGAGAACGGTGCGGGAAAGTCGACCCTGATCAAGGTCCTCTCGGGTGTGGTCCGCAGCGACGACGGGACGGTGACGCTCAACGGCTCGGACGTGGAGATCCACAGCGCCCACGCCGCTCAGGACCTCGGTATCGCCACGCTCCACCAGGAGCTCGCGATCGTGCCGGGGCTCTCCGTGGCGGAGAACATCTTCCTCGGGCAGCGCAAGGCACAGACGTTCGGTGTGGTGCGCTGGGGAGCGCTGCGCAGGGGTGCCGAGCTGTTGCTCGACTCGCTCGGCCAGAGTCTGGATGTGCGCCAGGACGCTTCGCTGCTCTCACCGGTCGGCAAGACGATGACCGCTATCGCCCGCGCCCTCTCCCGGGACGCGAAGGTACTCATCCTCGACGAGCCGACCGCGGCGCTGACGGATCAGGAGACGGCGCAGTTGTTCGCGGTGATGCGTCGGCTCAAGGATCGCGGTGTGGCGATCATCTACGTCTCGCACCGACTGGAGGAGGTGGTGCAGGTGTGCGACACCTACACCGTGCTCCGCAACGGGCAGAAGGTGGGCGAGGGGGACATCGCGGACGTGACCATCCCCGACCTCATCACCACGATGGCCGGTCGGCCGGTGTCCACGATCTTCCCGGCGCGCGAAGGCACCCACGGCGGTGTGCTGCTCCGTGCAGTGGGGCTCACGGGCCGCCGCTGTCGGGACGTGAGTTTCGAATTGCGGGAGGGCGAGGTGCTCGGCATCGCCGGGCTCGCCGGGTCGGGTCGGAGCGAGGTTGTGCGGTTGCTCGCGGGCGCACAGCACCGCCGGGGCGGCTCGATCGAGGTACAGGGAGTCGACGAGGCGTCTCGGGCGCCGGTGTCGATCGCCGGGAGGCACACGATCGGCAGGGCGCAGCGGCGGGGTATCACGCTCGTCCCGCAGGAGCGTCGCACCGACGGACTCGTGCCGGACACCATCGAGCGCAACATCAACCTCACCACACTCGGCCGCCACACGCTCGGTCGGGTCGTAATGGTCCCGCGCCGGGCCCGCGAGCACGCACAGCAGCGCCACACCGACCTGGCCGTCCGCTCGCGCGGGATCGGCCAGCCTGTCCTTCGGCTGTCGGGCGGCAACCAGCAGAAGGTGGTGCTCGCGAAGTTCCTCGCACTGTCGCCACGGATCCTGCTGCTCGACGAGCCGACGCGGGGGGTCGACGTTGGCACCAAGAGCGAGATCTATCACCTCGTCCGCGAGCGAGCGGCGCAGGGTGCCGGTGTGGTGGTGGTCAGTTCCGAACTGCCCGAACTGCTCGGCCTCTGCGACCGTGTCCTCGTGATGCACGAGGGACGGGCGGTCGGCACCTTCGACGCCGCCACGACTACCGAGGACGAACTGCTCCACGCCTGCTACGGGAGAACAAGATGACCGACATGGCAACCGTTCCGCAGGGCCGGCCTGCCCGCGGTATCAGTTTCGAGCGGGTACGCCCGTTCCTCGGGCCCGGCGCGCTCGTGGCGATGGTGGTGTTCTTCGGGTCGATCTACCCGGACACCTTCCTCACCAAGACCAATCTGGTGGAGAACATCCTGCAGCAGGTGACCGCTCTCGCGATCGTTGCTGCTGTGCAGACCGTGGTGATGGTGGTCGGTGAGTTCGACCTCTCCGTCGGTGGCCTTGCTGCGCTCGCGGCCGGGTTTGCCGCGACCATCCTGAATACGGCAACCATCGACGGGGACCCGAAGCAACCGGGATCGCTGCTGCTCGCCGTGTTCCTCTGCGTGGTTGTCGGTCTCGTTGGCGGTGCCGTGTGCGGCACACTGGTCTCGTACCTCGGGGTGCTGGCGTTCATCGCCACGCTCGCGATGAACGAGGTGTTCAAGAACTTCGCCCGCTTCCGCGTGCAGGGCAAGCCGGTGTACGGCCTGGTGCAGAACAACTTTGTTGCGGTGGCGCAGGGCAAGACCTGGGCCGTGCCGAACACGATCTACATCTCAGCGGCGATCGCCCTCGTGGTGTGGTTCCTCCTCGACCGCACAACGCTCGGCCGCAAGATGTACGCCGTCGGCGGCAACATCGACGCAGCCCGTTACAGCGGCATCAACGTGAGGTTTGTTAAGTGGGCGGCATTCGCTATCTGCGGCGTCGGCGCAGCACTCGGCGGGCTGATGCAGTCGGCGTACAACGCAACGGCGAACACCACGGCCCCCGAGCCGTGGATGCTCAAGTCGATTGCCGCCGTGTTCCTCGGCATGGCGCTCATGCGCAACGGTCGGCCCAACCTTCCGGGAACGATCCTCGGGGTGATCCTGTTCCGCACGCTCGAGAACGGGCTGAACAAGACGGATATCAACAACTACGTCCAGGACGTCATCAACTGGGGAGCGGTGATCGTGGCAGTGCTGCCGCCGGCGATCGCCCGAATCCGGGAGAACCGGTGAGGATCCTCGCTGTTGACGTGGGCACCACCTCGGCGAAGGCCGCAGTGGTGGACGGCGGGGCAATCATCGAGGTGGCCGAGGCCCCGCTCGAACTGACCCACCCGCATCCCGGCTGGGCGGAGCAGGACCCGGCTCATTGGTGGGCTGC
>WLJO01000087.1 GCA_009701715.1 Actinomycetota bacterium
CCCACCCGTTCGCACATCTACGTTCGCCAGATCCCCAAGCCCGTCATCGCCGCCGTGAACGGTGCCACCGCCGGCATCGGGTTCATCCAGGCCGTCGCCTGCGACCTTCGCTTCGCCGCCAAGGGCGCCAAGATGACCGTTGCCTTCCCCCGCCGTGGACTGCCCGCCGAGAACGGTGTCTCGTGGTTGCTCACCAGACTTGTCGGCCACGGCAATGCTGCGGACCTGCTGCTGTCGGGCCGTGTCGTCACCGGTGAGGAGGCCGTTGGTCTGGGCCTCGTGAACCGCGCCTACGACGCCGACGAACTGCTTCCCGCAACCCTCGAGTACGCGAAGGACATGGCGGCCAACTGCTCGCCGCGCTCGCTCGCCGTCATCAAGGGCCAGTTGAACGCCGACTGGACCCGCTCGGTGGAGGAGACCCGTACCGAGTCGCTCAGCCTCGTGCGCGAGATGATCGGCAAGGATGACTTCAACGAGGGCGTGAAGAGCTACCTCGAGAAGCGCACCCCGCGCTACAAGGGCCTGTCGCACGACCCAGATTCCGCCGAGCCGCTCCGCCCGTTCTGACCGGGCCCCGCTTGTAGCGGCAGCAGTCCGCCCCTACTTCAGGATGCCGCCAAGGTCCACCGGCAGTTCGACCGACGTGATGTTCCGCGCCTCGTCCGAGGCAAGGAACGCGACGGCGTTCGAGATGTCCTCCACCTCGGCCCACGGCCGGCGCAGCAGCATCGTGCGCCGGAAGAGGGGTTCGACATCGTCGATGGTCGGATTCTCCAGTTCGGGCCGGAACTGGCGGTACATCGCATCATTGTGGATGAGGTCGGTGTTCACGTTCCCGGGCAGGATCGAGTTCACCCGGATGTCATGACGGGCAAGTTCGCGCGCCATCGTGCGCATCATGCCGAGCAGCCCAGACTTCGCGGAGATGTAGTCGGCGATACCCATCGGCCCTCGTTGCGCCGCCGCCGACGCAACGAGGATGATCGAACCCCCCTTACCGGCCGCGAGCATCGAGGGGATCGCAGACTTCACCGTGCGCCACACCCCGGTGAGGTTCACGTCGATGACGTCGTTCCACTGTTCCTCGGAGATCTTCCAGAACGGCTTGCCGGGCGAGATGATCCCGGCGTTCGCCACCACGACGTGCACCGGGCCGAGCACCTCGATCCCGCGATCCACAACAGCCTGTACGGCCGAGGCATCGCGCACATCCGCCGCGCCGGCAACGATGCGTCCACCTGCTGCCTCCACCATCCGAACGGTCTCGGCGAGGTCCTCCTTGGTGGCCATCGGATAACCGGTGTGCGGCGAGGCGCCGGGCAGGTCGAACCCGATGATGTGGGCCCCCTCGGAAGCGAGCCGAACCGCATGCGAGCGGCCCTGGCCACGCGCCACCCCGCTGATGAGCGCCACCCTGTTAGTCAGTCGTCCCTCGAGCACCGGATCCCCTCCCCGTCGCTGAGAACCTAGCCGCGCCGCTCACCTACAGTTCCCCGGGTGAGCACCGCACCGGAGATGGTCCCCTACGACGAGTTCGGCTACTTCGCCGACAACGCAAGTGAGGCCGGGCTGGACTATCCCGGCCCGCCGACGGTGGGGCGAACGGAGGTGGAAGTTGCCCCCGGGCACCGCCTCAGCGCGCTCGTGTGGGGAACCGGTGAACCCGAGTACGTGTTCGTCCACGGCGGCGCGCAGAACGCCCACACCTGGGACACCACGCTCCTCGCAATGGGCCGCCCGAACGCCGTCGCGATCGACCTCCCCGGCCACGGCCACTCAGACCGCCGGGACGACCGGAACTACCACCCGGCAACGAACGCCGAATCGATCGCAGCGGTCGTGCGGCAACTGGCGCCGAATGCCAAAGCTGTGATCGGCATGTCGCTCGGGGGCCTCACGTCGTACGTCCTGGCGGCACGCCATCCGAACCTCGTGCGCAGGCTCGTCATCGTCGACGTGACCCCAGGCACGAACCGGGAAAAGAGCGCCCGAATCACCGACTTCGTGAACGGGCCGCAGAGCTTCGAGAGCTTCGATGCGATCCTCGCCCGCACCAAGGAGCACAACAAGGAGCGCACCGACTCGTCCCTCCGTCGGGGAATCCTCCACAACGCCCGCCAGTTGGACGACGGCAGTTGGGTCTGGCGCTACGACCGTTTCGAGCGCCCGAAGGATGCCGAGGCGGCCACCGACTTCACCACGATGTGGGACGAGGTCGAAGCCATCCGGTGCCCCATTCTCCTGCTGATCGGCAAGGCGTGGAGTGTCGTGGACGACGCCGACATCGCTCGGTTCCGCGAGGCCCAGCCAACCGCACAGGTGCACCACGTCGATGGAGCGGGCCACAGTATCCAGGGGGATCAGCCGGTGGTCCTCGCCGCACTCATCCGCAACTTTGTCGAGGGAGCAACAGCATGACGGACCAGATCGCACCCGGTTGGGACGAGACCTATGGCCTCGCCCAGCAGATCGCCAGCGTTCTCCGGAAGCGCGAGGAGACCGTCGCCGTTGCCGAGGGTTCGGCCGGTGGCCTGATCTCGGCAGCCCTCCTCGCCGTACCGGGCGCGTCCGCGTACTACCTGGGCGGAACGGTGGTCTATACCGCTCAGGCCCACAAGGCGTTCATCGCGGGCACCACCGAGATCCCCGACGGGATGCGCGGCGCGAGCGAACCGTTCGCCAAGTACCTCGCCCGGGCGGTAGCCCTGCGCACCGAAGCAACCTGGGGCATCGGTGAGGCGGGCGCCGCCGGACCGCCGAACCGCTACGGCGACCCTGCCGGCCACGTGTGGCTCGCAATTGCGGGGCCGCACGCCCGGGGCGACGACGACACCACCTACGTCACGCGCCATGTCCTCACCGGCCTTGAGGACCGGGTAGCGAACATGGCGGTGTTCGCAGCTGGCGCGCTCCGCCTCTTCCTCGAGACCCTCGAGGCCACCTCTCCGGCGTGAACCAGGACGGGGGACCGATGCGTCCGAGACTTCCTTCGACGCCGTGAGACAGGCGAGCGAACTCGCCAACGCAGCCGGCGCAGAGGCAGCCGTCCACGTGCTCGGTGCTTATCGCTCGCTAGTCGTTGCCTTCAGGAGCCGCACGGGAACACCACCGTTGCGGGTGGGGATCGAGTCCTCCCAGTGACGCCCGAACGAACTCGTCGGAGTTCCCTGTGCACCCACCACGGCAAGGCGCCACGGCGATTCGGCAAGGCGCCCGACCGCTGCGTAGATCTCCTTGAGATTCCCGCCTACCCGCGCACCGTACGGCGGGTTGGTGACCACCCACCCCGGCTTGGGCCCGCGGGGCTCGTTCGCCCGAACGGCAGCGTCCACCACACGGGTCTCGAGCACAACCCCGGCGCGCTCTGCGTTGCGCTGCGTGATCTGAACCGCTTCGTCATCGATGTCGGAGGCATGCACAACCGGACCAGCCGGGCGCACGTCCGCATCGACAGCAGCCCACAGCTTGCGCCACTCGACGGACTCGGCACATGGCCACTCCTCGAACGCGAAGGAACGGTTCCGGCCGGGCGCCATCCTGCGCGCCCACATGGCGGCCTCGATGGCGACGGTTCCGGATCCGCAGCACGGGTCCACGAACGGGGCCTTACCGTCCCAACCGCTCCACAGCACCAGGGCCGCGGCAAGCGTCTCCCGAATCGGTGCGGCTACGGCCTCGGTGCGCCAGCCACGCATATACAGCGCTTCGCCGCTTGCGTCGAGCGACACCGTGACGAGGTTGTGATCAATGCGGACCGAGAGCCGCTGCGGCGCACCGTCTCCCTCCCCGATCACCTCCCGCACCCGTTCCTCGATCGCGTCCGTGTGATAGAGGCGGGACGCTGACGAGGCCACGCGGACATCCACGTCGGCATCGGTCGGCAACCACTCGTGCCAGTTGATCCGACGAAGACCGATACCGAGCTCGTTGAAGTTGGTGGCATCGAAGCGGGCGAGTCGCACGAGCACCCGAGTAGCAGTCCGCAGCTGCAGATGTGCCAGCGCCAGTTGCGACCACGTGAGGGAGGCGATGACCCCGCCGTGGGTGACACGACATTTCGCCCCGAGTTTCAACAGTTCGTCGTGGGTGATCGGTTCGAGGCCCGGCTGGCACACCGTGAAGGTGTCGATGCGGGCGCTCACGCGATCAACGACAGTCTCAGCGTCGGATCGGCGCCGACCTCGAGGCTCGTCGGCCCGTCCGAGCCAAGTCGGTGCCATGCCACCGAGGCGATCATCGCCGCGTTGTCCGTGCACATCGCGCGGCTCGGGAGGAACCCGCGGATGCCTTCCTGCTCACAGGCCGCCATGAACTCGGACCGCAGTTGCGAGTTGGCTGCCACACCGCCGCCGAGGGCGAGCGCCGTGGCCCCGACCTGGTTGGCTGCCCGACGCGCCTTGCTGATCAGGACGTCCACGACAGCGGCCTGGAAGGAGGCCGCAACATCGGCAGTGTCCACGTCGGGATGCTTGCGCACGTAGTTCATCACCGAGGTCTTGAGAC
>WLJO01000088.1 GCA_009701715.1 Actinomycetota bacterium
ATCGTGTTCTGCGGCGTGCACTTCATGGCCGAGACGGCCAAGATCCTCAACCCGGCCAAAACGGTCCTCATCCCCGATGCCGCAGCCGGCTGTTCGCTGGCCGACTCCATCACGGCAGACCAGCTCCGCTCGTGGAAGGCGGCGTATCCGGGCGCCGTCGTCGTCAGCTACGTCAACACCACTGCCGCAGTGAAGGCGGAGACCGACATCTGCTGCACGTCGTCGAACGCAGTGGAAGTGGTCAACAGCATCCCGGCGGACACCGAGGTGCTCTTCTGCCCGGATCAGTTCCTCGGCGCACACGTCCAGCGCCTCACGGGTCGCCAGAACATGCACATTTGGATGGGCGAGTGCCATGTGCACGCCGGCATCAACGGTGCCGAGTTAGCGGACCTCGTACGCAGCGAGCCCGAGGCCGAGCTGTTCATCCACCCCGAGTGCGGGTGCGCAACGAGTGCGCTGTACCTCGCCTCCTCAGGCGTCGTCCCCAAGGAGCGCACCAAGATCCTCTCCACCTCGGGGATGGTGCAGGCTGCCCGGGAGACCAACGCGAAGAAGGTGCTCGTTGCCACGGAGACCGGCATGCTCCACCAACTCACCAAGGCGAACCCGCTCACGATCTTCCAGCCTGTGAACCGGGCCGCCGTGTGCAAGTACATGAAGATGATCACGCCCGCCAAGCTGCTGCGCTCGTTGCGGGACATGACCGACGAGGTCACCGTGGACGACGCAATCGCCGCTCGGGCCCGCTCGTCCGTGGAGCGCATGATCGCCATCGGAACGCCCTCGCCGCGCGGCGAGTGAGGCGACTCTCACCGTGATGCTGCCGCTCGCGCTCGACGCCCCGGCGGTGACGTGGACGCGCGACGTGGACGTCGTGGTTCTTGGATCCGGTGCGGCAGGACTCGCTGCGGCGCTGGCGGTCCGCCCCCTCCGTTCGGTGCTGCTCGTCACCAAGGACACTCTCGACGCCGGCGCCACGGCGTGGGCGCAGGGAGGGCTGGCCGCAGTGCTGGACCCGCAGGACTCGCTCGAGGCCCACGTGAGCGACACCCTCGAGGCAGGTGCCGGGCTGTGCGACGAGATGACGGTACGCGAATTGGTGGCCGAGGCCCCCGATGCGATCAGGTACCTCATGACGCTCGGGGCCGCGTTTGACGAGAGCGGTGACGGGAGTCCGTCGTTGACGCGCGAAGGGGGCCACAGCGCGAACCGGATTGTCCATTCGCACGGCGACCAGAGCGGGCGCGAGGTGCAGCGCACGCTCGACCAGCGGGCCCTCGCTGCCGGTGTGGAACTGCTGGATCGTGCCTTCGCGCTGGACATCGTGATGGGCACAAACTCCTCAGGGAAGGCTCAGGCCGCAGGGGTGCGCGTCGCCCGCATCGACGGCAACGGTATGCCGCTCTCGGTTGGTCTCGTCACCGCCCGTGCGGTGGTCGTGGCAACCGGTGGCTACGGGCAGGTATTTGCGTCCACGTCCAACCCACCGGCGGTTACCGGTGACGGCCTCGCGGCTGCACTCCGAGCGGGCGCCGAGGCGGCGGACCTCGAGTTCATCCAGTTCCACCCCACCGTGCTGTACACCGGGCCCGATGCTGTCGGTCAACAGCCCCTCATCAGCGAGGCGGTTCGTGGTGAGGGCGCAATCCTGTACGACGCTCTCGGCGAGCGGGTGATGGTGGGTGTTCACCCGCTCGAGGACCTCGCCCCTCGTGACGTGGTGGCGGCTGCAATCTCACGCCGGATGGCGGAATCGCCCGGCGGCGTGGACGACCACGTGTTCCTCGACGCCACGCACCTCGGCACATCGTTCGAGACCCGCTTCCCGTCAATCACCGAGGCTTGCCGTGCGAACGGTATCGATCCTGTCACCCAGCGCATCCCTGTTGCCCCGGCGGCCCACTACGCGTGCGGGGGGATACGCGCGGACCTCGACGGCTGCACGGGCATTGCCGGGCTCTACGCCGTCGGCGAGGTTGCCTGCACGGGGCTTCACGGCGCGAACCGGCTTGCGTCGAACAGCGTGACGGAGGGACTCGTTGCCGGCACACGCCTCGGCCGGAACCTGGCATGGAGACTGCCGGAGCATGTGGAGCCCGTGGACGCACCCGACTCGCCGTCCGGCCTGCTCGGGGCAGGGCACCGCGGCCTACTGCGCGCCGAGATGTCCCGGCACGTCGGTGTGATGCGCAGCGAATCCGGTCTGCGGTCGTGCCTGGAGGCACTCGCCGAACTGTCCTCGGAGGTCTCAGTGGGGACTACGGCCTCTCGTCGGTCGTGGGAAGCAACCAACCTCCTTACGGTTGCCACCGCAGTGGTGGTCGCCGCGCTCGCCCGCACGGAAAGCCGAGGCTGCCACCGTCGCTCGGACTGGCCGGCGCCGCTGGATGATTGGCGTCGACACCTCGGCGTGTACCTCGATGGGTCGGGGTTGCACCTCGACGGCATCCCGGGAGCAGCGCCCGCTCCCGGCAGCGAAAGGGTCTGAGATGTTCGAGTACCACCCGCTCTCCGAGGCGACGCGTAGGCGTCTCATCACCAGTGGCGTTGACCCTGATGCCGTTGCGGCCATCGTGCGAATGGCAATCGCCGAGGACCTCGCCGGCGGGATCGATGTCACCTCAACAGCCACTGTGCCCACGACCCAGCGCAGCAGCGCAGCGTACAGGGCCCGTGGTGCCGGCACGGTGGCAGGGCTTGCCCTCGCCGCAGCCGTAATCGACACCGTGTGCGGGAACGATGCATCGGAGTTCGAGTACTTCGTATCCGACGGGGATCGAGTCGCGCCCGGGACCGTTCTCGCACGGGTCACCGCCCCGACACGGTCGCTGCTCACCGCCGAGCGGACGTCGCTCAACCTGCTCTCGCATCTGTCGGGGATCGCGACATTGACGTCGAGGTGGGCCGACGCGCTCGCCGGAACTGGCGCCCGCGTGCGCGACACGCGCAAGACCACCCCGGGGCTCCGAGCGCTCGAGAAGTACGCAGTGCGCTGTGGCGGCGGGCAGAACCACCGGATGGCGCTGTCTGATGCCGCGCTCGTGAAGGACAACCACGTCGCTGCTGCAGGAGGTATCGCTGCGGCGTTCGCTGCCGTTCGCCGCATGGATCCGGGCATTGCACTCGAGATCGAGGTGGACGGTTTCGACGAACTGCGCGAGGCACTCGAGGCCGGTGCAGACCTCATCATGTTCGACAACTTCACCGTCGATCAGATGCACGAAGGCGTTGGCATGGTGCGTGAGTTCGCCGGTCGGGCTGGTCGGCACGTGCTGATCGAGGCCAGCGGGGGGCTGACGCTCGACCTGGCGAACAGCGTTGGGGCAACAGGGGTCGACTACATCGCTGTCGGGGCACTCACCCACTCGGCACCCATCCTCGACATCGGCCTCGATCTCATCGCCTTCCCCTAAGCCTCGTTCTCAGCAACGTTTTCATTGTCTTGGCGTGGTTCTCCGCTGACGAAATGTTGCACGTGGACCTGCAGGCCTCGGCTCGGTGCGTATCGGCAGGACGAGCGTGACCTCGGCGCCGCCAGCGGGCTGGTTCGCGAGTAACACAGTCCCGTGGTGGGCCCGGACAATGGCGTCGACGATGGAGAGCCCGAGGCCTGCAGATCCGGCTTGATCGGCCCGCCGGAATCTTTGGGTTTCCGACGTGAGCACGGTCTGGTCGAATCCCGGGCCGTCATCGCTGACACGCACGACCGCCCGCCCGTGCTCGACCGCGGTGTCGATCCGAACCGAACGCGCCCGGCGAACTGCATTTCGCACCACGTTGTCGAGCGCCTGGCGCAACATGGGCGCATCGGCGTCGACGAGGACAGGGGACCCGGCTGGTGCCTCGATGGTGACCCCCTCGGTTGTGTTCGCGGCGGCAACCTCCTCGCTCAAGAGGTCGAGACGCAACGGTGCGAGTCGGACCGTCACCTGTCCGGCCTCCAGCCGCGCAAGCTCGAGCAACTGGGACACCCCCGTGGACGCCCGTTCGGCAGCGGAGCGGACCTCGGCAAGGGCTCGTACGTACTCCTCGCCGGTCCTGGGGCGAGCGAGGGCCTGGCTGGAGGAGGCCTGGATGATCGCGAGTGGTGTCCGCATCTCGTGGGCCGCGTCGGCGAGGAACGCCCGCTGGCGACCGATCCGTCCTCCGGTCCGGGCGAGGATGACGCGGCGGAGCACCTCGAGCAGCGCGGTGACCGCGAGTGTCAGCCCAACCATGAGGATCAGGACCCGTTGGTGTGTGCCAGACCGGTCTGACTG
>WLJO01000089.1 GCA_009701715.1 Actinomycetota bacterium
CGACCAGACCAAGGCGATGCTCGCCGCACACCCCGAGGGCATCACCCGCGCCGGGTGCGTGGTGTGGAGGCTGCCCGCCGAGCAGGACCGCCGTCCCGAGCGCGTCCTATGCGCCGCTGCTGGCACCGCCGATTGCTCCGTGCTCGACGAGGCCATTCTCACGCTGGAGGTGCACGGGTTCGCCCCGACGCGTCTCGTTGATGTCGGCGTGGCGGGCCTGCACCGCTTGCTCGCCCACGTGGACACCGTGCACGCAGCGGATGCGGTCATTGTGTGCGCCGGCATGGAGGGCGCGCTTGCCAGCGTGATGGGGGGGCTCACGTCTGCGCCCGTCGTAGCGGTTCCCACCTCGGTCGGTTACGGCTCGTCGCTGCAGGGCGTCACTGCACTGCTCGCCATGCTCTCGTCATGCGCCGCCGGGGTCACCGTCGTGGGGATCGACAACGGGTACGGCGCCGCATGTGCGGTGGCCCGGATACTGCGGACGCCGCGTTGAGCGAGAGCGACCGCCCGGCGGTCACGCGCACGGCGTGGTTCCACTGCTTCTCCGGTGTGAGCGGCGACATGACGCTCGGTGCGCTCATCGACGCCGGTGCCGATCCGGTGGCGATCGGGCGGATCCTCAACACGCTCGGTATCGACGGCTGGTCCCTCGACGCCGAGCACGTGATGCGACAGGGACTTCGGGCAACGCTCGCCGTCGTCGATGTACCCGAGGACCATCGTCACCACCGCCCGTACCGCGAGATCCGCGAGATGCTCGAGCGTGCCACGCTCCCCGAGCGGGTGCGCTCCCGGGCGCTCTCGGTGTTCACCACGCTTGCCGACGCTGAGGGTGGGCTTCACGGTGTTGCCCCCGACGACGTTGAGTTCCACGAGGTTGGCGCCCTCGATGCCATCGTTGACGTGGTTGGTGTGTGCGCGGCGCTCGAGGTGCTCGGCGTGGACCGCGTGGTGTGCTCACCGGTCAGTGTCGGCCGGGGAACGATCCACGCTGCGCACGGTCTCCTCCCGAACCCCGCCCCGGCTGTTGCCGCGATGGCGGCGCATCACTCGCTCCCGCTCGTCGGCGTCGACGAGCCGCAGGAACTCGCCACCCCCACCGGTGTGGCGCTGATGTGCGCACTGTCGTCGGCGTTCGGTCCGTTGCCCGCCGGGACCGTTACGGCCACGGGCCTCGGGGCCGGTGGCCGCAACCCGGAGCACCGACCGAATGTGCTGCAGGTACTCATCTCCGACACCGACCATGCGGATGACGGCGGCACCACCGAAACGCTCGTGGAACTGACCACCAACGTGGACGACGTCACCGGCGAGGTGCTCGCGTACACCGTCGAGGAACTGATGCGTGCCGGCGCGCTCGATGCATGGGTGCGCCCGATCAGCATGAAGAAGGGACGACCCGCACACACGGTTCACGTGCTGGCGCGGGCTGTCGACGTTGCACGCCTGCGTGAGGTCCTGATGGCGCAGACCGGCAGCCTCGGTGTGCGGGCCGTGTCCGTGGAACGCCTGGCGCTCGCTCGCGAGACCGTCACGGTGGTGGTTGGCGGTCACGAGATCCGCGTGAAGCGGTCCGCCAACCGGGCAAAGGCCGAGTACGAGGACGCAGCCACGGCCGCAAGGTCTCTCGGTCGCCCATTGCGTGACGTTCAGGCCGAGGCCGAGCGCCTCGCAGGGGGGAAGTGAGTCGATGAGGTCTGCAGTCATCGTCGGTGCCGGCCCGAACGGGTTGACCGCCGCAGCGCGCCTTGCCCGTGAGGGCTGGAAGGTGTCGGTGTACGAGGCAAGGTCCACCATCGGCGGCGGCAGTCGCACGGCAGAACTCATCGAGACCGGGGTGCGCCACGACGTCTGTGCAGCCGTTCACCCTGCTGGGGCATCGTCGGTGGCATTCCGCTCGCTCCGACTCGAGGAGCACGGCCTGCGCTGGGTGCAGCCCGAGGTGCCGTTGGTGCACCCGCTCGGCGGTGAGCGTGCCGGCGTGCTGTACCGCTCGCTCGACGACACCGTTGCCGCGCTGCCCGGCCGTGACGGCGCTCGGTGGCGCCGTCTCATGCAGCCACTGCTCGAGGACTTCGACTACCTGACGGGCTTCACGCAGGGACCACTGATCGGGGTGCCGCGGAACCCCGTTGCTGCAGCGCAGTTCGGGCTCCGAGCCGTGTGGCCCGCAACGGTGTTGCGCAGAATGTTCCGCCATGACGAGGCACAGGCACTGCTCGGCGGTCTCGCTGCGCATTCGTGCCTGCCGATGAACCGGCCGTTCACCGGTGGTCTCGGGCTCATGCTCGGGCTCATGGGGCATGCAGTCGGCTGGCCGGTGGCAGAGGGGGGCTCGCAGTCCATCGTCGACGCGCTCGCCTCAGTGATCCGCTCCCACGACGGTGAACTGCACACCGACCACGAGGTGATGGACCTTCGCGACCTGCCGTCCGCGGACGCGGTGCTGCTTGACCTTGCGCCGCGCCAACTCGTTGCGATGAGCGGAGGTCGCCTGGACGGCTGGCGTGGGCGCCCGTACCGACGGTTCCGTCACGGCTGGAGCGCGTGCAAAGTGGATTACGTGCTCTCCGGCCCGATGCCGTGGACCGCGCCGGAGGCACGGCGTACCGCAACGCTGCACCTCGGCGGGCCGTTCTCGGAGGTCGAGGAGAGCGAGGCAATCGTGCAGCGCGGCGGCGTTGGGGCAAGGCCGTTCGTGCTCGTTGCGCAGCCGACGGTGGCGGACCCCACCCGTGCGCCTGCCGGCCGGCACACGCTCTGGGCGTATTGCCACGTGCCCAATGGCTCGCCGCTCAACGTCACCGACCGCATCGAGGCCCAGTTCGACCGCTTCGCCCCCGGCTGGCGGGACCTCGTGGTGGGCCGTGCCGTGCGTACTGCGCCGGAGTTCGTGGAGTACAACCCGAGCGCGATCGGCGGCGACTTTGCCGGTGGCTCCATGGCCGGCCTGCAACTACTTGCCCGACCGAGGATTGCGCTCGACCCGTACCGCACCCCACTCCCCAACGTGTGGCTCTGCTCCGCGTCCACGCCCCCCGGCGCCGCCGTGCACGGTATGTGCGGATGGCACGCCGCCGCGAGCGTGTTGCGCGGATGAGTGGCAGCACGCAGGACGCCTCGACAGTGCTCCCGCCGATCGTGTCCACCGAGTGGCTCGCGGCGAACCGGCCGAACGTGATCGTTGCCGACGTGCGCTGGTATCTCGACGGCCGCCCCGCGCGCGTCGAGTTCGAGGCGGGCCACGTGGCGGGTGCGGTGTTCGTTGACATGGACACCGACCTGTCGGACCACGGACAGCCCGCGGCGATGGGTCGTCATCCGCTCCCGTCGCCCGAATATTTCGCTGCGGCGATGGGTCGACTCGGTATCGACGGGAACACCCCGGTTGTCGCGTACGACGACTCCGGGGGAGCCACTGCGGGGAGGCTCGTGGTGATGCTTCGATCGCTAGGTTGTCCCGCGGCGATCCTCGACGGTGGGATGAGGGCCTGGCCCGGCGCGCTCGCCGGTGGCCCCGAAGCACCGCCCGTTCCCGTCGTGTTCCGGTCGCGCCCGTGGCCTGCAGACCGCTTTGCGACGGCGGACGAGGTGGGTTCGGTGAGCGAGGGCCGCCAGCCGGGACTGCTGCTCGACGCCCGGTCTGGCGATCGTTATCGCGGTGAGTCCGAGCCGATCGACCCCCGTGCCGGGCACGTGCCCGGCGCCGTCAACGCGCCGTGGGCGGCGAACCTCGACGGGGCAACGGGCCGCTTCCTCCCGGCCGCGCACCTGCAGGACCGGTACGCATCACTGGGCGTGTCGGACACGGTTGATGTTGTCTGTTACTGCGGGTCCGGCGTGTCCGCGTGTGCCGACGTCCTCGCGATCGAGCACGCCGGGTTCCGGCCACCGAGACTTTTCGTGCCCAGTTGGTCGGGCTGGAGCAGCGACCCGGACCGACCCGTTGCCGCCGGCGACGGCTGAGCACGCTGCGGCGGTTTCCCGGGCTGATCGCCGCCGCCGCCCGATGCTGGCTAGCGTCGCAACGTGATGAACACCGCTGCACAGGATCACGCAGCGGTTCGCGCGTTGCGGGATGCCCGCCGCCGCAAGCGGCTCGTCTCGCTCGAGTGGTTCGAACTCGCGTACAAGGTGTACGTCGTCGCGCTGGTGGCCATCGTCGCCGTGGCACTCCTC
>WLJO01000090.1 GCA_009701715.1 Actinomycetota bacterium
AGGCCGACATCGTCATCCCGGTGCCGGACTCTTCGATCCCGGCGGCGGTCGGCTTTGCGAGGGTGTCGGGCCTGCCGTACAACGACGGTCTTATCAAGAATCGCTACATCGGGCGAACGTTCATCGAGCCCACCCAGTCCATGCGCGAACGAGGTGTTGCCATCAAGTTCAACGCGCTCGCATCGAACCTTTCCGGCAGGAGGGTGGTCATGATCGACGACTCGCTGGTGCGGGGCACGACGGCAGGCCCGCTCGTTCGTCTTGTCCGTGATGCCGGCGCCACCGAGGTTCACCTCCGCCTCACGTGTCCGCCCATCGTGAATGCCTGCCACTACGGGGTGGACATGGGGCACAACGAGGACCTCATCGCTGCACGTCTTGACCTCGAGCAGTTACGACTGCACATCGGATGCGACTCGATCGGCTTCCTGAGTGAGCCGGGCATGATGCGGGCGATCGGACGTACGGATGGGTACTGCACGGCGTGCTTCTCCGGCTCCTACCCCGTTCCGGTGGGCATCGGGATGGCCAAGACCGCGTTCGAGGGGGCGATCGCTTGACCGTCGGGGCGATGCGGGTGCTCGTGGTGGGTTCGGGTGGGCGTGAGCATGCGCTCGCGGTGTCCCTCCAGCGTTCTCCCGGCTGCGGGGCGCTGTTTACCGCGCCGGGTAACGACGCCATGCCAGGCGTCAGGCTCGATGCCGCGGCAACCGACGTGGCAGGAATCGTGTCGGCGTGTCGCTCACTCGACATCGGCTTCGTGGTGATCGGGCCCGAGTCGGCCCTCGAAGCGGGCCTCGCCGACGCACTTATCGCCGAGGGAATCGCCGTGTTCGGCCCGACGCGAGAGGGCGCCCGGCTCGAGTGGTCCAAGGCGTACACGCGCTCGCTCGCGAGCCGGCTCGGAATCCCGTCGCCCCGCGCAGCCACGTTTGCGCCCGGCACTCTGGAGGCGGCCCTCGACTGGACGGCAGCCCTCGGTGTGCCCGTGGTGGTCAAGGTGTCGGGCCTCGCTTCCGGCAAGGGGGTAGTGGTGCCCGAGGGGGACAACGAGACCCGCTCGGCAATCGGCGCGGTGGCCGCTTCAGGCGAGTTCGTGATCGAGGAGCGGCTCTACGGCGCGGAATACTCCTTGATTGCCCTCTGCGACGGCTCTACTGCTGTCGCATTACCGCTCGCGCAGGACCACAAACGGCTGGGGGAGGGGGACTCCGGGCCCAACACCGGCGGAATGGGCGCATACGCACCGGCCCCCGCGCCGGGGATGCCCGATGCGGACGAACTGCTCGCCACGTTCGTGCAGCCGGTACTCGATCACCTCATGTCTCTGGGTACCCCGTATCGCGGCGCGCTCTTCGCCGGACTCATGTTGACCGCCGACGGGCCGCGCCTGCTCGAGTACAACTGTCGACTCGGCGACCCCGAGGCTCAGGTGTTGCTTCCCCTCGTACAGGATGATCTGCTCCTGACGTTGCATCGCTGCGCAACGGGTTCGTTGGGCGACGGCGCGAGCCTGACCACCAGCGGCGCCGCGCTCGGGGTGGTCCTTGCAGCACAGGGATACCCAGCAAGCCCGCGTCGTGGGGACGAGATCTCGGGCGTCGAATCGGTTGATGCCTCCCGCAGCACGGTCTTCCATGCGGGGACGAGGACGGTGCGCGGCGATGGGAGCGCGTCCTCGTTGGTCACCGACCAAGGGCGAGTGCTGACTGTGGTAGGAACGGGGGCCAATCTCGCCGAGGCTCGTGCCAACGCGTATGCATCCGTCGGGCAGATCTCGTTCGAGGGCATGCAGTGGCGTCGGGACATCGGCTGGCGGTCCCGGGGGGCATTGCTCACCACGTACGCGTCAGCCGGTGTGGATATCGACGAGGGCACGAGGGCTGTCGACCGGATGCGCTCGGCCGTCGAGGCCACACACGGGCCGGCGGTTCTCAGCGGCGTCGGTGCGTTCGGCGGGGCACTCGATGTCTCCTCCCTCAAGGCGTTCGACCATCCGGTGCTCGTGGCCTCCACCGACGGGGTCGGGACGAAGGTGGAACTGGCGGCCCGGACCGGCCGGTACCGCGGCGTCGGTATAGACATCGTGCATCACTGCATCAACGACGTGCTGGTGCAGGGCGCCCGGCCCCTGTTCTTCCTCGACTACGTCGCGTCCTCGTCGCTCGACTCAGGAATGGTTGCCGAGATCGTCGAGGGAATGGCGTCTGCATGCGGGGCTGCCGGCTGCGCGCTGCTCGGCGGAGAGACTGCCGAGATGCCAGGCGTGTACGCACCGGGGGCCTTCGACATCGCCGGCACGCTGGTGGGGGTGGTGGACCGCAGCCGACTGCTCCCTATGTCGCCGCCGCAGCCGGGCGATGTGCTGATCGGGCTCGCCTCGAACGGGCCCCACACGAACGGTTACTCGCTCCTGCGCCGAGCGCTCGAGTGGATCCCTCTCGACGTGGTGGTACCACCCCTAGGTATCTCGTTGGGCGACGCGCTGCTCGTTCCGCACCGTAATTACCTGCCTGTCCTCGAAGGCGTGCTCGAGCTCGGTCTCGTCCGCGCACTGGTGCACGTGACCGGGGGAGGTCTCCCCGAGAACACACCCCGGGTGCTGCCCGAGGGGGTGCGTGCCGTCTACGACCTCGGCTCGTGGCCCGTTCCGCCCCTGTTCCAGTTGATTGAGGAACTGGTGTCCCTCGACCGGGTGGAGCTGTACCGGACCCTGAACATGGGGATCGGCATGGTACTCGTCGTGGAACCACACCTGGTGGAGGCGGTGCGACAGGCCATCAGTGAGCCCACGTGGGTGATCGGGCATCTCGAGCACGGCGAGCGCGGGGTGGACCTCCGTTGAGCCTGCGGCTCGTCGTGCTCGCCTCTGGCGGCGGGACCAACCTGCAGGCGGTGCTCGACTCGTGTGCCGCCGGAGTACTCGATGCAGCGGTTGTGGCAGTCGTATCCAACCGGCCGGAATCCGGTGCGCTGCTTCGTGCGAGATCGGCGGGTGTGACCGTGCGTTGTGTCGAGCGGATCGCCTCCGAAACTCGCCCGGACTACGGCACACGTCTAGCGGGCGCAGTCACGGCGTACGCGCCGGACGTCGTGATCCTTGCCGGTTGGATGCTCGTCCTTCCATCGACGTTCTTGGATGCGGTCGGGTGCCGTGTGATCAACCTCCATCCAGCGCTACCGGGGGAGCTCCCCGGGCTTCAGGCAATCGAGCGTGCCCACGCCGAAGCCGTGCTCGGCCTGCGCGCACGGTCAGGGGTGATGGTGCACGAGGTTCCCGATGAAGGGGTGGATGATGGGCCGGTTCTTCGGACCGTCGAGGTGCCTGTCGATGCGACAACGCCCCTCCCCGAGTTCGAGCGGGCGATGCACGAGGCGGAGCGCCACGTGCTGATCTCGGTGCTCCACGAGCTCTGTAGCAGCGAGAGGAAGGGATACACCTATGACCACTGAGGACATCTTTAGCCCGACCGAGGGGCTCACGTTTGATGACGTGGTGCTCGTGCCGGCATGGAGCGATGTGCTTCCAGTAGACGTGGACACGAGCGCAACCTTCGCTGCCGGCATTCGCCTAGCGATCCCCCTCGTCTCTGCCGCGATGGACAAGGTCACCGAGGCCCGCATGGCCACGGCGCTGGCGCGCGAGGGCGGCATCGGCGTGATCCACCGGAATCTCTCCCCGGAGGACCAAGCCGGGGAGGTGCTCAAGGTGAAGCGATCGCAGTCGGGAATGATCCTCGACCCGATCTCGCTCGGGGTGACGGCGACGCTGGCCGACGCCGAGCGCTTGATGAGTACCTACAAGGTTTCCGGAGTGCCGATCACCGACGGCGAGCGGCGCCTGGCCGGAATCCTGACGAACCGGGACACGCG
>WLJO01000009.1 GCA_009701715.1 Actinomycetota bacterium
CGACAACATCAACGACAACATCAACGACGACAACAACGCTGGCGTAGGCCGTCAGCGTGGTGCTGCGGCCGCCATGTCCGTTGGGGCGATCCGCCCTGCGGGGGTGAGGAACCCGGTAACGAATCGGGCCGGGGTCACGTCGAACCCCCAGTTCCGTGCTCGGGTTGCGGGCGGACCGACCGGACCGCCGTTCACGATCAGCACCTCGTCCTCGTCGCGTTCCTCGATCGGGATCGACGCGCCATCGGGGCAACCGAGGTCGAACGTTGACCACGGCAGCGCGACGTAGAACGGCACCCCGGCAACGGCCGCTGCGTATGCCTTCAGGCTCGTCCCGATCTTGTTGGCGGTGTCCCCGTTCGCGGCAACCCGATCGGCCCCGACAATCACGAGGTCCACGAGGCCGTTGGTGAGGAGATGACCCGCAGCGTTGTCGACGACCAGGGTGTGCGCGATCCCGGCATCGGCGAGTTCCCACGCTGTCAGCGCCGCGCCTTGGTTCCTCGGCCTCGTCTCGCTCACCCAGACGTGGACGTCGATACCCTCCGCGTGCGCCAGGTACACCGGGGACGTGGCGGTCCCGAGTTCGATGCACGCAAGTCGACCGGCATTGCAGTGCGTCATCACCTGCACCTGGCGCCCGGCCTGCTGCGCCCGCTCACGGATGAGGTCGAGGCCTGCAGCGCCGATCCGGCGGCACTGATCCACGTCCTCGTCGGCGAGCACGACCGCGAAGGCACGGAGCGCCGCCTCGCGATCGCTGTCATTCAGTTCGCGGGCGACGTCCAGACAGCGCTCGAGCGCCCACCGCAGGTTGACCGCAGTCGGGCGAGTAGCGGCAAGGAGGTCCGCCGCACGGTGCAGCGCGCCGAGTGAGGTGTCGCTGCGCGCTGCAAGGGCCATGCCGTAGGCAGCGGACACACCGATCAACGGCGCGCCGCGGACCGTCATGTCCGCAATTCCCGCTGCCGCATTCGCGACGGTGTACCAACGTGCATGAAGCAGCGCATGCGGAAGGCGGCGCTGGTCGATCACCACCACGGGCGAATCATTGTCAGCGGATTCCCACCAGATCGTGCGGGTCGGAGCACTTGTCACACCCTGACTGTAGAACGATCGACATGGCTCGCCCCGGACAGACTGTGCTCCGCACGCTCGCTGTTGTTGCGCTGTCTGCCGCAGCAGCAATGTCCCTCTCTGGTTGCCGCGCCGGCGACACTCACGTGCCACCGACATCCTCGGCACAGGTGGTCCCGGCAAACGCAACGGTGTCCCATGTCGTCGACGGCGACACGGTGGACCTACTGATCGGCAAGCGCCGAGTCCGCGTCCGCCTCATCGGCATCAACACCCCCGAGACCGTGGACCGGCGGCGGCCCATCGAGTGCTTCGGTCCACAGGCAAAAGACACCACCCGGTCGCTGCTGCCGCCGGGCACGGCGGTCCGGGTGGAGCGCGACACCGAGCCGCGGGACGACTACGACCGGCTGCTCGTCTATTTGTACCGCGCGGCGGACGGCCTGTTCGTCAACTACGAACTCGCGCGGCGCGGCCTTGCGGTGCCGCTGCGCATCGCGCCGAACATTGCTCACGCACCAGACTTTGCCTCGGCTGCCCGGCAGGCCGAGCGAGAGGGTCTCGGCCTATGGTCCGCGTGCCCGCGCTAGCCATCCCGATAGCGTCACCCTCGTGAGCACGCTCGCCGAACGTCTGGGATACGCGCCGGACGCCAAACTGGTCATCATCAGTTGCGACGACCTCGGCTCGTCCCACGCGGCCAATGTCGGGGTCTACGCAGCGCTGCGCGAGGGTGCCGCATCCTGCGCTTCGCTCATGGTGCCCGCACCATGGGCGCACCATGCGGCGGCGATGTACCGGGGCGACGACCTCGGGGTGCACCTCACGCTCAACGCAGAGCACCCGCTGTACCAGTGGGGCCCCATCACGCATGCGCCATCGCTTCTCTCGGGCGGCGGTGGGTTCCCCTCAAGCATCGACGACCTCTGGGAGCACGCCGATGCCGAGGAGGTGCGGCGTGAGTGCAGGGCGCAGATCGAACGAGCGATCGTCTGGGGCGTCGATGTCACGCACCTGGCACCGCACCTCAGCGCTATCACGCTCCGACCCGAGTTCTTCGACGTGTACCTGGACCTCGCTGTCGAGTTCCGTCTCCCGATCCGCCTCCCCTCAACCGTCACGGCGGACCGGGCCGGGTTCCCCTTCCGGAGCCTTGCCGCCGAGGAAGGGATCGTGTTCCCCGACCACTTCAACCACGACTGGCGGCCGGGCAGCCGGGACCGCGTGTTTGAGGCGCTTGCGTCGCTGAAGCCCGGGGTCACCGAGATCCACGTGCAACCCGTCATCGACACCCCCGAGGTGCGCGCCATCTCCGACGACGCCGAGGGCTGGATCGATGACTACCGGCTCGTGGTGGACAACGCTGCCGACGTGCGGGCCGCCATCAGCACAGCAGGGGCCTCCCTGATCGGCTACCGCGCCCTGCGCACCGCGATGCGCTCGTAGCCTGACCATCAGCGTTCGCAGCAACGAGAACGGCCGCTGGCTAGCGGGTGGCGATGCGCCGGATCGCGTCGGCGGCGGCACCGGATTTGAGCACCTCGAAGAGCATTCCCGTGTGCCCCTCGGCCTTTAGGCGGCCCGACATGAACGCAACGGCCGGATCCGACGACGCCTCGGCAGCGGGAATGCTGATCACGAGCGTCGCATCGTCGGGCCCCTCGACCGCCTCGTCCTTCTTGCCGAACGACACCCGGTACTGCACGGCAGGCCCGTCCGTCACTGCACGCGCTCGCGGATGCCGACGAACAGGTCGTCCTCGAACTCGCCCTCGTTCGGCATGCCCACATGCGACTGCGCGAGCACCCAGTCCTCCCAGGGGTAAACGGCGGCCAGTTCGTCATCGTCCAGGCCGAACCACCAGGCCTCGTTCGGGTCGACCTGGGTGGCGTGCGCCCGCAGCGCGCCGGACCTCGCCCAGAGGAACTCAGCGATGTGGAGTCGCGTGGTGATCCGGTGGTCGTGGCCGGGTCGGTCCAGCCACGCCTGCTCGAACGGGGACTTGCCCCGGAGGCGCAGCAGTTCCTCGTGAACGGCGACGAGCCTCGCCTTGGACCATACCGTGTAGTACAGCTTGAGCGGTTGCCAGGGCTCGCCAGCGTCGGGGTACCACGACGCCTCCCCCGCTCGCTCGAACGCGAGCACCGAGGCCTCGTGGACCCGCACGTGGTCGGGGTGGGGGTACCCACGCTGATCGTCGGAGTAGGTGAGGACGACGTGCGGGCGCTCACGGCGCAGCACAGCAACGAGACGGCCTGCCGCATCGTCGAGCGTGGCCTGGTGAAAACAGTCCGGGTGCTCGTTCGCCGCGGAGTCCTTCATCCCGGAATCCCGATAGTCGAGCATGACGACCTCGTCGAAGCCGATGATGCGTGCGGACTCCTTGAGCTCGAGCGGTCGGAGTTCGGCGAGGCGGACCTTCTCCTCCTGCTCGCTCAGCCCATGGAACGGGCCTCCTAGCTCACGCAGCGACGGGTTCTGGAGGTCGCCCTCCTCGCCGCCGGTGCAGCAGACGAGAACCGTGCGGGCCCCCTCGGCCTTGTAGCGGGCCATCGTGGGCGCGCCCTTCGAGGCCTCATCATCGGGGTGTGCATGCACGGTCAGGATGCACAGCGGCGCCTCTTGCGACATCATCCTCAGGCTAGCGGTGCCAGCGACACCGCTCGTCCGCACGGACGACATAGTGTCAGCACAATGCGTTGCCGACTTGCCTTGTTCTCCCTCGCCGCCTGCACCTTCGTCGTGGGTTGTGCCAGCGACGGACGGGGACTGCGGCCGGAGAACAGCGGGACGAAGTCGATCGTCAAGGACACCACCGCACCAACCGACGAGACAACCGACGAGTTCACCGACGAGTTCACCGACGAGATGCTGCCCGGCGAAGAGGGCGACGGGGGGGATCCGAGCCTGTCGGACCCCGAGGGGTTCGACACCATGTCGATGAGGACTCCGTTCGCCCAGGACGCAGCCATCCCCGTCCGCTTCACGTGTGACGGGCTCAACCTCTCGCCCGCAATCACGTGGGAAGGGCTACCTGAGGGAACGGTAGAGGTGGCCATCCAGGTGGTCGATCTCGAGGCCGAGGACTACACGCACTGGGTCATCGCTGGGCTGAAGCCCGCCGCAGGCGGAATCGGTGAGGGCGAGGTGCCCGTCGGCGCGATTCAGGCAAGAAACAGCAAGGGAACCGTCGGGTACGACGGGCTATGCCCCCCGAAGGGCAGCCTCCACAACTACCTGTTCGAGGTTGACGCCCTCGACTCGGCAATCACGCTCGCCGAGGGAACCGATGTCGAGACGATGCTGCAGGCCGTCGGCGCCGCAACCATCCAGTCAACGAGCATGAGTGGAACCTTCAGCCGCTAGCGCTCCCGCCAGGGCACCCCGATCCCGGCAGATCTCGGTCTGTTCCAGGCGGGCGGAGGGGTCGCCAGGAATAGACCGAGATCCTGAGGAAGGGGTCAGCCGTCGACACCCTCGAGGTATTCGGCGAACTTCTCGATCGCTGCCCGGCGACGCGTCGGCACATGCTCGCTCGGCACCTCGTGGGGGCGGTAGTCCTTGAGGACCTGGCGTGCCACGGTCACCTTGTGCACCTCGTCCGGGCCGTCGTAGATCCGCGCCGCACGGGCGTGGCGGTACATCGACTCGAGCGGCAGGTCCGTCGTGTAACCGAGCGAGCCGTGCACCTGGATCGCGCGATCGATCACGTTGTACAGCACTTTGGCGCCCCAAAACTTGATGACACCAATCTCCACACGCGCATCGCTGTAGTGCTTGCCCGCGGCGTGCAACTGGTCCATCTTCCACGCTGCCTGCAGGGTGAGCAGGCGGGCCGCCTGCCGCTCGGCGTAGCTCTCCGCGATGTAGTCCTGGATCATCTGCTTCTCGGCAAGGATCGAGCCGTGCGTGTACCTCGAGAGGGAGCGCTCACACATGATGTCGAACGCACGACGGCTCTGGCCGAGCCAGCGCATTGCATGATGGATACGGCCGGGCCCCAGTCGCTTCTGGGCGAGCGCAAAGCCCTGGCCGATGCCGTCCTTGCCACCGACGATCGCGTCGAACGGCACCCGGACGTTGTCGTAGATGATCTCGGCGTGCCCGCCGGGCTCTCCGGTCTTGTGATCGGGCTCACCCATCGTGGGGACATCCCGCAGGATGTTCACGCCCTTGGTCTTCGTCGGGACGATGAACATCGAGAACGCCTTGTACGCACTCGTATCGGCATCGCCCGTGCGCGCCATCACCAGGAGGAAGTCACTCACCGAGGCATTGGACGAGAACCACTTGTGGCCGTTGATGACCCACTCGTCACCGTCGAGCATTGCGTTTGTCGTGAGCAGCGTGGGGTCCGCACCGGCACCGGGCTCGGTCATCGAGAAACACGAGCGGTACTTGCCGGCGAGCAACGGCTCCATCCAGTCCTTCTTCTGCTGCTCCGTCCCGCCCACCGCGATGAGCTCGGCGTTGCCGGAGTCGGGCGCGTTGTTGCCGAAGATCGAGGGGCCGTACGGGGTCTGGCCGAGGATCTCGTGCATCAGGCCGAGCTTCACCTGGCCGAAGCCCAGACCGCCCATGTCCGGCGGGAGGTGCGCTGCCCACAGGCCCTTCTTCTTGACCTCTTCCTTCATCGGATCGGTGATGCTCTTGAACTGCGCCCGCCCTGCATCGGAGCGCCAGTGCTCGGCGAGCGTCTCGAGGGGGAAAATCTCCTCCCGCACGAACGTCTCCATCCAGTCCAGCTTCTTCTGGAACTCTGGCTCGGTCTCGAAATCCCATCCCATGTTGGTTATCCCCCGCTGTACGCCGTTCCGACGAGTGGCGGCACCCCGCCGTCACGCCCCCATCATCGCCCGTCCCGAGCGACAACGTCGAACCGGATCAGTGGCGCCAGACCCGAGCCGGACCGGCAGCCACCTAACCTCGGTCGCTGTGGAGACGGTGCTGACCTACGTGGTGCTCGCCGTGGTCGGCGTGCGCCTGCTCACCGCCGCTCGACTTGCGCTCACGGGCCGCGGCCGCGCCACCGTGGTCGAGGTGGCCCGACGGGTCCGCTGGCGCCACGTCTGGCCCGTGCCCCTCGTGCTCACCGCCGTCGCCACGGTCGCCACCCTCCTCTTGGCGGTGCCTGGGCTCGACTGGGGTTGGTGGACGGCGATCGGTGGCCAGGGCAACCCGATTGCGGGAACGACAGACCGGACGACGGGAACCGTCTGGGAGTGGATCATCCCGCTCGCGTTCCTCCTGCTCGTCCTCCCCTCCCTGCCGCTGTTCGCGCTCGCCGAGGAACGGATGTTCCGCCAGGGCGCCGAGCAGTGGACCTTCGCCCGTCGAGCCCGGAAGGTGCTGGCGTTCGGACTCGTTCACCTCATCATCGGGATCCCGATCGCGGTTGCGCTCGCCCTCAGCGTCGGCGGCGTCTACTTCATGAACGTCTACCTCCGCCGCTTCCGCTCGACACGCGAGCCGCGTGAGTCCGTCATGGAGAGCACCACTGCACACGCGACGTACAACGCGTTCATCCTCACCACCGGACTCGTCCTCGTCGTCTTCAGCGCGTTCGGCGTCGCGTAGGCAGGGCGGTACAGTCGGCGGAGGAGGGACCGTCATGAGCACACTCGAGGGCAAGCGCATCGTCGTTACCGGGGCTACCCGTGGACTGGGTAGGGGGTTTGCGCTCGGTCTGGCCGCGGCAGGCGCGCGGCTCGTCGTGAACGGCACCAATGCCGCGCTTGCCGAGCAGGTCACCGAGGAGATCCGCGCTGCCGGCGGCACCGCCGAACCGGTTGTCGGATCGGTGACCGACGACTCGCTCGCCGAGCGGCTCATCACCACGTGCATGGAGCGCTACGGCGGCGTCGACTCGGTGGTGAACAATGCAGGCATCGTGCGCGACCGAACGCTCATGAACATGACCCCCGACGAGTTCGACGAGGTGATCGCGGTGAACCTGCGCGGCACCTGGTCCGTCAGCCGCCACGCAGCGCGCGCGATGAAGGCCACCGGCGGGCACCTGCTGCAGATTTTCTCCAACTCGGGCTTCACCGGCTCGATCGGCCAGACCAACTACGCGGCCTCCAAGGCCGGCGTGATGGGGATGCTCTACGCGTGGGACGTTGAGCTCTCCCGCTTCAACATTCGCACCAACGCGCTGTGGCCGATTGCCGAGACCGACATGACCCAAGTGGTCTTCGACATGGCCAAGAAGCGCTCCGAGGAGACGGGCAAGCCGGTCCCCTCCGCAGCGGACCTCGGCTTCGGCACGCCGGAGACCATTGCGCCGCTCGTGGTCTATCTCTGCAGCGACCGCGCCTCACACCTGCGCAGCCAGTTGTTCACCTTCAACGGTCGCAAGCTGGCACTCTGGTCGCACCCGAAGGAGACGTGGATCGAGCGCAAAGAGTCCTGGACGCTCGACGAGCTGGACGCGGCGATGCGCAACTCCGAGGAGAAGGTGTACGTCGTGCCGATGTGACCCGGATGTGCTCGCTCCGCAGCGGTGCTGCCGCGTCGCCTGTCACGGCAGCGCAACTTCCGCCGAACGGTCCCGTCCGGGCCCGCCGGCCACAGCCTGATCCAACCACCGACCCCAGAGGGACACGACATGGGAATCGTCATCAAGAACGGCGCCGTCATCAGCCCGACCGGCCAGATCGCGCAGGACGTGCTCGTCGACGGCGAGATTGTCGTCGCGATGTACCTGCCAGGAACCGCTCCCACTGACGGCCACCGTGTCATCGACGCAACCGGCAAGTACGTGATCCCCGGCGGTGTGGATGTTCACACCCACTTCGAGCTGCCGTTCGGCGGCACCGAGGCGTCCGACACCTTCGAGACCGGCACGCGCGCAGCGGCCTGGGGCGGGGTCACCACCATCTGTGACATGGCCGTGCAGCGGTACGGCGGGAACGTGTACGACTCGCTGACCGAGTGGCACCACAAGGCGGCCGAGAACTGCGCCGTCGACTACTCGTTCAGCCAGATCGTCGGCGGTATCGACGACGAGTCGCTCAAGGCGATGAAGTACCTCACCGAGCACGAGGGCATCACGAGCTTCAAGCTGTTCATGGCCTATCCGGGCGTGTTCTACAGCGACGACGGCCAGATCCTCAAGGCGATGCAGACGGCGGCGGAGTGCGGCGCCCTCATCATGATGCACGCCGAGAACGGGATCGCCATCGACGTGCTCGTTGCCCAAGCACTCGCACGCGGTGAACGCGACCCGAAGTATCACTCGATCACCCGCCCATCGGACCTCGAGGGTGAGGCGACACACCGGGCAATCGTGCTGTCCAAGGTGGCTGGCAACGTGCCCCTGTACATCGTGCACATGTCTGCGTCGGAGGCACTCGACGAGGTTGCCGAGGCGCGCCACAACGGGCAGAACGTGTTTGCCGAGACCTGCCCGCAGTACCTCTACATGACGCTCGAGGATCACCTCGCCCAGCCAGGGTTCGAGGGCGCGAAGTACGTGTGCTCACCGCCGATCCGTTCCAAACACGATCACCGTCACCACCACGCGGACCTGTGGAAGGGCCTGCGCATGAACGAACTCGCCGTGGTATCCACCGATCACTGCCCCTTCTGCTTCAAGGACCAGAAGGAACTCGGCATCGGCGACTTCTCGAAGATCCCCAACGGCATGGGCGGTGTCGAGCACCGGATGGAGCTCATCTACCAGGGTGTCGTGCAGGGCCACCTCTCGCTCGAGCGCTGGGTGGAGACCTGTTCCACCAACCCGGCGAAGATGTTCGGCATGTACCCGAAGAAGGGCATCATCGCCCCCGGGTCGGACGCCGACATCGTGGTGTGGGACCCGAATGCCCGCACCGAGATCGGCTACGGCAAGAAGCACCACATGAACATGGACCACTCCTCATGGGAGGGCTGGGTGATCGACGGCAAGGTGGACACCGTGCTCTCGCGCGGCACCGTACTCATCGACAATGACCAGTACCTCGGCCGCAAGGGCCACGGCAAATTCGTCAGGCGCGGCCTGTCGAATTACCTCGTCTAGACAACCCGACCGGCCCGGGCAGCCGGGTCGGCCACGTACCCCCCGTTCCCTCACGTCTCAGGAGACACCGTGAATCGCATCAGCCATTGGATCGACGGCAAGGTCGTCGAGAGCACATCAGGTCGCTCCGGCATCGTCTACAACCCCGCCACCGGCGAGCCGCAGTCCACCGTGGATTTCGCGAGCGATGCCGAGGTGGATTGCGCAGTCGCCAGTGCCAGGACCGCTTTCGGGACCTGGCGCTCCACCAACCTCTCGCGCCGCGCCGAGGTGATGTTCCACATGCGTGAGCTCGTGGACGCCAACCGCAAGGAGATCGCGACGCTGCTCTCCGGCGAGCACGGCAAGGTGCTCTCGGACGCGCTGGGCGAGGTGGCCCGCGGGCTCGAGAACATCGAGTTCGCGTGCGGCATCCCCGCGATGATGAAGGGCGGCTACAGCGAGCAGGTTGCTGCCGGTGTGGACGTATACAACATCCGCCAGCCGCTCGGCGTGGTGGCAGGAATCACGCCGTTCAACTTCCCGGCGATGGTGCCGATGTGGATGTTCGCGAACGCGCTCGTCACCGGAAACACCTTCGTGCTCAAGCCGAGCGAGAAGGACCCCTCGGCCGCCCTGTTCATCGCCGAGCTACTCAAGCAGTCGGGCCTGCCGGACGGCTGCTTCAACGTCGTCATGGGCGACCGGACTTCGGTCGACCGAATCCTTGCGCACCCCGACGTTGCCGCTGTCTCGTTCGTCGGCTCCACGCCGATTGCTCGGTACGTCTACGAGACCGGCACCCGGAACGGCAAGCGTGTGCAGGCACTCGGCGGGGCGAAGAACCACATGCTCGTCCTGCCGGACGCGGATCTCGACCAGGCCGCCGATGCTGCGGTGAGCGCCGCGTACGGCTCTGCCGGTGAGCGCTGCATGGCCGTGAGCGTCGTGCTCGCCATGGACACGATCGCGGACGACCTCGTTGCAAAGATCAAGGACCGCATCCCCAACATCAAGGTCGGCCCGGCCAGCGAGCCCGACAACGAGATGGGGCCGCTCATCACCGGTGAGCACCGTGACAAGGTGGTTGGCTATCTCGCCGGTGCTGCCGGCGAGGGTGCAACGGTTGTGGTGGACGGCCGCGAGGGCGTGCCCACCGAGGGTTTCTTCGTGAGGCCGAGCCTGCTCGACAATGTGAAGCCAGGCATGCGCTGCTACGACGAGGAGATCTTCGGGCCGGTGCTGTCCGTTACCCGGGTCTCCACCTATGCCGAGGGCCTGGATCTCATCAACCGCAACGAGTTCGGCAACGGCACGGCCATCTTCACGCGTGACGGTGGCGTTGCCCGCCGCTTCCAGTTCGAGGTGAACGTGGGCATGGTGGGGATCAACGTGCCGATCCCGGTGCCCGTTGCGTACTACAGCTTCGGGGGCTGGAAGGCGAGCCTGTTCGGCGACCAGCACATGTACGGCCCCGAGGGCGTCAACTTCTACACCCGCTCCAAGGTCGTCACCTCCCGGTGGCCAGACCCGACAACCAGCCGGGTGGACCTCGGCTTCCCGCAGAACCGCTGAAAGGCCACGCATGAAGTTCGGTGTCGTACTCCAGACCAACCCGCCCGCGTCACGCGTGGTGGAACTGGCCAAGAAAGCAGAGAACCAAGGCTTCCAGTACGTGTGGACCTTCGACTCCCACCTGCTCTGGGAGGAGCCGTACGTGATCTATTCGGCCATCCTTGCCGAGACCCGCAAGGTGATGGTCGGGCCGATGGTCACCAACCCGGCCACCCGGGACTGGACCGTTACCGCGAGCGTCTACGCCACGCTCAACGAGATGTTCGGCAACAGGACCATCTGCGGCATCGGCCGCGGTGACTCCGCCGTTCGGGTCACCAACGGTGCGCCCGCCACACTGGCCACGCTCCGCGACTCCATCCACGTCATCCGGGAGCTCGCGAACGGGCGCGAGGTGGAGTACAAGGGGGCAACGCTGCGGTTCCCCTGGTGCCAGGGCAGCGAGCTTGACGTGTGGGTGGCCGCGTACGGGCCCAAGGCGCTCGCCCTCACCGGCGAGGTGGGGGACGGGTTCATCCTGCAGCTCGCAGACCCGGATATCACCGCCTGGTCCATCAAGGCCGTGAAGGATGCTGCCAGCGCGGCCGGCCGGGACCCGGACAGCGTAAAGATCTGTGTCGCAGCGCCGGCGTACGTGGGCACCGACGTGGCCCACATGCGAGACCAGGTGCGCTGGTTCGGTGGCATGGTGGGCAACCACGTCGCCGACATCGTCGACCGGTACGGGACCAACGGTGGCGCAGTGCCCCAAGCGCTCACGGACTACATCAAGGGCCGCCAGGCATACGACTACAACGAGCACGGGCGTGCGGGGAACTCCCACACAACGTTCGTTCCCGACGACATCATCGACCGCTTCTGCATCCTCGGCACTCCCGCGCAGCACATTGCCCGCTTGCAAGAGTTGAAGGCCATGGGTGTCGACCAGTTTGCGATCTATCTGCAGCACGATGGCAAGGACTCCACCCTTGAGGCATACGGCGAGCACATCATCCCGGCTGTTGCCGAGCGAGTGATCGCCAAGTCGTGACCCTGTCCCCCAACGATCTATTTGGAGAACTTCAATGAGCAACGTCGAATCCCGCCCCTCTATCGCCAAGACCGACGACCGCACCCACGTGTTCCATTCGTGGTCGGCACAAGGACTCATCAACCCCGTCGTCATTGCCGGAGCCGAGGGCTCGTGGATGTGGGACGAGGACGGCAAGCGTTACCTCGACTTCTCGAGTCAGCTCGTCAACGTGAACATCGGCCACCAGCACCCCAAACTCGTGAAGGCCATCCAGGACCAGGCCGCCAAGTTGTGCACCATCGCGCCGTCGTTCGCCAACGCCGAGCGTGGTGAGGCAGCGCGACTCATCGCCGAACTCGCCCCGGGCGACCTCAATATGGTGTTCTTCACCAACGGGGGCGCCGAGGCAACCGAGAACGCCATCCGCATGGCGCGAGTTCACACGGGTCGGCACAAGATCCTCACCACGTACCGCAGCTACCACGGTGCAACAGCCGGGGCGATGACGATGACCGGCGACCCGCGCCGATGGGGAAGCGAACCAGGCATCCCGGGAATCGTGCGCATATGGGGCCCCTACCCGTACCGGTCTGCGTTCCACGCGACGAACGAGGCCGAGGAGTGCCAACGAGCGTTGCAGCACATCGAGGACACGCTCATGGTGGAGGGCGCACACACCGTCGCAGCGATCATCCTCGAGACCGTCGTGGGAACCAACGGCATCCTCGTACCGCCGGACGGCTACCTCCAGGGCGTGCGCGACATCTGCGATCGCTACGGAATCGTGATGATCTGCGACGAGGTGATGTGCGGTTTCGGTCGATGTGGCGAGTGGTTCGCCGTGGATCGTTGGGGCGTCACCCCTGATCTCATCTGCTTCGCCAAAGGCGTGAACTCGGGCTACCTGCCGCTGGGAGGCGTGGCTATCTCGCAGCGCATTGCCGACACATTCCGTGAACGCCCGTACCCAGGCGGGCTCACGTACTCGGGGCACCCGCTCGCGTGCGCGTCGGCGGTTGCGAGCATCAAGATCTTCAAAGAAGAGGGCATCGTAGAGAACGCCAAGCGACTCGGCGACGACATCATCGGACCGGCACTGCACGAACTCGCGAAGAAGCACCCGTCCATCGGCGATGTACGCGGCCTCGGCTGCTTCTGGGCCGTCGAGCTCGTGCGCAACCGCGAAACACGCGAGCCGCTCGTGCCGTTCAACGCCTCCGGCGCCGCCGCCGGGCCGATGAACGAGGTGGTTGCGGCGTGCAAGGCACGGGGTCTCTGGCCGTTCAGCCACTTCAACCGCATCCACGTGTGCCCGCCGCTCACCACCCCCGACGACGAGGTGAGGATGGGTATCGCGATTCTCGACGAGGCCCTCGCGGAGGCTGACAAGTACGTAGTGTGAGTTCTCGTATGGGAACCCTCATTGCGAACGGCACGGTGATCAGCCCCACAGGGCGCATCGCACAGGACGTCCTCGTGGATGGCGAGCGCATCGTGGCGCTCTACATCCCGGGCACCGGCCCGCGAGATGGCCACCGCGTCATCGACGCCACCGGTAAGTACGTCATCCCCGGCGGCATCGACGTGCACACGCACCTCGACCTCCCGCTCGGGGGCACGGTGGTATCGGACAACTTCGAGACGGGCACCATCGCTGCGGCGTGGGGCGGTGTTACCACCGTGGTCGACATGGCGGACCAGCACACCGGGGAGAGCGTGCACGACGGGCTTGCCGAGTGGCACGAGAAGGCCGCCGGCAAGTGCGCTGTGGACTACTCCTTCACGCAAATGATCAGCACGCTCGACGACGAGTCGCTGAAGGCGATGGACTACCTCACCGAGCACGAGGGCATTACGAGCTTCAAGTTCTTCATGGCCTATCCCGGTGCTTGCTACAGCGACGACGGTCAGATCCTGCGGGCGATGCAGCAGGCTTCCCACAACGGCGGGCTCATCATGATGCACGCCGAGAACGGCATCGCCATCGACGTGCTCGTGGCCCAGGCACTCGCACGCGGTGAGACCGACCCGAAGTACCACTCGTTCACACGTCCACCAGAGTTGGAGGGCGAGGCGACGCACCGCGCCATCGTGCTGTCGAAGGTTGCCGGCAACGTGCCGCTGTACATCGTGCACATGTCGGCCGCCGAGGCACTCGACGAGGTGGCAGAGGCACGTCACAACGGCCAGAACGTGTTCGGCGAGACCTGCCCGCAGTACCTGCACCTCACCCTCGAGGGCACGCTCGACCGCCCGGGTTTCGAGGGCGCGAAGTTCGTGTGCTCACCGCCACTGCGCTCCAAGCACGACCACCGCAACCACCGCGCGGACCTGTGGAAGGGGCTGCGCATGAACGAACTCGCCGTGGTGGCCACCGACCACTGCCCGTTCTGCTTCAAGGACCAGAAGGAACTCGGCCGCGGCAACTTCGCGAAGATCCCGAACGGCCTCGGCGGTATCGAGCACCGTCTCGAACTCATCTATCAGGGCGTTGTCGCCGGTGAACTGAGCCTCGAGCGATGGGTGGAGACCTGCTGCACCACCCCGGCGCGCCTGTTCGGGCTGTTCCCCAAGAAGGGCATCATCGCCCCCGGCTCCGATGCGGACATCGTGATCTGGGACCCGAACCGCAAGACCGAGATCGGCGTGGGCAAGAAGCACCACTCCAACATGGACTACTCGGTGTACGAGGGCACGATCATCGACGGCCGCATCGACACCGTGATGTCACGCGGCACCGTGCTCGTGGAGAACGACCAGTACTTCGGCCGGCCCGGTCACGGGAAGTTCCTGAAGCGCGGCCTCTGCAACTACCTCGCCTAGCCATCCGGGTTCTCGGTTTACCCCGGGCGGACAAGTCGCCCGAGGTAAACCGAGAACGTCGGGGCTACCGCTACAGGTTGCCCCAGTCCACGTGATACGTGCTGTCGGACCAGGGGACGTCAACGCTGATGCGCACGCCGCCGACGAAGTCGCCGGTGGTGTCGAGGAAAAAGCTCAGCCACCCATTCAGGCGACCCGTGTCAATGTGGCACGAGAGGCTGAAACTTGCGTAGGTACTGGAGATCACCACACCGACGTTGATGCTGAAGTAGACGTCCTCGTTGTAGCGGTAGTAACCACCGCAGCACTTCTTCTTGTCCACGTCGAGGTGGCGGTACATCTGCACCGAGTAACTGCCCTGAAGCCTGTCGTTCGCCCAGGACAGGAGCAACGTCTTCTTGGTTGAGCCGCTCGTGTAACTCGACGTGTGTTCGAACGAGATACCGAAACCTGCCGACACGATGCCTTTGCAGTTGATGTTCAAACTGGAGCCACCGAAGGTTGTGCCATCGGGAAGCTTGGCGTTGTCGCCCGGTCCGAGGAGTGTGTACGTCGACTTCGACAGCGTGAAGACACCGTCCACTGCCGTATTCAGGGTGGCACATGACGAAGGATCGCTCGAGACGCTGCCGCTCTGCTGGAAGTGCAGCTTGATCAGCTTGAAGCCGGCCTGTTGCGAACTGCTGGTGGGGGTGTTCCCGGAGGTATCACGCAGTTGCTCCGAGGAGGTCGGACCGGACGTCTGCGCGCCGAGACCACCAGCGAGCGAGGCTGGATCGCAGTATTGGTGGTTACTGCTGGTGTCCGTGCAGATATCCCCGGTCACGTTCCAGTTCATCCCGCTCGGGTCGTAGCCCATGTCGGCGTGGAAAGCGAACGCACCGAAATTCACCACACCTGCAACCGCATCGAAGTTGACTTGGCTTGACGCAGCGGTGACCTTCACGTTCAAGCTCATGTTGTTGAGCGTGAAGCCGCCGAGCGTGAGGTTGGTGATGCTGGTTTTGAACACGAAACCGTCTGCACTGACCTGTGTAGCGACGTTCACCGTTGCGCTTCCGAATTGCGCAGTGAACGAAAAGCCGGCGAACGCCTCCGGCAGCGAGAGGGTGGTACCTCCAGCGTTGATGCTGCAGCCGTTCGGGGAGATGCCCACCTGGAAGTTTGATGCCTTCATGACGCCACCGTCGATCGCGAGCGAACCGCCACCCGGGTTGCTCGTGAACGAATAGGCGAAGCAGGGGTTGGTGTAGCTGATGTCGAACCCGAGGTTGCCGAGCAACCAGTCGGTGTCGTCACAGGTGCCCGTACACGCCATCACGCTCTTCGTCGTGCTTCCGTTCGGGTCCATGTAGCTGGTACTCGCGTAGGCGAGCGACGGCGACCCGCCCTGGAAGCCAATCTGGCCGGTGAGGCTCCAGAGATTCAGTCCATTGATCCCGAACATGTCCGGTACGAGATAGGTCGCCTGGCTGGGGTGAGCAAGGCGCGTCGACGGTGTGAGGCCGTCCGTGGTGTCTCCACCGCCGGGTGTCCCGACAGCGCTGAGCGACAGGGTGAACCCCACAGCGGGGGCGGTTGCTGCCTGCAGCGTGAGGCTCGACTTCACCACCCGGGCGCTCGACCCGTAGCCGAGCGTCACATCGCTCTGCGTGCCGAGGGTCATGGAGAGGCCCTGTCCGACGCCTGCCGACAGACCGAGCGTCATCTGCTGCACGCTCACCTTGAACGGCTCGTTACCGAAGTTGATGGTGACCGGCACGGTGCCCTGGAGCGCGATGGAGTTCGACGTGACCTGACCGGTGACGTTGATGCTGAGCGGGTTCGACCCAAGACCGAGTGCTGACCCAACGAGGCCAGGCAGGTTCGCCTTGCCGCCGAGCGAGAGCGTGGACGGGAACAGTTTGGTTGCCACACCGCTGAAACTGATCGCGCCGGGAATGCCACCATCGGGCAGCGAGATCTTGCCGATGTCTGCCGCACTCAACGTGCTCCAGCCGAAGCCCTTGATGTCGGTGCTCGTCCCGCTCGGTGCGGTGCCGCCGCTCAGGGTCATACCCGAGCCGAGGCCAACCTGGCCAAGAACGATGCCAGCAGGGGTCCAGCGAAGACATCCGCCCGTGGCCTCGTTCACGAGGGACGGAACCGTGATGGCGAAGTTGCCGCACAGTTCGAGATTCGTGCCATTGCTGAGCGCCGAGGTGTCGGGCATCACCATGTTCGGGTCCCACAAGTCGCTGCGCGAACCGCGCCAGACGGTCAGGAGCGGTTTGCTCATCGACACGCTCGCGCCGGCGACACTGAGGGATGCCGAAGCATTGGCTGCGCCCTCGAGCCGGGCCCACGTGCCGTCGATCGTCACGCCACCGGCGAGGTTCACCGTCGGGAGGCCCGAGATCGCGAGCGAACCGCTGGGCAGACCGAGATATAGCTTGTCGCCGGACGGACACTTCGTCGAGTCACCGAACGGACAGGTGTTTCCGAGGGAGAAGTTGGTGGTGAGCGAGGCACCCGTGGCGATCGGCCACGTGACCGTCGTACCCGTGAGGTTCCAGGTAATCGTGCCGCTGGCATCGGCGATCGTGCCCGAGAGAGTGGACGGGTCGACCGAAATACCTGTCGTACCGACCTTGAAGGGCTGAACGGTGCCGGACGCGACCGTGAGCGACCAGTTCGACCCGTCGGTAATGGTGGCGCTCACGTTGACACCGACCGAGCCACCGATCGTCACCGTTCCCGTCCCGGAGAACGACCCGTCACTGTTTTTGGAGATCGTCATCGACGTGATCGCAACGTTGGGCCCGAGCTGAACACTGCCGGCCGAGATGCTCTTGGCGGGGAACTTCGCGAGGAGTTCCGCTGCTGCGGCGCCGACGATGGCGCTCGTCGATGGAGCACTGGGGCCGGTTGCGCCCGTCGCACCGGTTGCGCCCGTGATCGATCCGAATCTCTCGCTCGTTGCGCCGAGCACGACGGCGATCGTGGCGCCGACAACGACCACGCCGCCGACAACCGATCCCCAGAGGATCTTCTTGCGGCGACGGTCCTGGCGGCTCGACGTACGTCCGCCCCCGGCCACGCCGCCTTCCTGCATCCCGGTCAGCCCCGAACCCAGTGGCTTTTCGTCCATCATGTGCCCCATTCTTTACACCCCAGAACAAGGAAGCACCCGGTCCGAATCCAACAATTGCTCGTGGACCGTACAACATAGGGAACCGATGCCCCAGAAGTGTGACTAGAGACCGCCGAGACTGGACCAGACGCCGCCCGGTGGCAAGCGGCTCGAGCGCCAGCCGGCGATCGCGCGCAGGCGCCCGTCGGCTTTCTCCACGAGGCCAATGAGCGTGAGTCGGCCTACCTCGACATTCACGTCCTCAACAGTCATCTCGAGTGCCGCTGCGGTCTCCTCAACCGTGGGCGGAGAGTCGGCGCGCAGGAGGTGCCGGACGATCTTGCGCTGTTCAGCAGGCAACTCGAGGAGCGCCGCCATGTTCATCGTGGGCTTGGACTCAGCGGACTCAGCGGCCTGGATCTTGTCCGAGAGCCCGCTGAACAGCCCTGCGCCGGGAACCTTCTGCTCGCTCATCGCAACTCCGGCATAGCAATCGGCTCGGGCTGCGGGCGGCAGGCGCCGCACCACAGTGCCCCGCCGACGACGATCGCCTTGGTGGGGTCTGCTGCAAACAGCCCGATGATGTACGGCAGCGGCTGCTGGTGCGATGAGCAGACAGCCCGCCCGCAGAACCGGCAACAACCCCGTGCAGTTTCATCGCATTGGGCGCACAACATGGCGTCCTCCTCTGGTCAACCAACTCTGCGCCGAACGTCGCGGCCCGACGACTGTTTCCTCACGGTATCGCGCCCGCCCGTCCCGGGCAGCACCCTGTGCCCCGGCTACTCCTGGTCCGCCTGTGGCGGGTTGTTCACCGCACCCCACAGCCCGCCCGAGGGGGGTGGCAGCGTGTTGCCGGCCGGTGGCGGCAGATCGTTCGTGGTAGCGCCGAGGTTCGCCCAGAGTCCCGCGGGTGCGCCCGCTCCAGCCGTATCGGTAACCGACGCACCGAGGTCCGCGAACAGGCCGGACTCCGAGGGGTTTACCGGCAGGTGAGAGCGCAGCCACATCATCGGGAACACACCGATTCGGCGCCGCAGGTCGTCGGCCTGTTCGGTGAGCGCTGCGATGCCCCGGTCATCGCTTGTCCCGCCACGGCTGAGGATGCCGATGCGGCGCTGAAGCGCGATGAGGTCGCCGGCAGCCTCGCCGGCAGCCGAGCCGAATCGGTGCTCGAACTCGTCGAGCAGGTCATCCACCGAACTGCCACCCGCAAGTGCCACCTGCTCGCTCGCGCTGAGGCCACGGGCCTCCATGTCCTTGCGGGCCCAACGGGCCGACACCGGGATACCGAGCGCCACGATGCCCACCGCGTAGACGAAGGCCAGCACGCCAACCAGTGTGATGATGAGGGCCGAAGGCTGCGACACGCGGGTGAGCCGGTTGAAGCCCGAATGGATGCCCATGGCGAGGGCAAGGCCCGCAACAAACAGGCCGACCCGGGTGAGGATGCCGCGTCTGGCGGCGGCGGCGAGGGCAGCGCCAACGATGGCGCTGCACCCGGCGTGCATGAGGCTGGCGGAGGTAACACGCGCGAAAGCGAGCGAGACCGCTTCAGCCTTGTTGCGATCGAGGTACACCCAGTTCTCCCGGATGGCGAACCCGGTACCCGCAGCGAGACCGATCACCGCTCCATCGACGAACCATGAGCAGCGGCGCATGCCCGTGAGCACCGGCGAGAGCAATGATTTGCCGATCTCTTCGATGATCGGTGCACCCACCACGAACAGCGAGGCCAGCGTGAACTTCCGGGCCCACGCATCGTTGACGTCCACGATGAGCCAGGTGGAGCCGAACCCCCACAACAGACCGATTGCGATCAGCGGAGCGGTACGCCATCCCCCGCGCCCGAGTGCCACGATGCCAAGCAGCAGCACCACGGGCACGATGGTGGCAATGAGGGTACCTGTCACGTTCCCACCTTCGCCGGGTCCAGACGTCAGGGTTGCGTGGCCGGCGACCATTCTGGCAAGGAGGAGACCCGTCACGTTTCGGAGCATAGGGCGTGGTGGCCGACGGCGAAGGATGCCGAGGCCCAAAGGCGGCCGGGCGGCGATACCGTCTCGGGCGTCATGGCCGAAGTTGTCGATGTCACCGTGGACCGCCAGCATTCCGTCAGCGTCGTGTACGACGACGGTGTGACTGCTGCCTTCGCTCTCGACGAACTGCGTCGGGCCTGCCCCTGCGCCGGATGCCGTGGCGCTCGCGAGCAGGGCCGCGAACCGTTCGCGCTCCCGGCGGGCTCGCTAGGGCCGACCATCACCGATGCGGAACTGGTTGGGGCCTGGGGACTGTCGGTTCGGTGGTCCGATGGACACGAGGCCGGCATCTACTCGTGGGACGCCATGCGTCGCTGGCACGACGGACTGCCTGCGTGAGTTCGCTCCCGCCGCCACCGCCACCGCCGGTTGCGCCGCCCCCGCCAGGCAGCAGCGGCCCCGGCCACGAGGCCACCACCTGTTTCCGCCATCCGAACCGGCCGGCCTTCCGCCGATGCACCCGTTGCGAGAGGACTGCGTGCAACGACTGTCTGATCAGTGGTTCGGTCGGATCGCTCTGCCCCGACTGCGCAAAGGTCGGGCGGCCCGCAGCACCGGAACGGATCAGGCGCTGGAACGCCACCCGTGGCGGCAATGCGGGCACCTTCTTGCTCATTGTGGTCAACGTCGCCGTCGGCGTCTACACATTCAGTTCCCCACTGTGGAGACGCACGATCCACCGCGGCGAATACGACCTCGCCGTGAACCGGTACTTCGTCGACAAGGGCGAGTGGTGGCGACTGATCACCTCCGGCTTCACCCACTTCGGGGTCGCTCACCTGTTGATGAACATGATCAGCCTGTACTTTCTCGGCAGGTTCGTGGAGCCCGCGCTCGGTCGCATCAAGTTCTTTGCGCTCTACTTTGCGTCGCTGCTCGCCGGTACGGCGGGGGCGCTCATGCTGCAACCGAGCCTCGGGCTGACCGCAGGCGCGTCGGGTGCGATCTTCGGCCTGCTCGGTGCCTCCGCCGTCGGGCTGCGCCAGCGCGGTGTGCCCCTCATGCAGTCCAGCATCGGCACGATGATCCTCCTCAACCTCGTGCTCACGCTCACCATCGGAGGGATCTCCATCGGGGGCCATCTCGGAGGGCTCGTGGGCGGCGCCGCGTGCGGCGCAGTGATGCTCGCTCCTCACCACCGTCGCCTGCCCCGCTGGGCGGCATGGGCGGCGCCCGTGGCGGTCGCAGCCATCTCGGTCATCATCGCTCTCGTCGTGTCGCGGCACGGCATGAACAGCTTCCGCTGAGCCCCGTCACACCCCCAGCGTAGGTTGCGTGGCAGCCGGCTTCCCCGAGTTCCAACCCGGGAGGTCACCATGTCCCGCCGCCGTAACCCTCACCGTGCCAGTCATCGCCCGAGCCGCTACACCACTGCGGTCGGGCCCGCCCAGCGCACACCCGTACGAAATCTCGAGCAGGCCCTTGCCCACGTAGAACTCGTGCTCACCGAGCCGCTCAGCCGTGAAACGGCTGCATTGTTCGTTGACGCGGACTACCTCCCACTCCTGTGCATCGTGGTGGAGGGCGCAGCCCGCCCCGACGACGTACTCGGCATCGCCGACCTCGCCGCTGTGGTCGGCGAGGAGCAGGAGGCCACACACGTCTTCCTCGTCACGTCCCGACCCGGCCAGGGTTTCGAGGTGCAGGACGTGCAGCGATGGTTCCTGCTGGACCACCTCATCGGCAGTGTCGGCGTGGAACTGCTCGAGTGGTTCGTGTGCAACGAGCAACTGCAGGTAGCAGTCTCACCGTTGGCCGGCGAACCGTCGCGATGGCCGGATGTCTCACCACCCTGATGGCCCCCGGTGGGTCGCAGCGCTACTCGATGCGCTCGGCCTCCGGGTACTGAATGGCGCCGAAGCCTTCCCTGCGTTGCGCCGGCGTCAGCCGCAACCCGGCCGTCTGCAGGCGCCGCAGCAGTTCCCTGCCGGCTACCTCCGAGGCGCCGGCAACCACCGCAACCGGGCGCAGGTCCTCGGGGATGTCGTAGTGGTCACCCTGAAAGCCGCGGCGCGGGATCCCGAGGTTCTCCGCAAACTCGTGCAACTCGTCGAGACTGGTGTCGCTCACCATGTGGCACCAGCGCCGGCCCTTGAACCACCAGATCGGTTCGTCAACAAAGATGGCCACGCCCCACAGGATGTCACGTAGACCGCTCGCCGTGCGACGATGTGGTCTGTGGACGCACCGATTTCCGGATACTGCGAGCCGCGTTTCGCAGCAGTGCGTGACGCATTCGTCGCGAACTTCGCAGAGCGGGGTGAGGTGGGTGCTGCGGTCTCCATCATCGTCGCTGGCGAGGTGGTCGTTGACCTCGTTGGTGGCTGGCAGGACGAGGCGTGCACCATCCCTTGGCAGGCCGACACCCTGGTGAACTTCTATTCGGTCGGCAAGGCGCTCGGCGCGACGCTCGTGCTGCAACTCGTCGACGAGGGGGTGCTCTCGCTCGACACACGAGTTGGCGAGTTCTGGCCCGAGTTCGCCGAGGGTGGCAAGGAGGCCGTCACCGTTCGCCATGCGCTGTCGCACCAGGCGGCCGTACCGGCGATCCGCACACTGCTCACTGACGATGACCTCTGGCAGTGGGAAACCATGACCGCTGCGCTTGCAGCAACTCCTGCATGGTGGCCCATCGGCACCCGCCACGCCTATCACACGAACTCCTACGGTCACCTCGTGGGCGAGATCGTCCGGCGCGTCACCGGAGAGATGCCCGGCGCCCGCTTCGCGCGCCTTCGGGCTGAGCGCGGGCTCGACGTGTGGTTCGGTGTCCCCCACGAGGAACAACTCCGTTGCGCCGAGGTGATCTGGGCACCGCGTGGTGCACTCGCCCCGTCGGTGTTCGACGGTCTGGAGGGCGATCTCCTGATGAGCGCCCTTGCGCACTTCAACCCGCCGGGTTACTCGTCGATCGGTCTCGTCAACACACCCGAGTGGCGGGCGAGCGGTATCCCCTCCACCAGCGGTCACGGCACGGCGAGGGGTGTGGCTGCGTTCTACGCAGCACTGCTCGGCGACGATCCGCTGTTGTCCCCCGCGCTGCTGCACGAGGCATCGCACCCGCAGTCCATCGGGTACTGCCCGATGCTCAACGACGAGATGTCGTTCGGCCTCGGCTTCCAGCCCACCACAGCGCGCCGGCCCTTCAGCCCAGGCCCGAACAGCTTTGGCCACTTCGGCACCGGCGGCGCTGTTGGCCTCGCCGATCCCGACACCGGTGTGGCACTCGGCTACGTGATGAACCACGTGATCCCAAGGTGGCAGAGCAGCCGCAACCGGGC
This sequence comes from Actinomycetota bacterium, assembly GCA_009701715.1. Classification (GTDB taxonomy): domain Bacteria; phylum Actinomycetota; class Acidimicrobiia; order Acidimicrobiales; family Ilumatobacteraceae; genus WLJO01. Next base: position 22,919 of record WLJO01000009.1, read on the forward strand.
GCTCATCGACACGCTCTACACCTGCCTGTAACCCCGCCGAGTTGCGTCAGTGGGCGCAGGCACAACCGCCGCCGCAACCACCCATCGGTCGGGGGGCGGGGGTGGGGGCAGTACCGTACGAACCGGCCGACGCGCCGACCGAGGCAAACGCTGACAACAGCTTCACCGTGTTGGCATGACCCTGGGGGCACGGCGCAGGTGCACCGGATTCCGACATTGAGCGGCGCACCTCGAAGGTGTTGTCGCAGTCCTTGCAGCGGTACTCGTAGAGCGGCACCCCTGAAGTGTATGCCTTGTCGTCAAGGTGATTGACTGTTGGTGATGCCCCAGATCGCCACCCGCCCCGTCGAGACGGTTGAGCCCGACACCCAAGACGTCACCCAGACCGGGGAACCCGTCGTGGCGCACATCGTGAGAACCGACCCCGGCGAGAGCGCCGCAGCCAAGGTCCTCGAGGCCCGCATCTACGGAACCCCGCTGGAAGCGCTCTGTGGCCACGTCTGGGTGCCCTCCCGGGACCCGAAGCAACTGCCGCTGTGCCAGAAGTGCAAGGACGTCTACGAGATGTACCGGTCCTTCAACGAGGGCCTGCCCGACCGCCCCAACGAATAACCCCGCTCGTTCCCGGTACCGAGAACAACGGCGGGATTAGCGAAAGTTGCGGCTGGCGGTTGCTGCTGCGAGGGAAAGGGCCTCGATGCGCTCGGCCACCACGTTCACCACACCCTCGCTGCGCTCGAGCCTGCCGGACACGAGCAGTGCACCCGCATCACGGGCCACCGCCCGGTGCCGCTTCCAGCACCCCTTGGAGACCACCACGTTCATCAACCCGGTCTCGTCCTCGAGGTTCATGAACGTGGTGCCCTGCGCCGTCATCGGCCGTTGCCGGTGCGTCACTACCCCGGCGATGAGCACCTTGGACCCGGGCTCGGCAGTGCGCAACTGCTCGGCCGTGCGCACACCGCGGGCAGCGAGCGCCTCACGCACAAATCGCGTGGGATGGCCATCAGGCGACACCCCGGTTGCCCAGAGGTCCGCTACGGCCATGGCCTGCTCGTCCATCCCTGGCAGACAGGGAGCCTGCACACCCGAGACGATGCCGGGCAGTCGTCCGGGTCTGGACTCGTTGACCGCGCCCGCTGCCCACAGTGCCTCGCGACGGGACATGCCAAAGCAGGCGAATGCACCGGCCGTGGCCAACGACTCCAGTTGCACGAGTGTCAGCGCGGGCACGCGGCGCACGAGGTCCTCCGCGGTCGCGAACGGCTGTCCTGCCTCGATGGCCCGCGCCACCGCATGACTCACACCACGAACCGACGACAGGGCAAGACGAACCCCAAGCCCCTGCTTGGACGGATCGGGGCCCCCTTGTGAGGCGTTGTGCGGCTCGAGTGTGGCAAGTGCCCGCGACGCGTTTACGCATGGCTGCAGCGTGACCACCCCGTGGCGACGCGCGTCTTGCACCAACGAGTGCGGCGACCAAAAGCCCATCGGTTGCGCGTTGAGCAGCGCTGCACAGAATGCAGCAGGTTCGTGATACTTGATCCACGACGATGCATAGACGAGATAGGCGAACGACACCGAGTGGCTCTCGGGAAAGCCGTAGTTCGCGAAGGCCGCCATCTTGGCGAAGATCTCGTTGGCAACCCCCGGGGTGATGCCACGTTCGTGCATGCCGTCGTAGAGACGCTCACGCAATCGCTCCATGCGCGTACGCGAACGCTTCGACCCCATCGCCTGGCGCAACTGGTCCGCCTCGGACGGGGTGAAACCGGCGACATCGATGGCCATCTGCATCAGCTGCTCCTGGAACAGCGGGACACCCAGTGTCTTCGCGAGCGAGTTCTCGAGCAGCGGATGCAGATAGGTAACCGGTTCGAGACCGTTGCGACGCCGGATGTAGGGGTGCACCGAGCCGCCCTGAATGGGGCCGGGACGGATGAGTGCCACCTCCACGACGAGGTCGTAGAACGTGCGCGGCTTGAGGCGGGGCAACGTGGCCATCTGTGCGCGTGACTCCACCTGGAACACGCCCACGGTGTCGGCACGGCAGAGCATGTCGTACACCTCCACCTCCTGCGGGATGCTTGCGAGGTCGATCTGGTATCCGCGGTGCTCCGCGATGAGGTCGACCGCATAATGCAGCGCGCTGAGCATGCCAAGGCCGAGCAGGTCGAACTTCACGAGTCCTGCCGCGGCGCAGTCGTCCTTGTCCCACTGCAGCACGCTGCGGCGCTCCATGCGGGCCCACTCCACCGGGCATACCTCGATGATTGGCCGGTCGCAGATGACCATGCCACCCGAATGGATACCGAGATGACGGGGGAAGTCCTCTACCTGCGCAGCGAGGTCGAGCACCGCGTCCGGGATGTCGTGGGCCGGGGTGCCATCGGGGTTCCGCTGTGCTGCCGTGGATGCCACAGATCCCCACGCATCGACCTGCTTGCTCCACGCATCCTGCTGGCCGGGGGCGAACCCGAGTGCACGCGCCATGTCCCGCACGCTCGAGCGCGACCGGTAGGTGATGACATTGGCCACCTGTGCCGCATGGTGGCGGCCGTAGCGCGCATACGCGTACTGGATGACCTCCTCGCGACGGTCCGACTCGATGTCGATGTCAATGTCTGGCGGGCCATCACGCTCCGGCGACAGGAAGCGCTCGAAGAGCAGTCCGAGCGACACCGCATCGGCCTTGGTGATGCCGAGCGAGTAGCACACTGCAGAGTTCGCAGCGCTGCCACGGCCCTGGCAGTAGATGTTCTCCCGTCGACAGAACTCGACGAGATCCCACACCACGAGGAAGTAACCGGGAAAGCCGAGTTGCTCGACGATGCCCAGTTCACGGTCGATGGTTGCCCACGCGCGGGCGCGCAGCGACGAGGTTTCGTTCGCGAACGGTCGCTCGCCGTAGCGGCGGCGCGCGCCCTCCTCGGTGACATGGCGCAGGTACTGCATCTCGTTCATGCCGGCGGGGCACGGGTACGGGGGCAACTGCGGCGCGATGAGCGCGAGGTCGAACGCTGCGGCGCGGCCGAGGTCTGCCGCCGCCTGGACCACGCCGGGGTAGCGGGCGAAGCGTCGCGCCTGCTCCGCCCCGGAGCGGAGGTGGGCGAACGAGGTGGCGGGCAACCACGGGTCAAGATCGTCGAGACTGCGGCGTGACCGCACCGCAGCGAGTGCGGTGGCGAGCGTGCGCCGAGAGGGTGTTGCGTAGTGCACGTTGTTGGTTGCAACTGCTGTCAACCCCTCGCGCATCGCCAGTTCCGCGAGCGCGTCGTTGCGGTGCGAGTCCATCGGGTCGCCGTGGTCCCACAGTTCCACCGCCACGCGGTCACGGCCGAACGCGTCGATGAGTGTGTGCAGTTCGCGTCGCGCCGCACGCGGCCCGTCGCTCACGAGTGCCCGGGGCACCACACCCTTGCGGCACCCCGTAAGTACCCACCAGTGACCCGCGCCCGTGTGGGCGAGATCCGCGAGCGAGCAGCGCGGTGCCCCCTTCTCGCCGGCGAGGTGACCGAGGCTGAGTGCGCGCGACAGCCGTGAATAGCCCTCGGGACCGTCGGCAAGGAGCACGAGGTGTTCACCGTGAGGATCGGGCTGCGGGGTTGGGGGTGTTGCACCCCGGGTGACCTGGCGCTGGGTTGCTGCCTCGTCCTGGGCGAGCCGACGATGCCGGTCCAGACCCTCAACGAGCGTGACCTCAGCGCCGAACACCGTGGGCAGGCCCACGGCCCGTGCTGCCTCCGCAAGGCGCACCGCGCCGTAGAGACCGTGATGATCGGTGAGCGCCAATGCCTCCAGCCCGAGGCGTACGGCCTCCTCCACGAGTTCCTCGGGATGCGAGGCCCCGTCGAGGAACGAGAAGTTCGAGTGGCAGTGGAGTTCCGCATAGGGCACGGCCGGCGCCGCAAGACCCCTGCCTGGCGTGGGGTCCGGATCAACCAGTCCCGGGTGCGGCTCGTAGGGCTGGCGCTTGCGGCTCCACGCCGGGCCATCACCACCGGCGTTCCAACTGGGACTACCGGGGGCGCGCCCATCGGGCCGGCGACCGGACAGTTTGGTCTCGAGTTCGCTCCACGGCATGGCCGGGTTGTTGAAGCCCATGATGGGAACATATGTTCGTACAGGGGTCTCTGTCAAGAACAAATGTTCGGTCACGTTATCCCGAGGCCCTCGATCTCACGCACGGTCACCGGAGCGGTTCGCGTTGTGCGCAGCGGGCCCGCCGGGCCACCCGCCCCCGTCGATGCACGCCAGGAAACCGACCAGACAATGCTCAGCCGTGCGGTGAACGACCGACCATTCGCAGCGATGGCGGACGAGTGAGGGTAGGCATAACTGCAGTCCGAGGGCGAGGGGACACCGTCGCCGAACGCAACGAGCCAAGGCACCCCGGGGCCCACGCACGTCACCGGTCCGCTCCCCCACGCTCCGTCACCGGGATCGAACTCCAGCCGAATGGGGACTGCCGTCGTCGTCACCCAAAGCGGTCCGGTAGGCGTGGGGATCCACGCCGTGATGCTCACCGGCCGCCACACCGTCGCGTCCGTCCAGAACCAGGTACCCACCGTCACCACAGCCCGGCTCGACGGCGGTGCCGTCCGCAGTGCCGGCCGGGGCAACCAGCGCGTCAGCAGGCTCGAACTCCATCGGTTGATGACCGTCGGCGGCACCTGCGGCACCCACACGAGCCGGTTCCCCGATGGACACACGCTGACGTACAACCGGTAGTTGACGCCGGCGATCACGCGAGGGGGCGGCTCCCCACCGGGCAGACCACCGAGGTCCGAACTGCCGAGGAAGGCGGACCACGCGCAGTCCGACCGAGTTCCCGCCCACTCTCCCCAGTAGTACGAGACACCTGCCCAGATGCCACCGGGTTCCGTCGTCCCTCCACCGCTCGTGCTCGCCCACGCGATCACCGCCACCGGGACCACGAGCGTGATGGCCGCGAACAACGCGCAGATCGCGAGCGTTGCGAGGGTGACGGCGAGACGCGTCACACGGCGGTGGACGGTGGGCACCGGTTCTCCCCAGGCCAGAACTCGAGCTCGACGATCTCGCTGCGTCGCCACACACCGTCGCGCAGCACGAGCGAGTGACGGGCACGGCGTGAGACCAGCAGATCGTTCCACACGATGTCGTCGTCGGTCCGACGTGTACCCCGGCTGTCCATCTGCCAACTGCCGTCCACCTCGCAGAGCGTGATCTCGACACGGGTTGGCGAGGCGTGAACAACCCGTTCCGGCACGACGTACGTAACCGATGGCACGATGCGCGCCACCAGTGAGTTCGACACGTAATAGCGAACGACAGCTGCAAGGGCGCGGTAGGCCTGGGATCCTCCGGTGGCCCAGCGCGAAACGTCGCAACGGGTCGGCAGGCGCAGACACTCGTTGACACCCTGCTGAACCTCCTGCAGCCCGACTACCACGGGGTCGGGAGGCAGCACCGACCCGGTGGCAGCGGGGGCTGCAGGGACGGAGTCGACGGAAGGAGGGATCGACTCCGGAACATGCACGGCAACGACGGGGGGCGTCGGCCGTACGGGGGACAGGACGGGGTCCGCGCTGCTCGCGGCGCGGCCCGAACAACCGGTGAGCGCAACCCCAACGAGAGCGACGGCCACGAGCGATACACGGTTCGGTGTCATGGGACGCAGCGTGGACCGTTGATCCTGCGGGGACCAGCGAACCGGCGACAAATGGGGCGGATGACCCAGCCCGAGGCGGCAGTGATGGAGACGCTTCATACCCCCACTGGGTGCACGGGCATACCGGAACGGAAATCAGCACCCGGACGCGTAGCACCGGGGGCAGCGTGCATGTACCGGTGGGGCCGATCACGCGAGGGTTGGCTAGCGTCGCCCGCATGCGCGTCGCCATGCTCTCGTGGGAGTACCCGCCGCTCGTCGTAGGTGGCATCTCCGCTCACGTCGAGGGGCTGGCCCAGGCATTGGTGCGTGCCGGGCATGAGGTGGTGGTGTTCTCGCTCCATCACGCCGACGTGCCCGACGACATCACTGTCGACGGCGTACGCGTCCTGCGCGCGCGGACCGACCTCCCGTGGATTCCCGAAGGGGACCTCGTCGCCCGGATGGCCTCGGCCAACCACCAGATCGTGCAGCTCGCAGCACAGCTCGACACCTGGCGCCCCGACGTCGTGCACGCCCACGACTGGCTCGTTGCGTGGGCGGGCGACACCCTGCGGGCGCTGTGGGGTATTCCCCTCGTCGCAACCATCCACGCAACCGAGCGGGGTCGTCATGGCGGTCACCTCCCGCCCGGTATGCCGGCCGCCATCAACGCTGCCGAGTGGTGGCTCACCTATCAAGCACGCGAGGTCATCTGCTGTTCGCGCTTCATGGCTCGCGAGGTGGTGGACGGGTTCGACCTGCCGCTCGACAAGCTGCACCTCGTGCCCAATGGGGTCGATCCGCGCCTGTGGGCACCAGCAGCGCCGAACGGGGCCGGCCGGGAGCCACTCGTGCTCGCGTGGGGTCGCGTGCAGTACGAAAAGGGCTTTCAGGTGCTGGCGAGCGCAATCGCCCTCCTTCGCCAGCGCGTTCCGGGTATCCACTGCGTGATCGCCGGCCGCGGTTCGTACCTGCCGGACCTGCAGTCCCACATCGACCTCGAGGGCGTGTCCGACATCGTGCAGCTCGCCGGCTTCGTGCCGGACACCGACCTTCGCACCCTGCTCCACCGGGCGGGCTGCGCCGTCATCCCGTCGCTCTACGAACCGTTCGGCATCGTGGCGCTCGAGGCGATGGCAGCAGGGGCGCCAACGATCGTCGCCCGTACCGGCGGCCTCGCAGAGATCCTCGACGGCACGGGCGCTGGGCTGCTGTTCGAGCCGGGCTCAGCCGAGGAACTCGCCTCGGCGATCGAGAAGGTACTCACCGATCCTGCCGCCGCAGCCGCGCTCACATCCGCATCGGCGGACCTCCTCGGTGAGCACTATTCGTGGGACGCCATCGCCGTGTCCACCCTCGCGGTGTACGCACAGGCACTGCGCTGAGCGGCGATACCGTTCGGGTTTCCATGCAGGCAACTCACCGCTTCTTCGTCGCCCCGAGCATCCCGATCCCACTCGCTGGCCTCACCCGGCTCGCCGCGAACCTGCACTGGACATGGGACGCCCCCACCCAGGACCTCTTCGCGCGCTTGGACCCCAAGGTGTGGGCGGCAACCGCCGGTAACCCGGTTGAGTTCCTCCAACGGGTCAGCCCGCAGCGATGGGCCGAACTGGCAGACGATCGGTCGGTGGTGGCAGAGGTGGCAGCACGCGCCGATGTGCTCGAGGCAGCCATCCACCGCCCGGGCTGGTTCTCCCACCGGGCGGAGTCGCCGTTGCGCCTCATTGCGTACTTCTCGCCCGAGTTCGGCCTCTCCGAGACGCTGCCGCAGTACTCGGGTGGGCTCGGCGTGCTCGCCGGCGATCACCTGAAGGCTGCATCGGACCTCGGCATCCCGCTGGTCGCGGTCGGTCTGCTCTACCGGCAGGGCTACTTCCGCCAGCGGCTCGACGCAGAGGGCTGGCAGCGGGAGAACTTCCCGCAGCTAGATCCCCGGGCGATGGCGCTCACCGATACGGGCATCACGGTTCCGGTCCGCGTGGCGGGCTCGCACGTTGAGGTTGCCGTCTGGCGGGTCGACGTCGGGCGTATTCCGCTGTACCTGCTCGACACCGATGTCGAGGGCAACACACCCGAAGACCGGCTCATCACCGACCGCCTCTACGGCGGCGACGTGGACCACCGACTCCGTCAGGAGACCGTGCTCGGCATCGGTGGAGTGCGCGCACTGCGGGCACTCGGCCTTTCGCCGCAGGTGTTCCACACCAACGAGGGACACGCCGGCTTCCTCGCGCTTGAGCGCATCCGCGAGCACGTGGCAGCGGGTCTGCCCTTTGCCCATGCCGTGGAGGCGGTCCGTGCCGGGGGCCTGTTCACCACGCACACCCCGATCCCGGCTGGGATCGACCGCTATGCGCCGGAGCTCATGAACAAGTTCTTCGGCGAGTTCTGCGGCGAGCTCGGCTGCTCGTTCGACGAGCTCATGGCGCTCGGGAGGGACGGCGAGACACCCGAGGCGCCGCGGTTCAACATGGCAGCGCTCGGCCTGCGGATGTCGGCGCGCTCGAACGCCGTCGCCTCGCTCCACGGGGACGTGAGCCGCCGGATGTTCGCGAACCTCTGGCCGGGTGCGCTCGAGCAGGAGACGCCGATCACCTCGGTCACCAACGGCATCCACTCCAAGACGTGGGTGTCGCCCCGCATCGACGCGCTGCTCTCGCGCAGCGTCAACCCGATCTGGGACGGTGCCGACGCCGCCGTGTGGTCCCGTGTGCACCACATGGATGAGCGCGAGCTCTGGGAGGCGCGTCGTCACGGGCGCAACGAACTGGTCGGCTTCGTTCGCGACCGCCTGCAAGCAGATGTCCTCGACCCGGATGCCCTCACCATCGGGTTCGCGCGCCGCTTCGCCACGTACAAGCGCGCCACGCTGTTGCTCTCGCAGCCCGACCGGCTGCGCAGGATGCTGCTGTCTCAGGAGCGGCCCGTGCAGTTCGTCTTCGCGGGCAAGGCGCACCCCGCCGACGAGCCGGGCAAGACAATGATCCAAGCGATCGAGCAGTTCGCCCGCGAACTGGATGTTGCGCACCGCTTCGTCTTCGTGCAGGACTACGACATGCACGTTGCCCGCATGATGTATCAGGGCTGCGACGTTTGGCTCAACACACCGCGACGGCCGCTCGAGGCGTGCGGAACGTCCGGTATGAAAGCAGCGATGAACGGGGCCCTCAACTGCTCCATCGCTGATGGCTGGTGGGCCGAGTGCGCCGACGGCCTCAACGGCTGGGTGATCACCTCGGCCGACGAGGACCCGGACCCAGCGCGACGCGACCTGCGCGAGGGGTTGAACCTGTTCAACATCCTCGAGGGTGACGTTGTGCCGACCTTCTACGACGGCACTCCCCCTTCACGCTGGATCGCCAGGATGAAACACGCGTGGGCAACGCTCGGGCCGTTCGTGACCGCCTCACGCATGGTGAAGGACTACACCACCGGGCTGTACGAACCCGCTGCCGCGCAGTCGGACCGCTTCACCGCCAACCGCGCCGAGGTGGCATCCTCCGTTGCCGACTGGAAGGCCAACGTGGCGCGGCAGTGGTCAGCGGTGCGCATCACGGCGTTCGAGGCAGAGCACGGCAAGGCGTCGGCCGATGTCCACCTCGGCGTGCTCGATACCGACGACGTCTCCTGCGAGCTCGTGCACGGTCCGGTGGACGCGAACGGAACCCTGCTGCACGCCACGGTCGAGCGCCTCGGTCTCGTCGACGTGCAGAACGGCGCCGCCCGCTTCGCGGGAACCTTCGGCCCGACCGCCGCGGGTTCCTACGGCGTGAGCGTCCGGGTTCGCGCGCACCACGAGGAGCTCACCAACCCGGTTGAGACGGGCCTCATCACCTACCGGTGAAGCCGGCCTTGCCCGGTCCGCTCTCGAGGAAGCTCTTCACGCCGATCTTGCTGTCCTGCGTGCGGAACGACTCCACGAAGAGCCGTTGCTCGAGGAGCAGACCGTCTGCCAGCGACAGCGAGAGCCCCTGGTCGATCGCCTGCTTGCAGTAGGCGCCCGCCACGAGTGCTCCCTTGGCCACCTCGGCGGCAAGGCCGAGCGCACGCTCGTGCAACTGCTCGTTCGCCACGACCTCGTCGGCGAGTCCGATACGGAGTGCCTCGTCAGCCTTCACCTGACGGCCAGTGATGCACAGTTCCTTGGCCCGGGAGGCGCCCACCGCGCGTGCGAGCCGCTGCGTGCCACCACCTCCGGGGATGATGCCGAGCAGGATCTCGGGCTGGCCGAATACCGCACGCTCGCCGGCGATGCGATAGTCGCAAGACAGCGCGAGTTCGCAGCCGCCGCCCAGCGCGTACCCACTCACCGCAGCGATGACGAACCGCGGGATCGCAGCGACCGCGTCGAGGGCCCTGTGGAAGCGCGCCGTGATCGGACCGGCCTCGTCCGGACCACCGAACTCGGAGATGTCCGCGCCCGCAGCGAAGATCCGCTCGCCGCCGGTGACGACCACGGCACCCGGGGGGTTGACCGTGAGATCGAGGGCTGCTGCGTGGATCTGGTCCAGCAGGTCGGCCTTCAGCGCGTTGACCTTCGGATTGTTGAGGGTGAGGACGGCAACCCCGTCGGGTCGGCGCTCGAGATGGACCAGTTCGCTCATGGAAGCGAGACTACGCGCCCACGCCCCGCAGCATCTCGTCCGCCGCTCCCCACGGGTCCAACTGACGGGCCGCAACACCGTCCTCCAGACGGTCCCAACGGTCGCCCGTGCAGATCTCCCGGGCGCGCAGCTCGAGCCGACGGACGATGATCTCGCGCAGCTCGTCCCGGAGCCGGCGCTGGCGACGCTTCTGCAGTTCCCCGCTCGCCGTGATGTGCTCGCGGTGCTCGGTGACAGCCGCCCAGAACGTCTCGATCCCGTCGTTCTGCGAGGCGACCGTCGGGATGATGGGCGGACGCCAGTCCCCCAGTTGCGACAGCTCCAGCATCTGCTCGAGGTCCCGACGGGTCTCGTCGACCCCCTTGCGGTCCGCCTTGTTGATCACGAAGATGTCCGCGATCTCCATGAGCCCGGCCTTGTTCGCCTGCACGGAATCGCCCCAACCCGGGTTCACGACCACCACAGTCGTGTCGGCCTTACCGGCGATCTCCACCTCGACCTGACCGACACCGACGGTCTCGATGAGCACGAGTTCGTGGCCGAGTGCATCGAGCAGTCGGACCGCCTCGGGCGTGGCGAGCGACAGGCCGCCGAGGTGACCACGTGTGGCCATCGAGCGGATGAACACGCCGGGATCGGTTGCGTGGTCCTGCATGCGCACGCGGTCCCCGAGGATCGCCCCGCCGCTGAACGGCGAGGACGGGTCGATGGCGAGCACCGCTACCTCGCGGTCAAGTGAACGGATGTGGCCGATCGTTGCGCTGGTGAGCGTGGACTTGCCCGCACCCGGCGCTCCGGTGAGCCCCACCGTGTAGGCGTTTCCGCCGAGGGGGTACGACAGCCGTCCAACCTCGCGAGCACTCTCGCCGCCCCGCTCGATCAGCGACAGCAACCTCGCCATGGCGGCGCGATCACCTGCCCGTGCGGCGTCGAACAACTCCTGGGGTGACCGGTCCTTGCGTGCCATAAGGACGCTCAGACTGCCACGACTTCGGTGACGCCATCGACTCGGTCGCGCATGATGCGCTCGACACCGGCCTTGAGCGTCTGCGAGGACGCAGGGCAGGAAACGCACGCCCCGACGAGGCTGACCGACACCACCCCGGTTACCTCATCCACGTCACGCAGCACGATGTCGCCGCCGTCTGCCTGAAGAGCAGGGCGAATGGCTTCGATCGTCTCTTCGACTTGCTGGCGCATGGGAAGCAAAGGGTAGCGGTCCAGAGGACGACTGCGATGCTGGCCTGCGTGTCCCTAGATTGAGCCCATGATTGCCCATGCAGGGAAGTTCACCTGGGACGAGATTCTCATCGTCCTAGCCCCGCTCATCGTGATTGCGGCCCTGCTCTGGCGGGCCCGACGGCGAGTCAGGGATCAGCGGATGCGTTCAATGTCGGCGCCCAAGGACGCCAACCTGCCCACCAAGTCGTCGTAGCCGCGGTCCACGTGGTGGACGTCGCTGATCAGCGTCTCGCCCACCGCCGCCAATCCGGCCACGACGAGCGCTGCGCCGGCGCGGATGTCCGGTGCGCGGACGGGCGCACCCTCGAGTGCGGTCACCCCACGGACCACAGCGTGATGCCCATCGGTGCGGATATCCGCACCGAGTCGCTGAAGCTCCTCCACGTAGCGGAAGCGGCCCGGGTACAGGTTCTCGGTAACGATGCCGACGCCGTCGGCGACGGTGAGCAGCGTGACCATGAGCGGCTTGTAGTCGGTGGCGAACCCCGGGTACGGCAGTGTCTGCACGTCGAGCGAGCGCAGCCGACGGCTGTCTGCGTACACGAGGATGCCGTCCTGCTGGGGCGTGGCCTGGACACCCATCTCGCGGAGTCGGCGGAGGTACATCTCCATGTGCTCGGCCCTCGCGCCGCGCACCACCACCTCACCCTGACAGACCGCCACGGCCGCCAGATAGGTGGCGGCCTGTACACGGTCGGCCACCACGGCGTGGTTTGCCGCGGACAGATCGCCCTGGGGAACCCCGTGCACATACAGCGTGGGCGACCCGACGCCCTCGATGGACGCACCCATGGAGTTGAGGAAGTTGCAGAGGTCTGCCACCTCGGGTTCGCGGGCGGCGTTGTCGATCACCGTCGCTCCCTTGGCCACGACGGCCGCCATCAAGATGTTCTCGGTGGCCCCGACGCTCGGGAAGTCGAGCGTGATATCGGCTCCGTGTAGTCCCTCTGTCCGCGCCTCGATGTATCCACGGCGCAGTTCGAACGTGGCGCCGAGCGCCTCGAGCCCCTTTAGGTGCATGTCGATCGGTCGCTTGCCGAAGTCGTCGCCGCCCGGCATCGATACCCGCGCCACACCGCACCGCGCAAGCAGCGGGCCAAGCACCACGATCGACGCCCGGATGCGCTCGACGAGTTCGTACGGCGCCTCCGGCGTGATCGAGCCGCTGTTCTCCATCACGAGCACGCCCGGGCGGGCGGGGTCGAGGTAACTGGTGACACCGAGCGCAGCGAGCAACTCGCCCATCGTTGCGACGTCGTCGATACCTGGCACGTTCGAGATCTCGTACCGACCGTTGGTCAGCAGGGTTGCCGCCATGAGCTTGAGCACCGAATTCTTGGCGCCCGGCACGGTGACCTCGCCCTCGAGGGGTCCGCTGCGTCGGGCGACGATGTACCCGGGAGAGCGGGACATATGTGACGAATCGGTTACCACTGGCCCAGAGTATGCTCTACCCGTGCGGTCTCGCGCTGGACGCCCCCTCGTTCAGCACCTGAGCCCGGGTTCCGCGGGGCTTGAACAGGCCCTTCAACCTCGGGACGACCTGCTTCTCGAGCGTGAGACCGAGCAGGGAGTGTTCGTGCAGGCCCACGGCCCGTTCGTTCACTACCAGCGCACTGTCACCATCAGCGGCGACGGCGCCACACAGGTCATCCGTTATCGGCTTCGCCTGCCTTGGTTCGGCTGGTTCTACGGACCGTTGGTTCGCCGTGCCCTGAAGCACCGACCGACCGCCGACCGGCCCGCCGGGCTCCAGCCGTGGTGGGCCCCGGGGGACCGACTCGACCAGCGTCAGGTGCTCGTGCTCGGCCTGCTCGCCGCCGCGTCGATGTGCAGCACATTCACCAACACCATTTTCACGCAGTTCGCCCACAAGGCCACCGATGCGTTCGGGGTCGGGAGCACGGGGCAGGGCGTGGCCGGCGCGATCGTCCGGGCCGGCGTGGTGATCGTGCTCCCGTTCGCGTTCCGGGCGGATCACATCGGTCGACGCCGCGTGATGCGCTGGCTCGTCGTTGCTGCGCCCGTTGTCTGTTCACTCGGCGCGCTCGCACCGAACTTCCCGAGCCTCGTCGTCACCCAAACGATCGGTCGTCCGCTCGGGCTCGCTCTCGACCTGCTCATCGCGGTCGTCGCCGCCGAAGAGGTACCGAGGAACAGCCGGGCCTACGTGGTGAGCGTAATCGCGATGGCGGGAGGCATCGGCGCCGGGTTATGTGTCTGGATGCTCCCGCTCGCGGGACTCGGCACATGGGGCTGGCGCATCCCCTTCGCGGCGACGCTCATCTGGCTCGCTGTTGCGGTCTCGATCCGCAGGCACCTGCCCGAGACAGTTCGTTTCGTCGCCGTACATGCCGAGGCACCAAGACTTCGCACACCGCGCCTCAGCACCATCTCGCTCATCGCGTTCCTCACCAACCTCTTCCTCGCACCGGCATCGTTCTTCCAGAACCGATTCCTCGAGCAGGAACGTGGCTACTCCAATCTCGGTGTCACGCTCTTCACGGTGTTCACGGCGATGCCGTCGGGCATCGGTCTCCTCATCGGCGGTGCACTGGCGGACCGGCACGGCCGGCGCGGGATCGGCGCGGCCGGCATCCTGGTCGGGGCGCTGCTCATCCAGTCCTCGTTCATGATCGCGGGCGCACCGATGTGGGGTACGGCGCTCCTCGGTGGCATCTGTCTCGGGATCGCGGTTCCTGCACTCATGGTGTACCGGACCGAGCTGTTCCCCACGGGGAACCGGGGACGGGCCGGGGGGATCGTCACAACATCCAGCCTGCTCGGCGGGAGCATCGGGCTCGTCGTTACCGGACAGTTCCTCGACCGCGGGCACTCGTACGGCTCTGTGCTCGGTGTGCTGTCGCTCTCACAGATCGTTGTGGCCCTGCTCATCATCCGACGACTGCCGGAATCCGCACACCGTGAACTCGAGGACCTCAACCCCGAAGACCTCAATCCGGTTCGGCTGGCGCCGGGCGGCGCAGCCGGGTCCGTTACGGGCTGAGGATCCTTCGCGCCTCGCCGAGGTCCGAGATCAGCTTCGCCGCAACCGCCGAGTCGCCGCCCGCATCGGGGTGCGCGTCCCGCACGCGGAGCCGGAAGCGTGACGTCACTTCCTTCTTCGGCGGCTTCACGGTCCCGGGTGGGAACCCGAGCAGGTCGAGTGCCCACGCAGTGGGATTGGTGACGGCCGTGAACGAACCGGAGGCACCACCGAGGAACGACGAGATGAATGCCTCGCCGAGCGGCCCCCTCCACCGATAGGCGCGACGCAGCGACGGCGCAACGACGCGGCGTGCGGTGGCATCGAGTCGCTCGAGCGCGTAGATCGCCCCGAGCACCTGCTGGAGCGGGGACCCCTGCCCGCGGAACTCGAAACTCAGTTGATCGCCGTCACTGATTAGCGAGTGCAGCGAGCGGGCCAAGCCATGACGGTCCGCCTGATACCGGTGGCGGAGGCGGGGCTGGGCGACGCGTTCCCCGCGCTCCACCTCGGCGAGCAGTCGGTGCACGTCAGGAGCAAGGTCGTCGTCGATGTCTGGCGCGTGGGCCGCGACCACGGCTCCAAGCAGCAGCCCGCCGACTCCCGGGGCCGGGTCTGCCGGAAGGACGAGGTGGCCGAGGGAGACCCGACGTGTCGGCGCAATCGGTCGGGAGTGCCACACTTCGAGCTCGGCCAGCAGCACGACGCCAAACGCTATCGGTCCGTTTCGGGTGACCGCTCCGCCCGTTCGGCGGGTCGATCAGCGGCGCACGATGTCCCGGGCCACCTCGCCGAGACGCTCGTAGTCCCGAGGGTTTCGGTCGAACATCGCCGCCCCGTAGTAGAGGACCACACGGGACGCAACGCCTGCATACCGGTCGACGAGGGTGTCTGCCAGATCGTCCCACGTGGCGGTGACGATGAAGTGATCGAGGAGGTCATCGGTCACCACGTCTGCCATGCCCTGCACGTCGCCGGCCTTCTGGCGCTCGCGGATCCTCGCCGTGGTGTCCGGGTGACCGATCTGCTCGAAGATGAACGCGTAGTTCGGCGTCGAGCCGTAGAACGACACCTGCTGGCGGGCCATCTCCCGCCAGCGCTGCTGCTCCTCGCGCGAGTCGCCCACCACTGTGAACGTCGGCACGATCAGCTGCACCGAGCCCGGTGCGCGGCCCGCCTCGGCGAGCCCGGCGGCGACGGTGTCGACCACCGTCCCACGCAGGTACGCGTCCGTGTTGATCGGGTGTACGTGAACGCCGTCAGCGACCCGGCCCGCCATGCGCAGCATCCACGGGCCAACGGCCGCAACGTCGATCGCGGGGTCGGGCAGGCCGATTGGGCCGGGTGACCAGGCCTTGGGCAACAGCGACATCTTCGTGAAGCGACCCTCGAAGTTGAACGGCTCGCCACGAAATCCCGCAAAGCAGGCCCGCACGGCCTGCACGTAGTCCTCGAGACGCGGACCGGGCGGATCGAAAGGAACGCCGAAGCGTCGTTCCACGTGCGCTCGCACCTGCGTACCGAGCCCGAGGCGGAAGCGGCCACCACATGCCTCCGCAATCTCCCACGCCGTGGACGCCGTGATCATCGGACTGCGCGGGAACGCCACCGCGACACCGGTGGCGAGATCCAGTTCCGGCTCGGCGAGGGCCGACGCGGCGCACGCAAGGTATGCCGTCCGGCCGGTCTCGGTGAGCACGAGTCCAGAAAAACCGGCCGCCTTGGTTGCCCTTGCGAAGTCCTGCATCGAGCGCAGCGACCTGCCCCCGGTCATCACATCGACCTGCATATCCCCTCCTTGGTCCGTCCTCAGCCTGCCAGATGCCGGCAGGTGGGGTTCAGATCAACGGGCGCAGGAGCGCGTAAAGGTTGGACGCGACCTCCTCGATCTCGTCGGTGTCCTCCGCCACCGCATCGGCGAGGTCTTCGCCCAGTTCGAGCATCTGCATCCACAGGTTCGGGTCCACTCCGAACGGCGGTTGCGCAGGCTCTGCGGCGTCGAGGGCCTCGAGCAACTCGGCGTACTTCGTGGCATCCACCTTGCCCTTGCGCATGCGTTCCGCCGTGAGGAAGAGCACCGAGGCGATATCGGCTGGATCGATGTGGTGAGACGATTCCGAACGTGGCTCGACGCCGTCCATTTCGTCGAGGATGGCCTCTACGTCTTCGTCACGGTCGGTCGGCACCACGAGCAACTCACCCTCCCAGCGGTGCGCGATCCCTATCTCCACGAGCCGTTCGACGAGTTCCATTCGTCGCGAAGAGTCCCATCCATCGAGCGAGAACTCGGTGTCGCCGCCGGAGGTGTCGCCGACCGACTCGGGGTCCGCCGACTCGGCGTCCTCCTCGGCGAGCATCTCACGCTCCTCTTCCTCCACCAGATCGAACTGGTCCTCGATTCGCTCGAGCATGCGGTCCGCCGATTCCTCGTGGACCTCGGGGATGATCAAGTCGGTGCCGTCCCACAGGTGGGGCAGACCAGACTCGGCGAACGCGATTGCGGTCTCGGTCTGGGCGTCGATCGGCCAAGCCGACAGGTCGTACACGACCTGCTCATCCTCGTCGAGGAGCCGAATGTCGATGTCCTCGCCGGGTTCCACGAGTGCAACACCGCAGTGGTTGCAGGACTCCTTGAAGTCGAGGTACTCCGCACTACAGAGCGGACACACGCGGATGGACATGCAAAGGACACTACCCCTCGCGTCAATCAGGTCACCGCTGCAGTGGCAATCACACGATGCGTGCGACGAACTGCTCGGTGAGCGCGTACTCTGCCGCCTGATTCACCGGCTGACGGAACCCGTGCCCCTCGCCCTCGAACACGTGAAGCTCCACATCGCGGTGCAGTTCCGCCGCCCGCCGCGCGAACTCGATGCTGTTCGCAACCGGCACCACCGGATCGCTGTCGCCGTGCAGAATGAGCACGGGCCGGGCGATGAGCGCGGGGTCGACCACCACAGGCTCGTCGCCCACGAGCGTGTCGTTGTAGTGCGCTTCGAACCGGTGCGTGGCCCCGGCCAGCACCGCGGGGTCGGTCACCGGGTACACAACAGCCGCGCCCGCAGCGAGTTCGGGGTTCGCAATCAGCACGTTGAGCGCTGTGTAACCGCCCGCCGAGCCGCCCATGAGAACGGTCCGCTCCCTCGTCCCCCACCCGAGTGCCTGTGCGTACGCAATGGTGGCCGCCACGTCGGCCGTATCGACACTCCCCCATCGACCCCGCATCGCCTGCTGGAATGCGCGACCGTGCCCGGTGGAGCCACGGTGATCGGGCACGAGCACTGTCCACCCGCGTGACACCCAGAACGTGACGCGCGGCATGAACGTCACCTGCCACTGGTCGGTCGGGCCACCGTGCACCCAGCAGATGAGACGACCCTCGGCGCGGGCCACCGGGTCCGCAGGTCGGTAGGCACGCGCGGGTACGCGGGCCCCCTGGTAGGTGCTCACCTCGATGAGTTCGGGCTCGACGAGGTGTTCCTCCACCTGCGACCACTCGGCGACGGGGCCGACGGCAAGCGTGGTACGAAACCACGCAGCCCCGTCCGCGTTTGTATCGTATGCAACAGCCTGCGTCGGCGTGCGCCCGCCCGTGCGCAGTGCCGTTACGCGGTAACCGACCCACCTCAACTGGCCGTGAACGCCCTTGGCCACCTCCGTCACCGCACCGGTCGACACGTCCACCACCACGAGGCGGCCGAACCCGGACTCGTTGCGGTTGAGCACCACGCGCGCACCGTCGGGAGACACCGCGAACGAGCGCTGGCCCGGGCCCCAACCGGGTCCGGCATGCTCGTGTCGCTCGTCGAGCACGGTCCTGCCGTCGCGACGGATGTTGAGCCACCCGGTCGAGTCGGAAACGTCCCAGAGCGCACCGTCGGTCGAGAAGCGGGGCTGCTGCACCTGCTGCGGCGCTGTCGGGGGGACCCGTTCGGGCTGGGTGCCCGACAGTGGTGACCAACGAACGGTGAACGACTCGTCCCAAGACATGTTCGGGACGTCCCACCCCTGCCACACCAGTTCACGGCCATCCGGCGACCACGCGGGGTCGGTGACGAAATCGGATCCGTCTGCAACCAACAGGTCCGCATCACCGCCGTCGACACGAACCACGTGGACCGCCGCGAGGTCGACAACGAACGCAACACTGCACCCGTCCGGCGAGACGGCCGGTGAGGTGACCTCGTGCCCGGTGTCGAGCGCGGAGAGGGCACGGCGTTCGCCGGTGAGTAGGTGCAGCCAGACCTGTCCATCGACGGCTGCGTACACGAATCCCGACGAGTCGGGCAGCCAGTCGGCGCACCCGCCACCGAGGCCACGCGCGAGCACGGGCCCAGGATTGACCGAGAGCACCCGCTCCGGGCCCCCGTGCGACGGCACCAGCAGCATCCCGCTCCGGCCGGCAGTGCGCACACCGATGAGGACCGACTGACCGTCTGGGGAAGGACACGGTTCGGAAAGCTCCCTACCGGAGAGGCACAGATTCACGTTGATCATCGGAGGGCACCGTAGCGACCGTGCGGTGTTACGTTCTTGTCGTGCCCGAACGTGAATCCCCCAGCCGGAACCTCGCCCTCGAACTCGTCCGTGTTACCGAGTCGGCGGCTCTCGCAGCGTCACGCTGGATGGGCCGCGGTGACAAGAACGGCGCTGATGGTGCTGCCGTCGAGGCGATGCGCACGGTGCTGTCCACCGTGGCGATGGACGGCATCGTGGTGATTGGTGAAGGCGAAAAGGACGAGGCGCCGATGCTCTACAACGGCGAGATGGTCGGCGACGGCACGTCACCCAAGTGCGACGTGGCAGTGGACCCGATCGATGGCACCACGCTCACCTCACTCGGCCGGGGCAACGCGCTCGCGGTGATCGCCGTGTCGGACCGCGGCACGATGTTCAACCCCGGCCCGTGCGTGTACATGGAGAAGATCGCTGTCGGGCCGGAGGCCGCCGGCGCGATCGACGTCACCGCGTCACCCACGCAGAACCTCCGCTGGATCGCGAAGGCCAAGGGCACCCAGGTTCGGGACCTCACCGCAGTGGTTCTCGACCGCCCGCGGCACAGCGAACTGATTGAGGAGATCCGCGAGGCGGGCGCGCGGATCCGGCTGATCACCGACGGCGACATCTACGGAGCCATCGCCACCTGCTGGCCCCGTGCCGGCGCAGACGTGCTCTTCGGCATCGGCGGAACTCCGGAGGGCGTCACCGCCGCCGCGGCGCTGAAGTGCATGGGCGGCGAGATCCAGGGCAGACTCTGGCCGCGCAACGACAGCGAGCGCCAGGCCGCGATCGAGGCCGGTTACGACCTCGATCGCATCCTCACCACCGATGACCTCGTGCAGGGCGACAACTGTTTCTTCGCCGCCACCGGCGTCACCGACGGCGAACTGCTCCAAGGCGTCCACTTCGAGGGCCGCATCGCCACCACGCAGTCCCTCGTCATGCGCTCGAAGTCCGGCACGGTCCGCCTCATCACGTCTCGCCACCGACTCGACAAGCTGAAGGACTTCGCGTCCGTCGACTACGCCTGATCGACTAGCCCTCGCAGGCCACCCCATCGCGATCCCGGTCGAGGCCCGTGCGATAGCCCGGTTCCCCCTCGCGCAGTGGCGCGGCACCCGCGGCCCGTGCGGCAGCACAGTTCGCGAAGTACACATCGCCACCACCCACCCCGGCATCGTTCGTCGGCACGCTGTCGACGGCACCACCCGAGCCTGCCGCAGGCACGTCCACCGGCGGTGCGGTCGGTGCGGGCACCCGCAGTCCCGGACACTGCGAGGTCAACAGGTTGCGCACCCGCCCGAACTCACTCTGATCCATTGAGAGGTTCCAGCGAACCTTGATGGACACCCAATCACCGAGATAGGTACACACGAACGACGACATAGGTAACCAGTTCGACGGGTCCTTGTCACTCTTGGCCCGGTTGGAGTTGTCGCTCACCGCCCTCAACGTTCGAGGATCGGTGAGGTCGTTCGCGTACAGGCGCCGGGCGGTCGGCGACCAGTCCCAAGCACCCGAATCCCACGCCTCCTTGAGGGCGACAACGTGATCGATGTCGATCTCGGAAGGGAGGGTCTCCTGCCAACCGTCGTAGACCGAGTACCAGTCCCCCTCCACCACCCGGCAGCGGTACGGGTCGCGCTGCACCAGGGACGACGAGTCGCGTGTCAACACTTCGGCACGGGTATCACAGCCGTCTCCGTCGAGGTCCACCCAGTGCTCGAATAGGCTCCGCTGGTAGCCGGCACCGTGTTCGTTCTCCACCACGATCCCAGCGAGCAGATCGAGCACCAGCACCGTCCCGTCCGGGGCATCGGTGCTCGAGGTTGCCTGCTGACCCGTCGGCGAGGGTGCTGTGGAGGGCCGGGTGGACGACGACTGCGTGACACGCGTGGAAGCCACCGCCACGGTCGTGCTGGGGGCCGTATCGGGCCCGCCCGGCGCAAGGGTGGCGAGGACCGTGCCGCTGGCGACCGTGCTGGTTGCAGCCCTGCCGCCGGAACACGAAACGAGCACGGCCGAAGCGAGCGCGAGCGCGACGCGGATCAGTCGGCGCTCCAGCACGGGCGCGCGGAGCGGGCCCCTCGTGATCGACATCGGGTGGGGCGCGTCAGTCCAGTCTCACGCCGACGCAGTCCGAGCCGCACGACCCTGCTTCCGGCGACCCGGCGTCGGCGGGTGCCGGTCGGTGCAGCACCGCCTTTGTCGGCCGCACCTCAACAACCTCGCCTGACGCGCTTGCGGCCCCATCGGCGATGAGGCTGTACCCGCCCGCCTCGGCAGGGGGCCACACGAGGCTCACGCCGTTCGGTCGCGCCGAAGCGTTCGACGCTGTGCGCCGACCCACTGTTGCGCGCAGAACGCCGTTCACGAACACCGGGGTGACGGCGACAGCGTGCGGTCGGCCGTCATCGCTCACGGTGAGGAGATAGGCGTAGGGACGTTCGGCCATCGCCTCGGCGAGACCCTCAACCGGTACCGGGATGCTCATCGCTCTGCTCCTCCAACGCCGTCGTCGGAAAGGCCGACGTCGCCCCCACGACTGTAGGCGCTTACTGTCGTGGGCACCATGCGTCCCGAACCTGTTGCACACTGGGTCGACGCACTCGAGACCTGGGGCATCCCGACGGAGATCCTCGAGCAGGCCCCGCAGTCGCCGTGGATCCACCCCGTACAGACCTTCCGGCCGGAGGGAAACCTGTACGTCAACACCCCGTCTCGACTCCGCGCGCTCGAGGCCCTCGACCGCCTGCCTCCCGGTGCGGAGCGGTCCGTACTCGATGTTGGCTGCGGCGGCGGGCGCGCCGCATTCGGCCTCACCCCACCGGCGACGCGCGTCATCGGTGTCGATCATCAGCAGGGGATGCTCGACGTGTTCGCTGCCGAGGCGGAACGGCGCGCCGTTGCGTGCTCGACGGTGCTCGGCGACTGGCCAGAGGTCGAGCAACAGACGCCGGCCTGCCCGGTCGTTACCTGCCACCACGTCGTGTACAACGTCGCGCCACTCACCCCGTTCGTTGAGGCACTCAACCGACACGCCACCGCCCGGGTGGTGATGGAACTGCCGCAGCAGCACCCCCTCGCCGTGCTCTCGCCGATGTGGCTGCACTTCTGGGGCCTCGAACGGCCCACATCACCGACAGCGGAGGACGCTCTCAACGTGGTGCGCTCGCTCGGGCACGACGCTCACCTCGAGCAGTTTGAGGTACCGGTCGGTCACCGGTCGGTTACCGACGAAGGCGTGCAGTTCACGCGCATTCGTCTCTGCCTACCCGCCGCACGCGACGCGGAGATCCGCGAGTACCTGCTCACCCACCCGGCAGGCAGCCGATCGCTCGCCACGATCTGGTGGGATGCCCACTAGGCCCGGGCGGCCTCGACACGGGCGCGCACCTGCGGCACCACCTCGCGGGTGTACCGCAACAGGTTCGGGGTGATCGAGTGCGGCAGGATCCCCGGCGCCGAGCCCCACGAGACCACGTCGGTGAACCCGTTGTCGAGGATGAACGAGGTGAGTTCCTCCACGCAGGTCGCCACGTCACCAATAATCGGTCGCTGCGGGATGCGCTCCTTACCGGTCAGGTTCCCCGCCGAATCCGGTCCCGCCTCCTCGCCGAGTTTCGCGTACACCGCCACGCGGTAACGCTCGGCCTGACGCAGCGGGGGCCAGTCGCGCTCGGGGTCGTCGGTGACGAGCACGCTGCGGATGATCCCGACGCGCCGGTCGTCGGGCTGTTGGCCAGCCGCGAGTGACGCAGCACGCCATTCGTCGAGCACCACGCTCGCGTCGCCCTGCGGCAACACGTTCACACCAAAGCGAACGGCGCGAGCCACACTCGCGGCACTCGTGGTGGCGAGCCAGATCGGCGGTCCACCTGGTTGGACCGTGTGCGGCGTGATGTGCACGTCGTCGAACTGGTAGCGCTTGCCGCGGAACGAGAACCGCTCACCACTCCACGCCAACTGCAGGATCTGCACCATCTCCTCGGTGAGCGACACGCGGTTCTTCAGCGGGATACCGAAGGCACGGAACTCGTGCGGTGCGTACGCAAGCCCGAGGCCGATCTCCATCCGGCCGTTCGAGATTTGGTCGAGCACTGCAACGTCCTCCGCGAACCGCAGGGGGTGCTGGAACGGGGCCAGCGCGACGTCGGTGGAGATGCGCATGCGCTTGGTGATCGCTGCCACCGCGCCGGCAACGGGCACCACGCTGGGCAGATACCCATCGTCCATGAAGTGGTGCTCGCTGAACCAGGTCATGTCGAGGCCGGCCTCGTCGAGCATCGCGACCTGTTCGAGCGTCTCGCGGTAGACGTCCTGCATGGTGTGCGCGCTGCCGGGCGGACAACGAAAGTCGTGGACTACTCCGAAACGGACGGGCGGTGTCATGACCAGACAGTACGCGGCGCCACGCCTCGGGAAAGGGGGCGCGCACGGGGGTAATTCCCGACCAATTTTGTCGGCTTTTCGGGTTTCCCCGGATAGAACGGGGTTGTATCCCGTCGGTCTTCACGGACCGCGGGCACCTCAAGGAGACCTCTTCATGGCAATTCGACTGGGCGACGAAGCACCCGATTTCACGGCGGACACCACGCAGGGGACGATCCACTTCCACGACTGGCTCGGCGACTCGTGGGGTGTGTTGTTCAGCCACCCGAAGGACTTCACGCCGGTGTGTACCACCGAACTGGGCTACGTCGCGAGGATCAAGCCCGAATTCGACCGACGGAACGTGAAAGTGATCGGGCTCTCGGTGGACGCTGTGGACTCCCACGTCAAGTGGGAGCAGGACATCGCCGAGACCCAGGGCACGGCGGTCAACTTCCCCATGATCGGTGACCCGGACCGCACGGTGTCCAATCTCTACGACATGATCCACCCGAACGCGAGCGACAGCTTCACCGTTCGCTCGGTATTCGTGATCGGGCCCGACAAGAAGGTGAAGCTGACGATCACCTACCCGGCATCGACCGGTCGCAATTTCGACGAGATCCTGCGGGTGATCGACTCGCTGCAGCTCACCGCGAAGTTCAAGGTGGCAACCCCTGCGAACTGGCACGACGGTGACGACGTGATCATCGGTGCTGTCGTGTCCGACGACGATGCGAAGAAGCTGTTCCCGCAGGGCTGGACCGCCGTGAAGCCGTACCTGCGCATGGTCAAGCAGCCGGGCAGGTAGCACCCGGGGGGAACCGGACGGGCTACGCCTTCACCCAGTTCTCCTCCACCCAGGCGCGCACAGCGGGGGCGAGGTATGAGAGGTACTCGCCCGGGTACTCCCGGATGAGCGTCGCCGAGATGGGCACCGCGCTGCGGTCCGGGTCCACCACCACCGCCTCTGCGCCGAGGCGCCGAGCCAACTCGTCGATATAGAAGTCGGACGAGAACACGGCGTGCGGCCCGTCATCGGGGAACGGCCACTTGGAGCGGAACAGGTCGATCCACTGGGCCCACAGTTCCTCGTCGTCGAAGTTCGTCTCGAGGTTGTGGTGCACCTCCACGACGGTTGCCTCGGGGGTCATGTCCTGGAGCCACTGCGCGCGTAGGGCGCCGGGCACCACCTCACCGTCCCGTGTGTTCACGAACACGACCAGGCGCTCGCAGCGCTGTGCCGCCCAGCCGATCACGAAGCGGTGGCCGAGGTGTGGTGGGCAGAAGCGGCCGACAATCAGGCCGGTTCGATAGCGGTCGTCGATCTCAGACATGGCCCCTCCATGATTGCCGATCGGTCCTGCCCGATCGGCGATGGAGGGGACTAGCTACCGGGAGAGGGGATGACTGTGACATCCATCTGCTCGGGCTCGAGACCGAGCACGATCAACACCTTCGAGAGCCCGTGCACGAGTGCGAGCCCCACGCCGATCTCCACAATCTCGGGCTCGGAGAACTCCGCCCGCAGCGCTGCCTGCTGCTCGGGGGACGGGGCACCCGTCTCGTTGAGATACGCATCGGCGAGGATCAGGGCCCGCTTATGACGCTCCGGGAGTCCGCTGTCGGCCCACTGATCGGTGATCTGCTCGACGAGCTCCTCCGTGAGCCCTTCTTGCCTCGCGACCGCGAAGCGCAGCTTCTTTCAAAGACCGCAATCGGTGATGGTGGCGTTGCGCAGTCGCGCAACCTCCTTGATGGACTGCTCGACGAGGCCGTGGCTCCAGAAGTGTCCGTAGAGGTCACCGTAGGGCGTGCTGGAGAAGTACTCCGCTACGGCATTGATCGGCTTGCCGTCGGCGTCCCGAAGACGGGGCGAGGTGGACATCAGATTCCTTCCACTGCGAAAACCCGGCGGAACTTGGTGAATCCGTCGAGCATGGCGATGTTCATGAGGAGGGCAACGGTTCCCTGTTCGCCGAGCAGGTGCTGGAGGCGAAGGATCTGGTCGTCGGTGATCGAGTGGTGATCGATGAGGAAGGCCTCACACACCTCGATCGAGGTGCGCTCCACGTCGGACAGTGCAGCGTGCGAGTACCAGTTGGTTGCCTGGTCCACGAGTTCCGGATCCGCGGATGCCACGTACCCCTCGTTGCGGAGCAACTGGGCTGCGCGGATCTCCAGCAGCGTGCGCAGCCGGGGCCCAATGCTCGCTGCGGCGTGCGAGTCGAACGCCTCGAGATGCCCGGCGAGGTCCGGGCGCAATGCCAGAAGACTCTCGGCCGACGAGTCCGCAGCCGCGTTGATCCACGTTCCCCCCATGTCCGGAGCGTACCGAATCGGGCGGCCGCCGTCAGCCGGGGGGCACAAGCGCCACACGGGCGTCCAGACAGGCCTGACGCACGCAGCAACCCTCGAAATGATCATTGGTGAGCCCCATGGCCTGCATGAACGCGTACACCGTGGTTGGTCCCACGAACGACCAACCGCGCTTCTTCAGGTCCTTGGACATCGCTGTCGAGGCCGGGGAGACCGAAGGGATGGGGAACGCGCCCCCGGCAGGACGGTACGGCTCGGCCTCGAAGCGCCACACGTAGGCCGCCAGCGACCCGAACTCCTCGGCGAGCGCAATCACCCGGCGGGCGTTGTTGATCGTCGACTCGATCTTGCCGCGGTGGCGGACGATCCCGGCGTCGCCGAGGAGGCGCTCGACATCGTGCCCACCGAAGTTCGCCACTGCGAGTGCATCGAAGCCGGCAAAGGCGGACCGGAAGTTCTCGCGCTTGCGCAGGATCGTGAGCCACGACAGGCCCGACTGGAAGCCCTCGAGACACAGTTTCTCGAACAGCCTGCGGTCATTGAGCACCGGACGACCCCACTCCGTGTCGTGGTAGTCGCGGTACTGCGCGTCCGGACCGGCGCCCCAGGTGCAGCGCTCGAGCCCATCCTCAGCCGCCCTGAGCCAGTCGCTCACGACTGCGTCATCGTCGACTCGAAAACGCGTCGCCACCCGTGCAGCGGGACGTCGAGCTCGAGACCCTGCCCGGCCTCGCGCTCAGGATCGACGATCGAGCGGGCAAGTGCGATAACTGCCTTCGCCACGACATCCCCGGTGCGCACCGCTATCGCATCCGCGCGGTCCAGCGCGTTGACGGCGGCGCGCGGTGATCCGGTGCGAGCGTGCGCGAGCGCAGCACCGACTCCCGCGTACACGTGATCGAGGTAGCTGGCTCCGTAATCGGCCGACACGGCAGCCGAACGCGCCAGCGCCGCGTCGAACTCTCCGAGGCTCACGTCCACGAGCACCCGTACCGATGTGAGGTACGCGTACGCCACACCGGCTACCGCGGTTTCCGCCTGCTCAAGGCAGCGCAGCGCATCGTCGGGACGGCCGAGCTGTACCAGACCGAGTGCCCTCGCTACCCACGCCTCGCTGGTGAACCCGATACGGGCGCGGTCGTTGTCGACGGCGAGCTCGGCGGCGCGGACTGCCCGGTCCGACTCGCCCAACTGCGCAGCGCTCGCCGCCTCGGTGAGCAGCACGAGCCCCTGCATCTGGTACACATCGCCGAGGAGGTGCATCTCCTCCACCGTACGTTGGTGCGCCGAGGCCCGGCCGAGCGCTGCCGTCGCCCTGGTGAGCGGGGCGAGCGCGAGCAGTTCACCGAAACCATCGCCCATGCGCTTGAACCGCGTCCGCGCCGTCTCGCCCTGCTTGAGTGCGTCCTCGGTACGCCCGCGCCAGAGCCAGAGGTTCGCCTGGAGGGACTGCATCATCCCCGCCGCCCAGTCGTCACCGCGATCGAGTGCTTCCTCGAGCACCCGGTCCGCCAGTTCACTCGCCTCGTCGGTACGGCCTTGGTAGTAACGGACATAAGCCAGCAGACCCTGCACCCAGCCGAGACCACCGCGATCGCCCATGGCCGTCATGCTGCGCTGAGCGAGGTCGAGGCGCGCCTCGGCCTGCACAAGGTCGCCCGAGATGAACGACAGCCATGCCCGGTGCCACTCCACCCAGGCGAGCCCGATCGCGTCCGCACCACCTTGGGTAAGCCGCTCCGCCTCGTCGAGCAACTGCTCCGCGAGGTGAAGATCCCCGCCAAGGAGTTCGACGAACGCTCGGTCACGCAGTGCCCGCGCGAGCCGCAGCGGCTTGCCGACCTCACGGAACAGCCGTACTGCCTCGGAGAACTCGCCGCGCGCGCCGGGCAGGTTCCCGCTGAGGCGCACGACCGTTCCGAGGATCCGTCGGGCCTCGGCCTCGGACTCGAGGTCCCCGAGCAGTGCGCTGGAACGCAGCACCCGGTCGAGGTCCGCCCGTGCGCGTGCGATATTTCGCTGCTCGGCGTGCGACGCCGCCCGGATCAGGCAGAGGCGGAGCATCGACGGCACCCTCGCATCGTCGACCTCCTCGCCAAGCAGGTCGAGACCCCGTGTGGCGAGACGGACGGCAGACCGCATGTAGTGCTGCTCGGACGCGCGCTCCGCGGCGAGGGTCAACCACCTCACGGCTCGGTCGACGACGTCGCCCGGCACGCCCGACACGGGCCCGAGTTCCGCGACCAGTTCGGCAGTGGTGGCGTAGTGGTGTGCGATCTCGTCCCGGTTGGCCGTGCCCTCCCGTGTTGTCTCGTTCGGGCCGCCCGATCCCGAGAGCAACACGAAGCGCTCGTAGATCATTGCGAGCGACTCCGCGATCCCGTAGTGCCGGACGGCGCGAACTGCCTTGGTGAGTGTGTTGTACGCGACGTCCCTCACGGACTGCGAACGGAAGCTCCAGCGCCGGCCTTCACGCGCGAGCAACCCGGCGTCCACGAGCGCATCAAGCGTCGAGCTGTCTCCGTGCTGCCCGAGTGCCTCCGCGAAGCGGAGCAGTGCCGTCAGCGAACCGGAGGCGCCAAGCACCGCTGCGTTGTCGAGCATCGCCCGCTGGTCCGAGGTCAACTGGTCCAGGCGGGCCGACACCAGTGTTCGCAGGGAGTCCGGCAGGTCGCCGACGTGCCCACCGTCCGCCACGAGCGTTGCGAGTTCCTCAAGGAACAGTGGATTGCCGCCACTCCGGTCATACAGCGAGGCAACGATTGCCGAATCGGCCGAGTCGCCGAGGATTGCTGCTGCGAGCTGTTCGGTGGACGATCGGTCAAGGGGCTCGAGCCTCAGGTGGAGCGACGTGAACAGCGGGCTCATCGGGGGCCACGCAACCTCCACGTCGGGGCGCGCCGTTGTGAGCAGCACGAACGGCAGGTTGGCGAGGTTGGTGAGTAACTGCTCCAGCAGGTTGAGCACCACCGTGTCCGCCCAGTGGACGTCCGCGATAGCGAGGAGCAGCGGGCCCCGGTTGCACCGGGCGTGCAGCACCGTGATGAGGGCACGAGTGAGTTCCTCACGTGCCCGAACGGCATCGAGACGGTCGAGGGCCGAGGGCTGTCCGACGAGGTGGAGGAACGCGTCGCCGATCCGCACGATCTCCGGATCGTCGTCGGAGCGACCGAGCAGTTCCGCCGCGCGCTGCATGCCCGTGCGCCGGACGCCCTCCGCCTCCATGTCACCGAGACCGAGCGCATCGCTGAGCGCCGTTGCGATCGGCCACCACACGTTTGCCTCGCCGTACGCAACGCACGCCCCGACGAGCACGGAAAGCCCGTGGGCCTCGCGAGCGGTTCGCACAATCTCCTCCGCCAGACGGCTCTTGCCGACGCCACCCTCACCGTCAATCGCCACGAGCAGCGCCTTCTGGCGTGCCACCGCATACGCAACACCGGAGAGCAGCAGTTGCGTCTCCTCGGCACGGCCGATCATTGGGGTGGAGCGCTCCCGGCGGCGGCGCCCGGGCCGCAGGCTCACCTCCTCCGCGAGCCACGCGTCGATCGACTGCTCGCGCCCGCGTGGGGTGAGGGACTCGAACCACGAGTAGCGGATGGGACGGTCCGTGAGCACCTTGGTGGGCTGGCCGACGAGCACTCGACCGGGTGGCGCCTCGGACTGCAGCCGGGATGCGGTGTTCACCACGTCGCCCATCGCCGTGTAGGCACCGCCCGCGCGGAAGGCGCCGACGAGCACCTCCCCGGTATTGATGCCGATGCGCATCTGCAGACCGGAGACCGCCTCACGGTTGTGATCGCTCAGCGTTTGCTGCATCTTCAGCGCGGCGCGGACGGCCCGCTCGGCATCGTCGTCGTGCGTGATCGGCGCACCGAAGAGCGCAACGATGCAGTCGCCGATGATCTTGTCCACGTGCCCGCCGAAAAGGACCACGTCCTCCACCATCTTCTGGAAGATGCCGTCCACGAGTCGCTTCACCTGCTCAGGGTCTGCGTGCTCGGACAGTGTGGTGAACCCGACGATGTCCGCGAATAGGACCGTGACAACGCGCCGTTCCTCACCGAGCGCACTGCTCACCTCTGCACCGCAGCCCGGACAGAAGCGGGCACCGTCTGGCGCGAACGCCGAGCAGGAAGTGCAGGTCAACATGCTTGCGACCGCCAGTCACCTGCCGTGGCAGCCGGGGGGCGGAGATCCGGATGCATGAGCGCGATCGTACGCTGCCGGCCGCCCGCGGCGGGGATTGAAATATTGGGTCGCAGCGGATGGAGTCAGGCAGACCGGGGCGAGACTGTACGCATGTCCACCCCCACTTCCCAACCGGTTGCTACCGCCGCCGCTGGCTCCGTCGATGCCGTGAAGGTGTACGGCAAGGGTGGTACCGAGGTCCGGGCGCTCGACGGGGTCACCGTGTCGTTCGAGCGCGGCCGCTTCACCGCCATCATGGGCCCGTCCGGGTCCGGCAAGTCCACCCTGATGCACTGCCTCGCCGGGCTCGATCGGCTCAGCGGCGGCAAGGCCTACATCGGTGACGTCGATGTCTCCGGCCTGAACGACAAGCAACTAACCATGCTGCGCCGGGACCAGGTCGGGTTCGTCTTCCAGTCGTTCAACCTCGTGCCCACGCTCACCGCACTCGAGAACATCACGCTGCCGCTGGCGCTCGGCGGCCGCAAGCCAGATCAGCAGTGGCTCGACCGTGTGATCGATGCCGTCAGCCTGCGCCCCAGGCTCTCGCACAAGCCGAGCGAGCTCTCCGGCGGGCAGCAGCAGCGGGTTGCCGTAGCCCGGGCGCTCGTGACCCGTCCGCAGATCATCTTCGCCGACGAGCCCACCGGCAACCTGGACTCGCACTCGAGTACGGAGATTCTCGAGTTCATGCGGCATGCGGTGGACGAATTCGGCCAGACGATCGTGATGGTCACCCACGACCCGAGCGCCGCCAGTCATGCCGACCGCGTGGTGTTCCTCGCCGACGGGCGCGTGGTCGACGAGATGGAGTCCCCCACCGCCGAGCGAATCCTGGACCACCTCAAGCGCCTGGGCGGCTGACCATGCTCCGAATCGCCCTGAAGGGCGTGCTCGCCCGCAAGACGCGCCTGTTGCTCACATCGCTCGCCGTCATGCTCGGCACCGCGTTCCTCACCGGGACCACCGTGTTCACCGACACGATCAAGGGCACGTTCGACAACCTCTTCTCGAGCGTCTTCGCGAATGTCGATGCATACGTCCGGTCCAGCGACGTCATCGAACAGGACTTCGGCGACGCACAGCGCGGCAAGATCTCCGGAACGCTCGTCGAGCAGATCCGCGAGGTCCCCGGCGTCCTCGCTGCAGAGGCCTCCGTCCAGCAGTTCGCGGTCATCATCGACAAGCAGGGCAAGCCGGTCGGTAAGCCGGGCGGCGGTCCACCGACCTTCGGCGCCACGGTCGGCAGCGACACCATCGGCTTCTGGCGCTTCGAGACCGGACGTGCCCCGCGCGACGGCACCGAGATGGCCGTCGACGTCAACTCCTTCGGGCGCGGCAAGTTCGCTATCGGCGACCGCATCAAGGTCACTGCCGTGGGAGGCACCCGGGAGTTCACCCTCGTCGGGGCGGCACACTTCGGCACTGTCGACTCGCCGGGGGGTGCAACGTTCGCCCTTTTCGACGACCGGACGGCCGCAGAGTTCCTCAACGGCAAGCAGGATTCGTACGACGCGATCGTCGTCCGGGGCGACGGCAGCGTGTCGGAGACTGAACTCGTCGACCGGATCCGGCAGACGATCGGGACCACCGGGGTCGAGACCATCACCGGCAAGGCGATTGAGGAAGAGAACAAGAGCGATATCCAGAAGGGACTCAGCTTCTTCTCGGTGTTCCTCACCGTGTTTGCGTTCATCGCGCTGTTCGTCGCCACGTTCGTCATCTACAACCTGTTCTCGATCACCGTCGCGCAGCGCCGACGCGAGAACGCGCTGCTGCGCGCCGTCGGCGCCAGCCGCAGGCAGGTCACCTTTGCACTGCTGGTCGAGGCATTCGTGATCGGCCTCGTCGGCTCCCTGATCGGGCTCGTCTCGGGAGTTGGCCTCGCTGTCGGTCTCCGCAGTCTGCTCAGTGCGGCGGGGGTGGATCTGCCGTCCACCGGCGTGAGCCTGCGCGGCAGCACCGTGGTCACCACACTGTGCGTCGGTTTGCTCGTCACCGCAGCGTCGGCGCTCCTGCCGGCGATCCGGTCGAGCAAGGTGCCGCCCGTCGCCGCACTCCGGGACGAGGCGATCGAACCTGACGCGTGGTCCCGCTCACGCCTCATCTGGGGCGTGCTCCTCCTCGGTGTCGGTATCGCGGGCGTCATGGGTGCCCTGTTCGGCGGCAAGCTCGTACTCCTGGGCCCAGGTGCACTCGGGCTCTTCACGGGGCTCTTCGTGCTCGGACCCCTCGTTGCCGGTCCACTCGCACGCCTCGCAGGGATCCCCTTGCGCTCGCTGCGCGGGATCACCGGCCAGATGGGCGCCGAGAACGCTGCGCGGAACCCGAAACGTACGGCCCGGACGGCTGCTGCCCTCCTCGTCGGGGCGGCCCTCGTTGCAGCCGTGACCGTCATGGCCAGCTCCATCAAGACCTCAGTCCGGGCGATCTTCGCCGATCAGTTCCAGGGGGACCTCACGGTTACCGTCAAGTCCTTCGGCTTCGGCGGCCTCCCGATCACCCTCGCCCCGGCGTTGGGTCAACTCCCCGAGATCGAGGTGGCAACCGGGGTCGGCATTGCCGTCGCAAAGCTGCCCGAACGCTCCAAGGGCACCACCGTCACCGTGGTGGATCCGTCCACCGTGTCGGCGCTGTTCGACCTGAAAGTCGTTCAGGGCTCGCTCACCGACCTCGACCGTGCCTCCATCGCGTTGAGCAGGAAGAAGTCCGAGTCCTTAGGCAAGGGGATCGGCTCCACCATCACCTTCTCGTCGCTCGGGGGCGCCCAGCGTGACCTCCGGGTTGTCGCCGTGTACGAGGAGGACACGCTCGCTGGCGGGTTCACCGTGTCCCGGGAGGTGTTCGATGGCGCTGACGACAACCTCTTCGACTTCGGCGTGTACATGCTGAAGAAGGACGGCTTCAGCGACACCGCTGCGAAGTCCGCTGTCGACGCGGTGGTACAGGAGCTTGCGCCAATCGGGACCACCAAGACCCGGGTGGAGTACATCGACAGCCAGGCCAAGCAGGTCGACCCGCTGCTCAACCTCATCTACGGATTGCTTGCGCTGTCCGTTGTGATCGCGGCGATCGGCATCGTCATCACGCTGCTGCTGTCTGTCTACGAACGGCGCAGGGAACTCGGCCTCCTGCGGGCCATCGGGATGACACGTTCCCAAGTCCGCTCGAGTATCCGCTGGGAGGCACTCATCGTCACCCTCATCGGAGCGGTCGAGGGCGTTGCAATCGGGCTCGCCCTCGGGTTCGCCGTCGTCGCGGCACTGAAGGACCAGGGCCTCAACCAGTTCTCCGTGCCGATCATCCGCATGGCATCGATCTTCGTCATCGCCATCGTGCTCGGTGTGCTGGCCGCAATCATCCCGGCACGGCGCGCCACGAAGGTCAACGTGCTCGAGGCCATCTCCACCAACTGACGCGTGCAAACGGCAGCCGCACTACGTTCGACAGCATGCCCTACGACCCGAAGAACCTCCCCGAGGAGGTGGTCGCGTTTCTCAACGAGCGCCACCTGGCCACGCTCACCACGATGCGACCCGACGGCTCCCCCCACGTCGTCCCGGTGGGTTTCGCCTGGGATGACCGCGTCGGCCTCGTGCGGATCATCACGTTCGCCCCCTCGATCAAGGCAAGAAACGTGCTACGGGGTGGGACGCGTGCCGCAGTATCACAGGTGGACGGCGGCCGATGGCTCACCCTCGAGGGCGTTGCCCGCCTGACCGATGACCCCGCCGACGTTGCCGCAGCGGTGGCCGGGTATGCGGCCCGCTACCGCCAGCCGAGCGAGCGCATCGACCGCGTCGCGATCGAGATCGGCGTGGATCGCGTGCTCGGTCGCGCCTGATGCTCGTGCTGCCCGGAGCGTGACCAGCGCTGGTCACGCTCGTCAAGGTACAGCTCGGCTGCTTCCTGTTCTGCGTCCATAGCGCGCGGCCGCACGAGCCCGGTGGGTGTCACCTCGGTCAGCATCGCCGACTTCGGCGCCGCCTGACACGTTGGGCACCAATAGGTTGCGCGCATGTGCTCCCCGGTGCGTTGCACCTTCACCGCAGCGTTGCAGCGCGGGCACGGCAGCCCGTTGCGGCCGTACACCGCGAGACCGCCGGGTGTATCGGGGGCAGTGACGCGTCGCGTGCGCATACGATTTTCCTGCAGC
Organism: Actinomycetota bacterium; assembly: GCA_009701715.1. Taxonomy (GTDB): domain Bacteria; phylum Actinomycetota; class Acidimicrobiia; order Acidimicrobiales; family Ilumatobacteraceae; genus WLJO01. The sequence continues at coordinate 56,926 of WLJO01000009.1, forward strand.
ATCCGTGCAGCCGTCTCGATTGCCATGCGACGGGTTGCGAGGTCCACGTCCCTGATAGCCCGGAACGGGCTGATGCCGCAGTGCCAGAGCACCTCACTCTTGTACACGTTGCCTACACCGCAGGCGATCCGTTGGTCCAGCAGCACTTCGGCGATCGGCTCGTTGCTGTCGGCAAAGCGATCGATCCGGTCGAGGCACCCATCGATGTTCGGAGCATCCTTGGTCAGGTCGGGGCCAAGGTGACCGAACCCCGGGTGACGCCGCTTGTCGAAACTGCGGTAGCACTCGACGGTCGGTGCGTTGAAGCACACGGCCTGCCACTGGTCCACGCCTATGGCCACCACCATCTCCCGCTGCGGCCTGCGCCAGCGTTCGCCCGGGTGGTAGAGGTGCCACGAGCCGGTCATGCGCATGTGGGTGTGCAGCACGACCCCGTCGTCCCAGGCGAACTCGAGGTGCTTGCCGAAGCTCTCGATCTCCTCGATGACCCGACCCACCTGCGGCTGCACGCCATCGAGACTCTGGGAGTCGAACGACAGCATGGGCCGACCGACCAGCGCCGTACGGAGAGCCGCTGCAGCGCGGTAGATGGTGTCACCCTCGGGCATTGGTGGCAGCGTAGATCAATGCTCAGTTCAGGTGGTGAACCCCATCCGTTCACGAGATGATGAGCACATGATCTCGTGGCGTGCTCCCTCCCCGTCACAGATGGATCGCTTCGTGCGCAAGTGCTCGGCAACCGGTTTCAACACCCCCCTCGGCCTCACCGACGGCACCGAGCCAGCACGCTGGTTCGTCGACGACGTCGACGCAATCCTCGGGGTCGGCCCGGAAGCGTTCGCGGCGGCTTCCGATGCGATGCGCTCGTGGGCGCAGATGGACCTTCCGTGGTTCCGTGTCCACCACCCGGAGTCCATACCGCTCGAGCCCGGAGTGGTGGTTGCCTACGCAATCCGAGTTGCCGGCCTCTGGATGCCGTTCGCCTGCCGGATCGTGTCGGTCACCGACGAGACCGGGCCCGACGGCTCCCGACGCTTCGGTTTCGTGTACGCCACCATCGGTTCTCACGCAGCACAGGGCGAGGAGCGATTCCTCGTGACGTTCAACCCCCGGTCCGGTGAGGTCCACGGCTCCATCCGAGCCGTGTCGCGCCCGGCTCGCTGGTTCGTCTGGATCGGTCTGCCTGTAGCCCGCAGGGCACAACGGCTGTTCAAGCCCGAGGCACTGGCGGCGCTCGCCGCGTCAGTGCGCCACCGGTTGGCTCAGGACCGCAGCACCAGACCGCGATAACCGTCCACGAAGCCCACCCGCTTGAGCGGGGCCACCACCTCGGGCCCGGTCTCAGCGATGGTCTGCCCGTCCACCTTGCGGATCTCGAGGCTGCGGAGGCGCCCGTCCTTCACGAGCGAGGCGAGCGCGTCCGCCCAGCGCTCGTCGTTGCGCGCAGCGCCGAACACCACCAGGTGGTGCCCCCGCCGGTCGTACCACGCCTGCGGCAACCCGTCAGCTAGGACCACCATCGCGCCGGCACTGCGCGTCGGCCGTCCGCTGTTGTCGGGCCACGACAGTGCTGCTCCGTATGGCTGCGCCGGATCGGTTGCGGCGAGCACGAGCGGGCCCGATGGTGCCTCGGGTTCGCGGAGCGAGCGCAGTCGGTCCACCGCGCCGGGCAGCGCGAACTGGGCAGCACCGAGGCCGGCGACGAAATAGCCGCGCCTCACCTGGCCGCGCTCCTCGAGCACCTTGAGGATGCCGTATACCGCGGCGAATCCGCCCGCTGCACCCTCGGCAATTACGGCCTCCCGGGTGACGATGCCGTGGCGCTCCAGCAGTTGCAGGGCGTTCGCGTGGGACGCAGCCGTCGGGGTAGGAACGGGCTCGAGAAGCGGCGCAACGAGCGACCAGCGACCGGCCCCAGAAGCGGGCCCGATCGACGACAGGCGTCCGGGCCGGGGGCGACCGCGGAAGCGCAATCCCGGCGCCTGGGAGCGTGAAGGCGCCTTGCGCGCCTTGCCGGCGAGGAACGAGCGCAGCGGTGTCATCGAGTCGTTGGTGACCTCTCCGGCCCACACGAGGTCCCAGAGCGCCGTGAGTACCTCAGCCTCGGTGGCCGGTGCCGTACCGGCACGTAGCTGCGACCAGAAGCTCGCCCCCTGCTGCGCGAGAACGGAACGGACGGCGTCGTGCACAACCCCAGCGGGCGGGTCGACGGGTTCGAGCCCGGCACCGAGCAGCGCAAGCTGATCGCGGAAATACACGCGCACGCGGCCGTCTGATGCCCCGATCGCACCTGCCCCGAGCCAGACCACCTCCCCAGCGGCACACAACTCGTCGAGGTCGGAGGGTCGGAATCCCCGTACCCGCGCCGGGAGTACCTCGGTCTCGAGCACCGTGGCAGGTAGTGCCGCCCCCTGCAGCAGCCCAAGCGCCTCCACGAGTCGGTCGAGGCTCGTGCCGCCACCGCGGGCGCTGTCGTTGGCCCGGATCCCGTGCCACTCGGGGAGAAAGCGTGCGAACACCTCCTGCTCGACGGGCTCCACCTCACGGCGCAGCGCTGCCAGCGAGCGTCGCCGGAGCTGACGCAACACCTCAGCATCGCACCACTCCCGCTCATGCCCCTCGGGCCGGAACTCGCCCCGGACCAACCGGTCCTGCGCCTCGAGCGCACGGAGCGCTCCCACCACGCGCTCCACGGGGACCGCGAGGCGACGGGATACGCCGTCCGCGAGGAACGGGCCGTGCGTGCGCGCATAGCGGCCCACGAGGTCCTCGAGCGGGTGCACCACCGGGTCCGTGAACGCGACCGGTAGGCCCATCGGCAGCGCGCAGCCGAGCGCGTCGCGGTACCTCGCCGCATCCTCGGCAGCGACGAAGCGTTCCTCGCCGCCGATCCGTACCGCGATCGCCCGTCGCTCCCGGAGCAGCGTCGCGAGCCACGGTGCCCCGTCACCCTCGCAGCGCACGTCTACCTCCGCTGCCGACAGGTCCCCGACCTTGCGGAGCACGTCGTGCAACTCGTCGGCGCTGCGCGCCCTGCGGCCGTCCACGAGGCACTGCAGCTCCAGCTCGAGGTCTGCGAGTACCCCCGGATCCAGCAGTTCCCGCAGTTCCTCGGCGCCGAGCAGTTCCCGTAACAGGTCGCGGTCGAGCGCGAGGGCTGCGGCACGTCGCTCGGCGAGCGGCGCGTCCCCCTCGTACATGTACGCAGCGATCCAGTTGAACAGCAGGCTCTGGCTGAACGGCGAGGCCCTCGGCGTGTCGACCGAGACGACACGGAGCGCCCGGCTGCGCAACTGACCGAGCACCTCCCGCAGCGCAGGCACGTCGAACACGTCCTGCAGGCACTCGCGGCTCGTCTCGAGCAGGATCGGGAACGTCGGGTACTTGGCAGCCACTGCAAGCAGGTCCGCCGCACGCTGCCGCTGCTGCCACAGCGGGGTGCGTTGGTCCGGGCGCCGGCGCGGCAGCAGCAGGGCACGCCCCGCACACTCCCGGAACCGGGCGGCGAACAGCGACGTGGTGGGCAGCGTGGACACCACCAGTTCGTCGATGTCGTCGGGGTCGATCAGCAGTTCACCGAGCGGCACGTCCTCGGCGGACTCCGGGAGACGGATGACGATCCCGTCGTCGCCCCACATCGTCTCCACAGGCATGTCGAAGCGCTCCGCGAGGCGGCGCTCGATCGCCATCGCCCACGGGGCGTGGACGGGTGTGCCGAACGGCGACAGGATGCACACGCGCCAGTCGCCGATCTCGTCCTTGAAGCGCTCCACCACGACGGTGCGGTCGTCGGGCACGGCTCCGGCGGCCTCCTGCTGCTCCCGGAGGTACAGCACCACATTGCTCGCCGCGAGCGCGTCGAGGAAGTAGTGCTCGCGGAGCCGCTGCAGCGCGGCGGCATCGGGAAGGTCGCGAATCTCCCGAATGAACGCTCCGAGTGCACGACCGAGCTCGAGCGGTCGACCGGGCCGGTCCCCGCGCCAGAAGGGCATCTTTCCCGGCTGGCCCGGCGCTGGGGTGACGACAACGCGCTCGAACGAGATGTCCTCGATGCGCCACGTGCTCGCGCCGAGCAGGAAGGTCTCGCCCGGCCTGCTCTCGTACACCATTTCCTCATCGAGTTCACCCACCCGGGTGCCGTCGGGCAGGAACACGCCGAACAACCCCCGGTCGGGGATGGTGCCGCCGTTGGTGACGGCGAGTCGCTTCGAGCCGTCGCGCGCACGGATGACGTCACCGATGCGGTCCCACACGATGCGAGGCCTCAGCTCACTGAACTCCTCGCTCGGGTAGCGGCCGGCAAGGAGGTCCAGAACGTTGTTGAGCAGCTCATCGCTCAACTCCGCGAAGCACGCGCAGCGGCGCACCAGCGCGGCGAGGTCCGCCGTGGCGCAGTCCCCCATCGAGACGTGTGCGACGATCTGCTGAGCAAGTACGTCCAACGGGTTGCGCAGGTACCGGGTGTGCTCGATGAGCCCGTCGTGCATGCGGCGCACCACAATCGCCGCCTCGAGCAAGTCGCCGCGGTGCTTCGGGAAGATCGTCCCCTTCGACGGCTCGCCAACCGAGTGACCCGCACGTCCGATGCGCTGCAGGCCCCGGCTCACCGCGCCGGGAGACTCCACCTGCACCACGAGGTCAACCGCCCCCATATCGATGCCGAGCTCGAGGCTCGACGTTGCCACGAGCGCTCGCAGGCGCCCGCTCTTCAGGTCATCCTCAATGATGACCCGTTGTTCACGGGCCAGCGAGCCGTGGTGTGCCTTCACCAGGTCACCGGCCGCACCACCAGAGAGTCCCTGCTCCTCGGCAAGCTCGTTCAGCCTCGCTGCGAGCCGCTCCGCCTGACGCCTCGCATTACAGAAGATGATGGTGGAGCGATGCGTCTGGATGAGTTCGAGGATGCGCGGGTAGATGCTCGGCCAGATGGACGTGCGCGTGGTGGACAGCGCACTGGTTGCCGGCCCCGAGCGCAGTTCGGTGACCTCCTTGCCGAGTGCGCCCATGTCCTCCACCGGCACCACGATGTCGATCTCGAGCGCCTTGCGCACACCGGCATCCACGATGGCCACCGGGCGTGCAGTGCCCGGCGCGGAGAACCCGCCAAGGAAGGCTGCGGTCTCCTCCAGCGGTCGCTGCGTTGCTGAGAGGCCGATGCGCTGCGGAGGGCGTGCGGTGATCAGTTCCAGTCGCTCGAGGCTAAGGGCGAGGTGTGCACCGCGTTTGGTGGGGGCGAGTGCGTGGATCTCGTCGAGGATCACCCACTCGACGTTCGCCAGCGTCTCGCGCGCAGATGACGTGAGCAGCAGGTACAAGCTCTCCGGTGTCGTGATCAACAGGTCGGGCGGGTTGCGCAGCATGCGCTGGCGGTCCCTCGCGGGCGTGTCGCCCGTGCGCAGGCCCACGGTCGGCTCGATGAACGGCACCCCGAGGCGCTCGGCGGCAAGCTTGATCCCCTGCAGGGGCGCCCTCAGGTTTTTCTCGATATCGAACGCGAGCGCCCGCAGCGGCGAGATGTACAGCACGCGGGTGCGCGCCCTGGTGTCGGGGGCCGGGGTGGTGACGAGCCGGTCGATTGCACCGAGGAACGCAGTGAGTGTCTTGCCCGAACCCGTCGGGGCACAGATGAGTGTGTGCTCGCCCGCCATGATCCGCGGCCAGCCCTGCACCTGGGCCGCAGTGGGCTCGGGGAACGATGTTGCGAACCAAGTGCCCACAGCCGCTGAGAACGCCCCGAGTACCGGGTGTCGCGGCGGCGTGGGATCGGGGCGCTCCATGTCTGCAGGCTATGACTCAGGTGTGGCGGAGATCCCCGGAGGCTCGCCCTTCCCGAGGCCCCACTCGGCGCCGGTGGCGTGCAGATAGGAGAGGACGGCGCTCGCCCGGAGGGGAGAGAGCGACGAGTCCGGCCCGAACGCCAACATTTGCGACGACCCGATCAGCGCGCACACCATCAGAGGGCCAATCGTCCCCCGGCGGGTCTGTGAGCGGGGACACCCGCTCGGGTACCTTCGATCCCGTGAACACCAAGGCGAAGTCGATGCTCGGCGTGCTGCTCCTCTACGTCATTGCCGTCGGTGCGGGAATCGCCACCTTCGCTGGCCTGCGCGACCTCCACCCGCTCGTATCGGTACTGATTGCTGACCTCGCGGCGACCGTGGTGGTCTTCCTTGGGTCCGTCGTCGCACGGAACTCGAGCATGTACGACGCCTACTGGTCGGTGATCCCGCCGTTCATCGCCTGGGCCTTCGCCGTGGAGGGTCAGCACATCCCCGTCGGCCGCACGGTCCTGCTCATGGTTGCCCTGAACATCTGGGCCGTTCGCCTTACGGCCAACTGGGGCCGGGGCTGGTCCGGGCTCCGGCACGAGGACTGGCGCTACGTCATGCTGCGCAAGGACGCCAAAGTTCCCGGCTGGATCATCGACCTCAGCGCAGTACACCTGTACCCCACGCTGCAGGTGTGGGTTGCGTGCTTCGGGATGTACGCAGCGCTCTCGCTCGGCACCGAGACGCTCAATGCGCTCGACTGGATCGCCGCGATCGTGGTCGCACTCGCCGCCCTGCTCCAGTTCGTCGCCGACGAACAGATGCGCAAGCACCGGCGCACCAACCCGACGGTCCCCTGTCGGTCCGGGCTGTGGGGTATGTCACGCCACCCCAATTACTTCGGCGAGGCCACCGTCTGGTGGGGGATCTGGCTCTTCGGTGTTGCGGGGAACCCGGCCAGCTGGTGGTGGACGTTGATCGGTCCGGTCTCCATGAGCGGCCTGCTCCGCGGGGCGTCCACGCCGATGATGGACAAGCGCTCGATCGAGCGCAGGCCCGGGTACGAGGTGCTCATGCGGGAACTCCCCGCGATGGCACCGATCGGGCGCCGCCTCTTTGTGCGACACTGAGTTCCACCATCATCCCGAAGGATCTGTCATGCCCCGATTCATGCTCAATGGCACGTACACGCAAGCCGGTATCTCCGGAACCATTTCCGAGACGCTCACCGCACGCACCAAGGCCGTGAAGAAGCACGTCGAGGTACTCGGCGGAAAACTGCTGGGCATGTACTGGAGTACTGGCTCACGTGACAGCGTCGTCATCGTCGAGTTCCCCGATGCGTCGGGCGCGGTCGCCCTCGCCACCACGGTCAAGGCAGCCGGAGCGTGTGACTTCGAGATCGTGCGCCTCATGGACGGCACCGAGTTCGATGCCGCACAGGCGATGGCAGCGAAGAAACTGAAGTACCGGGCACCCGGCCAGTAGATCGGGGCCCCGCCTTGGCCCGCCCGTCTCGGACAGTCACGCGGGCCATGGTGTTTCAGACCTTCTTGAGCATCACTTCGCACGCACTGACGTCCACGCCGGCGCCGGCCTCGACGTTCAGTTCCTTGACGATCCCGTTCTCAAGCAGGGCCGAGTACCGCTGTGAGCGGATCCCGAGACCAAAGCCGGATCCGTCGAAGGTGAGGCCCATCGCCTCGGTGAAGGTTCCGGACCCGTCGCCGAGCATCACGATGTCGGACGCGCCCTGTGACTCGGCCCAGGCGTCCATCGTCCACGCATCGTTCACGCTGATGCAGACGATCTTGTCGACACCCTTGGCCTTCAGTTCTGCACCGTGCTGCACGTAGCCGGGGAGGTGCACCTTCGAGCAACCGGGCGTGAACGCGCCGGGAACCGCAAAGAGCACCACTCTGCCGCTTCCGAGCACCCCGGCGGTGCTGACGGGCTTGGGCATGCCGTTCTCGAGCACGTGGACCTGAACGTCCGGGATGCGATCTCCGACCTTGATGCTCATAACTCTTCCTCCGGGTGGCGAACTGGTCGGTCACGAACGTGACCAACCACGTGTCAAACCACGTTCACCCGGCAGATATTCCGTACGCGGGCCACGAGCCACGAACATCTCTAGATATTTTCCCTACCCGGTCTCACGGGCACCCGGAAGTCCATACGGCATGGGGGGACGAAAGTACATTCGGTCGCATGAATACGCACGAGTTCCTGAAGGCAATCCCGAAGGTGAGCCTGCACGTTCACCTCATGGGCTCGATCCAAGCCCGCACCGTGGTCGAGCTCGCCGCCAAGCACGGCGTGAAGCTCCCCGACTTCAACGAGCCGGAGGACCTGTACCAGTACCCCGACATCTACAAGTTCCTGCACATGTACGACAACAGTGCGCTCGCGATCCAAGGCCGCGACGATTTCGCCCGCATCGCCTACGAGACGCTCTCCGAGGCAGCCGCCCACAACGTCCGGTACCGAGAGATGTCGTTCAATCCCACCACGCACATGGCTGCGGGTGCGAGCTACCAGACGTGCGTCGACGGGCTCATCGACGGGATCAACGCGGCACGCAATGACCATGGCATCGAGTGCCGGCTCATCGCCGCTGTCAATCGCATGGAATCCCCCGAGCTAGCAGTCGCGATGGTGGAGACCCTGCTCGAGAACCCGCGTGAGGAGGTCATCGGCATCGGGATGGACTACGCAGAGGCCGAGTTCCCGCCCGAGCGCTTCTGGAAGGCATACCGGATGGCGGAGCAGGCCGGGCTCCGGCTCACGGCGCACCAGTCCGAAGACGCACCTCCGCGCAATATCGAGACCTGTCTGGATCTCCTCGGGTGCGAGCGGGTCGATCACGGGTACCACGTGGTCGAGAGCGAGGCCATCATGCGGCGTGTCCGCGACGAAGGCGTGGTGTTCACCTGCACTCCGGTCTCCACTGCCTGGGTGTACTTCGGTGAGGACCTCTCGAACCACCCCATCCGGATGATGAAAGAGTTCGGGATCAAGTTGATGATCGACTGTGATGACCCGCCGATGTTCCAGACGGACCCCACCAAGGACTACATCGTGTGCGCCGAGCACATGGGGTTCAGCACCGAGGACTTCCGCAACTGCATGCTGAACGGCATCGACGGCTCGTTCCTCGACGAACCGACGAAGCGGACGATGCGCCGTCAGTTCGCCACGGAGTTCGATGCGCTCGCATCACAACTGAGCAAGTAGGCGCTGCGATCCCTACGCCCGAAGCGCGGCAAGGTGGTCCACGAGCGCTCGTTGCGCACCGACTTCCGGCCCGGCCATGGGGCGGTGCCCCGCAACGTGGGCCAGCGCCTCGTCCCGGGCCATGCCGAGCTCCATGAGGAGGCACACCCCGATGGTTCCCGCCCTGCCGATGCCGGCCGCGCAGTGGACGAGGAGGTGCTCCCCGGCGTGGACGCGGCGCACCATCTCGCCGAGCAGCGGACGCACCGTGTCGAGCGAGGGGGCGTGCAGATCCTGGACCGGAAACCAGAGGGCAGACACACCGGCGTTCAGTCGGAGCCAGTCGACGTACTCCGGGTAGCGATCCTGTAGTTCGTGCTCCTCGACGAGGCACACCACGGTGTTCGCTCCCGAACGACGGAGTGCTCGCTCAGGATCCGGGCAGATGGCGTGCTTGCCGCACAGCGAGAGGCCGCCGAGCGGTACCGGCAGCGGGACCCGGTCGATCCCACCGTCGCGTCCACGTTCGCCGAGCCAACCCAGACCGTCATCGACGTCGTTCATCGCCGGAACTGCGGGAGTGGGAGGTACCTCACGCCTTCGGAGCGTAGCGACAGGTGCATGCGGGACCGAAGCAGCCGGGAGCCAAGGCAACTGGGAGCACCCACACGGACGAGGGGCCGTTGTCCGCACGGGTGCTCCCAGGCACTTCTAGCAGTAAAACCGATTCTTGGCACAGTCGCCAGAATCCTCCGTACTGCGGTGCCAGTATTTCCATACCGCGATTCAAGCCGATGGCACACTTGCTGCGAGCGACCAGGTCACCTGACCGTTGCGGATCACGTACGAGCGCTCGGTGTAGCAGTTGTTCGGTCCTGAGCGCGCTCGGATCCCGGGATCAAGGGCGAGGTGGGTCAGTTCCCCTCGGCGAGCACGCGGGCGACGAATACCGCCAACTGCGTCCGGTTTTCCTTGCTGAAGCGATTGAGGAGTCTCGACACGCGGTTACGGACCGTTTGCACGCTGAGGAACACCGATTCAGCAATCTGCTTATCGCTGCGACCATCGGCAAGCAGCCGCAGGATCTGGCGATCCGTCTCGTCGAGCTTCTCCATCAGCGAGGCCCCGTTCGCCCGGATACGTGCGAGTGCGTCCCTCACCGCCACCGGGTTGATGAAGCAGAGCCCCATGGCCGCGCCCCGCACCGCACTGACGAGCTCGTCGGCATTGCCGGTCTTGAACATGAAGGCTGCAGCACCCGCCTCGAAGGAGCTGACGAGCGCCGCATCCGACTCAAACGAGGTGAGCATCACAATCTTGCACTCGGGATGGTCCACACGGACCCGCTGGGCAAGCTCCACCCCGGATTCGTCCTGCAGACGGACATCAAGGATCACCACCTCGGGCTGGGTCTTCTCGACCAGGGAGAGGAGTTCGGTTCCGGTAGCGACAGAGCCGACAATCTCGATGTCTGGCTCGCGATCCAGCACCATGGCGAGCGCGTTGCGGACCATTGCGTGGTCGTCGCACATCGCAACCTTGATGGAGGTATCAGGCATCAGTTCTCTGCTCCTGTTGGTAGCGGTACTTTCCACGTGACCACGGTTCCGCCGCCATCACGCGGCCTCACGGTCATTGACCCGCCGAGGGGATCGAGCCCGGCCGCGCAAGTTACTCAGCCCGCTCGAGGCGGAGGGCTCGTCGGGCATGCCCACTCCGTCATCCGCGATGTAAACAATGACGTGGTAGCCGGAGCGGACGACAGAAATGGTGATGTTCTCCGCGTGCCCGTGCTTCACGGCATTCGTGGCCGATTCGCGGACGACGGCGCGTATGTTCGAGCGGATTTCGCCGTCGCAGCGCACATCGTCGGCAATGTCCACGACGAAGCGGGTGGCTGTCGCGCCGACGAGGAAGCCGACTACGTCCCGCAGTTCCATCTCCAGCGAGGACGGAATGGTCTCGCGGACGTGCAGGATGCACTCACGGATCTCCGTGATCACCTGCGAGAGAGTCTCGGCGACGCGCTGTGTTGCCTGCGCGCAGTCGGGGCTCGACGAGTTGCCAGCAAGCGAATTGAGGAGGAGCACCGAGGCGAAGAGTTGCTGGATCACCGAGTCGTGCAGATCGCGAGCAATTCGCTCGCGTTCTTGGGCGACGATACGCGCCTGCATCGCGGTTGCGGACGCCGATTCGTGGTCCTTTAACTGCATCTGCAGCATGCGTACCTCGGTCAGGTCGTTACCGACCTCAACGACATAGTCGCCGACTCGCTGCCAGAGCACATTGAAGTACGCAACAGCACCGTCTGGGCGGTAGCGATCCCGCGTCGCGGGTGTGAGTTCGAAGACCTGTTGGGCGCTTCCCGCGCGCCAGGCCCGACTCACGAAGTCGATGGCGATCTCCGGGGCGAAGTACGTGTCCCGAACTGATTGGTGCATCGCCACCGGCTTCGTGCGGAGTTCCTCGTAGGCAAGATTCCATGCGCGCAGACGGGCATCGACAACATCGCCGAATTGGTCAAGTTCCACACCATGCACACAGACATAGTGGCGCTTCGGAAATGAGCGGGGTGTGAGGGGTCGCTGACGCGGTACAGGGGCTCTGCGAATCTGGTGGTTCTCTACGCCAACCGGATTCGGAGCCCCTGTGGAAGTTGACGCTACTCGCATGTGCGAGCTGCTTGTCGGGTTGCCCGACGTGAACGTGTTGGGTGTCGTTGACATCGTTGACGGCCTGTTGGAGGTCGTGATCGAGCAACGCGGGGCACGTCCGTCGTGTCGGTTGTGTCGGGGTCCGGCGGTCGCCAAGGATCGTGCCGAGGTGATGTTGGCGGATCTGGCGTGTTTCGGTCGGCGGACCCGGTTGCGGTGGCGTAAGCATCGCTGGTGCTGTCCGACCGCGGATTGTGGGGTGGGGTCCTGGACTGGTGAGGACTCGCGGATCGCGGCGCCGCGGATGGCGTTGACGGATCGGGCTGGGCGGTGGGCGACGTTGCAGGTCGGCAAACATGGTCGGGCGGTGTCCGAAGTCGCTGAAGATCTCGGGTGTGATTGGCACACCGTGAACGACGCTGTCATCGCTTACGGCAGTGTGCTCGTTGATGATCCTGCCCGGTTCGGTGTCGTGGCAGCGGTCGGGTTGGATGAGACGCTCTACAAGCGTGAGGGCCGCTACCGCAAGCAGTGCTGGTCAACACAGATCGTTGACGTACAACGCGGTCAGCTACTCGATGTCGTGGCGGGCAGGGAAGCTGTCACGTGTTGCGCCTGGTTCGCCGAGCGGTCCCAGGCGTGGCGCGACGGCATCCGGTGGGCGACGTTGGATCTGTCGTCGTCGTATCGGGTGGTGCTCGACACGATGCTCCCCGACGCCACCCAGGTCGCTGACCCGTATCACGTCGTGCATTTGGCGAACGTGGCGTTGGACGAGTGCCGACGCCGGGTCCAGAACGAAACCGTCGGTCATCGGGGTCGCAAACATGATCTGCTCTACCGGGCCCGGCGCCGATTGGTGATGGCCCGCGAACGCCTGACCGTCGATGGTCGCGAACAGTTGATGGGTCTCCTCGCCGCGGGTGACCCGCACCGTGAGGTGTGGTTCGCGTGGAACGCGAAAGAAGTTGTCCGTCAGATCTACGACCACACCGACCCCGAACTCGCACGCGAGTGGGTTGATGAGATCGTGCGCGACTTCACCGACACCGAGATGCCCTTCGAAGTTCGCCGTCTCGGCCGCACGATCGGCAGATGGAAAGACCAGATCGTCGCCTGGCACCAGGCCCACGTATCGAACGGCCCGACCGAAGCGATCAACAACCTGATCAACCGCGTCAAACGGACCGCGTTCGGGTTCCGACGTTTTGAGCACTGCCGCATCCGCGCCCTGCTCTACGCCGGCAAACCGAACTGGGAGCTACTCGCCACCCTCACACCCCGCTGAAATCCGAAGAGCCCGATTACCCAGGGTCTTTGCCGAGCCCTTTCACGGGTGCCACAATTCACGGCAGCGCCACGGGTGGCCCCTGTCGGCCGTGTGTCCGAGCACATCAGGAGCACCAATGAGCGATATCCCCGACGTACTGACCGACGAACTGCGCGATCAGTTGCGCACCGTCTCGACCGCCACGCTGGCCCACCAACTCCAGATGCGCGGGATCCGAGGCACCTTCCTCACGGGGTTGAAGCCCACCCACCCGGAGATGCGCATGATCGGGCGTGCGCGCACACTTCGGTACGTGGCACTGCGCGAGGACCAGGTCCAGCGCTTCCAGAAGGGCGTGAACGCACAGAAGCGGGCGGCCGAGGGGATCGAGCCCGGTGACATCTTGGTGATCGAGGCACGCAATGTTCCCGACGCAGGAACGATTGGCGACATTTACGTGAGCCGGGTCCACGCACGAGGCGGTGTAGGCGTGATCACCGACGGCGCACTGCGGGACACGCCCGCTATCGCCAGCATCCCGATCTCCGTGTATCACCAGAGCTCGCACGCCTCAACCTACGGCCGCCACCACATGCCGTACTCCACGGACGATTGCATCACTTGCGCTGGCGTTTTCGTCGAACCCGGTGACGTGATCGTCGGTGACGCCGAGGGTGCCGTGGTGATTCCCATGGCCCTCGTGGCGGAGGTCGTCAGGGCTGCTTTGGCCCAGGAGGACGTTGAGGCGTTCGCTATCGAGCGCGTTGCCGCGGGTGAATCCACCTTGGACTTGTTCCCACTGGCGGAGTCCCGCAGGGCGGAGTACGAGGCATGGCGCACCGCTCACGGAAGGACGAACTGATATGACGGGGAGAACGTCGATCACTGTCGATGGCCTGAGCCACCTCACGGCAATCCCGCTTGCCACCCGGATCGGTCCGCTCGTGGTGTCAAGTGTCATCGCGCCGTTCCGGCCCGGCAGCAGGGAGCACTCCCCGGATGCCGCAGGGCAGATCGAGCAGATCTTCGAGAGCGCAGGCCGGATGCTCGAGGCGGCCGGAGCCACGTGGGCGGATGTAGCCAAGATGAATTTCTGGCTCGCCGATGCCGCAGACCGTCCGGCCCTCGAACCGGTCTGGTTGCGTTACTTTCCCGTAGAGGGCTCCCGGCCCGCTCGCCACACCCACATCTCCAAGGGCGCGCCGTTCGTCACCGGCGACTTCCTCGCCTACATCATTGGCTGATGGCAGACACCCCATCGCCTCACCCGCTCACCGGCAAGCCGAAGGAACTCCCATGCTCACCGACACCCAGATCCTCGAATGCGCCAAGGACCTCTACGAGGCTGAGCTCAGCGGGATCTGGACCGAACCCATTTCCAACCGTTATGAGCACGCCGAGATCGAGGATGCGTACGCCATTGCGATCAAGGTCTGCGAGCTGAAGCTTGCCGCCGGCCGGACGGTGAAGGGGCACAAGGTTGGCCTCACCTCCAAGGCGATGCGAACGCTCACCGGTGCCAGCGAGCCCGACTACGGCTTCATGTTCGACAACTGGTTCGTGCCCGAGGGGAGCAGGGTGAGCCGCTCAAAGATGAACCGCCCACTCGTCGAGGTGGAGTTGGCATTCGTGCTCAAGGCGCCGCTGCGCGGTCCCTCGGTCAACGCCGCCGACGTGATCCGCGCAACCGACTTTGTGCTGCCTGCGCTGGAGATCGTCGACAGCCGGTACAACGGGCGGGGCAAGAAGATGCTCGTCGACAGCATCTCTGACGCCGCTGCGTGTGGGCTGGTCGTGCTCGGCGGGCGACCGGTGAGACTTACCGATATCGACGTGCGACGGGTCAGCGCGTCACTGCTCATCAACGGGGACACGATGGAGTCCGGTTCAGCTCAGGCCGTCATGGGCAACCCAATCAATGCCGTTGCCTGGCTCGCCAACAAGCTCCACGAGTTCGGGGTGAGCATGGAGCCGGGAAATGTCATCCTCTCGGGCTCGTTCATCAAGGCGATCCCGTTCGAGGCGGGCGACTCGATCGTCGCACTGTTCGACCAGCTCGGCGAAGTAACCCTCATGGTGGGCGACTGATTCGTGCAGGTCGGGGCTACGGCCCAGCTAGGAGCGACCCGTCGCTACGACCGCCCGAGCACTTCCGTCGAGCGATAGAGCAACCGGGGCAATGCTCGGCTCCACACTGTTGGCAGCAGGTGACTCCGCATTAGATGGTCCCGTTGGGGCAATGCGTGACCCGTGGGTGGAACCACCGGGTGACCAGAACGCCGCGAGACACGAGATCACGACGGCCGCTACCGCCGGCAGGATCAGATCAACGGCCTTCACGCCCCTTGCTTGTTGGATCCGGTGCACTCTGCCCGCAGCGATCCCCGCGCCTCGGGCCACAGCAGAACGCCGCTCCGGAGTGGCCCGGCCACTCGTCGTGATCATCATGAGTCCTAGTAGACCCCTCAGACCACGCCCCTGCGTGCGGTAGCCGTACCGCATGGGGAGTATGGAACTACCGATCCGGGTGCCGATTACTCCGTGTACAGCGGCGACGCGGCCTTGATGATGCGAAAGAGGTGGCGGATGCGCACGACCTCGGCGCCGGCCTCGTCGAAGGCCGAGGCATCCCACCAGACGTATTCGGTCTTCGGGCTCTGCCCGACCCCTACCACCTCACCACGAACGGTGTAGGGCCGGTCGAGAAACATCGGCCCGTTGATGAAGGCGAGTTCCATGGCACCGAACATCGATGCTGTGTCACCGATCGCCGGGTTGAGCTGAGGGAAATACGTGCCGTCATCCGCGTTGGCCATTCGCAGCATCATGAACGCAACGTGGCTGGGGCACGCGATCGGGTCGCCCCACGGCGATGCCTCCGAGTACCACGGGAGCGGCGTATTCACTCCGCCAGTCCGCAGGGCAGCCGACTGCGCCTCCGACGACACGGTCCGCGTCATCTCCCCGAGCGGGCGGCCCGGCATCACCCCCTTGAGGAGGCGGAGCGCCGATGGGTCGCAGAGGCGTATGTCACGGGTCCGAAGCTCGGACTGCGGATCGAACCCCATCGACGCGCTGCCCTGCGTGACGACGAACCCGGGCTCGCCGATCCGCTGCGCGTGCACGTTGACGCGCGGGTCGCCGTCACGCGGACGGTGCACGACAGACTCAACCTGTTCTCCGGACACGATGATGTTCTCGAAGTACAGCGAGATGGACCCACGCTCGAACCACGGCTGCCCGAAGGCCTCGAGCAACGGTGGGACGAAACAGTCCAGGTGGACCACCCCGGCAACGGCAGACCCGCGAAAGCCGAGGCGAAGTGCGGCCTCGGCATCGTGAATGCTCGCGTCGCTCTCGTTCAGGGCAACCCGCGGCGCCCCCATGATGACCTCGGACATCGCTCTCCCCCGCTCGTCGTTTCCCCCAGAACTTGCGCCCCGGTACTCGACGGACCCTACCGAACGACGAATCCCCGCGCTGACCCCCAAGCACTCCCTGCCAGCGGCGACGGAGGTAGCGTCGAGACACTTCCAGGAACCGGGGCCCCGCATGAATACTGACTACTACTCGTCTGTCGTTGACATTGTTCGGGCGAGACGCTCCAGCGACCGACCGGCGATCGTCGACGGCGACCACCGCCTCAGCTATTCCGAACTCGATACGAGTTCGAACCGCGTGGCGCAGATGCTCCTGTCGCTCGGCATCGGATCGGGGGACCGGGTTGGCTTCCTCGGCAGGAACTGTGCCGAGTTCTTCGAACTGCTCTTCGGCGCCGCGAAATTGGGTGCCGTGGTGTGCGCCGTCAACTGGCGACTCTCCGCGGAGGAAGTTGCCTACGTGCTCGGCGACTCCGGGGCGGCAACGGTGATCGCACACGCAGAGTTTCTCCACGCGGTGCCGGCAGGCCTGCAGATCGTCGTGCTCGACGGCGAGGGCAACGACTCGTATCCCGCCCTACGGGATGCGGCACCGAACCTTGATCCCAACGGCACCCCTGCACCCGACGACACCTGGCTGCAGCTGTACTCGTCTGGCACCACGGGCCACCCCAAGGGCGTACTCATCACCTACGGCAACCTTGCGGCCTTCCTCGACGCGGGCCTCGACGTAAACCACCTCGCACCAGAATCAGTGAGCCTGGTGGCACTGCCCGTCTTCCACATCGGCGGCACCGGATGGGCGATGCAAGGCCTCGCCAGCGGCGCGACGATCGTGCTGATGCGGGAGATGACGCCTGCGGGTGCGCTCCGTCTCGTCGGGCAACACCGGGTCACCCATTCGCTCTGGGTACCGACGATGGTCCAGATGATCACCGTGTGCGATGAGCCCGCAGATGTCTCATCGATCGAGTTGATCATGTACGGGGCTGCACCGATCTCTGACACCACGCTCATCGAGGCGATCGAGCGCTTCGGCAATGTCTTTGTCGGTGCATACGGCCTCACCGAAACCTGCGGCCCTCTGGTGTTCCTTGCCGCGCAGGATCACGACCCGAGTGGTCCGCGGAGCCACCTCCTGCGCTCAGCAGGCCGGCCGGCTCTCAACACAGAACTGAAGGTGGTGGACCCAGCGACGCTGGAGGAACTACCCGACGGTACCGATGGCGAGATCCTCATCCGGAGCCCCCAGGTGATGGCTGGCTACTGGGGACTGTCGGGAGCCACTGCCTCGAGCATGGTCGATGACTGGCTCCGCACGGGTGACATCGGCAACCTGCAGGACGGATACCTCTACGTGAACGACCGTCTGAAGGACATGATCATCAGCGGCGGCGAGAACGTGTACCCCGCAGAGGTGGAGAACGTCGTTGCGGCGCACCCTGCCGTTCTGGAGGTCGCGATCATCGGCGTGCCTCACGAGAAGTGGGGCGAGACCCCGATCGCGTTCGTGGTACTCCGCGCCGGCGAGACGGTCACCGAGGGGGAGTTCATCGCCTTCGGCCGGGAACGCCTCGCAGGCTTCAAGTGCCCGACAGCGGTGGTGTTCTGCGACGCACTCCCGCGGAACGCGAGCGGCAAACTGCTCAAGCGTGAGCTGCGCGCCCCGTATTGGGAGGGGCTCACCCGCCGGGTATAGCCCCCGGACTTCGAGGGGCAGCGCTACTCCTGAGGAGCCGCCCGCGCGAGGTTCTCTAGCGTGACCTCCATGTTGCCACGGTTGTGCGTTGCGCGATCGGGAACACCGGAAATTACCCCGCCGATGACGCCGGCGAACTTGCCCCGGTGGTCTATCCAGGAGTGCGTCACGACACAGCCCGTTGCGGTCGGCTCGATGTCGTACACCCAGTCGCACCAGTTCTTCCCGAGCCCCATGAGGGCGAACGAGAAGGTACGGGGTGAGTCACACACCGTCACCTTGACCGAGGAGGACCACGACCGGCGACCGTTCCGGTTCTTTCCCTTGAACCGAGCGCCTACGGCAGGCCCGGCCGCGCCGCCGGTCCACACGCCCCCCTGATTCTCCGGGGACCACTCGCCCATGCGCGGGAGGTCGGTCACCATCGCCCACACCCGTTCCGGGGAGGCTGCGATTTCTCGGGTCACGGATACGGGGTTCGTCATTCGCGCAGTGTGTCGCACCCAGCGCGCCCGCGCTGGCCGACCCGGCCGGAACCACGGGTATGTGCCCCTCGTCACAGCCTCCGGACTAGGGTTCGGACCACAAGTCATCGGAGGGGCCACCATGGGATTCAAGACACCCGACTTTCCGCCGGTCGACCCGGCGACGTTCGGTCAGCAACCGAGGATGGAGCGCCTGCGACAGCTGACGCTCCACTGGGTGGACTACGGCTTCGGGACGCCGAAGATCGTCCACACGATCTACATCGCGAAACTCGTCGTTCTGCACGGCCTGCTGGGCGCATTCCTCGCGTGGATAACGTCCGACATCGGGTCGCTCGGCGACATCGCAACCTGGTGGCGCGAACCGATCTTCTACCAAAAGCTCGTCCTCTGGACCGTCTTCCTCGAGGCCCTCGGCATCGCCGGGGCATGGGGCATCCTCTGTGGCCACTTCAAACCGCAGACCGGTGCGTTCAAGTACTGGCTCAAGCCCGGAACGATCCGCCTGAATCCCTTCAAGTGGGTGCCCGGTACGAACGGTGACAGCCGTACCGCGTTCGACGTATTTCTGTACGCGGGCATCCTCATCACTGCAGTGCTCTGTGTGGTCCTCCCCGGGGCACACAACGGTGAGCTCGCCGATACGTTCGCCCGGTACGGGTGGTCCACCCACGGCACGCTCATCTCGCCTGTGCTGCTCATCATCATGATGGCGTTCCTCGTCGTTGCCGGGCTGCGTGACAAGACGCTGTTCCTCGCAGCGCGCGGCGAGCAGTACGTGCCAGTGATGTTCTTCAGTGTGGTGTTCGGAACGATGGACATGATCGTCGCTCTGAAACTGCTGATCGTCCTCGTATGGGTCGGCGCCGCCATCTCCAAGATTGGCTACCACTTCAGCAACGTGGTCTCGCCGATGTTCAGCAATGCGCCCATCGTGGTATCGAGGCGCTTCAAGCGGAAGATGTACCGGAGCTTTCCCGAGGACCTCCGTCCGTCACACCTCACCAGCTTCTTTGCCCACATTGGCGGGAGCATGCTCGAGTGTGGCGGCGCGTTGGTGCTGCTGTTCTCGACGAACCGCACGGTGACCATCATCGCAATCATCGCGATGCTCACCTTCCACCTCGTGATCATCGGGATGTTCGCCCTCGCATCGCCTAACGAGTGGAACCTTCTGTTCGGGTTCACCACGGCCACGCTGTTCTGGAACTTCCCGGCCGAGAAGGGGTTCGGCATCGGCGACATGTCGTCGTGGTGGGTGACGGTGCTCGTTATCGGCGGGCTGCTGTTCTTCCCGATTCTCGGCAACCTTGTTCCCGACAAGGTCTCGTTCCTCCCGTCGATGCGCCAGTACGCCGGCAACTGGGCATCGGCACAGTGGGCGTTTGCGCCCGGAGCCGAGGCGAAGATCGACGAGTTCATCGTGAAGGACTCGCCGCAGCAGCTCAAGCAACTCGAGGCCACCTATCCAACTGCTGTTGCCGAGATCGTCCTCGACCAAACGCTTGCGTGGCGCTCCATGCACAGCCAGGGTCGGGCGCTGTTCTCGCTCACCATGCGTCACCTTGGCGACAAGTGGGAGTCGTACAGCATTCGTGAGGCCGAGTTCGCCAACAACGCGGTGATCGGCTGGAACTTCGGCGACGGCCACCTCCACCGCGAGGACCTCGTTGCCGCCATCCAGAAGCGATGCAACTTCGAGCCCGGAGAGTTCGTCGTGGCTTGGATCGAGTCCCAGGCAATCTTCTCGAAGGTGCAGAAGTACCGCATCATCGACGCAGCACTCGGCGTCGTAGAGCGCGGCTCCTACAAGGTGAAAGATGCCGTCAACGCGCAGCCATGGTTGCCCAACGGCCCGATCCCGATCAATGTGGAGTGGACCCGCTCCTGAGCTACTCGATGCGAAGGCCGGAGATCGCACGGGCGATCACCAACTGCTGGATCTCCGATGTCCCTTCGAAGATCGTGTGGATCTTCGCGTCACGGTGCCAGCGCTCCACGGGGTATTCACGGGTGTAGCCGTTGCCGCCGAGGATCTGAATGGCTTCCTGCGTGACCCACACGGCTACTTCGCTCGCCTTGTACTTGCTCATCGAACCTTCACCGTTCTTGTACCCGCCATTGCGCGCCAGCCACGCAGCGCGCCAGATGAGCAGACGGCTGGCGTCGATCTCGGTGATCATGTTGGCGAGCTTGAAGGCAATGGACTGGTTCATGATGATCGGCTTGCCGAAGGCCACGCGCTCCTTGGCGTACTCGAGCGAGTACTCGTAGGCGGCACGGGCGATACCAATCGCCTGCGCGCCCACAGCCGGTCGTGTGGCCTCGAACGTTGCCATGGCCGGCTGCTTACCACCGCTGTGACCGGCCTCTTTGGCGCGCGCGAGCTTGGCATCGAGCTTCTCCTTGCCACCGAGCAGGCAGCGACCGGGGATGCGGACATCGTCCAGGACCACTTCGCTGGTGTGCGATGCCTTGATGCCGTGCTTGGCGTACTTCTGCCCCATCGACAGTCCCTTCGTGCCCGGTGGCACGACAAACGATGCCTGCCCGCGACCCTTCAGCGAAGGATCGACCGCAGCAACCACCACGTGGATATTGGCGATGCCGCCGTTGGTGATCCACGCCTTCGTACCGTTGATCACCCACTCATCGTTGGCCTCGTCGTACACCGCACGTGTGCGCAGCGAGGACACGTCGGACCCGGCATCAGGCTCGCTCACGCAGAAGGCCCCGAGCCGAACGTCGTCCGCCGTGCCGTAGCACTGTGGCACCCACTCCATGATCTGCTCGGGCGTGCCGTTGCCCGAGATACCGGCCGCAGCAAGGCCGGACCCCATGATGGCCATGCCGATCCCCGCATCACCCCAGAACAGTTCCTCGATCGCTACCGGGAGCGTGAGGCCGCTCTTGTCGCCGATGGCGTTCAGCATGAACTCGAAGCCGTACAGACCGATCTTGGCGGCCTCCTGGACGATCGGCCAAGGGAACTCCTCACGCTCGTCCCACTCGTGAGCGGCCGGCCGGATCACCTCCGCGGCAAACGTGTGGACCCAGTCCTGGATCTGCTGCTGGTCGTCATTCAGGGTGAGCGAGAACTCTGCCATGCCCAGAAGTTACCGCCGGGTAGGTTCAACGCCACCCGGGTCCGGGATCACTTGCGCGGACGCTTGGCGTGCTGCGCGGCGTCGACCGGAATGGCGAGCAACTGGTCCTTGATTGCGTCGTAGACGATCTGCGCGCCCTGAGGCGTGTAGTGCACGCCGTCGTAGCGCAGCCACCAGTTCTTCGCGACCTTCTCGTCCGTACACCACACCTGCGGACCGTTGATGAACGTGACGTTTGCCGGGTCCGCGGCAGCAACCTCGCGGAGCAGGTCATTGAGGCGGCGGGTGCGCGCGTCGTCGCCGCGCTCGGGGAACTCGAACGTTCCGGGCCCACCCGTGAAGTGCGGTCGGTAACAGGGCACCTCCAGCAGTGCGACCTTGGCACCCGTGGCGATCAGCGCGTCGATGCCCGAACGGAGGTTGCTCTTGAACGTCGAGTTGAACTCGGAACTCGCGAACACCACCGTGTCCTTGCCGTAGTCGATGTCGAACACATCCCACGCACCGAGGACAACGAGCGCGATCTCGGCCGCAGCCTTGCTGGCCTTGGTCGCCCAGCGGTTTGCCCAGTTCTTGCAGACGCGGAAGTCCCGTCCGGTCTTGCGCACCCCGACCGCAACACCGCGACTGTTGATGCTGCACCCGCTCAACTGCCCGTCCACGAACCGCAGGGTCTTGCGGACGTTGCGAGGCGCGTTGCGCGCGAACGCGCCGGCCGTCGAGTCCCCGACGGCGATAACCCGGCGCGGCAGGGCCGGGAGCGTTGTGGTGGGTGCCGGTTCAGTGGTTGACACCGTGGGATCAGACCCGGCCGGCACCGACGTGGTCTGCGTTGCCCCCGAGGTGGTCGGCTCCGGTGGTTCCGACACAGCGGTGTCGGTGTCGGTTTCGAGCTCCGTCTCCGGATCGAGGGCGTCATCGGTGATCTCCGTGTCCGCGCCCGCTGCGGCAGCCCCGCCGGGACCGCCGACCCCGGGTGCCCGCACCACCACGAGCGCCACCACGAGAGCGGATAGGGCGAGTACCGAGCCGACCGTCGTGAGGGCCGCCCGTCGACGCAGCCGCGACAACAACCAGCCGGTGCGCACAGGGGTTTCGACGAAGCGGTAGCAGAGCTCTGACACCAACGCCGTGGCCGGGATGCCGATGGCGAGCCGTACCAGGGTGGACCGACCCTCGAGGGGCCCGACAAAGATCGGCCAGTGCCAGATGTACAGGCCGTACGAGCGACGTCCGATGGCCGCCATCACCCGGTTGCCGAACAGTGCGCGCATGGCGCAAGCGCCAGGATGGACCGATGCAGCGATCGCGATCGCGCTGAGCACTGAAACGGCCGTGAGCCCACCACGGTAGAGGAACGCCGACTCGTTCGACAGCACGAGAGAGGCCACGACCACACCCGCCGTCGCGAGGAGCCCGAGCGCGTCGACCCGCGCCGAGCGCACCGGCTCCGCACCCTGCGCGTGTCGTCGCCACGGCGACCACACGATGGCAAGTCCTACCCCAATGAGGATGCCGCCCACACGGGTCACCGTGCTGAGGTAGGCCCAGTTCTGCCGGAGATCGTCGAGTTGAGCGCCCGTCTCGCCGAGGCGCTCGACCGGCCGATGCCAGACGATGACGAGCGCCACGACCGATGCAATCGCAGCGGGCAGCACCAGCCCGAGAAGCCGGCGGCGCTCCGGAGAACGACGGAGCACGAGCATCAGGAGCGGCGGGAACAGGAGGTAAAAGTGCTCCTCGACCGCCAGCGACCAAAGGTGTCGAAGCAGGTGGGGCACACCCTCGAAATAGCTGACCTTGCGGAACAGTTGTTGGAAGTTTGAGGTGTACGACACGGCGAACGGAATGTCGTGGCGCAGGTCCGAGAGATAGGCACGGCCCCACACCATCGCCCACACGGACGCAACAACAATCATCACCCAGAGGGCAGGGATGAGCCTGCGGAACCGTCGTCCCCAGAACTTGCCGAGCGCAATCGTTCCCGTGCGCTCCCGCTCCTCGAGCAGCAGTGTGGTGATCAGATAGCCCGAGACGACGAAGAACACCTCGACACCGAGGAAGCCACCATTGAAGAACCACGGCTTGGGAACCCCTGACGGAAGTGCGGCGTTGTGCACGACGCCCGCGTGATACAGGATCACCAGGGCAACACTGAGTGCCCGTAGACCGTCGAGTGAGGGCTGGTAGCCCATCCCGCGCGTGCTGCTGCCGGACGGAGCCGTGGTGCGTCCTGCGTCGCTCATCCGACGGTCAGTTTGTCACCGGCACGTCTGCAGCACCGAGTGTGTGCTTGCGACTGCCACCGGGCTGTCCCAGCATCACCACGAGTGCCACCGTGCACAGACCGGCACCGACGAGATACGGCGACGGGATCGCCACGTGCTCGAAGAGCACTCCGGCCATCACCGGCCCGATCACGCGGGCCACTGCCGAGATCCCCTGCTGGAACCCCAATGCCTCGCCCCGCTGGTGGTCCGGCACCCGACCGGTCACCACCAGGCTCAGGCTCGGCGTAACGAGGCCCTGTCCGACGGTGAGCAGGGCGAGCGCCGGCACGAGCACGGCCCACGACTCGGCAACGGCCAGCACGAGCAGGCCGAGGCCGTTGAGCAGCAGTCCGGTCTGGAGTGTCCGCGTCGAACCGAGCGCCCTCGTGACCGGCCGGACCATCGCACCCTGCACGACCGTGAGCAACAACCCGATCCCGATGAAGACGGTGGCAACACCGCCCTCCTTCAGCCCAAAGCGCTGCTTCGTGAGCAGGGCGAAGGTGGCCTCGAAGCCGGCGAAGGCGCACACCGCCACGAACGTCGCGAGCGCGATCCCCCACAGACGGTTCGCCCGCGCATCGCGCGGCGGGCGCTCGGTACGAACCGACCTCGGGCGCGTTTCGGGTACCCGTCGGATCGCGATCAGCGCGTTGAGCAGTGCAAGCCCGCCGGCCACGTAGAACGGAACGTGAGGCCCGCCAAGCGAGGCGAGGCCGCCAAGCGCGGGTCCGACGATAAAGCCGATCCCGAACGCCGCCCCGATCAAGCCAAGCGCTCTCGGTCGTTCCTCCGGCTCGACCATGTCGGTCACCGCACCCTGAGCGACAGCCACGCTCGCACCGCTCGCGCCGTCAAGTACCCGCGCGAGGAAGAGCAACCAGAGCACGTTCGCAGCACCCGTGAGAAAACTCGCTGCGGCGGTTCCGAACAACGAGAGGAGCAGAACCGGCTTGCGGCCGATGCGGTCCGACAGACGGCCGAGCAACGGGGCGCACACAAACTGAGCGAGCGAGAACGAGGCAAAGAGGAGCCCGACAGCGACACCGCCGGCCCCGAAGCGCTCGGCGTAACGCCCGAGGATCGGCACCACGATCCCGAAGCCGACGAGGTCGAGCGCGACCGTGCTCCAGATCACCCAGAATCCACGGGGAAGGGGTACGCGCTCTCGGCGCTCGGGTCGGTCTCGGCGGGGCACAGTGTCAGCGATCAGCGGCGAACCGTAGTGCCCAGCTTGGTGGTCTCGACGATCCAGCCCCCAGCCTGCAGTTCGCCCCGCAGCGCGTCCGCGGCAGCAAAATCCTTCGCGGCCCTCGCAGCGTCGAGCGCCGCCGCCTTGGCAGTGATGTCCTCCGGCACGTCCCCCGCAGCCTTGAGCACGAGGCCCACCGCTGAGCACATCTCCTGAACCGACGTGGCAAGGGCACCGGCAAGGCCGGCGTCGCCTGCATCCAGGGCAGCGTTGCCGCGTCGCACCGAGTCGAACAGGACAGCCATTGCCGTAGGGCTGTCAAGGTCGTTGTCCATGCGCTCGCGGAACTGCTCGATCACGGCTTGATCCGGTGCAGCACCCAACGCAGCGCTCGCGGTACGTGCGGCGAACGAGTCAAGACCCGCGAGCGCGTTGACTGCTGCGTCGATGTTGTCCTGGCTGACGCGCACGGGCGACCGATAGTGCGTCTGCAGGAGGACCATTCGGTAGGCGCGGGGGTCGTAATGGTCGGTGAGGTCGAGGAGGTTCTCCACGTTGCCGATGCTCTTCGACATCTTCTCGCCCTCCGTGTCCACCACGAAGCCGTTGTGCATCCAGTGGTTCGCGAACCGCTTCCCGAGAGCAACAGCCTGCGCCCGCTCGTTCTCATGGTGCGGAAACTGGAGATCCTGGCCTCCGCAGTGCAGGTCGAAACCCTCTCCGAGCAGTTCGAGCGACATTACGACGCACTCACTGTGCCAACCCGGTCGTCCGTCGCCCCACGGTGAGGGCCAATTCGGTTCGCCCGGCTTCGCGAACTTCCACAGGGCAAAGTCCGCCGGGTTCCGCTTCTGTGCCGCGCCGAGCACCTCGCGCTCGCCACCACCGACCAGCATGTCCTCGAGCGACTGGTGGGCGAGCAGCCCGTAGTCCGGCACCGCCGACACCGCGAGGTAGACCCCGTCGTCGGTCGCGTAGGCGGCATCCTTCGCAACGAGCTCGGCGATCATCGCCACCATGGCGCCGACGAACTCGGTGGCGTGGGGGATGTCGGTCGGCCGCTCAACGTTCAACGTCTCCATCGCCTTGAACCAGATGTTCTCGCACTTATGCGTGATCTCCTCCCACGGCCGGCCCTCCCGGGCGGCGCGGTCGATGATCTTGTCGTCGATGTCGGTGATGTTCGACACGAGCCGGACCGAGAGCCCTGTCCACTCGAGGTAGCGACGCAGGACGTCGTAGACGATCGTCGCCCGGCCGTGGCCGAGGTGCGGGGGGCCGTAGACGGTCGGCCCGCAAAGATAGATGCTCACCAGTCCGGGTTGGCGGAGTGCGAGTTCGCGCACCTCCTGGGTGGCGCTGTCGTACAGATGGAGCACGTCGGACAGGTTAGGGCCACGAGCCCCACCGGCCGATAACTTCATCTTCCTATGGTGAACGTTCCGGAGAAGCCGTCGATCGACGGTATCGAGGCCCGCTGGATGCAGCAGTGGGATACCGAGGGCACCTATCGCTTCGACAGGTCGGCCGGGCGTGACGAGGTTTTCGCCATCGACACGCCCCCGCCCACGGTTTCGGGCAGCCTGCACATCGGTCACGTGTTCTCCTACACCCACACCGACACCATCGCCCGGTACCACCGCATGCGGGGCAAGCAGGTCTTCTATCCCATTGGCTGGGACGACAACGGTCTGGCGACCGAACGACGTGTGCAGAACGTCACTGGTGTGCGCTGTGACCCCTCGCTGCCCTTCGAGCCGGGTTTTGCGGCCCCCTTCAACGGAGACGTCCCCAAGGACCACCGAGCCGTCCCCGTGAGCCGGCCGAACTTCGTGGACCTCTGCAGGACTATCACCCACATCGACGAGCAGGCCTTCGAGGACCTCTTCCGGCGCCTCGGGCTGTCGGTGGACTGGTCGCTGCTCTACACGACGATCGGCGAGACCGCCAGGCGCACGAGCCAGCGCGCGTTCGTGCGTAACCTCGCGCGCGGCGAGGCGTATCAGCAGGACGCCCCGACGCTCTACGACATCGACGAGCGCACCGCCGTCGCCCA
The DNA here is from genome assembly GCA_009701715.1 of Actinomycetota bacterium. Taxonomy (GTDB): domain Bacteria; phylum Actinomycetota; class Acidimicrobiia; order Acidimicrobiales; family Ilumatobacteraceae; genus WLJO01. The sequence goes on from WLJO01000009.1 coordinate 84,023, forward strand.
GGCCGAGATGGAGGACCGGGACATGCCCGGCGCCTACCACCGCCTCGCCTTTCACCGAGAGGGCGGCGCCGAGGACCTGCTCATCGACACCACCCGGCCCGAACTGCTCGCGTCGTGCGTTGCCCTCGTGGCGCACCCCGATGACGCGAGGTACCAACCGCTGTTCGGCACCACCGTCACCACACCGCTCTACGGCGTGGCGGTTCCCGTGCTCGCCCACCGTCTGGCGGACCCCGAAAAGGGCACCGGCATCGCGATGATCTGTACGTTCGGCGATGTCACCGACGTGACGTGGTGGAGAGAACTGAACCTCACCAACCGGGCGCTCATCGGTTTCGACGGTGTGTTCGCCGGGGAGACCCCCGAGTGGATCGCATCGGCAACGGGCGCCACCAACTATGAGCAGATCGCCGGCAGGGCCCCCAAGCAGGCCCAGCGACTCGTCGTCGAGCAGTTGCGGGCGTCCGGCGAGATGATCGGCGAGCCGAGGGCAATCACCCACCCGGTGAAGTTCTACGAACGCGGCAGCCGACCCCTCGAGATCGTCGCCACCCGGCAGTGGTACATCCGCAACGGTGGTCGGGACCAGCAGTTGCGAGACGCGCTCGTCCGGCGCGGTTCGGAACTCGCGTGGCACCCGACGTTCATGCAGCACCGCTACGACAACTGGGTCGGCGGCCTCAATGGCGACTGGCTAATCAGCCGCCAGCGCTACTTCGGCGTGCCGCTGCCCCTGTGGTACCGGCTCGACGCCGAGGGCAACACGGATTACTCCCAGGTGCTCGTACCCACCGAGGACCGCCTGCCCGTCGATCCCTCGACGGACTGTCCGGCCGGCTTCGACGACTCCCAGCGCGGCGTGCCCGGCGGCTTCGTCGGCGATCCCGATGTGATGGACACCTGGGCTACGTCGTCGCTCACGCCCCAGATCGCCGGGAAGTGGGAGGACGATGCCGATCTGTTCGCGCGCGTGTTCCCGATGGACGTTCGCCCGCAGGGTCACGACATCATCCGCACCTGGCTGTTCTCCACCGTGGTGCGCAGCCACCACGAGCACGGCTGCGTTCCTTGGCGCAACGCTTCGCTGAGCGGCTGGATCCTCGACCCGGATCGCAAGAAGATGTCCAAGTCCAAGGGCAACGTGGTCACCCCGATGCACTTGCTCGAGCAGTACGGCACGGACGCCGTTCGCTACTGGGCAGCCTCCGGCCGTCCCGGTGTGGACACGGCCTTCGACGAGGGCCAAATGAAGATCGGCCGCAAACTGGCCACGAAGCTGCTAAACGCGACCAAGTTCGTGCTCGGCTTCGACGAGAGCGCCGCTGGCGAACCCACCTCGCCGCTTGACCTGCTCATGCTCGAGCGGGTGAACGCTGTTGCCGCCGAAGCCACCGCAGCCTTCGAGGAGTTCGACTACGCCCGGGCGCTCGAGCGCACAGAGTCGGTGTTCTGGTGGTTCTGCGACGACTACGTCGAACTCGTAAAGGGCCGCGCGTACGCCGGAGATCCGTCGTCGGTCGGTGCACTGCGCCTCGCCCTCAGCGTATTCCAGCGACTCTTCGCCCCGTTCCTCCCCTTCGCCACGGAAGAGGTCTGGAGTTGGTGGCAGTCCGGTTCGGTGCACAGCCAGCCGTGGCCCGCTGAGCTGCTTACCGGCGCGGACCTCACGGCACTCGACACGACCTGCGAAGTGCTCGCTGCAATCAGGCGCACGAAGACCGAGGCCAAGACGTCCCAGCGGTCCGAGGTGGCGGTACTCACGGTGGGCGGGCCGGCATCCCTGCTCGAGGCCCTTTCCGTCGGCGTGGCCGACCTCTGCACCGCCGGCTCGGTGAGGGATTTCCGTCTCGAGTCTGGCGCGCCGGCACTCGAGATCCGGGTGGAACTCGCCCCCATCGAGGCCTGACGC
>WLJO01000091.1 GCA_009701715.1 Actinomycetota bacterium
ACGATGTGCGAGATGAGCTTGCGCGCCGGAAAGCCCCGACGTGGATCGCGCGGGATGATCGAGAGCAGTTCGGGATCACGTCGGTCCGGATCGTCGTTCGGCTGTGCGCGCGGTGGGAGTTCGTGAACGCTCGACGGCAGGTACGACAGGAAGCGACGACATTGATCGAGGGCTTCGGCTTCTGTTTCGGCAACGTTGTCCACCACACCGCTCTTGCGGGTGTGGATCTGCGGACCCCCGAGGTCCTCTTTCGTGATGTCGATACCGAGGGCCGCTTTGACCACGGGTGGGCCACCGGGGAACACCTGCGAGGTGTTCTCGACCATCACGTTCCAGTGGGCGAGCGATGTGTGGAGTGCACCGAGCCCGGCCGCAGCACCGAGCACCACCGACGCGACGGGGACGACGTCGAGCAGCGCAACGTCGGTGTGCGCGAAACTGTTGGCGTCGGGGAGATACGTCCGGCCGAGCGTCTCGACACTGCGCACGCTCCCACCGGACGCGTCGATGAGGCGTACGTACGGAAGCCGCCACTCCAGAGCGCGCTCACTCGCGCCCATCTCCTCACCCAGACCGCCGGAGTGCTCGTAGGCGCCGCCCTGCACGGTGAAGTCCCCGGCCATGAGCACGACCTTGCGCCCACCGATGAGGCAGGTGCCGTCCACCTGGCCGCGGGGTGTGAAGCCCGCCAGATCGCCGTGCTCGTCGTACACACCGTTGCCGCGCAGCGCGCCGAACTGGCGGAACGTGCCGGGGTCCGCGAACAGGTCGATCCGCTCGCGGACGGTCAGCTTGCCGCGCTTGCGTTGACGCGCGATGCCCTCGGGCCCGCCCATTCCCCTGGCGAGCCCCAGCCGATGCTGAAGCTCTGCAACCTCGGGTTCCCAGGTCATTGGTTTCTCCTCAGTTCGAGCAGGAGTTGGCCCTCCTGGACCGACTCCTCGGGCAGGACGTGCAGCGCCACCACGACGCCGTCGCACGGGCTCTCGATCGGGATCTCCATCTTCATCGACTCGAGGATGAGCAACTCCTGGCCCACCGTCACGGAGTGGCCAACCTCGACCATCACCTTCCACACCGTTGCGGGCATCTCCGCTTTCACGTTCAGCACGTCGCACGTCCCCCTCGTTGTCGGCGTAACGGGCTAAATGTAGACCCAGAGCCGCTGAGGTTCGGTGGTCGCCGTTGTGGTCACGCCTCGGCGCCGCTTCCGGTGCCTTCCGCCGGACACGGATACGCGCTTCACGGACTCGGGTACGCTCGCCGTCGTCTGGTGCCGGGCTGTCCAGCCGGTGTCACAGGGAGACCATGCTCATGACCAACTCACCGGCACCGCTCGCAGGACTCAAGGTGGTCGACCTGTCGAGGTATATCGCTGGCCCGCACTGCGCAATGCAACTCGGTGATCTCGGCGCCGACGTTGTCAAGGTGGAGCGCAAGGATCTCGGCGACGACACGAGGTCGTTCATGCCGCGACTCGACAACGAGAGCGTCTATTTCATGGTGTTCAACCGCAACAAGCGCAGCGTGAGCCTCGACCTGCGAAACCCGCAGGCGCAGGAACTGTTGCGCCGGTTGATCGCCGAGGCGGACATCGTGGTGCAGAACTTCCGGCCCGGAACGATGGAGAAGATGGGGTGTGGATGGGATGTTCTTCACGCGCTCAACCCGCGACTCATCATGGCGAGTGTTTCCGGTTACGGCCAGACGGGGTCCCGCGCGGGGGATCCGTGCTTCGACTTTGTCGCCCAGGCCATCACCGGAATCATGGACCTCACCGGTGTTCCGGATGGATCACCCAACCTCGCCGGCACCTACATCGTTGACTACTCCTCGGCGCTGTACGCAACGATCGGCATCCTCGCTGCGCTCGAGCACCGGCACAAGAGCGGAGAGGGTCAGCACGTTGATGTGAGTCTGATCGGCAGTGCGATCTCGTTGCTCAACACCGGTATCCCGGTTCAGGCCGCTCTCGGCGAGACCGTGACGCGCGTGGGAAACGTTGATCGTTTCTCGGCCCCGGCGAACGTGTATCAGGCCCGCGACGGCCGATGGGTTCTGCTCGTGGCCGGCAACGACACGTTGTTCCCGCGTATGGCGACGGTGATGGGGCGACAGGACTTGCTCACGGATCCACGCTTCGCAACACTCAAGGACCGACTCGCACATCGCGCCGAGATCGATGCCGAGGTTGCGAAGTGGATCGTCGAACGCGACTCGCAAGACGTGGTGGCGCTCATCCTGCAGGCGGAGATCCCAGGTGCCCGCGTTGCCACGGTGGCAGACCTCGTGGACGACCAGTACTGGTGGGACCAGGACTACATCGTCTCCGTAGACCACCCTTCTGGGGGTTCGTTCCCGATGGGCGGCCTGCCGATCAAGTTGAGCGATAGTCCGGCGTCGATCCGTCTGCCCGCTCCGCTGCTCGGTCAGCACCGTGACGACGTGCTCGGCGAGTGGCTCGGCATGTCGGGCTCCGATATCGCTGACCTCGACCTGAACGGCATCTTCTAGTTCCGGCGGTCTCGGCGATGAGACCGTCGCCCTGAAACCTGTTGGCGGAACGGGAGGGATTCGAACCCCCGGGCCTTGTGAGCCGGCCGCTTTCAAGGCGGCTGCATTGGTCCGCTCTGCCACCGTTCCGCCAGACAGGCTAACGGATGCAGCCTGAAGGCTCCGGGTTGGGGTTGCACCAGTTCTCGGTCTATGTCTGGCGACCCCTCCGCCAGACATAGACCCAGAACCCGGGGGGTGAGGGCGGGAACCCGTCGGGTGTTAGTGCTTGCTGATATCCACGCCGAAGTGGCGCTTGAACTCGCGGTGGTAGTCAGCGTCGTTCTCCAGCGCAGCGATGCCCACCCAGTCGGCGTCGCTGATCCCGGCCCGTCCGTCGATGCAGCCCGTGCCGGCCCACGAGGTGACATACCGCATCTGCGGCTTGTCGGTGGAGTACGCGGTGTAGATGGCCTCGGCAACCTCGAGCGGGTCCGTGGCCTGCGGGATCCCTGCTGCGTAGAACTGGAACATGCGGCGGTACGCGGTGTCGTAGGCGCCGGTGGTCTGGGGAACATCGGGGTTCTTCGCGAAGATCGCAGACTTCGTGACGCCCGGCTCCACCACGGCAACCCGGATGTTGAACGGGGCGAGTTCCTGGGCCATGCCGTCGGACACGCCTTCGAGCGCGAACTTCGAGGCAACGTACGGCGACTGGCCGATCGCAGCGAACTTGCCGACGATGGAGCTGATGTTCACGATGCAGCCGCGCTTGCGCTCGCGCATGCCGGGGAGCACCTGCTGCGCGCAGCGGATGACGCCGTAGAGGTTCACGTTCATGACCTCGTGGTAGTAGCTGGGTGGGCATTCCTCGGCCACCGCGTTGCCACCGATGCCTGCGTTGTTCACCAACAGGTCCACGCCGCCGGCCTTCGCGAGGATCTCGGCGAAGCCGCGCCTCACCGACTCGTCGTCGGCCACGTCGAGTTCTGCGATCTCCACGGTGACACCTGAATCTGCGGCACCTGCGAGCAGCTTGGTGGCCTTCGACGCGTCACGAACGGTGCCGAACACGCGCATGCCCTTCGTGGCGAGGTAAATGGCGGTTGCCCGCCCGATTCCCGAGTTGGCTCCGGTAACGACTGCGACGGGTGCGT
>WLJO01000092.1 GCA_009701715.1 Actinomycetota bacterium
CTGGACCCCGACTCGCCGTCGCTCACGCCGTCGTTCGATGCCGCCTCCACCGTGGTCTACGCGGCCTCGCGGGCAGACGTGCTCGACGTGTGGGTAGACGGCAAGCAGGTTGTTGACAACCGATCGCTCACCACGATCGACCTTCCCGCCACGCTTGCGTTAGTGCGCGAGATCATCGCTCGGTTCTGAGCGCGCTCGCGAGCCGAACTACCTCAGCCGCACGCGCCGTTCGCCATCGCCTCCGCGATCTCGTCCATGTCCATGCCGAGATGGTCGGCGAGCACGTCGAAGGTGTGCTCCCCGAGACAGGGGGCCGGGAACCGCGGGCCATTGTCGTAGCCAGAGATCCGGAACTGGTGCCCCTCGTACGGGATCTCGCCCATCTCGGGGTGCTCGAGGCGGCGGAAGAACTGCCGATGCAGCAGCTGAGGGTCCTCGAGGTGGTCGCTGGAGCGCTGCACCATCCCGGCCGGCACACCCGCCGCCTGCAGCATCAGCATCAGCGCACGGGACTCGTGCTGAACCGTGAACGCGCCGATCTCGCGGTCGATGTGCTCGACCGCGGCACGCCGTCCGGCGGCCGTGTCGAGGGCAGGGTCCGCTGCCCATGCAGGCTCGCCCATTGCATGACACAGCGCGCGCCACTGCTCGTCGGTCTCCACGGCGATCGCAACCCACTCATCGGTGCCAACACACGGATACGCGTCATGGGGCACAGCGACGGGATCGAAGTTGCCGTTCCGTCGCGCTGAATGCCCCGATACCTGCACGTCAAGCAGTTCGGGCGAGAGGAAGTGCAGTGCGGCTTCCATCTGTGCCTGATCGATGAACTGTCCCTCGCCGGTACGGCGCCGGTGGTCGAGCGCAGCCATCAGCGTGGTGGCAAGAAAGCGCGGCGCGATCGTGTCGGTGTACGCATTGAATGGGCCTCCCGGCGGACGATCGTCCCATCCGGTGATCTCGTAGAACCCGCTGAGCGCGGCCGCGTGGTATCCGTACCCAGCGAGGCGGCGGGCCGGGCCGGACTGGCCGAGCAGACAGGTGCTGACCATGATGATGTCGGGGTTCAGCGTGCGGGCAATGTCGTAGCCGAGCCCGATCGACGCCATCGTGCCCGCGGTGAACGAGTCGAGCGCGATGTCGCACCACGACAGCAGTCGGTGCGCTATCGCCCGCCCGGCCTCGTTCTTCAGGTTCAGCTGCACCGAGAGCTTCGAGGTGTTGAACGCCCCGAAGAACTGGCAACGGTTGATGCCGGGGATGTTGTCCTTGAACGGGCCCACCTGCCGCAGGCGATCTGCGGGGTTGTCGGTCTCGATGTGCACCACCGTTGCACCGTGATCTGCCAGTGCTTTGGCGGTGATCGGCCCCACACCGATCCACGAGAAGTCCGCCACCTTGACCCCCTCGAGGGGCAGTCGGGTGCGGCCGGCAGGGTTCACTGCCGGAGCTGGCGCCGGACGTGGCGACGTGCGCGCGGCCGACCCCAGAACGTCCTCGTTGTGCTCGCCGACTCGTGGAGCCGGCAGCGCCCAGCGAACCGGTGTGACACTCGCCTTCACGAAGGCCCCAGCGACCTTGAGCCGACGACCGTTGGGGAGCGGGAGTTCGTCCCAGTACGCACGCGCTGCGAGCTGGCTGGAAGACAGCACATCGGCCACGGTGTTCACCGGCGCAAAGGTGATCTCACGGTCGAGTCCGCCCTGCAGCAACTCTGCCTTGGTGCACATGAGCGTGAAGCGCGTAATAGCCTCACGGACCTCGACGTGCTGATACGCGACCGGTTGCCCAGTGAGCAGTCGGGCTTCCCACGACCTCCAGTCCTCGGCGTCCACCCATTCTTGGGTGACCGCTCCCTTCTCGAGCATCCACGGGATCGCACCCTGGAGCAAGTCAGTGGTGGCGATGAGACACACCTCACCGTCGGCACAGGGGTACACGAGTGGCGTGGTAAGCGTGGTGAGTTGCAACACCGTGCCATTGCGCTCGATGTCACGGCCCTGGATGGCGTGGGAGATCATCGCCTGCAGACCGGTCCAGAACACCGCAGCCTGCACCGAGGAGTCAACGAACTGTGCCTCGCCGGTGTTGAGCCGACGGAAATGGGCAACCATCGCACCGAGTGCGCTCTCCACCGAGGCGTGGTACCAGGTCTGTGGGACGGTGATACGCACCGGACGACGGTCCGTGTCCCCGTTCAATGCCATGGCGCCACCCATGGCGGCAAGCGTGAGGTCCGTGGCGAGATGATCGGCATACGGGCCGTCCTGGCCGAACGGCGAGATGGCGACATAGACCAAATCGGCTCTCACGGCTCGCAACGCGTCGAACCCGAGACCACGGGCTTGCATCACCCCGGGTCCGGAGTTCTCGATCACAAAGTCGGCGGTCGCCGCCAGAGCAAAGAAGTCTTCGCGACCCTCCGGCGAGTCGAGGTCGAGCACCACACTGCGCTTGCCGCGGTTGAATGCGTGGAACCGCAGGCTCGCCAGTTCTGCCGGAAGCGACGGGTCGAGCGGGGCCTCCAGGCGTGACAGCGAGCCACCGGGTGGCTCCACCTTCACGACATCGGCACCCAAGCCCGCCAGAACGAATGCTGCAAGCTCGGCTCGCCCATCGGTCAGGTCGAGCACACGATACGGCGCCAGCATTCCCCCACGATCAGTCACCCTCGCATGCTTGCACCTGCCCCCGGCACTCACAAGCGCTGTGAGGCACTTCCCCGCACCCGACGGCTTGAGGGGGTCCTGCTTCGATCAGGACGTGGCGAGCGCGCGCAGTTGCTCCCGGTGCTCGGGGGCAGCAATGGCGATGAGCCGTTGACGGCGCTCGACGAGCGACGCACCGCGCAGGTCGGCAATGCCGTGCTCGGTAACGATGAGGTCTGCGTCGGAGCGACCGCTGGAAACGATTCCATCACTGAACCGGTGAACAATGCGCGTGGCCCCACTCTTGGCGGTCGACGGCAGGGCGAGGATGGAGCGGCCTTGCTCGGCAAAGCACGCTGCGCGCGCAAAGCTCCCCTGCCCACCCACCAAACCAAGGTGACGACCACCGACCACTTCGGCGCTGATCTGCCCGGTGAGGTCGATCTCAATTGCGGAGTTGATGGCGTGCAGTGATCCGAGCCGGCCGAGCACGCCTGCGTTGTGGGTGTACTCCACGTTGCGCATCACCACCGACGGGTTGCCCGTCACCCACTCGTGGAGGCGCTCCGAGCCGAGCAACGAACCGGCAACGGTGAGGCCGCAGTCGATCTCCTTGCGCGCATTAGTGATCACGCCGCGTTCAACCAGATCCACCACCGCATCGCTGATGAGACCGGAGTGCACACCCAGATCGTTCTTGTCGCCGAGGTGCGACAGGATTGCGTCGGGCAGGGTTCCAATACCGAACTGGATAGTGGCGCCGTCGGGCACCACAGAGGCCACGAGCCGGCCGATGATGTCCTCCTCAGAAGACGGTGTACGGCGCTCAACCGGCACGAGCGGAACGTCGTTGTGTACGAACCCGGCGATCCGCGACGACGGTACGAGGACATCGCCTATGGTGAACGGCACACGTGGGTTGATCTCGGCCAGCACGCACGGCGACATCTCCACGGCGTTGCTGAGGTAGTCGCA
>WLJO01000093.1 GCA_009701715.1 Actinomycetota bacterium
CGATTGCCGGCGAGATCTTCCGCAACGAACTCGAGCGCCTCGAGCAAACGCTGTACCTGCACGACAAGCAGATGGGCAACGAGCGCACCAACGCACAACGGCGTGCCGCTGCCCTCGTCGAGATGGCCACCCGCTCCGCCAGCACACCAAACAAGGCACAGCGCCCCAAACCCCTCTTCGTCGTTCACGTCGGCGACGAGACCGCTCGCCGCCTCTGCGAACTCGCGGGTGGAGCCGTGCTCCAGGCGGACGACCTCAGGGACTGGGTCGATGACGCCCTCATGGAAACATTCCTGTTCGACGGCCCCCGCGTCGTGCTCACCGCATCCCAGAAACGCACGTTCACCGGCAAGCTCCGCTCCGCGATTCAGGCACGCGACCGCAGATGCCAACATCCCTCGGGTTGTGACACCTCGGCCGTCAGGGCCGACATCGACCACATCGTGCCCTGGGCAGACGGCGGCACGACCGAGCAGTTCAACGGCCGCGCGCTCTGCAGCACGCACAACCGGCACTCCGAAAAACGCGACCGCAACGCCAAGCCGCTCCCGCAGCAGCCCGTCAACCACCTCGCGGTGCTTCGCGCCAAGTGTCGCTGGGTCTACCAACGAGATTGCGAACGCGAAGGCGACAACGAAGGCAAGGACAGCAGCTAACGCTCTCAGTTGATAGTGAGGCCACGCCGGCGGCGCATGGTGCGCTCGACGGTGGCAAAGCCCACAGCATCAACGAGGATGCCGATGATCAAGATGATCAACATGTACGAGATCAGCCCGGGCGCGTCCGCCCACTCGCTCTGGAAGGCGAGCCTCGCCCCGATGGAGGGACGGTTCGCGATGATCACCAACAGCTCCCCCGCCATGAGGCTGCGCCACACGAAGGCCCAGCCCTGCTTGAGGCCTGCGACGAACGTGGGAAGGGCTGCGGGCAGTACGACGTGACGGTACGCGTGCACGCCTGAGGCCCCGAGGGCACGGCCGGCACGCAGCAGGATCGGCGGGATGTGATCGATACCGGTGATGAGCCCGTTGGCGATGGACGGAGCAGCGCCGAGCACGATGACGAAGTAGATCGCCGCCTCGGACCTCTGGAAGAGCAGCAGCGAGAGCGGGAACCACGCAATCGACGGCATCGTCTGCAGCCCCGTGATGAGCGAGCCGACAGCGGTGCGCACCACCTTGAACCTCGACACGGCGATACCGATCAGCCCACCGATGACGATGGCGAGCGCGAAACCAACCGAGGCGCGTCGCATCGTGATCCCGATCGCTCGCCACGTGACCTGCAACCCGAGCTCGTCGAAGAAGCGCGGAAACACCGTTCCTGGCCCCGGAAGTGCGTAGGTGGGTCGCCAGCCGGTCCACACCACCACCTGCCAGAGCAGGATGGCAAGGCCAACCGCGCCGAGCTTCGGCCACACCTGAGCCCATGCCTTGCGCGCCCCGGACTCCCGGTCCTCCCCGATCTCGAGGGCATCGAGGCCGGCGAGCTGTTCGTCGATCTCAGCGATGGCCATGGCGTGCCACCTCCTCGCGCAGGCGGGCGGTGACCACGGTGGACAGCTCGCCGACACCACGGTCCTCGATCCGGCGCGGGCGCTCCATCGACACGTCGAACGTGTCGACGACGCGACCCGGGCGGCTGCTGAGCAGCAGGATCCGGTCACCGAGTCGGGCGGCCTCGCGAACATTGTGGGTAACGAAGAGCACCGTGCACCCCGTGCGCTGCCAGATGGACTCCAGCTCGTCGTGCATGGTGTCACGCGTCATGGCATCGAGAGCAGCGAAGGGCTCGTCCATGAGGAGCACATCTGCGTCCTGAGCAAAGGAGCGGGCGAGGGCAACCCGCTGCCGCATCCCACCGCTCAGTTCGTGCGGACGCTTCTTCGCGAAATCACCGAGATGCACCAGATCGAGCAGTTCACGCACCCGCTCCTGCCGGGCGGGGCGCGGCACCTTGCGCAGCTTCAGCGGGAGCGCAACGTTGGCCGCCACGGTGAGCCACGGGAACAGCGCCGACTCCTGGAACATGAGGCCCGTGCGTCCGTGCACGGTGACCTTGCCGGCAGTGGGCTGGTCCAGTCCGGCGATGAGGTTGAGCATTGTGCTCTTTCCGCAACCGGAGGCGCCGACGATGCAGGTGAAACTGCCGCGCGGGACCGCAAGACTGATCCCCTCAAGCGCTGTCACCGACGTGCGGCCCGTTCGGTACGCACGACTGACACTTTCGAGCCTGATGGCAACGTCTTCATCGCGCGACACAGCGGAAGGGCTGCCGCCGGGCATGGTTGGGTCGAGCAGCGTCATCAGCGGTCGCTTGCGGTCGGTCGACCGAGCGACAGCAGCACCTCGTTCAGCAGGCGGAGGTCGTAGATCCCTGCGGTCTCGGCCTCGCCAACAAGGCCCGTGCCGAGGAGGTCGCGGGCCATCGCCTCCAGGGTGCTAGCGAGCGGGTCCGTCGTGAACTCGAGGTGCCCCCACGCGGCCGAGAGCACGCTGTCCTTGATGCGCTTGCCGGTGATCTGCTCGATCTGATTGTTGGCGGCAGCCATGGCTTCTTTGGGGTTCGCGATGAGGAAATCTGTCGCTGCAACGTGACCCTCGAGCAACTTCTTCACGAGGTCCGGGTGAGCGTTCAGGAACTTGACCGAGACCACGAGGTTGGTAGTGGCGAAGCGTCCGTCCGGCCACAGCGTGCGCTCGTCGAGCAGCACCTCGGCACCGCCCTCCTCGACAAGTCGAGTCGCCCAGGGCTCGGGCACCCACGCGCCGTCGATCTGTCCGGAGCGGAACGCGTTGAGCGTCATCGCGTTGTCCTGCGGGAGGATCGACACGTCGCCGGCACCGAATTCATCCGCCCGGTAGCCGCGCTCTTTGAGCCAGGCCCTCAGCGCCACATCCTGGGTGTTGCCGAGCTGTGGTGTGGCGATCTTCGTGCCGCTCAATCCATCCACCGTGATGCCGGGCCGCACCACGAGGAACGCCCCGCCCGACGTGGATCCCGACACGATCCGCAAGGCCTGCCCACCCGATTTCGTGAACCCGTTCAGCGCGGGGATCGGGCCGACGTAGGCGGCGTCGATGGCATCGGAGAACAGGGCGGACGTGACCTCTCCCCCCGCCTTGAAGGTGCTCGTCTCAAGTCGCACCCCCGGGCCGAGGTGTTCGGCATATATTCCCTTGCCCACCCCGACGAGTGCGGTCGCGTGGGTGATGTTGGCGAAGTACCCGAGACGGACCGAGGGGACCGAGGGACCACTGCCGCCCGCGAGCGCACGGCTCACCCCGGCGGTCGTGCCGGCACAGGCCCCGACAGCGACGAGCGCGATCGCGGCGAGGACCGCGGGGCGTCGAACGAACTGTCGAGACATAGGGAACTCCGGAACTAAAGCCTGTAAACCCGATCAGTTAAGTCTGATTTCCCGCTAAATGCAACCCGCAAGGTCGGGAATTGGCACCCGGGAGGACCTCCTCAGTGGGCTAGCGTTTGCATCACGGCAACCCCGAAAAGGCGCAGAAACATCTCATGACCAGCACCTTTCCTCTTCCCGACCCCTTCGAACTGGC
>WLJO01000094.1 GCA_009701715.1 Actinomycetota bacterium
GCCCGGCTGGTGTGTGCCGTGGTGGACAGTCGCATGCCGTGGCTCACGTTCGCTATCCGACGTCTGTACGGCGTCGGTGGACAGACGCACCACCGGTCAACGGGCATGTTCCTGCGCTACGCCTGGCCATCGGCGAGATGGGGCTCCATGCACATCGCCGGTGGCGCCGCAGCCGCGTATCGACGCGAGATCGAGGCGGCCGACGACCCCGAGGCCGCCCGTGCCGAGATCGAGGAGCGTCTGGAAAAGGTGACCTCGCCCTTCCGCACCGCGGAGGCAACCGGTCAGGACATCATCGACCCGCGCGACACCCGCCCGCTCGCCGTGGAGTTTGTGCACGACGCCCAGCGGATACTCGCCGCACAGGTCGGCCCGCCACGGATGCCGTTCAGGCCGTGACCGACGGGTGGCCGCGGGCAGCAGGTTTCGGCCCGTAGCGTGACGGCATGAACGTCGTCGTGTTCGGTGCGAGTGGGTACGTAGGCGGCCGCTTGATCCCGGTGCTGCTGAAGCGGGGCCACCGTGTGCGAGCCATCACGCGCAGCGCCGCATCGCTCGACAACCACCCCTGGCGGGCCGACGTTGAGGTAGTGACGGCCGACCTGTTCGAACCGGCATCACTGACCCGCGCGCTCGACGGCATGGACGTGGCGTATTACCTCGTGCACTCCATGGAACAGTCGGACTTCGCCGACCTCGACCGCAAGGCTGCTCAGGCACTCGCCGACGCCGCAGCGACGGCGGGCCTCAACCGCATCGTGTACCTCGGCGGCCTCGGGCAGGGCTCGCTCTCCGAGCACCTCGAGAGCCGTCAGGAAGTGGGCCGCATCCTGGCGAGCGGCTCGGTGCCCGTTACCGAGTTCCGCGCCGCCGTCGTGATCGGTTCGGGTTCGCTCTCGTTCGAGATGACCCGCTACCTCACCGAGGTGCTGCCGGTGATGATCGCCCCGAAGTGGGTCACCACACAGTGCCAACCCATCGCCATCCGTGATGTGCTCACGTACCTCGCGTCGTGCCTCGACGAACCCGCAACGCTCGGTCGGGTCCTCGAGATCGGCGGCCCCGACACGGTGTCGTACGAGGACATGATCCAGCGCTATGCCAAGGTCGCCGGCCTGCGGCGCCGTTGGCTCATCCGGGTCCCGCTGCTGTCACTCGGGCTGTCCGCCCGATGGGTGGGTGCCGTCACGCCGCTGTCCAGCCAGATCGCCGTGCACCTCGTGGAGAGCCTGCAGCACGAGGTGATCGTGCACGACCACTCTGCAGAGACCCTCATGCCGTTCGAACGGATCGGTTACGACGAGGCGGTTCGCCTCGCACTCGAGAACACGCGCGGTGCGAGCGTTCCGACACGGTGGGCGCGGGGTTCCTGGCAGCCTGCCGAGCCGATGCCCTCGGACCCGGAACATGCCTTCGGCGCCATCATGCGAGATGTCCGCACCATTCGCTGCGCGGCCCCACCCGCAGACGTGGCGGCGGCGTTCATGCGCATCGGCGGAAGCAACGGGTACTACGCCGCGAACTGGGCGTGGCGCATCCGTGGTGCACTCGACACCCTCGTTGGAGGTGTTGGCCTGCGGCGCGGGCGCCGGCACCCGACAGAACTGAGCGTTGGTGAGCCGCTCGACTTCTGGCGGGTGGTTGCCGTGGAGCCCGGGGTGGCTCTGGAACTGAAAGCAGAGATGAAACTTCCCGGGGAGGCCTGGCTCGGATGGCGGGTTCGGGAGATCGACGGCGGGACCGAGTTGACCCAAACGGCATGGTTCGTGCCCCGCGGGCTCCTCGGTCGGGCCTACTGGTACTCACTCGTGCCATTCCACGGGCTGATCTTCCCGCGGATGGCCCAGGGGATCATCCGAGCCGCCGACGCTACAAACACACCCTGTGCACTTACTAGTTAGACTTGCGTTACGCCCATCGCATTGACGGGCGAACCGAGAGGGCCACGAATGCGATCAGCGAGAGCCTCCCGTTCTCGGGCCGGCGCCAAGCGCCTCCGCCCTCACCGCAAGCCTTGGTCCTCGTTGTCCCGGTCGCAGCGACGCAGGTTCCGCACTGTCGCTGCCGGCGTAGCGTCCGCAGCGACGCTCATCACGCTCACCGTCGTCGTTGTGGTGAGCGCCGTCAGCGAACGGGCCGGCACGTTCGTGTCGCCAACCACCTGCACGAACACAACCGCCAACAACCTCAAGTTCGACCCGGCAACCGGCGCCGAGGGCACCAGCGTCTACATCACCGCTGCGAACTTCGCCGACGTCACCGACGTCACCTTCAACGGCACGCCGGTCAACTCGTTCAACGTGATCTCCGCCACCGAGATCACCACCGCAGTGCCCGCCGGCGCCACGAACGGGCCCATCGCCATCGTGTCCGGAACAACTCCCGTCACGAGCGACACCTGCTTCACGACCACCTCGCCGGCAATCGCCTCGTTTGGCCCCGTATCCGGCGCAGCAGGAACCACACTCACGATCACCGGCGCGAACCTCGCCGGCGCAACGGCAGTGAAGTTCAACGGCCTGCCCACCACGCCCACTTCGGTAACGCCAACAGCGGTCACGGTCACCGTTCCCCCCAATGCCGTCACCGGCCTCATCTCGGTAACGACCCCCGTGAGCACCGGGGTCACGACGGCAACCTTCACCGTGTCGTCGCCAGCGATCACCACCTTCGAGCCGACGGGTGGCCGCGCGGGAACCGTCGTCACACTGACCGGTGCAAACCTTGCAGGTGCCACCGCCGTCCGATTTGGTGCCGTTCCCGCATCGTCGTTCAGCGTGCTCTCGGCAACGCAGGTGACGGCCACCGTGCCGACAGGCGTTACCGGTGGCCCGATCACGATCACCACGCCGTCGGGCGCGGCGACGGCGAGCGCAGACTTCGCGGGTGATCCCACCATCATCTCGTTCGCACCCACCTCCGTTGCACCGGGTGCTTCACTGACGATCACCGGCACCAACCTGAACTCGGTCACCGCAATCGGCTTTGCCGGATCGGCAGCGGTGGTCACCTTCACGGTCATTTCATCGACGCAGATCACGGTGACGGTGCCAGCGGACGCCACGAGCGGAACCCTCGTGCTCCAGGGCACCGGTACCACTGCCACCTCCGTCTCGCCGCTCACCATCCTCCCCTCGGTGACCTCGTTCTGGCCGCTCACCGGTCCTGCGGGAACCGTGGTGACCGTCACGGGCTACAACCTCGACACCCCCACCGCCGTCACCTTCAATGGTGTGCCCGCATCCCAGTTCCTGTCGGTGTCGCCCACCGAACTGACCGCCACCGTTCCGGCCGGGGCCACGAACGGCACGATCCGTGTGGGGACCGCTTCGGGATTCGGCGACAGTGCCAGCACGTTCGGCACCGCCGCCACGCCACCCCCCGTGATCGCGCCGATTCGCCCAATCACCGTTCCATCCAAGCCCGACAGCACGACGCCGACCACCACCAGCTGCGTCTTCGTAGATGCCGACTTGTGCTTAGTAGGTCCCACGCCGCTCGACCCGCC
>WLJO01000095.1 GCA_009701715.1 Actinomycetota bacterium
GATCGGTCACGGTCCACTCGAAGGTGATGGTGTTGCCTGCCGTCACGCTGCTGGGCACCGACACGTTCGAGATGGTGTAGCCGCCTGGCGCGGGATCAACGATGGGGTCGGGGGGAACGGTGTCGGCAGGGACAGTGGGGATGGTGGGAACGGTGTCGCCCGGGATGGTGGGGATGGTGGGAACGGTGTCGTCGGTGACGAGGGCTTGGACCCGGAGGGCCTCGGCGTCGAGTGGGGTTTCGTCGTTGCTGTCGGCGGTTGCTGCACGGCTTTCGTCGGCTGCGCTGGCATCGTTCGGGAGAGTGACACAACTCGCCGGGTCGCACCCGTCGGAGGCTGAACGAGTGCTCGGGGAGCCGCAGGCTGTCAGTGCTACGAGGGCGATGAGCGCCAGACGAATCCGCATACCTGTTTCTTCGCGCCGCGGGCCCGTTTTGGATGCACAAGAACGTGCAGATTCACGCGCCCGGGCGTTAAGCCGCCGCTGAAGCCGTTCGGGAATGTCGTTGCGGGAGTGGCCGGGGTGGACAGTTGACCACCGTGCCATCCGGAAGTCGCATCCGCAGCGTGGAAGCATCGCCGATGGCTTCAGTGCCCGGGCTGTGCTTCACCCTGTGGTGGTGCCTGCACAGCAGTGCGAGGTTCTCGAGGACGGTCTTGCCGCCGTGCTCCCACGGGATGATGTGGTCGGCATCGCACCAGTTGGCCGGGATGTTGCACCCGGGCCAGCGGCAGCCGCCGTCTCGCACGAGGAGAGCCCGCCACTGGCTATCGGTGGCGAGGCGCTGGGTGGTGGTGAGAGCGAGGATGTCGTTGCCTGCGGTGATGACGGTCTGCAGCTCGGCCTGCTCGGCGAGGCGGCGCACCACGTGTGCGGGAACGAGATCGCCCAGCATGGTGTGCCCGGGCTGCTGGCTGAGGCCGAGCAGCGTGTCGATGGGTGCGGTGATGATGATGGTGGGGCGCTCACGGCCACCGGCGAGGGTGCCCTTCGCATAGGCATCGCACAACTGCACGAGGCCATCGGCCAGGCGCTGCTCGGTAGTGCGGCCGTCTTCCTCGGAGGGCTTCCCGGCGAGGTGGGAGATAGCGGTCATCACTTCACGGCCGGCGAGGGTAGGCAGGCGGAACGTGCCGGTGATCATGCCGTCCACCGGGTCTGCGAAGCGGAGCGAGCGCTGCTTGTGCAGGCGGGCCTCACGCTGCTCGTCGCTCTCGGTGCTGTTCTCTTCCTTCCAGCGCTCGGCGACGGCCTTGGCGGTTTTCGGGTCGGCACCCTTCACGGCGTCGAGCAGATCGTTGACGTCTGCGCCCTCAGGCGCGTTGCTCACCGCGTCGGAGATTGCATTGGCGGTGGAAGGCGAAATGTCGCCGTTGTCGACCGCATCGGACAGTTCGGGCGACTTCTCCATGGAGTTCGCGAGCTTCATCTTCGAGGCGGTCTCGCCATGGGAGGTGCCGGAGTGCTGGGCGAGCCAGTCAGCCATGGACTTGGCGCCGGTGCCGGTGAACAGACCGTGATCTTGCCCGTGCTGGAGGATGCGGGCGTGGAGCACGGTGATGCGATCGAGGTGGTGCTGGATGCCGGCTGCGAACGTGCGGTACTGCTCGGCAGACAGGGCGCCGACGTTGACCCCGGCGACGGCAGTTGATGCCGTGGTGCAGGTGTCGAGAGCGGACTTCATGGATGGAAGCGTAGCGAACGTATGTTCGACTAGCAACGCAGGGAGGCAAAGAATTTCGGAAATTTCTTTGAGGGCCGACGAACCCATGAGTGATAACAACGCGCTTCATGTGTCGGGGAGGCTGTGCTCTCTCTGAACGAGACACGAAGCGATGCCGGCGTCGCGCTGGTTCATGAGTGGGGTCGCTACGCCCGAACAGCGCCTCGATGAGCGGACTCGGTGACCGAGGACGGAACCGTCGCCAGGGCGATCCCGAGCGAGACAGCGTCGTAGCCATCGAGGTTGCCGAGAATGAGGCGGATCTGCTTCTCGCGGTTCCCGCCGGACTTCGCCTTCACGACACCTCGCCCCAGCCGAGCCGAGGATCGCTGCAGTTTCACGCGAAGGTCAACCACGTTCTCGATCTCGCTCAGGGCAAGAGGGTACGCAATGTCGTCTGTGGCCAACCGGCGATCCGAAAGCGGCATGTGGCGGGTCTCTGCGCTGTCCACGTAGGCATCAACGAGCAGTGCTCCGAGTTCGCTCAGCAGTTCAAGGACTGCGTCGATGCCGAACCGATAGTCGGCGTTCTTCACTCCGCCTGCCGACTCGAAGACAACCGATAACGGCTGCCCGAGTGATTGCTGCACGACAAATTGTGCGTCCAGCGGGGAACCATCGGCTTTGAGGGGACGCAGGCGCTGGCCTTCGAGCCTGGCGGACTTGGACATGACGTAGCGGTGCAGGCGGTACTCCACCAGTTCCGCCACCATCGCGTCGAAGGTGAGGCCCAACTCGTCGGGAACGTCGAGGCCCAGCGCCATCTCCCCGTTCGCCACCGAGAACCACGGAGCGGAGGCCTTCGTGTTTGCCCCGGTCCAGGCGGCGATCGGGTTCTTCGTCCAGTACGCGTCCCACTCGGTCTCGGTTGGGTGCATTACGTCGTCGAAGGACTTGCCGGCGTCGGAGAGGTCTCCCAGCAGTTTCGGGTCCTTGAAGATCTGCCAGCGGGAGTTGAGCGCAACTTCGCGAACCGAAGAACCACTTCGCAGCGTGCCGAGGTTGAGCATCGCCCGCAGCGTGACCAGCTTGAAACTCTTCGTGTATGCACCGTGCTCAATTTCCAGCAGGAAATCCCGACCCCGGCCGCCGTCAAGGGCGAGCACGGCTCGTTCGACGTCTCCGAGCATCCCGATGCCGTCGAGGAACCCGAACCAACCGCCCAGCTTCTTCAGCTCGTGACTCTTGCGGGTAACGAGGGCAAGCTCTAGTGCCCTTGGTCGAACGCCGTCGTGATCATCGGCCCATGCGCGCGCCAAGCCTGCCAGCCGGTCCTCAGCCTTGGGTGCGCCGAGCATCTGCTCCAGCAGGTCGATCGCTTCGGCATCGACGATGATGGAGCATCCGTCGGGCAGGGAATCGGCCGGCTGCCTCAGGGCACCGACGGCCTCTCGATCGGTCACGTGTGCCTTGCCGAGC
>WLJO01000096.1 GCA_009701715.1 Actinomycetota bacterium
ACGAGGTTCTCGGTGCCGAACTGTTCGGCTGCCCAGCGGATGGCGTCGCCGGGGTGGCCGCTCTCCAGGGAGGTGGGGATCGTGACGGTGGGCATGCGCAACCTTCGCTGCAGGAACCGGTTTGGCCGGATCGGGACACTGGAGCCTACCCATAATCCCGACTAATGCCATCGGGAATCGGGTGATTTGCCGTGGGTTGGGACGGGGTGAGAAGTCCTGACCGAGACCCACGCCGGGAGGGCGGCGAGTACGTCGGTGTGGGTCCTTCGGCCCCGCCGAACCGACCAACGGCACCGGTGTCGGTCTGGGGGCTCTGCCTACCCTCGAAATGCGGGGTGGATGATCCCTGCAGAACCGAGGGAGTCGGCCGTGGCGGTTATCGAACGCATGAGGGAAGCCGTGCAGCTGACCCCGGAGGGCGTCCGTGCCGAACTGGCCGGCTGGATCACCGGACACTGGGATCCAACGATGTCGCTGCTCGAGTGGCGCACGCTGCTCGCAGCCAGCGGATGGGCAACACCCTCGTGGCCGGAGCGCTGGCACGGCAAGGGCTGGCCGGCGTGGACCGACGCAGTGGTCGCCGAGGCCCTCGTGGACCTCGGCACCGTCGGGGTGCCGCTCGGACTCGGCATGCAACTGGCGGCACCGACGATCCTCGAGCACGGCACGGACGACCTGCGCAGGCGCTACCTGCTCCCCACCATCCGTGGTGAGATCACCTGGTGCCAACTGTTCAGCGAACCGGGAGCAGGGTCGGACCTCGCCGGTGCCACCACCACGGCGGTACGTGACGGCGACGAGTGGATCGTCAATGGTCAGAAGGTCTGGAACACGGGCGCTCACTACGCGGACATGGGCATTCTCGTGGCCCGCACCGATTGGGATGCCCCCAAGCATGCAGGACTCAGCTTCTTCGTGATCAACATGCGTCAACTCGGCGTCACCGTACGGCCGCTCCGGCAGATGAATCACCACCAGTCGTTCAACGAGGTGTTCCTCGATGACGCGCGCATCCCGGCGCGCGACATGGTGGGGGAACCGGGCGAGGGATGGCACGTTGCGCTCACCACGCTGTCGTACGAGCGCAAGTATGGCGGACGGGTCCGGCCCAATCTCTCCAGCGCGCCGGGCCGCCTGCTCGACGAGGCCCGTGCCGAGGTGGAGCACTACTTCGAGTCGTACCGGTGGTACCCGCAGCGCAGTGGACGCGTCGATCTCGTCGTCGACCGTGCCCGCGAGAACGGCGTGGATCAGGAGCCAGTCGTCCGGCAGGAGATCGCAAGGCTTCTCTCGTTGCAGATGGTGAGCCAGTGGACCGCGTCACGTGCCTCTGCGGCGCGCGCACTCGGGCGCACTCCCGGTGCTGAGGGATCGGTCGGCAAACTGGCGAGCAGCGAGATCTCCCGCAGTGCTGCACGCGTGCACTCACTGATCGGCGGCGCGAGCGGTCTGCTCAGGGGATCCGACGCACCGCTTGACGGGGTCATCGCCGAGGTGCTCGTCTCCACGCCCGGTCAGTCGATAGCGGGAGGAACCGACGAGATCCAGAAGAACATCCTCGGCGAGAAGATGCTCGGCCTGCCGCGCGAGCCATCGCCGGAGTTTGGCGAGCCGTTCCGCCTCGCGCGCCGCAACGGCTAGACGAGCCCGGGCTCCTTGGGGAGCCCGAGGATGCGCTCACCCAGGATGTTGTGCTGGATCTCGTCCGTACCACCGGCGATACGCAGGCCCGGCGTGCTGCACAGGTAGTTGGACCAGGTGTACGTGCCCCAGTCGCCGGAGTCCGCCAT
Organism: Actinomycetota bacterium; assembly: GCA_009701715.1. Taxonomy (GTDB): domain Bacteria; phylum Actinomycetota; class Acidimicrobiia; order Acidimicrobiales; family Ilumatobacteraceae; genus WLJO01. Next base: position 1,791 of record WLJO01000096.1, read on the forward strand.
GAACGATGGCCCGAGCAGGTCCCCGGCGAGGTTCGCAATGCGGCGGATCTGGCGTGACGACAGCAGTTTGAGGATCGACCCCTCCGCCCCGCGGCTCGCACCGGACGCAACGAGTTGCTCGCCACGAGCACCGACCCACTCGATCAGCTTGCGGTGCGTGAGCACCTCGGCGAGCGTCTGGCGAACGACGGGGTCACTGATGCGGTCGACGTGGCGTGCGACCTCTAGGAGGATGAGCGCCGGGTCGGAGGCTGCGGAGGTCTTGCCGGACCCCACTGCAGCCCGCTCGGACATGAGGGTCGTGAGGACGGCTGCCCAACCACGGCCGGCCGCCCCGACGCGGTTCGCGTCGGGCACGCGCACGTCGGTGAGGAATACCTCGTTGAACTCGGCGTTGCCGTTCATCTGGCGCAGAGGACGCGCATCCACCCCGTCGGTGTCCATCGGCAGCAGGAACATGGTGAGCCCCTGGTGCTTGGGCACGTCCGGGTCCGTGCGGGCCATCAACTGGCCGAGATCCGCAAGGTGCGCGTACGAGCTCCACACCTTCTGGCCATTCACCACCCACTCGTCGCCGTCACGGACGGCCTTAGTGCGCAGTCCGGCGAGGTCTGAGCCGTTGCCGGGTTCACTGAGCAGTTGCGAGCAGAGCAGTTCGCCCCGATAGATGCGTCGCAGGTACCGCAGCTTCACGTCCTCGCTGCCGTGGACGAGGATGGCGGGAGCCACCATCTCCCACGCCACGCCCCATGCACTTTGGTCGGGCACGTCGAACTGACCCTCGAGATGGCGGTAGACGCCGTCAAGGTCGTGATGACGCCCGGCTCCGCCGTACTCCACCGGTCCGCCGAGCCATCCGAACCCTGCATCGAACACCTTGGCGCGCCACTTGCGGGCCTCGGCAATCAGTGCCTTCGGGTCCTCGACCTCGCGGCCGAGGAGGTGGACGTGGCCGGAACCCCGACCCCACTCAAACTGCTCTGCAGCCGGCAGCCGCTCGGCGTTGGCCTCGAGGAACGCCGTCGCCGCAGCGACGAACTCCTTCCGCTCGACCTCGTCGAGCGCGGCTGCATGGAGGTCCGCAGTCATCGTCTGCCTGCGGTCAGTGGTCGGGATGGGCGCCGAGACCGGCAGCGGCGAGTGCGACCTGCTTGGCGCGGTCAAGGTCGTAATGCTTGCGAGTCACGATCCGCTGTGCATAGAGGCCGCCGCCGGCCTGGATGTTGGTGAC